>JAUNUQ010000042.1 GCA_030538075.1 Tissierellia bacterium
CGCTAACCTTTCTTCTGCCAAACGATACTTCTCCACTGCATAATCACTTTGTCGATTAAAACGGATGACATAAGGTAATATTACTGCATCAGCCAAGCCATGCGCGACATGGAAGTGGCCTCCAATGGTATGGGCCATTGAGTGGACAATGCCAAGTGATACATTTGTGAAAGCTATACCGGCAACCATCGCAGCATTGAGCACCTGTTCACGGTATTCTAAATTTTGGGGTACAGACATGACTTTTGGTAAATACTCCACCAATGTCTCAGTAGATCCTAAAGCTAAAATATCGGATAAGTAGTTAGCGCGTTGTGATACTAAAGCCTCCAAATCATGCGTTAACGCATCCATGCCAGTTTCAGCCGTAATGCGTGCCGGCATAGACAGTGTTACTTCAGGGTCACAGATGGCCACATCTGGCATCATTTCCATGTTGCCCAAGCCGTATTTTTTACCGGTTTGATCATCCGAAATCACGATAGAACGACTCACTTCACTAGCTGTACCTGCAGTTGAAGGAATGCAACAAAGCCTCGCTTTACTTCGTAGCGTCGGAAAAGCGTTAGGTGGCATAATTGCGTCAAGTGATTGCAAATCTGGATGCTCATAGTAAATCCACATCGCTTTAGCAGCATCCATTGCTGATCCGCCACCAAGAGCAATAATCCAGTCGGGTTGTTCTTCCATCATCCAGTTCGCACCTTTTTGAACGGTCGAAAATGATGGGTCCGGCTCTACCCCTTCGAAGACAACTACTTGTATACCGCCTTCTTCTAGGTAAGCCCGTACTTTGTCGAGCATGCCGCTACGTTTCATACTTGACCCACCAGTTACAATACAGGCTTTTTTTCCGTTCAGCGTCTTTAAATGCTCCAGTGTACCAATTCCAAACATGAGTTGATCACCGGCGAGTTTCATAGGTCTCATCATAATATTGTCTCCTTTAAATAAATTAGTTGTTCAGCGCATCAAATATTTCTTGGCAAAGCTCAGCAGAAATTGGATTAGACAAGACGCCGTCAATTTTCAAGCTTGAACCGATGATTGCGCCATTAGCAATATTTAGTTGTTCTTTAATGTTCTCAGGTTTGACGCCACTTGCCACAATCAGTGGGAGTTTGATGACTTTCTTCGCGCGCCTAATAATGTCCATCGGCGTTTCCGTGCCGATGTATCGACCGGTCACGATGACAGCGTCAGCGCCACAGTCTTGAGCATTCTTTGCCGAATCTTCAATTGAAACTTCGGATAGCAACATATGTGTATGCTTGACCTGAATATCAGCCAATATTGCAACGTCTTCACAAGCTAATGCGCTTCGATAAGCAATGGCTTCTCTAGCGACCGGTTTGATGACGCCGCCATAAAATTCAACGGTGTCAACAAAAACTGGGATTCGCACAAACGTTGCGCCAACTGCTTTTGCAATAGCAAAATTATTGCGATAGTCATTCATAGCAGCATCAATACCGATAGGAATGGAAACAGTGCGTTTAACATGATCAGCGACTATAGATAAGACCGCCGCTTGTGGTTCATCCATACTGATACCGAAAGGGGAGTCGCCCATGTTTTCCACGATTATCCCTGTGCAACCGGCAGCTTCTAAAGTTTTTGCGTCATTTACTGCTTGAACGATGATATCTTCAACGCTTCCGCGATATCCCATGGTTCCGGGCAGCGGTAAACAATGCACCATACCAATAACAATTTTTTCATCTCTACCAAAAATTTTTTTAATATCCATTACTCTTTCCTTCTTTCTATAGCAATAATGCCATCTAATACTATTTGACAAAGCAGGGCTTCCGCTTTGGTCCTTTCTTCACCAAAGATTTGAGCCTTGAGATTTTCTAAAACAGTAGTCAGTGTAACTACACAAGCTTTAATACCCAGTAAACGTCCTAGGGTAAGAATGACGCTCGACTCCATATCAATGCCCATTACATCAAGCCTTTTTAAATCTTCAAAGGTTTTCTGCACATTGATTTGAAGTTTTCTCGATAAATGATTCTCTTTCATCTGACTGTAGTAGCCGTCCATCGTGCAACTGATGCCATTAAGATATTTACCACCATTTTCTTTAACCGCTTGATTCATTGCTGTGACCAACTCAAAGTCTGCAACTGCCGGATAAGAAAGAGGGACATAGGTTGTGCTTGTCGCTTCCTCGCGCATTGCGGCAAGAGGGATGAAGAATTTACCCAACATATGGTCTTGAAGCCCCATAACGGTGCCCATTCTTATGGCGACTTTCATACCATTCTCATACATTTCCTCCATCGCGATGGCAGCAGAGGGTGCACCAATGCCGGTTGAGGTAACCGTAATGCGCACACCTTTATATGTTCCGGTATAAGTATTAAATTCTCTGGAAAAAGCAATATGGCGAGGGGAGTCTAGAATGTCCTTCAAGACCTCAACCCTAAAAGGATCTCCTGAAAAAATAACATATTCCGCAATATCTGCGGGAGTTGCTTTCATATATAAACTAGTTTCACTCACTTTTAGTCTCCTTATATCGATTTAGTAATGCTTCTAAAGTTGGAGCATTGGTTGTACAGCCCATTTCTTCAATGACAAATGAGGCGGTGGTGCTTCCAAGTAAGCATGAATCAGCAACGCTAAACTGATTCAGATAGCCATAGAGGAAGCCAGACATATATGCGTCACCCGAACCTGTTGTATCAAGTACACGTTTAGCTTTAACAATTCCGACATCGCCACTCGTAATTCCCTCTGTAGTTTTTTGCCAAAACGTACTGCCGACATTTCCTTTTGTCACTACAAGGATATTGGCATTCCCAATCTTAAACAAATCTGTTATTGAATCGAGCTCCAACGTCTCGATGATGTCTGTTTCTTCAGACTCATTCATGAAAACAATTTCTGCGTACTGCAAAACTTCCGTTAATAACGCTTTGGGAAAGGCTTCCGTGTCCGTTTTCATTCCGAAAACTAATGGTACATGGTTGCATTTACAACGATATAAAAACTCGGCATTATCAGGTTCAGCGCCTACCGTCAGAACTGCAAGTTTTGCACCATTGAACATCTCGTCACATAAGGGAGAAAAGTGCTTTGGGTCTTGTGCACCTGGATAAAACAAGGTGATGTGATTGCCATCCTCGCTCTCCAGTAAGTAGCAGTTTGAAGTACGATCTTCGTCCAGTATCCGGATTCCCGAAGTGTTGACATTTGCATTTTCCAAGTAAGCCCTAAAGCCTGTTGATGTATAGTCGCTGCCAACGCGCAAAGTAGGCATGACAGACACGCCAAGCTTTGCTAAGATCACGCTGATATTGACTGAACAACCGCCGAAAAAAATATCGCTGTTGGTTTTATTCTGAACGATGCTGGTTTTTCCCACTTGCGGCTCTTTATCTATCTTGACTATTCGGTCTAAACTGACATAGCCACTGATAAGAATATCTGCACTCATAAGTAAACCTCCTATGTTTATCACTTTGTTTAAGCTTCACTCATAAATTCTTTGCTGCTTATGACTTTGCCAAAATATTTGCTTATGTCTGTCAGATGAACTTCATTGACTATAGTGTCGTTAGTGGCTACACAGTCTCTTAGTACGACCGTGTCATAATCCAGATAATAGGAATCCGTAACGGTCGCCCTGATGCAACAGTTGGTTTTAGTTCCAACGATGACGACGCGCGTAATCCCGTTTTCACGAAGAACCAGATCCAAATCAGTGCCGAAGAAGGCAGAATAACGTCTTTTCTTAATGACGTAGTCCTTCACTTCATCAAGAGGCAAAGAGGGGTCAATGTGATCTCCACCTGTTCCTTCGATACAGTTAGGGCGCATGTTGACTAAATTTTTTTCAGTCTTGTTAGCGCGATAACTATGCTGCATGAAAATAACCAGGTGTTCTTTTTGGTGGCAATAGTTAACAACTTTTGCAATCTGTGGCAAAATTTCTTGATTCTGGGGATAGAACACCAAGCCATCAGGATGCGTGAAGTCGAAAACCATATCAACAACAATTAACGCTGTATCGGTCATGCAAATCTCCTTTCTATACAGACATTCCGACTCAATAACCTCGTTTATTTGAGTGACGGTGTTTGACGATTGATGAAATCATCAAAATCAAACAGATTGCAAAATAGGGTAATGCATTGAAAATACGCGAGGATGATCCTGCGTAGATGCCTAAATTCAAGGCCAGTGACCGAGCTAAACCGAAAAGGATTGCATAAAGCGCAGATGCTTGAGGACTCCCTTGACCACAATAAATAGCGGCAATAGCAATAAATCCACGACCAGTTGTCATGCCCGGAGTAAAAATGCCACCCAATTCATCCATCGCTAAGCTCGTACCTGCAAGACCGCAAGTAATACCGCCAACAATGATAGCAATATATTTCAATTTCGAAGTTTTTAATCCCAATGAAATGGCGGCATCTTCGTTTTCGCCAACTACGCGAATGTGTAAGCCAAGTGAAGTTTTGTACATGAAGATAGCCATTATTGCAATTAGAATGTAGGAAAACCATGTTAATAGCGTATGATTACTCAAAATTGAGCCTAAGATGGGGATATCGCCGATTCCTGGGATTGCAATACGATGGTCAGCCACCACATAATTAGCTGCGACCAGTTCAGATTTTTCCATTATTTTTAGGAAAAAAGCTGTTAGTGCAGATGCCAATAAGTTTATGGCTAAACCAATAATGATGACATTTCCTTTCAGGGTGATGCCAAAATATGAGAAAATAACCGAAAAAATGATGGAAGCAAGTACCGCAATGGCCAAGGCTAACATGTAATTTCCGGTCATAAAGGTTATTAGGCAGGCGAAAAACGCCCCTATCAGCATCATGCCCTCCAAGGCAATGTTCAATACATTGGCTTTATAGGCAAAGATTCCCCCTAAAACGCATAATAGAATAGGCGCTGATCCTTGGATTGCGTCATAAATGATTTTATTGAATACATTCATTTCTTTTGCTCCTTTCTCATACGTCTTTCGATGGAACGACTTTTGGTGAAGAACGCAACCGATAGAAAGAGAATCATGAGTGATTGGATAACCGAAATAATTTCGCCTGGGACATTGGTAAATAGTTCGATTTTACTCATACCGACTTTTAATGAACTGTAGAATAGGGCTGCAATAATTACTCCAACAGGGCTATGTGCGCCAAGTAAGGAAATAAGCATACCGTCCCAACCCAAACCAGGATTTCCTGAGAATGACAAGGTGTATCTGAACTTTTCACTCATCATCCAACCTGCGCCTGCCAAGCCACTCAATGCGCCAGATATTAATATGAGTGTAATCATTTTTTGTTTAACATTCATGCCGGTTGCTTCAGCAAATTCCATGTTCTGACCGAGTGCTTTGAGCTCCAATCCTAGACGTGAATATTTAAATAAAATGAAAATCAAAATAAATACAAGAATAGAACTAAAAAAGAATAAGGTTAAATCACTTCCAAACAATTTACCAAACATTGCGCTAGGCGCTACTGTTGCAGTAGCGACATAACCTGAACTTGGGTCACGGAATACTCCTTCCGACAAGAAGGTAAGGATTTCTATGACCGCATAGTTTAGCATCAACGTAACGACCATTTCGTCGACTTTAAAGTAGGCTTTCAATAAGGCCGGAATTAGAGCGAAAAGTGCACCGCATAGGATGCCGATAAAAAGACAAATCAAAATGTGGAAGGGCGCCGGGATGTTTTGTAGCTTAGTTCCGACAATACCGGCAAAAAATCCTCCCAGTAGCATCTGTCCTTCAACGCCCATATTAAAGAGGTTTGCTTTAAAGGTAATCGCAATAGCCAAACCAGTCAAAATTAGCGGAGCCGCAACATGTAAAGTCCTCATCAAGCCATCGAAAGTGAATAGGGACTGACTAATCATTTGATAGTAGGTGTCAAAAGGATCCGCGCCGATGGCAAGCATGATGAGAATACCAATAGCAAAAGCTGCAACAACAGAGAGCAAGGCATTTGAAACAGAGTATTTCAAATTACTATTTTTTCTAGGTTTGTTGATCAATTTTTTTGTTTCCATATTAGGAAGCCTCCCCTTGTTTAATTTGTTCAAGGGTAACCCCGGCCATGAACAGCCCAATCAGCTCGCGGTCGAATTCGTTAGCTGACAACTCGCCCACGATTTTGCCCTTATACATAACTAAAATGCGATCGCTTAGCGTCATTACTTCATTTAAATCCGAAGAAATCAGTAATACGGCGACGTCCTCATTTTTTTTCTTCAAAAGTTGGTTATGGATAAATTCAATTGAGCCGATATCGACACCGCGGGTAGGTTGTGAAGCGATAATGAATTTAGGATTACGATCCAGTTCACGCCCGATGATAACTTTTTGTGCGTTACCGCCTGAAAGCTGAGCAATTGTTCCTGCAGGGTCCGCTACTCTTATGTCATATTGCTCAATTAAGCAGTCCCGTTTTTTGTTGCTTTCACGAAGCTTTATAAAGCCATGATTACAGACGTCAGCCTCGTAATGGTATCCACAAATACAATTTTCGGTGATAGTCATTGTTTTACATAGGCCTTCCGCGTAACGATCCTCTGGGATAATTCCGACACCTTTGTGCCTTAGTTGCTTTGGCCAAGCCGTGGTGATATCCTCGCCATTTAGTTTGATGCTACCTTTATCGGGAACATAGAGACCGGTCAATAATTTGATGAGTTCAGACTGGCCGTTACCCTCAACCCCTGCGATGCCCAGGATTTCACCTTTGTGTATGCTAAAGCTGATATCACTGACCACTTCTTTGCCATAATGGTTAGCCATGGTTAAATCGCTTACCTCATACATTACATTTCCGGGTGCTCTTGTACGGTCATTTGTTACGCTCAATTCGACGTCACGTCCGACCATCATTTGGGCTAGTTTGACGATGTCGGTGTCGGCGGTGCGCACTGAACCGATCACTTCGCCTCGTCGTATCACTACGACTTGATCGCTGACATCCATAACTTCCTGAAGCTTATGCGTGATAATGATTAAAGTTTTTCCCATATCTTTTAGCTTTTTCATTGTGCCAATAAGCGCAGTTGCTTCTTGTGGAGTTAAAACGGCTGTCGGTTCGTCCAAAATGAGGATGTCAACATCCCTGTAGAGCATTTTAAGAATTTCAACGCGTTGCCTTTCGCCGACAGAGATATCTTGAATTCGCGCATCAATATCCAATTCAAATTGGTATTTATCAACGAGTTCTTGAATTTGTTTACGTTCTTCTTTGACGCTGATAAATGGGGAGCGTTTATTTTTTTTAATCTCTTTACCGAGTAAAATGTTCTCGTAAACTTTCAAACTGGGAACCAGCTTGAAGTGCTGATGTACCATGCCTAAACCATAGTCTATAGCGTCACTTGGCGATTTAAAATTAACTTCTTGGCCGTTGATAAGAATTTGACCGGAACTGGGCTGTATCAAGCCGTACAGCATGTTCATCAAAGTTGTTTTTCCAGCGCCGTTTTCACCTACGATGGAAAGGACTTCCCCTTTGATAACCTGCAAAGAAATGTTCTTGTTTGCACAAAAATCACCAAAGTACTTCGTCAAATTAATTGTTTCAATTATGTTCATACGAATACCTCGAACTAATCGAGGGAGCTTAGATCTCCCCCGATTATACGTACATTATCAGAATTATTTTATTGTGGCATTAGTGAGACTTGCTGGATCGAATGCTTCACCGAGTTGAGCATTGGTAACTTTAATTTCGCCGTTTTCGATTTTAGCCCGGATAGCATCAACTTTGGTTTTAATTTCATCCCAAGTCACTTTTCCGTCAGCAGTGATTTTTTTCGAAATTGCCGATAAATCAGTGATGCCGGTTGCACCTGATTTAAGCGTATAGTTTAGTAAAGCTTCACTATCCTTCAACGTACCGTCTTTATACTTCATAACCAAGTCTGAAACCGGTACATTTGTATTTTTCAAGACACTGGTTAAAACGTTACCCGGGCGCACATCATCTTTGTTGGCGTCAACTTCGATGGCAAGTCTTTTTGTGTCAGCCGCTTTAGAAGTAACTCCGGTTCCAACATTTCCTGCAACCGAGTAAACAATGTTTCCACCTGCCGTGTACACAGACTGTGCAAAAGAAGAGCCTACCGCAGCGTCTGCGAATCCTGCATCTAGCTTCTGAATTAACTCGTAATTTACGCCTAATTCTTTGGCTGCTTCATTGACTCCTTCATAGTAGCCGATACTGAATACAGTAATGCCATCCGAAGCGGTTCCGCCGACGAATCCTAAAAGTCGATTCTTAGCTTGGTCCGTGTCGAATCCGTATGCTGCAGCATCAAAAAGCTTGCCGAGGTTTTCGTTTACTAAAACTGATAAATACCCTGCAAGATAGGAGGATTCATGGACATTAAAGAGTACAGAAATGACATTCTTATGTATGGTTTTTCCTGCTTCGTCTACGTTCGGTTGCGCGTTGAACACAACGAAAGTCGTATCAGGAAATTGTTCAGCAAGTGGCTTTTCTCCACCGACTCCCTTAATAAGCGCATCAAAATCATACTCCAAGCTGAATATTAGTTTAACGCCTCCTGATGCCATTTGTTTTAGAGCATCCGGCACTGAGAGCGCGTCAGATGTCTCCACCACTTTGTATGCAATTTTTAGTTCTGATGCAACTTTAGTCAAGCCTTCAATTGCTGATTGATTATAACCGTTATCGTTTTTACCTGCGGCCGAACAAACTAAAGCTACTTCAGTCGCACCGCTGGCGGCTTCACCATTACTTGATGTTTTTGCTCCGCAAGCACTTAGCATAAGTATTGAAAGAACAAGTAGAGCTGCGAGTAAAACACGGTTTCGTTTTTTGCTTCTTTTCATTATTGAATCCTCCGATGTTAATTTATCTTTTCTCGATTAAAAATCGAGTAATGATTAATGTGGGAGATGTAAGTAAAAAGTGTTTTTATTTATACCCGAACTTGGTTGATATAGAAATTGAATTCATCCGTTCGGTAGTAGGAGAAAAAAGTTTCTATAGGTTTTGTTATTTTGCCAATTTTGGCATAAACGATGCCTGAAAAGTAAAGGAGAGGAAATGACTCGCGAACTTCGAGCAGAGCAGCAATGTCTGCAGGTGCTTCGCAAGCTTTTATGTAGCGCTCAGCATGCAGAAGTGTAATATTCATCTTATTTTCTAACACATCATAGAGTGAAATGTTCTCAAAGTTATAGTCTTCTATGTTCGGTACCAAATCGCTTACCAAATGCGTTGTTGTCAGATGAATAGGATGTTCGTCAGCAAAATAAAGACGCTTTAGTCGAAATACTGGGCTACCTAAATTGATTTTTAGTTTTGTGGTTATGTCCTGAGAAGCTGGAACAAATTCAGAAAGAAGTACTCTCTTACGGGGGGTACGTCCTTGTTGCATAATATCTTTTGTACAACTGGTTAAGGAATATAGGTTGTTCTGAATGGTACTACTTTGAACAAACGTACCTCTTCCATGTACAACATAAACATATCCCTCGTTAGCAAGTTCAGTAATGGCACGTCTGACCGTAAGTCTGCTTACACCGGTCATTTCAGCCCATTCCCGCTCAGAAGGTAGAGGACTATCCATTGCGAGATGATGCTCTTCGATATAACGCAATATACTCTGCTTAACTAGAATGTATTTAGTGAATCCCGTATCAATGTGTTTCAATTCTTTGAACCTCAAAAAAGATCTTTACCACTTGGCAACATGTATATACCACTTGCTTACAATCATAGTGTAAAATAACAATTTGTCAACAGTGGAAATTATGTTTTGTTCAGCAAAGTATATAAAAGAATGAAAAAAATCAACGATTATCATCAATTTGGTAATTAATATTGAAGAATTAATATTTTTTTACGATGGTTCACAAGCTTTGATTTTTGATCATGTCTCGTTAAAGCTTGATAACAGGTGGAAGCTGGGTTTAATCGGTCGTAACGGAGTCGGTAAAAGTACCTTGCTGAGAATTCTGTCCGGTGAACTTGAATGTGCTGGCTCAATTTCAACAAATGTTGACTTTATTAAATTTCCACCTCAAATCCCTGTTGAGAAATCGGCTAGACAAAGCAAAATATGGTCAGACAGGGTGGAACATTCAAAGAATGGTGTAAGGGTTTCTGGAGTAAAGCCAGATAAGGGACATATTGGACACCAAGCAGCAAAAATGATGAAACAATAAAAAAATTTGGAGAAACGACAGGAAATGCAATTGAGAAAAAGAAAAGCTTGCTGAAGAATTTAGAACGTAAAGGTGACTTAAAACTCCGCAATCTTGATTACAGAAACGAACTATTCATTCAGGTAGATGATGTCATACTAGTGACAAGGGGTAAAAATGCTGTAAACAATAGGGTTTTGAAGCCTCCACAAAGGTGCAAAAAGATAAATTGCCTATTTTTAGGGGTAAATGCGAAATAATTAAACCCAAAAACAAAGCAGAACTTGATAGAGTAATAAGAAAGAGAGGGGGGATCGAAATGGACGAGATAAAGTTATATGAAAATAAAAAAATAAGATCTGCCTGGGATAACGAAAAAGAGGAATGGTATTTTTCGATTGTTGATGTCGTCGGAGTTTTGACTGATAGCAATGATTCGGGAGCATATTGGAGAAAATTAAAACAAAGATTAAAAGATGAAGGCAGTGAAGTCGTGACAGTTTGTCACGGGTTGAAATTGAAAGCGGCTGATGGAAAAATGAGATTGACCGATGTTGCTAACATGCAAGGTGTTTTTCGAATTATTCAATCAATACCCTCTCCTAAAGCAGAACCCTTCAAGATGTGGCTAGCTGAAGTTGGTAAAGAGAGAATTGATGAAATAATTGATCCTGAATTAACTATTGATAGAGCATTACAGACCTATTTACAAAAGGGTTATTCCAGAGAATGGATTAACCAACGCCTCCAAGCTATTCAGGTTCGAAAGGAACTCACAGATACATGGCAAGACCACGGAGTCCAAGCAGGAGTGGAATATGCAATTTTAACGAATGAGATATCCAAAGCTTGGAGTGGTATGACAACTAGGCAGTATAAAGACTATAAAAATCTCAAAAAAGAAAATTTGAGAGACAATATGTCAACCCTTGAACTTGTACTTAATATGCTGGCTGAGGCAACAACGACTGAGCTTACAAAGACTGTTCACCCACAAGGTTTAGATGAAAATAAAAAAGTTGCAGAAGAAGGTGGAGCTGTGGCGGGAAACGCCAGAAAAGATATAGAAGCCAGAACAGGTAAACCAGTCATTACACAGAAAAATGCCGTTGATTTCTCGAAGTTGATTGAGGATGTAGTTGAAAAGATAGATAAGGAATCTGAAAGTGAAGATTGTTAAATTGGAAGTTGTGAGGGTGAATGTAATATGAAAAATAGCACTAACAAAAATTCGGGGAAATGGATAGGATTAGGTTTAACCATTGGGGCAGGTATTGGAATTATTATTGGACAAATGTTCAACTTTGTATTCTTTGGGATTCCAATTGGAGCAGGAATCGGAATGATTATCGCTTTGTTACTGGGTTATAGTAAAGAAAACTCCGATGATTTAGATGGCAAAGGGAATGAGGATAAATAGCCAAATCCTAATTTGTGAAGGAGAGAAAAAATTATGAAAAAACATCTTAGAAGTTTATTATCAATATCTCTTGTTATGTGCATCATATTTTTAGTTGCTTGTAGTGTTCAAAACAACAAAGACGTGGATGTTAAAACCAAGTATATCGGAACAATTCCAAAGTAATTCAGATTGCATCTAATCTACCATACCCAGAAGGTATCAAATATGATTCGATTGAAATACAGTCTGAAACCGAGCCTTATGAACTCAAAGTATTTGTAAAAAATGATAAGAGTTCAGCAGATTTAAAAGGGTGTGCAAGCCAGGCTTTTGAGAGAATAGATAATATGGGAGTAATAAGTTTTTAGGATAAGGAAGATAATAAACCTATCGAGTCATTTGAAAGAGATAAAAAGTAGAAGAATATTTAATTTGAAATTTGTGGAGGTAAATTATGATATGTCCTTGGTTTGAAAACGAAATGATTGTTGGAGTAATATCACAAGACAGATATGCAATAAAGTGGGTTCCATTGGATCATGATAAAGGAATTTTTAACTTTACCCTACTAGTAAATGGAATAAAAATTACATCGATGTCTGAAGATATAAGAGCAAAAGTGTTTTAATGTGAAAGCTGTAAAAAGTTTATTATTGACCAAGATGATTTAAGAATCTAACGATGGGTGATAGAAAAGTAGGTAATGACAATGGATTTCTTATATAGGCAAATATTTTTGGGATTATTAGATAGCAATAAGCAAACAAAGGTCAGAAAACCATACCGTATTGTGATTGCAATAATCATCACGGTTATATTCCTTATTGCCATAATCGCTATGGCACTCTATGCGATTTTCGCCACAGATGTGAATATTATTAGAAGAGTTGTTTCAGCGGTATTATGCACAATCTGCTTGATTTACTTTCTGCACTTAGCGAGTGGCATATTCTCTCAAAACTAAGCGTACGACTAGTCTAGCTTTGAGGTGAGATATGATTGACATACAAAAAACAAGGCGATACTATCGTTACCTAGATAAAAAAGAAGTGTGTAACTGTGCTTATTGTCTTAATTACATTAAACAAATTGAATTTAAATATCCGCGGCTTGGAGAATATCTGAAGAGTATAGGAATAGACATAACAAAACCGTTTGAAACAATGCCAGTTGAAGTTGATTCTCAAGGAAACATTGAATACGCTATCGTACAATATATTGCATTTGGAGATGAAAAAGACTTTAAGAAGACGGACATCCCAGATGTGACTATAGAAGTCGCACATTCTCATCCATCTACAAATATTCAAGATAAGCATTTTGTAATAGAAATTTATCCTATTGTTTTGAAATGGATTATTTAAACAATTCTAGTTTGTAAATCTGAGTAATACCAAAACATCAAAAAGCACATAGACCAGAAGCCAAAACTTCAAAATCTATGTGCTTTATTTTTGTCTGTTTCTTAAAAAATCAATACAAATTCAACAACTCCCTTTTTCGGTCGTTTTTTTGATTTTTAGTATCGTTTCGAATTCAATTTCCAGTGTTTTCGAGGTTGAAATCGCTAAAACGCCCTATTTACAAGGCTTCACAAACAGAAGCAAATTTGTTTCTTCACTCAAACTCAATCGTGCCAGGCGGTTTATCCGTTATATCGTAGAGAACCCTCACTACATCGGGTACTTCCTCGCAGATTCGGTTTGAGATCTTTCGCAGGACTGCTGGTGGGATCTCATGCCACTGGGCTACCATGGCGTCTTGGGTGTTGACGCCGCGTAGGACGATGGCGTGGGAATAGTGTCGCTGACCATTTACGATGCCCACGGCTTTAAAATCTGGTAGTGCGGCAAAATATTGCCAGATCTTATCTGCTAGGCCTGCTTTTTCGATTTCATCGCGGTAGATATAGTCGGCTTCTCGCAGGATTTCCAGTTTTTCTTCTGTGATTTCGCCTAGGACGCGAACGCCCAGTCCAGGCCCTGGGAAGGGCTGTCTGCCTACGATCTCTTCCGGGATCCCCAGTTCCCTACCAACTTGTCGAACCTCCTCTTTATAGAGGGTCTTTAGCGGCTCGATCAGCTCGAAATTCACATCTTCTGGTAAGCCCCCCACATTGTGGTGGCTCTTGACCAGTTTTTGTCCATCGGTGCCGCTCTCTGCGATGTCTGGATAGATGGTTCCCTGGACTAAGAAGTCATAACCACTGAGTTTGGACTGTTCTTCTTCAAAGACGCGGATAAACTCTTCGCCGATGATCATTCGCTTTCGCTCCGGATCTGCGACGCCCTCGAGTTTATTTAAGAAGCGATCCTTGGCATCGACTACGATCAGATCCATATGAAAACCGGTGCGAAAGGTCTTCTCGACGGCTTCTCGTTCCCCTTTGCGCAGGAGGCCGTGATCGACGAATACACAGGTCAGGCGATCACCGATCGCCTCATGGACTAAAACCGCAGCCACAGAGCTGTCTACGCCTCCAGAGAGAGCGCAGATCGCCTTGCGGTCTCCGACCTGCTCTCGAATCTCCTGAATTTGTTCTTCAATAAATTTTTTCATTCTCTGCCTACTTTGATGAGTAGTTCGGTGATTCTTTAGTGATGGTGATATCATGCGGGTGGTTTTCGATCAGGGATGCCCCTGTGATTTTCATATATTCCGTATTCTCTTGGAGAGCTTTGATGTCCTTTGCCCCGACATAACCCATACCTGCCCGTAGACCACCGACCAGTTGATAGACTACTTCTCCTAAGTTGCCCTTATAAGCGACGCGGCCCTCTACCCCTTCGGGAACTAATTTGTCAGCTTTTTCTTGGAAGTAACGGTCCGTTGAACCCTGCTTCATTGCGGCAATGGAGCCCATACCCCTGTAGACTTTAAACCGGCGTCCTTCGTAGAGCTCCATCTCTCCGGGGCTCTCTGTCGTACCTGCCAGTAGCGAACCGAGCATGACCACGGATCCACCAGCTGCAATCGCCTTTGTGACATCTCCAGAATATTTGATACCGCCGTCGGCGATAATTGGAATTCCATATTTCTTTGCGACTTCATAGCAGTCGATAATCGCCGTGATTTGAGGGACCCCGATCCCGGTTACGACACGGGTCGTGCAGATGGAGCCAGGTCCGATTCCCACTTTGACACAGTCGGCGCCAGCTTTGATCAGAGCTTCTGTAGCGGCTCCTGTTGCCACATTCCCCGCGATCAGCTGTAGGTCTGGGTAATGGCTCTTGATCATCTCCACGGTGCGCAGTACGCCCAGTGAATGCCCGTGGGCCGTGTCGATGACGATGACATCCACCTTGCCCTTCACAAGTGCTTCTATGCGCTCTAGGACGTCTTGGGTGACTCCAACGGCAGCTCCGACCAGAAGCCTGCCCTGCTTGTCCTTAGCGGAGTCTGGGAATTCAATGGACTTTTCGATGTCCTTGATCGTGATGAGTCCCTTCAGATGATTGTTCTCGTCAACGAGCGGAAGTTTTTCAATCTTATAGGTCTTCAGGATTTCCAGTGCTTCGTCCATGCTGATGTCCTGCTTTGCAGTGACCAGATTCTCCTTGGTCATGACATCGTCGATGTCCTTTTCCACATTGTCTTCAAAGCGGACGTCCCGATTGGTGATGATTCCCAGCAGTACTCCTCGATCATCCGTGATCGGCACCCCAGAGATCTTGTAATGGGACATCAGGTCCATGGCGTCCTTGACCTTGTGGAGGGGAGACAGAAAGAACGGATCTGTGATGACGCCGTGTTCCGATCTCTTCACGCGATCCACTTCAATGGCCTGCTGTTCGATGGTCATATTTTTGTGAATAATTCCGATTCCGCCTTCTCTGGCCATAGCAATTGCCATCTTCGATTCAGTTACAGTATCCATACCCGCGCTCATAATCGGTATGTTCAGTGCGATTTCTCTCGTCAGTTGGGTTTTTAGTTCAACTTCTCTTGGCAATACTTCCGACCGGGCTGGCAATAATAGAATATCATCAAATGTCAGACCCTCTCCAGCATAATTCATGGCATACTCCCCCTATGGAAATTTTATCTCATTATAACAAAGACATGTGATAAATTCAAATGTTTACCTATATGGCAAACTATTTCCCAGAAAAAAATCCTAGATTTTTAATAAAATAAGAGACTCTCCGTGTGGAGAGTCTCTCGTCTATTACATCATTCCCATGCCGCCCATGCCACCCATTGCAGCAGCTGCAGCCATTGGATCTTCTTCTTCGACGTCGGCAACAGCAGCTTCCGTGGTGATGACCATGGAGGCTACGGAGACCGCATTTTCGAGAGCAGAACGAGTGACCTTGGTCGGGTCTACGATACCGCTCTTGTACATATCGACATATTCTTCTTTCAATGCATCATAGCCAAAGCCGTTTTCCATACCCTTGACATGCTCAACGATGATGGAGCCCTCAACGCCAGCGTTGATTGCGATTTGCTTTAATGGCTCTTCCAGCGCCTTCAGGATGATCTGAACGCCTGTCTTCTCATCGCCAGTCACCTCATCTAGAAGCTTGGTTACTGCTGGAATGGAATCGATCAATACCGTACCACCACCAGCTACGATGCCCTCTTCTACTGCAGCACGAGTCGCGGACAGAGCGTCTTCAATTCTCAGTTTGCGCTCTTTCAGTTCCGTTTCAGATGCAGCACCAACTTGAATCACCGCTACTCCACCAGACAGTTTTGCCAGTCTTTCCTGTAGTTTTTCACGATCGAAATCTGAATCAGTATTTTCAATTTGCTTTTTAATCTGAGCGATACGGTCTTGGATATTCTCATCTGCTCCAGAGCCATCCACGATGACCGTAACTTCCTTGGATACTGTTACACGACGAGCGGTTCCCAGCATCTCCAATTCAGCTTCCTTGATGTCATAGCCCAGATCCTCAGTGATCACAGTGCCTCCAGTTAGAATGGCAATATCCTGGAGCATTTCCTTTCTGCGATCCCCAAAGCCAGGTGCTTTAACTGCGACACAGTTAAAGGTGCCTCTGAGCTTGTTGACGACAAGAGTTGCCATCGCTTCGCCTTCTACATCTTCTGCGATCAGCAATAGGGGTTTCCCCTGTTGTACGATTTTTTCTAGGATGGGCAGAATATCTTGAATATTTGAGATCTTCTTGTCCGTGATCAGGATATAGGGATTGTCCAGATTCGCTTCCATCTTATCCGTGTCTGTCACCATATAGGGGGACACATATCCTCTATCGAATTGCATACCCTCTACGACTTCTAGGGTTGTGCCCGTCGATCTCGATTCCTCAACTGTGATGACGCCATCTTTGCCGACTTTTTCCATAGCGTCAGAGATCAATACGCCGATCATCTCATCAGATGCGGAGATAGAACCGACTTGTGCGATGGATTCTGTGGAGTCCACGTCATGGGAGAAGCCCTTGATCTCTTCGACGGCTACAGACAGTGCTTTGCGCAGTCCCTTCTGTAGGATCATGGGATTTGCACCAGCAGCCACGTTTTTCAGGCCTTCACGTACGATCGCCTGTGCCAATAATGTGGCAGTGGTCGTACCATCTCCTGCGATGTCATTCGTCTTTGTGGCGACTTCTTTGACTAATTGTGCTCCCATATTCTCGAAACGGTCTTCCAATTCGATTTCTTTTGCAATGGTGACACCGTCATTGGTGATTAGGGGTGCACCGAATTTTTTATCCAATACTACATTTCTGCCTTTGGGTCCAAGAGTGATCTTAACGGTATCCGTCAATTTGTTGATCCCTCTTTCCATACCCCTTCTGGCTTCTTCAGAAAATTTGATATCTTTTGCCATATTCTCTCTCCTTTAAGTTAATTTGAATTATTCTACAACAACTGCGAGAATGTCACTGAATTTGATGACAGTCAACTCAGATTCTCCGACTTTGACTTCTGTTCCCGCGTACTTGGAGTAAATGACTTTATCGCCGACTTTGATTTGATCCTTCTTATCATCGTCTTCTAAAATCTCTTTGCCGATTTCTACGACTTTGGCAAATTGAGGTTGTTCTTTTGCGCTGGATGGCAGTACGATGCCCGATGCGGTTTTCTCTTCCGCTTCTACCAATTCAATAACTACTCTTTCTCCTAAGGGTCTCAGTTTCATAATTACCTCCTAATAATTTCATTCTGTTAGCACTCGGATCGAATGAGTGCTAACAACATCAATCTAATAATAAACGATAGAAGTGGACATTTCAACCGTTGAAAATCTTCATAAATTGGATATTATCTCAGATATATCCAAATAATCTCTTTATTTCTCAATTAATCTATTTCTTTCGTCCATTTTCGTTTTTGGGGTCAATACATCTCCCCCATTCCGATAATAATGAAACAAATACTGCTGTGCGTAGCCAGCTAAGTGACCATAGGTCTTTCCAGCTAATTGCCGTATTTCCCTCTGCCTGAGGGGATGACCAGAGATCCTCGTCATGGCCTGGGTGACCCAGGTGTCGATCGGAAAGACTTCCCGCCTTCCATAGGCAAATAAGAGGATGCAATCCGCCACTTTTGGACCGACGCCCGGCAGCTCTTGTAATTTACTTCTCAGTTCCTCTGTTTCCAGTTTTTCTAAACTCTGTAAGTCAAAATCCCCATTGGCGATTATCTTAGCCGACTTTAAGACATATTCATCTCGGTATCCCAGTTTGCAGATCCCACGCAGATCTTTGGTGGAGGCATGGGAGAGCTGCTCCGGCGTTGGAAAGGCATAATGCGGATCTTCTAATCTTCCATTCTGTGATCCATAGAGTCTGGATATGGTCTCTAGGGATCTTTGGATCCTGGGTATATTTGAGTTTGCAGAGATAATAAAGGAGATAATCGTCTCAAAGGGTTCTTGTCTGAGGATGCGTATCCCCTTACCAAATAGGATTGGATCCTTTAACTCGTCGAATGAGCTGAGCTCTTGCTGGATGACACTGTAATCTGTGTCCAAATCGAAGTAGGCGGACCAAATCTCGGAAAAGGAGTCAGGATTTGCACCCCACAGATAGATTCGCTCCTCTCTCTGTTCGACATTGATCCTCTCCCCAAAGGCGATGAGGGTGAAGGAACCATTTGGTTCTTTACGCCAACGAAAGCACTGACCGCATAGAAAAATATCAGAGGGAGTGAACTCCCTGGCTTCAAAGGATATGCCTCCAGGTTCTATCCTACTCTGGGTATTAGTCATCGTCCATCTCGCTCAGTTCTAGCCACTGGGCATAGAGTTCTTCCCTCTGCAACTCCAGATTCTCGATTTTTTCCTTGATCTGATGGGCTAGTTCATAGTCCTGATATACTTCAGGTTTTGCAAAGGAGATCTCCAGCTCCCCCTGCTCCAATTCGCTGAGGTGAATTTGCTCCTCCAATTCTTTTAGCCTGCGGTTACGGCGGCTCCTCTCCATCTGCTTCTGGGACTGTCTCTTTTTTTCTTTGATTTGACTGGTCTTCGTCTGAGTGGTAGGCGGTGTGTCCTTCTCTTTCAGTTCTTCGGATTTCTCCAAATAGTAGTCGTAGTTCCCTTCAAATAGAGTGATACCCTCTCTCTCCATCAACAGGACCCGATCCACTACTCGGTTGATAAAATATCGATCATGACTGATCACCAGTACCGTACCCATATAGTCCTTTAAGGCTTCCTCCAAGATTTCCTTGGAATCAATATCCAAGTGATTGGTGGGTTCGTCTAAAACCAGGAAATTCGCATTGGAGAGCATCAGTTTGAGCAGGGATACCCGTCCCTTTTCTCCCCCACTGAGTTCAGATACTCTCTTAAAGACATCGTCACCGCTGAAGCCAAAGCGAGCCAGATAGGAGCGGACCTCCCCTGCTAAGAATTGTGGTCGGACATCCCATATTTCATCCATCAGGGAGTTCTCCTGTTTGAGATTGCGCTGTTCCTGATCGAAGTACCCAATCGATACTCCCGTCCCCAATTTGATTTCTCCCGTATCGGGTTCCAGCTCTTCCATAATCATCTTAATCAAGGTGGTCTTTCCAATCCCATTGGCGCCGATCAGGGCGGCTCGATCTCCCTTGTAAAGGCTGAACCCAGCATTCTCGAAGATTTGTGCTCCATCAAAGGATTTCGATACCCCATTGATTTCCAGCACTTCATTGCCACTGATCGAATTCGGCGTGAAACGCAGAGAGAAGCTGCTCTCATCTTCGTTTGGATTTTCTAGACGATCCACTTTGTCTAAGAGCTTTTGACGGGATTGTGCCTGCTTGATATACCGAGCGCGGCCATAGTTGGAGAATCTCTCAATGATCTCCTCTTGTCGCTTTATCTCCCGCTGCTGCGCTATATAATGCTTTTTCATCAACTCGACATTTTTTTCTCTCTCTTGGACAAATCTGGAATAATTTGTATTGTATACGGTTAATTCTTTGTTTTCGATGTGAAAGACCCTGCTGATCGTACGATCTAGAAAATACCGGTCGTGGCTGATGATGACGACAGCGCCTTCATAGCTCTTTATCAGGTTTTCTAGATATTCGATGGCTGAGAGGTCTAAGTGGTTGGTGGGCTCATCCAGTAATAGCAGATCCGGTTTTCTCAATAGGAGCTTCGCCAAAAAGAGTCTGGTCTTTTGACCTCCACTCAATGTGTTGACAGGCGTCTCAAATTCTCCCTCTTCAAATCCGAGTCCGCGCAAAACCCCTCGGATCTCCGAGTGAAAGGCAAAACCCCTGTTCTCCTCAAATCGGGCTGTGGCACTGCCATAGTCCAGGAGCAGGCGTTCCAGCCGATCCCCATCCTCACAGCTGGCCATCTCGATCTCAAGGGAGCGAATTCTTTCCTCGAGATCCATCAGGTCTTGAAATTCAGCCAAGCATTCCCCGTAGATGGATTTTTCACTGCGAATCCCCGTCTGCTGAAGGAGATAACCCTGGCTCAGATCTCGTGATCGAAAGACTTCCCCATGATCCGGGAGCAGCTCTCCGGCGATCAAGTTCATTAAGGTCGTCTTCCCACATCCGTTGATTCCCACCAGGCCGATTTTATCCTTTGCGTCGATGGCAAAGGTGATATTTTCGAGTACCGTGTCCACGACATAGGACTTGGTGACTTCATTCATAGATAGCGCAATCATAACAGCCTCACCTAATCAGTTCTTTGGACATAGAAAGGGGTCTACGGGCGACTAAAATCCTGCCAGCCATCGCAAACCCCTACCAATCTCCTATCGATTGGACTATCTCGAACCGGGATAGTCCTTCTTGTTGTTCATGTAAAATGTCAATGTATATAAACTCTCATCTAAATGGACATTTTCTAAGATAATATCATCCGGTAGTCTAAGATCCACAGGCGCAAAGTTCCAGATGCCCATAATCCCACCTTCTACTAGAGTATCACAGATATTTTGGGCTGCATTGGCCGGTACGGCCATGATCGCAATTTGGATACTATTGTTTCGCAGATATTCTTCCAATGTGTCAATCTTTCGAATCTCTAATCCGCTGACTTTTTTGCCCACCATTCTAGGGGCCTTGTCAAATAGGGCTACGATATTGAAGCCAGAATCCTTAAAGCCCGAATATTGGGTAATGGCTTGACCGATATTACCGATTCCCAATACAATTGCATCGTAGTTCTTATCGATCCCTATGATCTTCTCTATCTCTCCGCGCAGCTCCTCGACATTGTAACCATAGCCCTGCTGACCAAAGCCTCCGAAGTGATTCAGATCCTGTCTGATTTGAGAAGCCGTTAGACCAGTGATATTACTGAGTTCCTGAGAAGAAACCCGAATAATCCCCTTATCGGCAATCATACCTAGGTACCTGTAATACTTGGGGAGTCTCTTGACAACCGCTGCAGAGACCTTCGTTTCTCTCTTCAATCCGTTTTCCTCCATTCCGTTTTCTCGTTTTGCTAAAATTATGCACAAGTATAATTTTTATCTTTCTATTAAACTATTATAGCGTGTAAATGAATTTGTTGTCAAGGTAAATTCACAATTAAAAGCACTAGAATTCAGTTTTATCATACAAATAACTATCTAATTGTTATATCCTTTTATTCAGTTTTAGTTATAAAAGAGCCCACGATCTTCGTGGGCTCTTCGGATTGCAATATTTAATTTGCCGGCATCCCGTAATAATCTGCTAATAGAGCAGCCGTTTTTTCTGCCATCTCAATTTTAAATTCGCGGTCCATCAATAAGGTCGTGTCTTCTTTGTTCGTGTGGAAGCCGTGCTCTACGAGCATACTATGGGTGGCTTTGGAGTTTCTGAGAACGCCGTACCAATTTCTTCCGCTTCCGTCATCGAGGAATTTGTATTTTACGCCCCGATTGTTGTGGCCGAAATGATCGGAGATCATCTGACATAGATCCGTCGCCAGATCTTTTCGCGGAGAGGTCACACTGTCGAAGATCTCGGTACCCCTTGCAGTCTGGTAGTTTGGAGTCGTCCAACTGAGGGCATTCGTGTGCAAGGACAAGAGCAGATCATATCCTGCGGCCATATTGCCCCGCTCCTCTAGGGAGATTCCATTGGTAGACGTGAGGTTGTTGCGCTTGACATAGGCCTCTTCCGAATCCAGGTCCGTTCGAGTCAGTCCCACGTCAAAACCGTATTTGACGAGCTCATTTCTCAAAATATGCGCATACCAGTACATCGCTATGCCCTCGTAATATCCTTCTACAGAACCTTTATTGTAGCCCCATCCATGACCTGCATCTAGCATGATGCGTATGGGGTTGTCTGCAGTCGGCACTCTCGGGTCGATATGGAGAACTGGAGCCTTGGGAACAGCCGGCTTCGTTGCGGATGTATCGGTTGGTTTTTTCACATCTCCTCCCGTACTGGGTTTGGTCTCTACAGGTTCAGGCGTGACCACTGGCTTCGTGGGCTCTACAGCCTGTAGTTTCTGATAATTCGAAAGTACGATCTTCTCCACATTGGTAATAATATTTTCCGCTAGGGATTTACTCCCTCCAAAGAGTAGAGCCTTTAGAGTGCTCCCCTCGTCCAGTATGGATTGGATCCCACCATACAATGTGTTTCCTGAAGACAATAGGATGGGCGCTTTGTGATATGCCGCAATCGGTCCACCTGCCAAGGCATCTGGAAAGTCCGCGCCGTTGGCGATGGTGATGGTTTGACTATTGGGATAGTATTTCATCGCAAATTTATAGGAGGTCTCATATCGATCCTTCCCCGCCACTCTCGTCGGTGTAAAACCATGGCGTTGGAGCTGGGTTTCAACATTTGCGCTGATGCTACCCGTCCCCCCTACGATGATGACTTCCTTTACTCCCATATCCTTCATGGTTGCAAGAGTATAGGAGCCGACTTCTTGGGTCTCCGTATAGAGGATGGGATATTTCATCAATCCAGAATAGGCACCTGCGGAGAGGGCATCTGGGAAATTGTAAGCATATACTAGGATTGCCTTGTCGTATTGTCGAATTCCACCTAATTTACGAGCCAGGTCCATCGCGGTAGTAAATCGAGAGTTCCCTGCGATGCGGTTTACCGTGATTCCTTGATTCTTCAATTGATTGAGCACATTATTGGAGATCATAGAAGTCCCACCGACGGCATAGACCGTCTTGACTCCCAATCTCTTGAGTTCGGATTCCGTGTGGCTTGATAGTTCCCCATCTGAAGTAAACAAAATGGGGCCATTTAATGCGGAAGCCAAGCTCACTGCTGCCAGTGCATCTGGGAATTTGTAAGCATTGACGAGGATGGCAGAATCCGCTGCTGTAAAAGTGTTTTTACTCAAACTAACTGCCGTTCCAAAGCGATTATCCCCTGCGAGTCGAAGGGCAGTGCCGGCGTTTGATAGGGCGACTTGGGATAAACTGACCTCCACTGTCTCCTCTACGGGAGTTTCATCTTCTATTAGGGGCAAGCTGGACAGATAGACATAAGAGGCATCCGCCCAGTCTTCTACCAGCGTAAAATTCTTGGTCAATGTGCGTTCACCGATTACGAAATCGGCAGTATAGGCGCCAACGGGAATCTCTTCGATGGGCAGTTCACTGGCTGTGATCGTAATGCCATCATTGAAGACTTCACTATAGAGCTCATGTCCTTGGCCGGTGATATAGACTTGAACGGGTAGGCTCTCTCCCATCGAGTCGTAGTATCGGACCTGTCCGAGGGCATTGTATAGATCTGCACGTCGAATGGAGAGATCCTCTGTAAAATTCTTGTCGTCTACAAAAGGAGCTTCCGTCCCATAGTAGTTCTCGAGATTATCCACCGTTTGGAAAGCGCCGTAGAAGCCATCTCCTTGATAGCTGGTTTCAATCCCGCTCTCACTGAGTCGTAGATATGCCAGCTTCCAGTTTCCGAGCTCCTCAGGTAAGATACTATACATATAGAGTCCACTGTCCTCGTCCTGATGGATTTCAGCCTCAACCACAGATCCACTTGGAGTGATGTATCCGGCAAAGCCATAATCCAGTGGTGTCTCACTGATCAGTCGTCCTAAGACTTCTGTACCCGTCATCACTACGGACTTGTTGAGTTTTAAGTTTGCGATCATGGCATCACTTGGCTGCGCAAGATCCATATTCAGATTATGCGGATCCTCCTGAGCGAAGCCGATGATCGGCGTAAAAGCTGTAAGTAAAAACACGATCGCCAAGCCCAACGATAGTCGCCTTATAATTTTTTTATGCTCCAATTCATACACTCCTTAA
>JAUNUQ010000003.1 GCA_030538075.1 Tissierellia bacterium
CCGGGCTATTTCGCATGCTCGTCCTATTGGGAGGGATTGTATTACTCACCTCTTTGCTCTCCTATGTCTACCGCAAGATGATGATCAAGATCTCGCTAGAGGTCATCTATTCGATACGAAATCAGCTCTTTGGACATATGCAGAGCCTACCCCTATCCTTTTTTGACGAGGGATCCCAGGGGGAGTTGATGAGTCGATTCACGAATGACGTGGACAACCTCAATGAAGCTCTCTCTAATTCCATGCTCAACTTATTGTCCTCCTTCTTGACTTTAGGCGGGACCGTACTCGCCATGTTCTTGCTCAGTCCACAGCTGTTTATCATCACTTTGATCACCCTCTTGGTCATGGGTTATTTGGCGAAGAAGATCGGGAGCACAAGCAAGAAATACTTCTCCGAACAACAGAAGAAGCTTGGGAGTCTCAATGGCTATATCGAAGAGATGGTCAAATGGCAAAAGGTCATCAAGGTCTTTCAATACGAAGATCGTGCTATCGAGCGTTTTGGTGAGAAAAATGATGAACTGCGCAATGTACAGTACAGGGCGCAGGCATCAGCCATGTCGATGATGCCTACGATGATGAACCTCTCTCAAATCAGTTATGCCGTCATCAGTATATTTGGCGGTATCTTTGCCGTAAGAGGTTTGTACGATATTGGCACATTAGTCGCCTATTTGCAGTATTCCAGGCAATTTAGTGGCCCCATTGGAAACGCCACAGAAAATATCAACTCGATCTTCTCGGCTATGGCCGGTGCAGAACGGGTATTTCAACTCTTAGATCAACAGCCGGAGGTCGACGAAGGCAGCATTCAATTGGTCCGAGTGCGTGAGGCGGGTGGTGAACTCATTGTCTGTGATGATATTCACTGCCTTCGCTGGGCATGGCAGGATCCAGACACGGGAGCTCTCACCCCGCTATGCGGCCGCATTGCCTTTGAAAATGTCTCCTTTAGCTATACCCCGGGTGTGCCCATTTTGAAGGACATCACCTTCTATGTAGAGCCGGGGCAAAAGGTCGCTTTCGTAGGCTCTACCGGCGCGGGCAAGACGACGATTATGAATCTGATTACCCGTTTTTACGAAATCGACGAGGGCGTGATTACCTACGACAATATCGACATTCGAAAAATTCGCAAGGAGGATTTGCGCCAGGCCTTTGGCATCGTGTTGCAGGATGTCAATCTGTTCTCTGGCACCATCGAAGACAATATTCGATACGGTAGGCCGAAAGCATCCCTAGAGGAAATTCAAAGGGCCAGCGAACTCTCCAACGCAGCGACTTTTATTTCTCATTTACCAGATGGGATCAATACGGAGATCTCCGGTGGCGGATCAGATCTGTCCCAAGGAGAACGGCAATTGCTCTCCATAGCAAGGGCTGCAATCACCAACCCACCTGCGCTCATCTTGGACGAGGCCACTTCATCTATTGACACCAGGACGGAGCGAATCGTTCAAGAGGGCATGTTCAACTTAATGGAAGGGCGGACCGTGCTGGTCATCGCACATAGACTCTCGACAATCTACGATTCGGACTGTATTTTCGTCATGGAGAATGGCGAGATCATCGAACGCGGTCCCCATGATCACCTCATCAACGAGAGGGGACGCTATTACAATCTCTACACAGGTAGAGCGACTCTGACATAGGAGATATCAGGAGGACGGATGAGCAAAGAACTGGATTTGTTAACAGGGAGGATCACTCCCACCATCCTGCGATTGTCTGCTCCTCTGATGGGGACGACATTAGTGCAGATGGCATATTCCCTGATCGACGTGTTATGGCTCGGGCGACTGGGAACCCAAGCCGTCGCCGCTGTGGGAACCGCTGGATTCTTGTTCTGGCTGGCAGAGGCGGTGAGCAAAATACCCCGTGTGGGGATGAGTGTACTCACCGCTCAGCACTATGGTGCAGGTCGGAGAGAAGACGCCAAAGCGGATATTCGAAATGGGCTTCAGATGGCGATCATCCTGGGGCTACTCTACTCAGTGGCCATGATCCTCGGAAGGCAGCAGATCATTGGATTTTTTGGACTCGATCCCGTCGTCCATAAACTGGCCATTGACTATCTGGTCATCGTCGCAGCTGGTTTTGTGCTGACCTTTGTCAACCCCGTCCTATCAGCGGCATACTATAGTATTGGCAATAGTGTGACCCCCTTTCGAATCAATGTCTTGGGGTTGATCACCAATATGATCCTAGATCCCGTCTTCATCTTCGGATTTGGACCGATACCTGGGTTGGGTGTTCGAGGGGCTGCGATCGCGACGGTGTTCGCACAAGGTCTGGTCACGGCGCTGTTTCTGTCCATCATGCTCCGGGAACGGGACATCGTCTATCAATCTAAAGTCCTGTCAGCTCCAAATGGAAAGCTCTTTCGGCGCATCTTTCAACTGGGACTTCCGCCAGCTGTCAACTCGGGCATTCACTCCATTGCAGGCATTGTGCTCAATAAATACATGGCCGCCTATGGGGCAACTCCAGTGGCGGTGTACACAATTGGAGCTCAGGTAGAGTCCATCACCTGGATGACTGGGGATGGCTTGAGCGCAGGACTAGCTGCATTTATCGGACAAAACTACGGTGCAAAAAAATTGGAGCGGGTTCGCGGGGGAGCGAAGATGGGAATGCTTTTGATCTGCTCCCTGGGGACCATCGCAACCGTGCTGTTCCTCTTCTTTGGGGAGGAGATCTTTCGGATCTTCATACCCGGTGACCCGGATGCCATCGCCATGGGGATCTACTATCTGTGGATTGTATCTGCATCCCAGATCCTGATGTCCATCGAGATCGGTTCCACGGGGATACTGAGTGGATTGGGGGAGACCACTTTGCCCGGCATGATCGGGTCGGTGCTCAACCTGCTACGCATCCCCATGGCCTGGGTGTTTATGTCCATCTTTGGAGTGATGGGAGTGTGGATGTCCATGTCCGCTTCAGCAGGACTAAAGGGAATTGCGATTCTCTTCGTATTGCGAAGGCAGACGAGGAACCTTTCACAGAAATGGGTTTTAAAGACAGAGAATGGGGAATAAACCAAGTAAGACCAATGAGGGGGATAAAATGATCGACTGGACACAAGGTAGAAACCTGTCTATGCTGGCGGATTTCTATGAATTTACCATGGCAAATGCCTATTTAGAAAAGGGAATGGGGGATATTATCACCTATTTCGATCTGTATTTTCGAACCGTCCCCGACGAGAGCGGATACGCAGTCGCCGCCGGATTGGAGCAGCTCGTAGAATATATTGACCACCTCCACTTCAGTGAAAAGGATATCGCTTATTTTCGTTCAAAGAATATGTTTTCAGAGGATTTCCTAGAATATCTGGCCAATTTTGAATTTCAATGTGATGTATGGGCCATACCGGAGGGCACGGCAGTCTTTCCGAATGAGCCACTCATCACAGTGCGTGGGCCAGCGGTACAGGCTCAACTCATCGAGACCATGGCTTTGATCTGCATCAACCATCAATCCCTGATCGCCTCCAAGGCGAGTCGAATCGTCCGAGCGGCAGCAGGGCGAGCGGTAATGGAGTTTGGCGCCCGAAGAGCCCAAGGGGCTGACGCAGCAACTCTAGGAGCTAGAGCAGCCTATATTGGCGGTGTCGTCGGCACCTCGAATACTCTGACGGACAAACATTACCAGGTACCTGCCCTAGGGACCATGGCCCACTCCTGGGTGATGATGTTTCCGACGGAATACGATGCCTTTAAAGCCTATGCAGAGGTCTTTCCAGATTCGGTGACCCTGCTGGTCGATACCTATAATACATTAAAAGAGGGCGTTCCAAATGCCATTCGCGTCTTTGACGACGTGCTTAAACCCATGGGGAAACGTCCCGTTGCCATCCGTTTAGACAGTGGGGACATCGCCTACTTGTCCAAACAGGCGCGGATCATGCTCGATGAAGCTGGATACGAAGACTGTAAAATCGTCGCCTCCAATTCATTGGATGAATACACGATTCGGGATGTGCTGGAGCAAGGGGCCAAACTAGACTCCTTTGGCGTTGGAGAAAGGCTGATCACTGCCAAATCCAATCCCGTCTTTGGCGGTGTATACAAATTGGTTGCCGTAGAAGAAGAGGGGAAGATCATCCCCAAGATCAAGATCAGCGAAAATGTCGAGAAGATCACCACCCCGGGCTTTAAGACCATCTATAGGCTCTATGATCGAAAGACCGGAAAAGCCGAAGCGGACCTGATCACCCTCCACGATGAAGAGATCGACGACTCGAAGGACCTGGAGATCTTCCACCCCATCCACACCTGGAAGCGAAAGACCCTGAGCAATTTCAAGGCTCGAAAACTCCATATCAAGGTGTATGAACAGGGCAAGCGCATCTGCGAATTACCCTCCCTCGAAGAGATCGTCGAATACCAAAAAACAGAGGTTGACTCCCTCTGGGAAGAAGTGACCCGGCTCGACCGTCCCCATCTCTACATCGTGGACCTGTCACTAAAGCTATGGGAGATCAAAGACCGACTATTGAACGCAAGATAGATCATTTGGGGACGTATAATTTTTGATCCCTTGATCAATTCTTGATATAAAAGCATCAATAAACAAGTAGAGATTTAAGTGTCTTCAGCGTGGATTTGGATCATGATCAGAAACCGACGAATAGCGCACCCGCATTCGCTTTTCTGATAAAGCAGATGACATAATCGCAAAATAAGACTAGAATATAAAAGTCGCCCTTTGCAGGGATTCCCATGCGAAGGGCGACTTTTGTTTCGAACATCTTCTTTATCTAAATCCCCGACACCCTAAAGAATGCCGAGAACATACCTGCAAAGTTGCCGTAACCTGCTGGGATGCCCCAGTCTTTGGCTTCGAAGACTTTGCCGTCTCCCATATAGATGGCCAGGTGGCCGTAGGAGTAGCAGACGTGTTGAGATTGCATTATATTCAAAATAAGTGTATATTATCCCCAAAGAGTTTTATCAATGGGCAGTAAACTATTCTTCCATTGATCGTCTTTGTTTGAGTGGAAGATCATCTTCTTGTTAATGTGTACAATTCTTCTTCCTTCTTCGCTATAACTCAGGAGAGTATTCAAAGATATGATTTTGAGTTTGCGTGAAATATAATGTAATAGATTGTGCTTTTTCAGAGTGATAACCAGTATTTTTCAAGAATTGTGGGGAGAATTTGATGAATTTACAATATATGCGTGAGTATATTGAATTGGTGGAAACACTGAATTTTACCGCTGCTGCTAATAAATTATTTATTACTCAGCCAACACTCAGTAGACATATTTCGAATATTGAAGAAGAAATTGGTACTCAACTTCTCTTTCGAACGAAACATAAGGTGGAAGTAACTGAATTTGGGAAGTATGTTTATGAGAACTTCAAAAACATTATCAAAATATATGATGAGGTTATAAGTACTTCTACCGCTCATTTATCTGGATTTGAGGGGGAATTAAAACTGGGAATGCTATATTACTGTATAGACGAATATGTTACACCATTAATAAAATCATTTAAACGAACATATCCAAATATTAATATTGAACTTTTATCATTACAACCGGATGGAGTTAAGGAATGTCTACAAAAGGACGAAGTTGATGTTGGAGTGGTAATGGATGTAGATTATGATGCTGCTTTTCATGAAATATACAACATTCAAAAACTAAGGCGTGAGAAATTGTCTGTGTTGATGTCGTTAGATCATCCATTCGCAAAGGAGAAACAAATAAATATTCTTAAGTTAAAAGGTGAGAAATTTATCTTTTTTAAGTTATATCGCGAATTAAATGAGTATATTTCTAAATTATTAACTGCGAATGGTGTTACGCACGATGATTACTTGGTAACAGATCAAGTAGATACAATTGCTTATACGATAGTTGAAACGAAAGGTGTTTCTATAGTACCAAGCCACTTAAAGAACATGCGTAGAGATGATGTCATCCTGATCGAAATCGAAAATGAAGACTTTTATATCGATATGGGAATTGCATACAAATCAAAAAATGAAAACCCCTCTTTGCCTCTTCTTCTGAAGGAAACAATTCGGGTGTTTCCGCTGAAATTATAAAGAGATCGGAAGTAGATTGGGACAAATTGGTTATGCAATTACTGGATAACGTTTGCGAAAACTAGAATTTCAATTAATTCAAGATTCATGTTAGACTTTTATTAGGATAGAGCTCATCCTGTAATATTGCGAGAAGATGTTGAACTCGATCAATTCTTCGAGAGGAATGTGTGATAATATTAAAGGAGACTGGAAAATGCAGAACAAAAGCAAACGATATTTAAAGCATACACCCTATGTTCCATATGACAATAGCTGCTACACTTACGTTATGAGTGAGGGAGGTGCCATCTCTTCTTTTGTTGGAGGTGGGGTCACACCCTATGAATACACTGGCTGGGAAGATGAATGCTTATCATGGCATGAAAACTGTTTTATTCATGCAGGATTAAACCCTACTACGACAAGTATTGTTAAAGGTCCTGATGCTCTAAAACTTTTTTCGGATAACAGCGTAAATAGTTATAACAACTTCAAGATTGGTCGATCAAAACATGTGATCATGTGCGATGAGAATGGCAAGATCGTGATTCATGGAGTTTGTCAACGATTAGCAGAGGATGAATTCAGAACCTATTGGCTTTCGCCATGGGTAGATTTTCTTCTTAGCACGGGAGATTATAATGCGTCCGTTGAGAACATCACAGGTGAAACATTTCTCTATCAATTAGGTGGGCCAAGATCTCTAGAAGTTATCGAAAATGCATGCCAAGAAGACTTGCATGATATACGTTTTCTCGGTTTCAAGGATACAATAATTGCAGGAAAAAAAGTTACCGTTTATAGAATTGGAATGTGTGGAACACTGGCGTACGAAGTTCATGGACTGACAGAGGATTGTCTTGATGTCTACGATGCATTACTAAAGGCTGGAGAAGCATTTGGAATTCGAAAACTTGGTCGAAATGCATATCGGGTTGTTCATACAGAAGGCGGTTTTCCACAAATTTTCTATCACTTTCCGTTCGCGATGTGGGATGGATTAATGGAATATGTCGGTGCGCAAGAAGATATTTACGGGCTAGCTCCCTTTGCTTTCTCTGGGAGTGCAGCTGATTTGCCTTATCCAGAGCAGCTGAGAAGTCCGATCGAAGTGGGTTGGAGTCATATGGTAAAATTTGATCATGACTTTACTGGGAAGGATGCCCTTGAAAAGGAAATGGAAAATCCAAAACGAACAATGGTAACATTAGAATGGAATCACGATGACCTATTGGATATATACAGATCACAGTTTTCCAAAGAAGATGCCTGTTCGACGATGAAATGGTCGGAGGATTTCGACTTTTATCTTGGAAGTTCGAATTTTCACATCGATAAAGTGCTCAATCAGGAGGATGACTTAATTGGCCTCGCTTCTGGTAGACTTTTTAGTCCATATTATCGAGAAATGATATCTCTTTGTAGTATTGACATCGCATATGCAAATATCGGCACAGAAGTTACAGTACTATGGGGAGAAGTCGGTACAAAACAGAAAAAGATTCGAGCTAAGGTGGCTAGATTCCCCTATATTGATAAGAATCGAAATGAAGATGTGAATACGGATTCTATACCGAGATTAAACATTAATAAGTAGAACTAACTACAGGTTGCCATTTCAGAGACCGTGAATCAAGAGAAAAAATTAGGAGTATCCATTAGCAATATATGGGACTCCTAGTTTTTTATTTTGATTATAACGATTCGAGAATTATAAAGAGGGATCTCTTTTGCTACCTTCGGCTACTATTGAGGATAATTTAATGTTCGGTGTGATTATGATGATTAAAACTTTATTGATGACATCAATCTCAAGAATTCGGGGAGAGCGGCGTTATTGTGATCACCACGGTAAATAAAACAGGTATTAACTTTGAACGACGGATCATTAATCTCTTTGTAGATGATATCTTCTCTTTGCATATAGTGAATTGCTGCGGGTACAATCGCAAATCCATTTGTCTCGTTAACTGTCAAATGAAGCAAATCGATGTTTTCACAAATAGCACAGTGATCAATTTTAACGCCTCGAGATTCAAGCAAATTCTTAGCATATTTACTTATTTCGCTATCCTTTATCATTATAAAAGTATTGTTCGATAGATCTGCTGGCATAATTTCTTCTACATTCGCAAGGGGATGGGCATTGGATAAAACTACTACGAGCTTTTCTTCGTTTAAAGGTTGATATTCCACAAAAGGAGGTCTGATTTTTGGTAAATTCCAGTAAATTGCAATATCGATAGTTTTGTTTTCAAGTGATTCTAGCATTTCCTTTGGTTGGTAAGAGCTAAATGAGACTTCGATGCTAGGGTAACCCTCCTTCATCTTTTTGAGGATATTTTTTGCATATATTTCTACATGATAATACAGTAAACCTAACCGAATCGTACCAGTTAATCCTTTCGTATAAAGCTCTACGTTCTTAATAGCATGATCATAATCTGTAATTATTTTCTTGAAGTTTTCATAGGTTTTTACACCGATTTCTGTCAATGCCACATTATGCGTTGTTCGAACTAAAAGCTTCGCTCCTACAATTTCTTCGATTTTTGCGATATGCCTACTTAACGCTGACTGGTTAATGAAAAGCTTTTCTGCAGTTCTGGTGTAATTCAATTCCTCGGATAGTATTACAAATTCGCGGATGTATTCAATATCCATAAACTCACCTCATTCAAGTTGATAATAAGAGTTTTCAAACGGTCTTGTTATGCGATTTCTACATAACATCTTGCGGTATTGTCATTTCTCTTTCCCTAAGTGAAGAGTTATACTCTATTTAGAAACCAGCAAATACATTCGTTACGTGAATGAGAACACGAACTATGAAATCGTATGGCATCGAGCAGGGGTTTAGATGCTAGATACTTATTAATAGTCTCGAAACGGATGGGTTCAAGTTAAAGGAAAAAGGAGAAGAAATGGACACAACGATCTCTGTAACAATCATTATAACATATCTAGTGATAATGGTTGGGTTATCAATTTATGCCTCAAAGAAGGTTGATATGAACACGACCGCAGGTTACTTACTAGCTGGGAAATCGATGCACTTTTTTCTAATGGCTGTGATGGTGACCGGGGCTGCTGTTGGTGGAGCTAGCACTGTAGGAGTGGCACAAAATGCATTTACTAAAGGATTATCCGCAGGTTGGTATAATATGTCTTGGGTTTTCGGCGTGCTTGCCTTTATCCCTTTAGTAACTAGAATTCGACGCATGAGAATTGATTCTGTAACAGATATCTTCGAAATTGTTTTTGGATCAGGAGATGCTCTGGTTGCAATCATTGTACAAATTGGTTTGATGGTGGCGATAAATGCAACCCAGATCATAGCAGGTGCATCAATCATCATCGCCCTCATGCCAGACTTACTTAGCTATCAGGCAGCGCTAATGGTTTCCTCGACTATTTTTATAATCACATCATTCTTCGGAGGTTATCTAGGTGCGAGTATCGCGAATATTGTAAATGTCATTATGATTTACGCAGGGTTAACATTAGCTGTGATTCGGGGGATAGACATGTATGGTGGCATACAGTCAATATCCGCAGCATTGCCTGAAGGAGATCACTGGTTTCATTTTTTCTCTGGTACAGGAGGAATCATAATCATTGGTTGGATTTTGGCGATGGTATTCAATCTTCCTGCAAATCAGGTGATGTATCAGGCTGTGATGGCTGCAAAAAGCGATAAACATGCAAGGATTGGTCTGGTATTGGCAGCAGTTCTAATAACCCCAATCGGGTTTTTCTCCTCATATCTCGGGATTATTGCTGTAGGTGCTTTTCCTAACATTGACAGCATACTTGCGCTACCAATGGTTTTAGCATCATTGGGTCCAATTACTACAGGAATATGCTTAGCTGGCCTGTGGGCTGCTGATGTTTCAACCGCCGTATCTTTATTATTAGGTACGTCCACTATCATTACAAAAGGGGTTGTCGTAAGGTACATTAAACCTGATTTATCTGAGATACATCAAGTTTGGTTGTCCAAAGTTGTATTGGTGTTAACCTGTGGGATAGGTTTGATCATGGCAATGCAGATAACGAGCATAATAGATTTTCTTATTCAGTTAATAACAATGTATGTTCCGTTTACAATTGTCATTCTAGCGATCATGTTTTGGCCAAAACTGGTAAGGAAGAATTCAAGTCGAGTAACCGTTCTCGCTGGTTTTTCAGTAATAATAGGATGGGTATTTTTTCCAAGTTTCCACATCGTTCCCTCCATTATCTGGATACTAGTACCTGTGTGTATTATTGCATTTCTACTGACAGCAATCATAGACAAGCGTAATGTTGAAATTGAGGCTTTGTACAGGTGTTGATAAAACATAGACGATGAAAACTTTTTAACTATTTGATTCATTAAGCCGAGAGGATCCATCGGTTTAAGAATAACTGACCTAAGAATGAATGGCGCAATTCATTTAGCATATGAACTACAAATGGAATCGACATGGACAGAGGATTTTCCAGAATGTATTTGACTGTATTGTAATCCTTGAAATCTAAGAAAAGTGATCTGATCTTCAACTCAAATCAAGCAGTGGAGCTGTCTATAGAGAATTCTGGAGAGAACAAGTGATGTATAAAACACAAAAAAGGAGAAAAAAATGAACGAAAAAATGTTTAATGGTGAATTTAAGTATAGTCCATATGTACCCTTCGATCCCACAAGGAATCCGATCTATGCAGGATATATCACGAGTGCGACAAAGGGGGGATTACAGCCTTATGAGTATACGAATTGGCGAGATGAAGAATTATCATGGCATGAGAACTGTTACTTGCATGCGGGCTTGAATCCAACAGCAACATATTGGTTTAAAGGACCGGATGCCTTACGGTTTTTAGAAGAAAATTGTACAAATGGATTTAAAAAATTCAAAGTGGGAAAAAGTCGCCATGCTTTAATGTGTAATGAAGACGGATTATTGATTGAAGATGGTATGTTACTTCGATTAGCTGAGGATGAATTTATTTCTTATTGGATGATGCCATATATTGAGTTAAAGTTGAAACAAGGCAATTATGATGTAGTTGGCAAGAACTTAACTGGTGACGTTTTTTTATATCAGTTGGGTGGGCCGAAATCTTTAGAAATTGTTGAAGCAGCAACCGGAGAAAACTTCCATGATTTAGAGTTTGCTGCGCATCGTCTAAGCAAGATTGATGGTCGTGAAGTGCGAGTATTGCGAATTGGAATGTGTGGTACACTCGCATATGAGGTACATGGTAATTTCGAAGATTGCATTCCCGTTTATAATGCGTTAATGGAGGCTGGAGAAGCATATGGTATTCGAAGACTTGGAAGACATGGATATTGGAATGCACATACAGAAAATGGTTTTATGCAACATGCGATACATTTTGCTTATGCTCGAGAAACGAACAAGGAATTTAGCGAGTATCTAGAAAAGACAGGGAGTTCATCTATGGCCCAACCGAGCCCCAAGCTTGGAGGTAGCTATGGATCAGAGCTCAGTGATTTCTATGTTAATCCAATTGAATTGGGCTGGGGTAACATGGTAAATTTCAACCATGAATTTGTTGGAAGAGAAGCGTTAATGAAAATCAAAGAGGGTCCTCATCGCGAAACGGTTACATTAGTTTGGAATCCTGAAGATATTTTGGATATCTGGAGATCTGAATTCTCCAAAGAGGAACCATATGCTCCAATGGATGGTCCTGAAGATACAGCACCTAACGGAGTATTTGAATTAAGAGGGGATAAGGTGCTGAAAGATGGAAAACTAATCGGGATTAGTACAGGTCGAATCTTTAGTTGGTACTATCGTGAGATGATATCTCTAGCAATCATTGAAGCGGAACATAATAGTATTGGATCAGAGGTAGTTGTTCTCTGGGGGGATCCTGGCACCCGACAAAAAGAAATTCGAGCTACCGTTAGCAGATATCCTTATATGGACGAAAACAGAAATGAGAATGTGGACACGAGTACAATCCCTAGTGGAGTAAAGAAATAGCGAGCGTCTAGACACTGCACAATATTCAATACCGAGATAGTATAAAAGGAATCTATCTCGGTATTGAGATCACATGAAGGTTTAACTAGTAGCTCTCGTAAGGCTTAATACTGTCATAAAAATACTTCGGAGGACATAAAATGAAGATCTTAAAGAATGTTCAAAAAGTTCCAGGAGGACTAATGGTTGTTCCATTGCTGTTAGCTTCAATATTAAATACAATACTTCCCGGAATTTTCAATATTGGAGGAATTACAACGGCTACTTTTGCCAAAGGTACTGCTACGATGATTGGGGCAGCATGCTTATGCGTAGGATCACAAATAGATATTACTGGAGCTTTTGAGACCATAAAAAGGGGTGGCTTATTATCAATCGGCAAGATATTGGCAGGGATGATTCCAGCGATACTCTTGATGCGATTCTTTGGCATTGAGGGTGTCTTTGGGATAACGCCATTACTTTTATTAGCGGGCGTAACGAGTATTAATGCAGGTTTGTTTTTAGGATTAATGACAGATTATGGCGACAAATACGATGTTGGGTCGCAGTCGTTGATGGGTGTTACTGTCGGACCTTTTGTTACACTTCTGGGTATAGGGGCAGCTGGGATTGGGGATTTTAATTTCACAGCATTGGCAGCGGCAATCATCCCTACAATAGTGGGTTTTGTTCTTGGAAACATCGATCAAGATATTCGTGATTTTCTTAAACCTGGTGCTGTGCTGACTATGCCACTGATTGGTTTTAATCTGGGAGCGTCAATAAATCTAGGCGCATTAGTAACGGGAGGTGCACTAGGGGTTGTTCTAGCAATAATAATCATACTTTTAACTTTGATTGTATTGCTTCCTATTGATAAAGGATTATTACGCCGACCTGGTTATGCTGCTGCTGCACTTACAACCTGCGCTGGATCAAATGCCGCTGTCCCAGAGTTGGTGGCGCAAGTCTCTCCAAATTTAGCTCACCAGGTAGCAACTGCAACTACAGCTTTAGCATCTGCTACAATCATTACAACGATAACAGCTCCAATTCTTATGATGTTTGTGATTAAGAAATTGGGTTGGAAAAATCAATCGGATATGGATACATTAAGATCATTTGGGGACGTTTAATTTTTGATCCCTTGATCATTTTATGATATAAAACCAACAATAAATTAGTAGAGATTTAAGTGTCTTCAAAGTGGATTTGGATCATGATCAGAAACCGACGAATAGCGCAGTCTCTTTTCTGATAAAGCAGATGGCATAATTGCAAGATAGGACTAGACTATAAAAATCGCCCTTCGCAGGGGAATCCCATGCGAAGGGCGACTTTTGTTTCGAATATCTTCTTTATCTAAATCCCCGACACCCTAAAGAATGCCGAGAACATACCTGCAAAGTTGCCGTAACCTGCTGGGATGCCCCAGTCTTTGGCTTCGAAGACTTTGCCGTCTCCCATATAGATGGCCAGGTGGCCGTAGGAGTAGCAGATATCTCCTCTCTGAAGTTCATCTGCGCTGATTTGAACGAATCTACTGTCTCCCCAGATGGTTTCTGATGTGAGATTGGTCTTTGTATCAGAGGTTAGTCCAGAATTGATCAATGCTCTGAGCACCAAGGATGAACAATCTGCATAACCATCGGCCATCCGCATGGATTGAGAATACATAAACCCTTCCATCTCCAAAGCTGCCGCGACAAATCGGTCCGCTGCAGAAATCTCGGGCTCTGGCACCACTTCGGCAGCAGCAGGTTCTTCCGCTGGGGTGGGTTCAGGTGTGGATATTGGCTCTTCGGCAGGCTGCTCGATCGTATTTGGTTGCGATTCCGTGTCTTCAACAGGGGCTTGGTCGGCAGGGTCTTTCTCATCATTTCGATGGGAGTTTTGACCTCTTCCGTTTCCCCTTTCCTCCTCCACAATTTCTCCTTCGAAGGAGCTCAAGCTCACATTAATACCCATGGAATAGATATCCGTTGGGGACTTTTGCGAGGAGTATTCCTCGACGATCTGTTTAGCATTCTCCTGTGTGACTAATAGGGTGGTCGTATTCAGCGAATCCACCAAGTTGACAGAGAGAATGGCTCTCTCGTAGTCATCTCCAGAGACTAGGACGAGATTTTCTGTGAAGTTGGTGCGCTTCGCAGTCTCCAATCCCGTGAAGTAGCGGTCTTCTCCGGCGATGGTATTTTCATCGATCTGCGAAATGTCGTCACCGGTGAGATGGTAGATCTCCTCTTTCAGCGCTCGTGAGATGGAAGCTTCGCCACCCACAAAGACGACGTCCTTACCGGCTCCAAATTCGCTCAGATAGTCCTTTGTGATTTGGGGCAGTCCACTGCTGGATACCATCAGAATATTTCGGTCCTCCAGTACAGAGAAGGGGGTTGCCATGATGGCGTCGACATAGTTGTCTCCGTTTACAATGGCGATATTTCGTTCGCTGCCCAATTCTTTTGCGACGACCACTGCAGTTTCGTAGCGGTCCGCACCAGAGTGACGGGATTTATAATTGGGGAGCTGTTCAAAACTCGTAGGGATACGAGTAGGGCCTCCCAGCAAGACAATTTCCTCTGCGCTGGCGATGATGGCCAGATCCTCTTCAGAGGGGGATTGACTGTCAATGGTCATCAGATAAGCTCCACGCTCACCGGATAAAACTCCTCCAGCCAATGCGTCGGCCAGCTCTGAACGATCTGCTAAGTAGATGACATCCTTTTGCTGGACATATTCTGCTAGGGCATGTCCCGTTTCAGGCAGTACCTTTACGACGGCCTCATCTGCGAAAGCCCCTTGGGATACAAGGCAAAAGCCTCCAAGGGCAACAGCTACCGCTCTTTTTACTATTCTATTCAATGGTTTATCCTCCGTTTGCATCTTTGTTTCAGCTGTAACCTTGCTGTAACTTATTTGTAACTATTTTGTTACTTGTTGTATTTTAGCCTTAGAAGGAGGATAAGTCAAATGAATGGGGAGTTTTTTATGTAAAATTGAGGAATTTGAGAGGGAAATGGGAGTCGGAATGAGTTTGTAACCGATTTGTAACTATTTTGGAAAACCGCAAAATTTCCACGAATTTTCGGAGGGGTCCGTCAAAAAAACACCGAGAGATCCAATTATTCCGATTAAGAAATTTCTTTTTTGTAATATTTCAAGCAAAATAGACGCATTCCCAATCCGCCAGAATTTTCACCTGGGAATTGGGCAACACGCCTATTCTACCATAAATCTTTGAATTGTAAAGCTCGGTCCCATATCAGAATCCCATATCTAAAAGAGATAGCGGAATAGGACATCTGCAATGCTGCCAAAGCCTCCTACCATGACCACGAAAAGGGCAAATAGCACTGCCAATACGACCACTGCGCCTAAGCAGCATCCAAAGGCACAGGAGCAACCCTTGCCTCCACCCTTCGTTCTCGTGGATTCGGGTTCATAATAATCCGAATGGCGATTGGTCTTTCCAAAATAGGTCCTTTGGTTGTTAGAATTTGTGTATTTTTGCTTTTGTGCACCCCAGGAATCCCGATCATCGTAGCGCTCGTAATATCGGGTGTCGTATCGATCGTTCTGGGTGTTATTGTATTCGCTGTACTCCCCTGGAGGGTATTCGTCATAGTCCCGTAAAGGTTCGATTTTTTCGGTATCGGAGTGATACTTTTTCATTTGATCACCTCAACTGGAGTATAGCATAAAAAATGGGGAGTTTGCGTTACAATAATGAAAGCTTGAGCGGATGTAGTCTGCCTTGAAATCGTTTTAGTTATCGATTATAATGGTTATGTAAGGGGCGAGTAAACGCCTAAACATACAAGAAATGGGGGAAACATATGTTGAGATCAAAGAAAATTCAATTGTTACTTGCACTGCTCCTGGTTTTCAGTTTGGGACTTACCGGCTGTGCAGGGAACCCGGAAAAAGAGCCTGCTGCTGAAGGGGAAACGGCGCAGACAGAAAAAGTGGAAGGGGAAGCAGAAGCGTCAGACATGAAGATCCTGATCGTCACCAGCCCATCAGGTGTGGACGACGGCAGTTTCAACCAAGACAACTATAATGGTATTCAAGACTTCATTGCTACCCATGCCGGTGCCAGTGTTAATCCGGTGCAGGAGCCCACAGGCGATGTCAATGCATCGGTTCAGGCCGTTGCAGATGCCGTTGCTGAGTATGACGTCATCGTGACTCCTGGATTCCAATTCTCTGGAATATCCAGCATTGCAGATGCGAACCCAGATAAGAAGTTTATCTTAGTGGATGCCTATCCAGATCCAGCTGGTGAAAAGGAAGTATTTGATAATGTTTACGCCATGCAGTTTGCAGAGGAAGAGTCTGGCTTCTTAGCTGGTGTCGCTGCAGCGCTGGAGACGAAGTCTGGAAAAGTCGGTGTCGTCAATGGGATCGCATTCCCATCCAATGTAAACTATCAATTCGGCTTTGAATCTGGAGTCAACTATGCAGTCAAGCACCTTGGTGCAACTGCTGAGATCGTAGAAATTGCCTCCTATGCAGGCACGGATGTCACCCAGGCGAATGTCGGCGGAAACTATGTCGGCAGCTTTGCAGATGAGTCCACCGGTAAGGTCGTTGGAGAGGCTTTGATTGAGCAAGGCGTTGACGTCATGCTCGTCGCTGCTGGAGGTTCAGGAAACGGCGTGTTCACTGCAGCGAAGGAAAAAGGCGGCGTATGGATCATCGGCTGTGACGTCGATCAATACGACGACGGTACCTATAGCGGTGGCAATGTAATCCTGACATCTGTTTTGAAGAACATGCGCATTAATGTGGAACGTTCTTTGAACCGCGTTGTAGATGGCAGCTTCAAGGGAGAGAATGCCCTTCTGAAGGCCGATACGGATTCTACTGGTTATGTGAGTGCAGAGGGAAGACAACAACTGCAAGCTGAAACCATCAAACAATTAGACGAAGTCTATGCCAAACTGAAGGACGGTTCGATTGTTCCTGCATCGAACTTCAATGGCCACACTCCGGAGGAGTTCCCCGGACTGTAATCGTATGAACCGGGGGCGTGTATACGCCCCCTTTTCAGTCAGACCCGACAGGGACAAGATAGGTGAAATATGAGTGAATATATCGTAGAATTCAAGAATATTACCAAGACCTTTCCAGGCATTGTGGCCAATGACAATATCTCTCTGGGGATCCAAGAGGGGGAGATCTTTGCAATACTAGGAGAAAATGGAGCGGGTAAGTCCGTTTTGATGAGTATGCTCTTTGGCATGTATGAACCGGATTCTGGAGAGATTATCGTCAAGGGACAACCATTGACAGAGTTTTCTCCCAAACACTCTGCCAGTTTGAATATCGGCATGGTCCACCAGCATTTCAAGCTGGTGGAGAACTATAGTATAGCGGAAAATATCGTCCTGGGCATGGAACCGAAGCGAAGCATCCTGGGATTCTTGCCTGCAGTAGACATCGACAAAGCCAATCGTGAGATCGAGGAATTATCCCAAAGATACGGCCTGGATGTGGACCCAAAAGCCGTCATAGAAGATGTGAATATCGCCACGCGGCAACGTGTGGAGATCCTGAAGATGCTCTACCGAGAAGCTGAGATCATGATCTTTGACGAGCCCTCGGCCATATTAACTCCCCAGGAGATCGTCTATCTATTAAAGATCATTCAGGACCTGAAGGCGGCCGGTAAAACGATCATATTGATCACCCATAAACTGGAAGAAATCAAACAGGTTGCAGATCGGTTCGCCGTACTCAATCGGGGAAAGCTGGTTGCCATCCAGGATGTGGCAGATACTTCTACCAAAGAAATGGCCAGGTTAATGGTGGGTAGGGATGTGGATCTCACCCAGGACCCAGAGGACTCCCATCCAGGAAAGGTCGTATTGGAGGTCCATAATCTTCAGGTCAAAGATCGCGACGGCGTCGACCGAGTTAAGAATGTCAGCTTTAGCGTCCGGGAAGGGGAGATCTTCGCCATAGCGGGCGTATCGGGCAATGGGCAAAACGAATTAGCCGATGCCATCGCCGGGATGATCCCCATCACTGGGGGCCATATCCTTTTGGATAGCGTAGATATCACTGCCCATAGTATTCGGGGCAAAAAAGAGGCCGGCATAGCCTATATCCCAGAGGATCGACAGGGATATGGACTGGTGCTGGACTTTGATATCGCCGATAATCTGATTCTTAAGTCCTATTATCAGAAACCCTTTTCCTCAGGGGGGATCAAAGATCAAAAGGCCATTGAAGACTATGGGACTCGCCTCTCAGAGGAATATGATATTCGCAGTAGCCGTGGCATTACCAGCGTCATGCGTTCGCTTTCAGGAGGGAATCAGCAAAAAGCCATACTCGCTCGAGAAATTGATCAGGATGGTAGACTACTCATGTTCGTCCAGCCCACGAGGGGTCTGGACATCGGAGCCATTTCCAATACCTGGGATCAGATCAATCGAGAAAAACAGGAGGGACGGGGCGTACTGCTCATCTCCTACGAGCTGGAGGAAGTCATGAGTCTGGCGGACCGAATCGGCGTAATCTACAGCGGTGAGATGCTGGCGATCCGAGAGCGCAGAGAGCTTACTAGAAACGAGATTGGAGAGTATATGATGGGGGTGAAGCGCGATGAAAAACAGGAATAAACCATCCCAAATCAGTCTCGCTCTGGCAAAGATCCTCGGGGACGAAAAGCGGCAGAGCCTTAGCATTCCCCTATTTGCCATTTTTTTAAGCGTCCTCGCTGGGAGTATTGTCATCTTGCTCGTTGGAAAAAATCCCATCTCCGCGTATACCAGCCTCCTTCAGGGCTCTGGCATATTGCCAAAGGCCAACTATGCAGGTGGTACTGGGCAGTTGACAGACCTGACCAGCTTTTTGGACGCCCTCGCTCCCATGATCTTTGGGGCATTGGCGGTCATCATCGCCATGAAGGCAGGTCTATTCAATATCGGAGTATCGGGACAAATGCTCTTTGCCGGCTTTATCGCCACGGTGCTGATCGGTTATTCTGACCTCTCCGCAGTGCTGGCGAAACCTCTGGTGATCGTGGTGGGCATGATGGCAGGTGCCATCATCGGTGGATTCATCGCATTGCTTAAATACCGTTTCAATATCAACGAGGTCGTCTCCTGCATTATGATCAACAATATCCTGCAGTATGTCATCTCGTATTTTATCAATAGCAATTATGTGAACCCGGTATCCAGACAGTCGCAATATATCAACGAAGCTAGCACATTGACCATCAAGGGGATCAATATGGGTGGTATAAGGGTGGACTTTCCCATCGCCATATTCTTGGCCCTGTTGGCCAGTTTTATCATCTTCTATCTACTGAAGAATATGACCTTAGGCTATGAGATCAAAGCGGTTGGAAGCAACCGAAAAGCCGCTCAATACGCTGGGATCAATGTCGGGCGCACCCTGATCCTCACCATGATGATCAGTGGGGCTTTGGCTGGACTCGCAGGGGTGAGCTACTATATGGGCTACTTTACATCCATCCAACCTAGGGCTCTATCATCCCTTGGCTTTGATGCGATCGCAACTGCGCTCTTGGCCAATAATAATCCATTGGGCGCCATCTTTTCATCGATTTTGGTCACCATCCTCTCCAAGGGTTCGGTATATATGAGCTCTCGAGTGGAGGTCGTCAAGGAGATCTCCGGGGTCATCACCGGCTTGATTCTACTGTTTAGTGCGACGGGTGTATTTATTAAGTACAAGATCAACCGAGCAGTAGAGCTTGCAGAAACGGAAAAGCGAGGTGAGATAGATGACTAAATTAATCGTAGACGGACTGGCCTTCGCATTTCCCCTTTTCATCATAGCCATTGGAGGGATTTACAGTGAGCGCAGCGGGATTACAAACCTGGCCCTAGAGGGCTTATTGGGCTTTGGTGCCTTCTTCGGCGCCTTGGCGGTGGTTCTGCTACAGATTGGCGCACCGGATTTGATCGCTAAGTACGGAATCTACCTGGCAATGATCTTTGCGATGATCGGTGGGATGCTCTTCGCCATCATCCATGGCGTGCTCTGTGTAGTGTTTAAGGCGAATCAGGTCATCTCTGGGGTCGTCATCAATATTCTGAGTGTCTCCCTGACCGAATTTCTCACCCGACAAATCAATCTACAGGTGTTCAACGGCCCCTCAAATAAGTTCCAATTAGGGGTCTCTCCCAGGTATTCTGTGCCGGTGTTATCGGAGATTCCGGTACTGGGAGGGCTTTTTAAGGACATCTATCCCTTTACGATCGGCATCATCCTCGTGGCTTTCCTATGCTATTATATTCTGGAGAAGACCACCTTTGGGATGCGTTTGCGAGCAGCAGGGGACAATCCCCATGCAGTGGATGCAGCTGGGGCAGATGTATCGAAGATCCGCTTTTTCGCTGTGCTGATCTCAGGTGCCCTGTCGGGCCTTGGGGGAATCAGCTTTGCCTATTCCATCTCCGCCAATTTCTCTGGCAGCGTGTATTCAGGCTTTGGCTATCTGGCGATCGCCGCATTGATCTTTGGCAACTGGAAGATCAAACCGACCCTGTTTGCAGCGCTCCTCTTTGGATTTGCACGAAGTGGGGGATATTATCTGGCCCAAGTTCTCAAAATGGATGCCAGTTTTTCGGACATCATCATGATCCTGCCCTATGTATTGACCTTGATATTGCTCGTATTTTTCTCTAAGAATAACCGTCCTCCGAGGGCCCTCGGGGAGATCTATGATAAAGGAAAGAGATAGCGCTATGAATGAGACAATCAAACACTATGACACGGTGGATTTCAGTGGAGATGGAAATGCCCTGGCCATCATTGACCAGACGAAACTTCCAGGAGAGCTGATCATATTAGAGCTAGATACCGCTGAATCCATCTGGGAGGCCATTCACAACCTCCGCGTTCGAGGAGCACCGGCAATTGGAGTCGCTGCAGCAATCGGGATTGCAGTCTTAATGAAAAAATCCGAAGCGAAAGAAGTCAGTGAATTCGATCGTGAGTTCAATGAATACAAGGACTATTTGGAGACCTCGCGTCCAACGGCTGTCAATCTCTTTTGGGCCTTAGAGGAGATGAAGAAGGTATTAGACCGTCAAGACCTCGCAGGGGTCCCGGAGCGAAAGACAGCCCTGATCAGACGGGCGAAAGAACTTCGCGAAGAGGATATCGACGTCTGCAAACGAATTGGTGAATACGGCCTCACTCTGCTCAAAGAGGGGGACGGCATTCTGACCCACTGCAATGCCGGGAGCTTGGCCACTGTGAAATACGGAACCGCCACCTCCCCCATGTATCTCGCCCATGAAAAAGGCATGAAGATCCACGTGTTTGCCGATGAGACCAGGCCTCTTCTACAGGGGGCAAGGCTTACCGCCTTTGAGCTCCACAATGCGGGAATTGATACCACCCTGATCTGTGACAATATGTCCCAGACGGTCATGCGAAATGGCTGGGTGAATATCGTCTTTGTCGGCTGTGACCGGGTTGCGTTGAATGGAGACGCCTGCAATAAGATCGGGACCTCAATGGTCGCCTTAGCCGCCAAGCGCAATGGCGTCCCCTTCTATGTCTGCGCTCCAACCTCCACCATCGACTTCGAAACGAAGACCGGGGAGGAGATCGAAATCGAAGAGCGGAAACCAGAAGAGGTGACCGAGATGTGGTATCGTGAACCTATGGCCCCAAATGGCGTCAAAGTCTACAATCCCGCCTTCGATGTCACCGATCATGACCTGATAACCGGCATTATCACCGAGTATGGAATTCTGCGCCCGCCTTACCAGGAGGCGCTGGAAAAACTGAGGGATCAGATCCGGTCAAGGGAATAGAGGGTTGACCCCAGTGGTTCTACTACTGGGGTCATTTTGTCGGATATTGCCTTGGAATCTGATTGGATGATCATATGAAAATGCAGTATTATTAAAGCAGTGGTAAAGAAAGAAATACTTAAGGCCAGTATAGAGAGGGGATCAATGACAGATTATCAGTCCGAGTTACAGATCGTGCAAGAGAAAGTGATGCGAAAGTCGAAAGTGGAATCGATGCTAAAGAGCCTAGAGTCCCAATTGGAGGACCTCCAGACTGAAGAACAGCGGCTGGGGGAGATACGAGAGCAGGAGCAGATGGAACTGGATCGACTGGAAAAGGGAGGATTGGCCGCTTTTTTCTATTCCCTTTCTGGAAGTCGGGAAGAGCGAATCGAAGAGGGAAAACTGGAGGCATACGCTGCCTTAGTCAAGCATGAATCGGCCGTCAAACAAATCGAAGAGATTCAAAGGGAGAAAGAGACTCTGAAGGCAGAACTAGTCGGACTCTTGGGAATTGAAGAGAAATTTGATGGTCTTATTGCTGAGAGGAGAACGCAGATCATACGGGAAGACCCAGAGGGAGCAGAAGAGATCTTAGCAATAGAAAGACAGGCTGGCCTTGCTGTGGCAATGGAGGGGGAAATCGAAGAGGCTATCGCTGCAGGGGGTCAGGTCTTAGAGCAAATCAATCGCATTGAAGAGGAGCTCAGCAGTGCAGCAGGCTGGGGAACTTGGGATCTACTTGGAGGTGGATTGATTACGACCTTTGCTAAACACTCCCATCTCGACGATGCCCAAGCTCAGGTCGACGATCTCCAAGAGCTCCTGCGGCAGTATCATCTGGAGCTGACGGATGTGTCCTTGGACGGGGAGATTCAGGTTCAGATTGATGGGTTTTTGCGATTTGCAGACTATTTCTTTGATGGCTTGATCGCAGACTGGGCGGTGCTAGGTCGTATCCATCAATCCCAAGAAGAAATACAATCTCTACGATTAAAAGTGGATCAGATTCAAGGGCAATTGGAAAGTAGGAGATTGGAAGTGGTTGAAGAAGTAGAAGAACTCAGAATTCGAAGAGAAGAAATGATTATGGATATTAGGCCTTTGTGATGCCTACAATGGCAAAATGGTCTGATCTTCAATTGTAAACCAAATGATCTTCACTTGGTAGGAGGGAAATCATGAACCACTTGAAAATCTTACTCGCTTCGGACTCCTTCAAGGGGAGCGCATCCTCCCAGGAAGTGACGGCGGCTTTGGAAAAGGGGATCCGCCGTGTCTACCCACAAGCGGAAATCCACCGAATGGGATTGGCGGATGGAGGGGAGGGAACCACCGACGTATTAGTGGAATCCCTCGGAGGCACCAAAAGGTTCTATATGGTGCAGGATCCCCTTGGCCGACCGGTCCCCGCCAAGCTTGGAATCCTTCCGAATGGAGTAGTCGTCATGGAGATGGCCGAGGCTTCTGGACTTCAGCTCCTTACACTGGAAGAGCGAAGTCCCTATCATGCATCGACTTACGGAACGGGACAGCTGCTTCGTCATGCCCTCGATCTGGATCCACGCCGTATCTATATTGGAATTGGTGGTTCGGCGACGAATGACGGGGGAGGGGGAATGGCCCAAGCCCTTGGAGCTCGCCTCCTCGATGAAAAGGGGGAGGAGATTGAACCGGGGGTAAATGGCCTTCAAAATCTAGTGACCATTGACCCATCCAATCTGGATAAACGTCTGATGGACACACAGATCATCATTCTCTCTGATGTGGAGAATCTCCTATGTGGGCTGGAGGGTGCCTCCTATATTTATGGGCCCCAGAAAGGGGCGACGAGGGCAGATCTGCCCGTATTCGATGGGATTCTCTGCCGCTACGGAAGGCTTCTAGAAGAGACATTTCAACTGGACATCCTACAGAGGCCAGGTTCTGGAGCTGCTGGAGGATTGGGCGCCGGGCTCATGGCCTTTACAAGAGCCAAGTCCGTCTCGGGCACCCAGACGATTATGGAGTTGACGGGTCTTGAGGAGAAGATCAAGGAAGTGGACCTGGTGATTACGGGAGAGGGCCGAATGGATGCCCAGTCCTCTTATGGAAAAGCGCCGATTGGAGTTGCTTTGCTCGCCAAGAGACATGGCAAGAAAGTGATTGCCGTCGTCGGCAGCTCTGGCAGGGACCTGTCCACCATCTATGAGCGAGGAGTTGACCTAGTACTCGATATCATCGACGAGCCGATGGAACTGGACGATGCGATGAAAAATGTGACTTCGCTCTTGATCAAGGCAGGGGAATCGGCGATTCGCGCCTTTTTGCTGGGACAACCCATTCAAGGAAGCAGATAAGGTCTATAGAGAACTCCCTTCTGTCAGCATGGACAAGAGGAGCACTACTTGTATGAATATACAGGTAGTGCTCGTTTCTTTTTTTAAAGGGGGATTTAAAATACCTTATTATCAAATAGCACCGATAAGACAATGGAGGTATTCGTGCTGCCGTTTAACTTGATGTCATCGATGAGTTCTTCCAGTTCAGCCGTGTCGTGAACATAGACGTGGAGTATTGCATTGAACTGACCGATGACGCGGTAATGGGAGTAGATCAACGGGGAACTGGCACAAAATTCATAGAAGGGCTTTTCGCGATTGTGCAGGATATTCACTCCGATAAAAGCCTCCAAGCTCTTGCCGACGCAGCGTGGGTCAATGATGGTCCGATACCCTAAGATGATCCCCGCATCCTCGAGTTTGTGGATCCGTTCCGCCGTGGCCGGGGAGCTCAACCCCACTTTGTCACCGATGGACTTGACGGTGGCTCGGCCGTTGTTCTGTAGTATGGTGAGAATTTTTTGATCGATGGAATCCATGGCGACCTCCTAGATAAAATAGGCAGTAATTGTAGTTTGCCTAATATAATTAGGCGTTTACGCGGGACTGCTTTAGAGTAAGTCTGTAAAAGTTTATGAATATCAATTATAATAATAATACAATACATTTTTCATTCTGAAAAGGGGGATTTTATGAACAAGCTAAATCAGCCGATTACGGGGATTTGCTCCTTTGCAAAATATCCGATATGCACGGACCTTGAGCAATTGGATGCGGATATTGCCATCTTGGGCGTGCCCTATGATACGGGAGTAGGGTTTTTGAGTGGTGCAAGGTTAGGACCGCGCCGTATTCGAGAGGTGTCTACGCATTATGCCAGAGGGGATGTGGGATTTTATGACCCAGACTCCCAGACACAGCTACTGGCAGCGCCCATCAAGATCGTTGACTGCGGTGATGCGGATGTCCTCCACGGCGAGATCGAATACTCCTTCGATGCCATCGAATCCGCAGTGCGCCAGATCCTAAAGAGGGGGGCTATTCCTGGGATAATGGGAGGAGACCACTCCATTACCATTCCCATTGGAAGGGCTTTGGAAGAAGCCGGAGAGGATATCTGCATCATTCAATTCGATGCCCATCTGGATTGGACAAATAATGTCGGTCCACAGAATATGGGCAACGGGAGCCCTATGCGCAGGCTCTCTGAGATGCCACATATCGGCAAGATGGTCCAAATCGGACTGCGTGGATTGGGATCCAGCCGAAGAGAGGACTTTGAAGATGCAATGGCCTATGGCTCCGAATTGGTGACCGCCAAGGAGCTACATAAAGAGGGCGTAGAAGCCGTGCTTGCAAGGATTCCAAAAGCGGAGAAATACTATCTATCCATCGACATCGATGGCTATGATATGTCCATCGCACCGGGTGTCGGCTCCCCATCACCAGGTGGGATGTATTATGATGAGGTGACACAAATGCTCGAGGAGATCTGTAAGATGGGTGAGATCGTCGGCTTTGATATGGTCGAAGTGGCGCCGCAATACGATCCCACGGCCATTACTACCCGTTTGGCGGCCATGACGATGCTCCATTTGATGGCCCATATCATGAAGAACAAGAACTGAGAACCACCGTTTTCCCTGTGAAGCGTCTGCAATCATCATTTAGAGAAGGAGTGGTATAATGGAAGGATTTTTAACGAGTTTGAATGATATCGTCCTATGGATTGGCGGAAATCTATGGAATCTGGTGCTCGTATTGGCGACCCTATTGGGGGTTATCTACGGGTTTAGATCCAAATTCATCCAATTTCGCATGTGGGGCGAGACCATGCGTTTGGTCAGAGACCGAGCGACCCAAAGAGAAGATGGAGAAGGGGTATCGGGGTTTCAAGCCCTGTGTATCACCCTAGGCGGCTGTATCGGGACGGGCAATGTGGCTGGTGTCGCCATGGCCATCGTCTACGGAGGACCTGGTGCAGTATTTTGGATGTGGCTAATCGCTCTGCTGGGCATGGTCACCTCCTTTATTGAAAACACATTGGCACAGGTCTACAAAGAAAAAGAGGGATTGGTGTTTCGAGGCGGACCGTCATATTATATGGAAAAAGCCGCTGGCAGCCGATTGTTGGGCGTAATCTATGCGCTTTCTATGATCGTCTCCCTCGGTTTTGCATTGGCAGCTCTGCAGGCGAATACGATCTCCCTGTCCGTGAACTATTCCATGAAGATTCCCGAGTTGGCTACTGCAATCATCATCGCCGTTTTTGTCGCATTGGTCATCTTTGGTGGAATCAAGAGAATCGCCACCGCTGCAGAACTGAGTGTTCCCTTTATGACCATCGTGTACATAGCCCTAGCTTTTGGGGTCATCCTCGTCAATATCACAGAGGTGCCCCGCATGTTCGCATTGATTTTCACCGAGGCCTTCAACTTTAAAGCAGCAGCTGGGGGAGCCATCGGGAATGTGATCTATCAGGGGCTAAAAAGAGGGGTTTTCTCCAACGGCGCTGGCCAAGGAGATGCTCCAACTGCAGGTGCTTCTGCCACGGTTAGCCATCCGGCGAAACAAGGGCTATTGGGTACCTTTGCGATCTTTATTGATACAATCGTAGTATGTACGGCAACGGCCTTCGTTATCATCCTGTCTGAGGTCTATCTGACCAGTAGTTTGGTGGGGATCGAGTTGTCCCAGCACGCATTTTCATCCATGCTAGGGGGTTGGGCGGGGATCCTGCTCAGCTTGTGTATCGTGCTATTCTGTTTCACCTCCATCATGTCCAATTACTACTGTGGAGAATCCTGCTTGGCCTTTCTGACCAGAGGCACTCAGGGAAGAACCCTATACCGTGTCATCTTCGTCGTGGCCATCTTCTTTGGTGGAATCACCGGCGTCGATCTGATGTGGAATATCGCAGATATGTTTTGCGCTATCATCGTCAACATCAATATGATGACCCTGCTCTTCTTGGGCGGTATCGCCATCAAGGTCGGCGAGGACTATATCCGTCAACGCAAAATGGGCTTAGAGCCGATCTTCTATCGAGATAGCATACCTGGACTGAAGAATATCGAGGCTTGGGACCCGGCGCCACAGGGCGCAAAGATCGCAGAATAGGCCATTGAACATTTTGCGAGGAATGCTATGAAAAAAATACTACTGATCAACACGGGAGGGACCCTCTCGTCGACGGATAAGGGAGAGGGCCTCAGTCCCGATATCGCCGCCGAGGAGATCCTCGGATATATTCCAGAACTTCGGGAAGAGCTCGTGCTTCATGCCCTTCAGATCTTCAGTATCGAAAGTCCAGATCTCGTGCCGAGCCAATGGGGACAGATCGTCCGATGCATTCGGAGCAATTATGAGGACTATGACGGATTTGTCTTGATCCATGGCACAGATACTCTGGCCTATACCTCCTCTGCCCTGAGCCGAATGATCAAGGGTGGAAACAAGCCCATCGTCATCACGGGAGCCCAGTATTCCATTGAGGAGACCGTCACAGACGCAGTCAAGAACCTTTTGGACAGTTGCCGTTTTGCTGCGAATTGGGAAGGGGGCGGAGTCTATGTGGTCTTCCACGGACATATCATGCTGGGCGATCATGTCAAAAAGATCCGGGGGAAGGACTTTGAAGGCTTTGAGAGTGTCACTGCACCCGATGTGGGTCGAATCTATGGGAGGGAGATACGCATTAGTGGATCCTTTTTGCAGAGTGATACAGCTCCCGACTTTCAAGATCAGATAGAGGATAAGGTGTTTTTACTGAAATTCTATCCAGGAATCACTCCGGACCTATATGATTTTGTGAAAGACCATTTTCGAGGTGTGGTACTGGAATGCTATGGCTTAGCGGGCATCCCCCACAACTTTATTCCCTTGATCGAAATGTGGAATCAGCTGGGAATCGCCATCCTCGTCTGCACCCAATGCACCTATCAGGGGACAGACCTCAGTCTATATACCGTCGGACACTATCTGACCAAGGAGAGGCTGGTAGAAGAGGGGCGAGAGATGACCTGTGAAGCGGCAATGACCAAACTAATGGTCAGTCTAGCCCAATGAGGCAAGACGCAGGTTGGTGAATACTGCAATAGATGCTTGAATCAGAGAATAAGACCATACGGAAAGAGCATACAGCGACTGGGAATTTCGTGCTGTATGCTCTTGTTTCATTTTCATATAAATGGTGTATATAGGTCATAGAAGATCGATACAGGGGGCTGTTATGGCAAAGGAAGTAGAGAACAAAATGAGACCCATGGAGCAATCGGTTTGGGAATTTCTGGAAACTGTTTCTGAGAAGAGGCAGCGAGAAGCCAAGCTGATCATGGACATAATGCAGGAGATCTCCGGTGAAGAGGCCGTGCTATGGGGCAGTTCCATCATCGGATTTGGTACGGTCCACTATAAATATGAGTCTGGCCGAGAAGGGGATATGCCTTTATTGGGTTTTAGTCCTAGAAAGGCGCAGATTACGGTGTATTTTAGCGAGGGCTTTGATCGCTATCACGAGCAGCTCAGCACCCTCGGGAAGCATAAGACCAGTGTCTCCTGTCTGTATATCAACAAATTGGAGGATGTGGACCTTGGGGTACTAAGAGAACTCCTATCGGCATCTCACCAGCACTATATGAAACCGGAGAAAAAAGCAAAGACCGTAGAGGAATATGTCCAGGGGATTCCCGAGGAGGCGAAAGAGTCCTTCCAGAATTTGCGGGAGCTGGTTACAGAATTTTTTCCAGAGGGAATTGAGCGCATCAGCTATGGGATCATGGGCTATTCTGTGGGCAAGAAAAAGGCCAAACTCTATATCTCGGGATTTAAAGACCATGTGGGCATCTATCCCCTGCCAAAGGATCCCGAGCTACTAAAAGAGCTGAAGCCCCATATCCGGGGAAAGGGCACCCTCTGGTTTTCACTAAAGGAGCCCCTTCCAAGGGAGTTGATCGGGAGGATTATCTCGGATTTGACAGTGGAGCTGAGAGGGGAGGGCACGAAATGAACCTCTATGCCGTCTTGCTGCGGGGAATCAACACCGGTGGAATGAAGCTCAATATGGAAGAGTTAAAGGATCTGGCGAGGCAGCTGGGATATCAGAATCCACAGACCATATTGGCCACTGGAAATCTCTTGTTACAGACCGAGGAATCAGTGGCAGAGGTCCAGGAGAAAATCGAGGCAAAGCTGGCAGAGCATATGGGTAAACCGGTTCACTGTCTCGTCCGCACTTTGGAAGAACTAGAGCAGATCCTAAGAGAATCAGATCTGGAAATAGAAGGTTATCATCACTATATCCTATTTGTGAAAGAACCCCTGATGGAAGAGCTCGCCCAACTCCATCAGGATTATAAATGGGATTCCAATGAGCAGATCTTTGCCAATTTCCAGGATATCCACTGGATTGTGGCAAAGGGAAACACCTTACAGGGCTTTGGAAGTAAAGTACTGGGGAGCAAGAAATTCAAGGAGAGGCTCACCTCGAGGAATATTGCCACGGTAAAGAAAATTGTGACTAAACTCAGTGCGATGAAATGAGCTCATCGGAACGAAATAAAAGGAAACACAGGAGTATGATAAGAGTGAATTGCAGAAGATAGGGGGTGGAAAAATGGTTTTTACAGTATCAGGGAAAGTGGAGAAGATCCAGTCCCAGCTACTCCTTCGTATCTCCAGTGAGATTAGCAGCCAACTCCCCTCCCGGTCGATGGTGATGATCGAAGGAGAGATCAATGGGATCTCCTTCCAAGGCCCGCTGGAACCGGACGGAAAGGGCAGTCATTTTTTGCCGATGGATGGAGCTTACCAGAGGAGCTGCAGCTCCTAGAGGGGGACGTACTAGAACTCCAATTTGATATTTCAAGGGATTGGCCAGAGCCAGATCTGCCAGAAGATCTATCCCGAAGGATTGAGGAAGAAGATTTAATCAGTGCATGGCAGGACCTCACCGTCAAGGCGAGATGGGAATGGATCCGCTGGATTCGATCTACAAAAAACAGTTCGACTCGTGACAAGAGAATCGGCGTCGCCATCTCAAAGTTATTGAAAGGGGACAGGAGGCCCTGCTGTTTCAACACGACCCAATGTACCATCCCAGAGATTGCAAAGTCAGGAGTCTTAATGGATGGCGCAAATGGGGTTTAGGAGGCTGGATCCAATCGAAATAAAAAGAAGCTGAACATCCAATTGGATATAATCAAGATGACAGGAGGTCCCAATGGCGAAGAAATCCTATAATGAGAAATTGGTAACTGCTTCGGATCTGCCGAAGATAGAAGACCTATCTGAAAAGCCAGATGCAATCAAAAGGTTGGGTGGACGCCATATGCTGATCGCAGCGCCGCTTCAGTATAATGGCATTATGGCCAAGGTCCCAGAGGGCAAAGTGATTACAACGGATCGAATTCGTGCCCATCTGGCCCATGCTGCGGGAGCAGATGTGACCTGTCCATTGACGGCGGGGATTTTTGTAAATATTTGCGCCCATGCCAGTGAGGAGAGACAGACGGATAAAATCCCATATTGGCGTACCCTCAAAACAAAAGGGGAGCTAAATCCAAAGTACCCAGGAGGGATCGAGAGTCAAAAGCTGTTGCTAGAGGGAGAGGGGCATATAATAATCCAGAAGGGTTCTAAGTATTTTGTCAAAGACTATGAAAATGCCCTTATGGAATTGAATTCATCCAATTAGAGGAAAGGAAAGAGATCAGAATGAAACTAGCAGAAGCATTACTGCATCGAGTGGCACTGAAGACGGAGATCGCCCAACTGGAGTCCAGGATTGTCAAGAATGCCTTGGTTCAAGAAGGAGAGGAACCCCAAGAGGATTCCAATGTATTATTGCGGGAATTCGTAAAGAAAAATGAGGAATTGACCAGATTAATTACGAGAATCCAAAGGACCAATGCCCGAGAAAAACTGATTGGGCCAGATGACAAGCCCTTGGAATCCACTCTACAAGATGCCCTCGTCAAGCGGGACGGACGGATGACCTTGGCGGAGTCATTGCGCTCGATCGGTGGCAATGCCATGCCGGATATGCGGTATCGGCAAATGGAGATCAAGCTGATAACCACCTTAGATATAGCCGAAATCCAATATGATGCCAATCGTCTGGCCAAGGAGGGGCGGGAGCTGGATATATTGATCCAAAAGACCAATTGGGCTGTAGAATTAGCGGAGTAATCGAGAATAGTGAAATGGTGTGGCTATGGGAGCGCAAGACAGCACGCAAAAGCGTATAGGAGCTCGGAGGGAGCAAATGGGGTTCGATCCCCTTTTATTGTCTTTCCAATACCTTTTACAGCTTCTGCTTACTCTTACATTTATGACCAGTCTTGGGTCCATATGCAGGGTGGGATAGGGGATCAATAGAGTATTTGGGGATTCTTTTTATGGGGGATCCCCTTTTTAATACAGGAGGAATCTGATGGATGGAATGAATAAAAAGCGGATGCTGGCTGGGGAACTCTACGATGCAAATGATGAGGAGCTGACAGGAGAGCGAACGGTCTGTAAAGACCTCTGCGCTCAGTACAATCAGACCCTGCCGTCGGATAGAAGTGGACAGCGAAAAATCCTAGGTCAGATCCTAGGGGAGATCCAAGACAATTGCGCGATTACGGCACCCTTTTGGTGTGACTATGGCTACAATATCCGAGTCGGCGAGAACTTCTACGCCAACCACAACCTGGTCATTTTGGATCCGGCCAAAGTCATCTTTGGTGACAATGTCTTTATCGGCCCCAATTGCGGGTTCTATACTGCAGGGCATCCGATTGACGCCGAGAGGCGAAATCAGGGGCTTGAATTCGCTTATCCGATCACCGTGGGAGACAATGTCTGGTTCGGCGGAGGGGTACATGTCATGCCCGGCGTGCATATCGGATCCAATGTCGTCATCGGAGCTGGCAGCATCGTCACCAAGGATATACCCGATGGGGTCATCGCCGCTGGAAATCCCTGCAGAGTGATTCGGGAGAATACACCAGAGTAGCGATTTCCATCTGGGAACAATCACTCTGCGAAATGGGTTCATCGTGGATGCGAAAGAAAAAGGACTACTTTTAGCGGAGTCATTGTGGCTAAAAGTAGTCCTTAACTATTATTTCAAATGCTCCCTCCATCCCAGTTCTGGGTTTTTATGGAAATGTCTGCGCATCTTGATGATGTATTCTTCGACCTCTTCTGTTATGTATTGATAATTGGTTGCCTCCATTTAACACCTCCATTTACTGAATATCATAGCATATTTTTATAACGATAGTTGTACAATCGGAGGAAAATCTTCGATTTCCGATGCGATGCCAATAATCTCAATGAATACCCCAATAAATCTGAAGAACTTGGGTATATTAAACACAATTGAGGTGATTGGATGATTCGAGAAGATCATGGATTGGCGACGATCCTGCAATATGAAAATGTGGCTTGGTTCGAAGATGGTGCTGTGCGGATTTTGGATCGGCGTATTTATCCCAGGGAGATCCGTTCGGTGATCTGCCGGAACTATGGGGAAGTGGCCCAGGCCATTCGGGATATGGTGACCCAGAGTGCAGGTCCCTATACTGCGGCAGGCATGGGAATGGTACTGGCTGCCTATCAGATGCGCTATAGTGAAAAAGTGCGAACTTGGGAGGAGCTTCAAGTGGCTGCCGAGGTATTATCCACCGCAAGGCCAACCACTCAAAACCGAATGAGGCAAGTAACAGCAGGTTGTTTAGCTGTTGCAAAAACAGCCTTGGATGCGGGGGAAGATGTTTCAAAGGCAATTTTCGATCACACGATCGCTTCCTTAAACCGAAGATATTCGATCATGGAGCGAGTTGGAAAAAATCTAGCAGATCATTTTGAGGATGATAGCGTGATCATGACCCAATGCTATGGGGAGACCATCGTCGGAATGATGCTCAGGGCATGTAGAGCACGAGGAGTGAACCCCAAATTTATCGTACCAGAGACCAGACCTTATCTCCAAGGGGCCCGCTTGACCGCCAGTGTCATCTCTGAAATGGGCTTTGAAACGACGGTGATCACAGATAATATGGCTGCATGGGCAATGGAGCAGATCGGTGTGAATCTCTTTACTTCCGCCGCAGATACCATCACCATAGATGGCTATGTCGTCAATAAGGTGGGCACCCTACAACTGGCCATTCTGGCAGAGTGCTATGGAATACCATATTATGTTACGGGCATGCCAGATCTGGACATGAGGGTGCAGGATATCCGCATAGAGCAGAGAAATCCAGAGGAAGTGCTCTCAGTCTTTGGTCAGCGTCATACCCTCCCGGATGTTGGGGCCTGGTATCCCGCTTTTGATATCACACCCCCGAAACTGATTACCGGGGTAGTCACCGACCAGGGGATTCTATCGCCCGACCAGCTCGCAAGCTACTCGCCACTGCAAAAAAGTTTTTACTAGGAGGATAAAATGAAAACCGCAATTATTGGAGGCACTGGTCTTTATAGTGCTGGAGATGGGAGGCAGATCATACAGGAGACCGAATACGGCAAAGCACATCTGGATGTGATCGATATCGATGGAATGGAGGTTGCCTTTCTGGCTCGTCATGGCAGAGGTCATACCGTCCCGCCCCATCGGATTAATTATCGTGCAAATATGAAAGCCCTCTATGATCTGGGGGTGCGTCATGTCTATGCAAGTGTCGCTGTGGGCTCTATGAATCCCAGTTACAAACCAGGAGATCTAGTCGTCCTCTCAGATTTTTTGGATTTTACAAAAGTCCGAGAACAGACCTATTTCACTGGCGGAGAAGCTGGTGTACGGCATGTGGATATGACCGACCCCTATTGCAAGAACCTTCGCCAGCTCTTCTTTGACAAAGCTGCAGAGTTGGGGGTCCCCATCGCTGGATCAGGTGTCTATGTGACCACAGAGGGTCCCCGATTCGAGACGGCTGCGGAGATCCGATTTATGCGACTCATTGGAGGAGATGTCGTCGGCATGACCAATGTACCCGAGGCGGTGCTGGCGAAGGAATTGGGTATTTGCTATAGTGCCGTCGGCATTGTTACGAACTGGTGCACAGGTATGACCGAGGATATCTCCGGACACGAGATCGACCAATTGGTTGGAGGTAGAAAGGACGAATTGACCAGACTCTTTATCGAAGTCTTTAAGATGCACCCAGTTCAGTCCAACTGCCAGTGCAATGCCTCATTAATCTAAGGAGAATCCGATGGAATTCGAGAGAATTGAAAAGATCGAACTATTTTTTAGCCCCCATTGCCCCGACACAGAAGCTGCCGTGAAATTCTTAAAGGAAAAGGGGATCCCCTATGACGAATACAATATTACTGCGAATATGCCCAATCTAAAGAAATATCTGGAGTACCGAGACTTGCACCCTGCCTTTGATCCAATTCGAGGTACCCAGACAGTCGGAATTCCAATGCTCTCCATCAATGAAGGCCAGGTGGTCTTGCTAGATATTCTGGGTATGGACGGGGAGTGGATCGAGAAACTGACAGAGAATAGGAGTTTTCATGGATAAAAGAGAATACTATAAATTATTGGAGGAGCCGGCTGGAGATCGAAACCGCAAACAGGCATGGGATATTCGAGCCAAGGAGTTCTTCGGCTACTCAAAAGGCTCGCAAGATGGCGCAATTATGGCCTTTCTTAAAGATCATATGGAGATTGCAGGTAAGCGGATACTGGATATTGGCTGTGGCAGTGGCCGTTTCCTAATCCCCTTTGTAAAGCTGGGGGCCCAGGTGACGGGCATTGATATCTCCTCAGAAATGTTAAAGCAAGCGGTGCGCCTAGCAGAAGAGGAGGGGATTGATCCTGCATCTTATCAATTACACAAGATCGGATGGGATGAATTTGACCCGGATCCAGAGGGCTACGACCTGGTATTCGCTTCGATGAGCCCTGGCATATCCGACTGGAAATCCATTGAAAAAGCCCTGCATACTACACGCGAAGGCCTGTATATCTCCAGTTTTGCCCATCGAAGAGAACCTCTATTTGACCATATGCGCCAGCTCTACAAGAGTGCGCCCCCCAAGGACTGGCAATCCCGTTTTCGTGGGATGATCAACCTCTTGATGCTCGAAGGATATTTCCCAGATGTAAAATTCCTCACCCGGCGCACCGACTCGGAGACAGATCCAGAAAAACTCGCGCTGAAAATGGCTCCGAGACTGGTGGAGGGAATCGTAACTCAGGAAAAGCTTCAAGAGATTGAGGGAACAATCAGAGAGGAATTAGTACGAAATGGCAATGCGAATCCCACAGAGCGAATTGTCGGTATGCTCTATGTGGATACGAGATTGCGTAGAGGAATCCTATAGTGATCTCATTCCTTTTGCAGATAAATCTGGCGATCCAGTATACCCATTCCCTTTCATTATCGGTTGTATACTAGGGCGAATCTCGATCTTCCCTAGCCGTTACTCGAACCTTCACCAGACTTTTACTGTTTCTTTCCATGTATATGCTATAATCAAAGAGAAATCATCTGCGTGCAAATACGAGAAATGAGGGATTCTATGGCAAAATTTAACAAGACAGAATGGAGCTGGATTCTCTATGATTGCGGGAACTCGGCTTATTCTATGGCGATTACGACTGCGCTACTCCCCGTCTACTTCGGTATGTTCAAGGGGGGAGAGGGAATGGATCTGGGCTATTTCAATTCCCTAGCTAGTATGTTGGTAGCAATACTCAGCCCAATCTTAGGTACGATAGCCGACTATCGGGGCTATAAGAAGCGGTTTTTCACTGTGTTCTTTGTGCTCGGGACCATCGCCACCGCGTCTTTGGCCATTGTGCCCTATGGCATGTGGCAGATGCTGGTCGCCTTCTATGTACTCACCGTCATCGGTTTTTCTGGAGCCAATATCTTTTATGATTCGTTTTTAGTGGACGTCGCCACAGAAGAGAGGATGGACCGGGTCTCTGCCAATGGTTTTGCCTATGGCTACATCGCCAGTGTCATCCCCTTTGGCATTAGCCTCGCTGTGGTCTATCTGCTGGGAATGGGGGAATTCATTGGATATCAGATCGGATTTGTGATCACTGCCCTGTGGTGGGCTGTACTCACCATCCCGATGCTAAAAAACGTACATCAGGTCTATGGTGTGGAACCGGAGCCGAATCCCATCGGCAATAGTTTTAAACGGCTGGGAACCACACTGAGAAATATTCGGGGCCATAAGACGGCATTCACTTTTTTAATCGCCTATTTTCTCTATATTGATGGGGTGGACACCATTATCAAAATGGTCGTTCCCTATGCCCAGACTGTTCTCGGCGGTGAGAGCCTGGATACTTTTTTACTACTGGGAATTCTACTGGTCATCCAGATCATTGCCTTTCCCTTTGCCATCCTTTACGGCTACTTGGGGAACAAATACGGGACTCGAAGGATGATCTTGGTGGGGATTCTAACCTATATCGTCGCGGTCTGCTTTGCCTATTTCATCAATTCCGTCTCCCAGATCTTTATACTGGGCGCTCTGATCGGCTCTGCGCAGGGTGGGATTCAAGCACTGTCTCGTTCCTATTTTGCTAGGCTGATCCCCAAGGAGAACTCCAATGAATTTTTTGGGTTCTACAATATCTTTGGAAAATTTGCGGCAATTCTGGGCCCCTTGATCATGGCCTTGGTCACAGATCTTACGGGAAATGCGAGATTATCGATCTTCGGCATCTTGCCTCTGTTCATCTTAGGTCTTGTCGTCATGCTCAAGCTTCCCAGTATGGAAAGCCAAGAAGTGAATATATCCGAATAGTATGGGAGACACCGGATATTGAATATCCGGTGTTTTACTTTTTATTTACAAACGATTTCTTTTCGTGTATAATAGATACAACATATCAGAATGGGGTTTTACAATATAGAACTTACTCCGTTCGCTTCTTTGGGTATTATACAAGAACGCAGTTCTATAGTATCGAACAAGAGGGAGCTTTAGCGTTACTTAGAATACCCACAGATTATCACAGAATGGAGAACCGAATACGAATGGAGGAAGAGATGAAAGAAAATTGGATCCAACAAGCGGCGGATGCCCTATGGGAATCCGCCCAAACGACAATACCCATCGAACCCATATCAGGGGAATACCGAGAGCTGGGAATTCCAGATGCCTATGCCATTCAGCTTCAAAACATCCAGAGGCGCTTGGAGGATGGCCGGGTGATCACAGGGAAGAAAATTGGCTTGACCTCGAAGCCAGTGCAGGAGATGCTCGGTGTCGATCAGCCCGATTTTGGTCATCTGCTAGATGATATGGAAGCGGTAGACGGCGTCATCCAACGAGATCGGCTCGTCAAGCCCAGGGTGGAAGGGGAGATTGCCTTTGTCTTAAAGGACGATGTCCAAGGACCAGATGCCACAGTCGAAGAAGTGCTGGCAGCCACCGAATATGTGAGCGCAGCCATCGAAATCGTCGACAGTCGCATCAGAGATTGGAAGATTGGCATTGTAGATACAGTCGCGGACAATGCCTCCTCGGCGCTTTATGTCCTCGGGGACAAAAAGGTGGACCCCAATACCATCGACCTGACTACAGTGAAGATGGACCTTTATCAAAATGGGGAGTTCATTAACAGCGGAACAGGTGCTGCCGTATTGGGAAATCCTGCCTATTGTGTGGCATGGTTGGCAAATGCCCTATGGGATTATGGAGTCATCCTGAAAAAGGGGGAAGTCATCCTCTCAGGTGCCTTGTCAGCGATGGTCTTTGCGGAGTCGGGAGATACATTTGTTGCGGAATTCGACATGCTGGGCAGTGCCAGCATTCGGTTTGAGTAAAGGAGCGGTCTATGGAAAAAATGAAGGTTGGAATCATTGGGCCAGGTAATATTGGTCTAGACCTACTGTATAAATTAAAGAGGAGCCCTTATCTATATCCAGAGCTCATCGTCAATATAAGGGAGTCAAAGGGGATCGAGTACGCAAAAAAAATGGGCGTCAATACCTCCATTGAGGGAATCGACGCGATCATCGCCAATCAGGATATCAAACTGGTGTTTGACTGTACTTCTGCCTCTGCCCATCAAGTTCATGCCCCCATCTTAAGGGAAGCGGGTAAATTTGCATTGGACCTGACCCCAGCGGCCATCGGTCCCTATTGTGTGCCTGCGGTCAATCTGACAGAGGATATGTTGAATCTGGACAATCTCAACTTGGTCACCTGTGCGGGGCAGGCCACGGTGCCCATCGTCGCAGCGATCAATCAAGTGGCAGATGTCAGCTATGCTGAGATCGTCTCTTCCATATCCAGTAAGAGTGCAGGTGCGGGCACTAGGGCGAATATTGATGAATTCACCGTCACGACTGCCAAGGCGATCCGAGATATTGGAGGAGCCGACGACTCTAAGGTCATCATCATACTAAATCCTGCAGAGCCACCAATTTACATGAGAAACACCATCTATACAAAGGTCAAAAATCCCTCCATCGATGAGATACAAAAATCCGTTGCGGAGATGGTCAAGAGAATTCAGAGTTATGTTCCCGGATTTTCCCTACTACTTGAACCCATCCTCCACGAGGATATTGTGACCACCATGGTGCAGGTCGAAGGACTGGGGGATTATTTGCCAGTGTATTCTGGCAACCTGGACATTATCAATACCGCAGCGGTCCGCATCGCCGAAGAATACGCTAAGAAATTAAATGGGGGTGCATAAGATGAACCGAATTTATATTACAGATACAACCCTACGAGATGGCAGTCACTCCGTATCCCACCGATTTTCTCCCGATGATATTCGAAAGGTGGCAGGAGCGCTAGACGCTGCCGGCATCGATATGATTGAACTGGGACATGGGGATGGACTCACAGGATCGACCATTAACTATGGTTTTTCTGACTATTCCGATTTTGAGTTGATCGAAGCAGCAGCTGCTGCCGTCAAAAATGCGCGAATTGCTGTACTCTTACTCCCTGGGATTGGCACTGTGGAAGATCTCATGGAAGCGAAAAAAGCGGGTATCAACTCTGTTCGCGTTGCCACTCACTGTACAGAAGCGGACATCTCCATGCAGCATATACAAGCATCGAAGGAGATGGGACTCTGGACCGTAGGATTTTTGATGATGGCCCATCTTGCAGAGCTGGATCGGATCGTCGAAGAGGCCCTTAAGATGGAGAGCTATGGAGCGGATGTCGTCTATGTCACCGACTCTGCCGGAGCCATGCTCCCTGAAGAAGTCGCAGCAAAGATCTCCGCTGTGAAGAAAGCTGTAAAAATCCCAGTAGGTCATCACAGCCACAACAATATGGGCATGGCCGTATGCAATAGTATGGCCGCATTAAAGGCGGGAGCAACCCATATCGACGGTTCACTCAATGGTCTTGGAGCTGGATCGGGGAATACGAGTACAGAAAATCTGGTTGCCGTCATGAACAAGATGGGTTGGGAACACGGCGCAGATCTGTATAAGACCATGGATGCCGTTTCAAAAGGGCTACTACCAATACTGGAAGAGAAGGGTCTCGATGTCGTCTCCAATCTAGACTCATTGACCATCGGCTACGCTGGTGTCTACTCCAGCTTTATGCTCCATGCACGTCGTGCTGCTGCGCGCTTTAGTGTGGACATTCGGGACATTTTGATGGAGCTCGGACGCCGAAAAGCGGTCGGTGGTCAAGAAGACTGGATCATCGAAGTCGCCTCTGAACTCAAGAATAAGGCAAATGAGGACAAGCAGTAAATCCCTCTACGAAAATCAAAGAACCCCCAGCAAAAGGAGTCCTTCTACTGGGGGTTCTGTTGGTTCTATTCCGTGGTGCTCTCTGGAGCATCTTTTGCCTCTTGGGGAATTTCGATGCTCTTTACAGTATCAAATCCCTTAAATAGCACATTCATATTCATCGTAATCTCCACGTCGCCGAACATCTCAAGCCCCTCTGGTACTTCTTCTGTACTAGAGGCATCAATGGGTTTCATGACCATGTCGATACTATGGGGTAATAGGGTTTTGGCATCGTATTTCGCGGTGAAGTCAAATTCCGCCTCTTCAGCCATACCGCCAGTCACATCAAAACTCTCCGCAACCGTCCCCTCAAGTGCCGACCCTTTCACCGTTCCGGTGACCACATAGAGTTCTTTGCCATCGATTTTTTCAGTGGCTTCGGCTAATGTAAGGGAGTCTTTTACATCCTCTGCCATCTTGGACAGGGATTCTGCGCTGGAAGCCATATTCCCTTCTGCTTTCGATTGACTGGACTTTTCCCATTCGACTTCCTCGCCCATCTGAGTACGGGTATAGGTTATTATGTTTTCGCTATTACTTGGGTCAGGTTCAGCGAAACTCTCGATTTGCATGGAATCGCCCGCCATCGCGAGGAGACCGGAGAGTTTAGCATCGAATAAGAAATGGAGCTGTAATGGATCCTTAATATCTTCAATGATCCCCTTCATTTCCATACTGCCAATCTCGCCCAAGCCCATCGAAATATTCAGATCGGCTTCACTGGACTTTGCCTTAGAGATAGCTTCCTGGGATTTGGTGATGAGGTCTGCTGCATCAGTCGGCTTTGCCACTTGCCCTGTGCCGCCACAGGCGCTGAGGATGATTGATACTGCTAACAAAAACGCCGCGAATGCCCTTGTTGCTCTGTGCTTTTTCATCGCACTCTTCCTTTCTTTTTCTCTATAAACCATCTGTCTAATGCTACTCTCTCGTCGCCATCAACTCTTCATGTGAATAGATTGATATTGGTTTCCACATTGCTTTTCGCACACAATTAGTAGAAATCGCCATCCATTTGTGGGAGCGATCAGAGAAAAGATTAGACCTCTCTATTGATAATATTATCTCCTATCCCCCCTCGAAAAGCAAGTGAATAAATTTCAATTATTAATCAAACTTTACGGAATTTATAAACTTTGATTAAAATCAGTTCATCCCTAGATCTATGCGGAGGGTCCCCATAGATATCCAGTCATGGAGATGGATCCGAGTTGTCTTACCTCGTTGAAGACGGTGATTTCATCCCCTGCTCTTGTGGCTCCTAGGATATAGAGTAGGGGGATGAAGTGATCGGGAGTCGGCGCAGCATAGGGGGCCAGAGGGTGGGCCTTATAGTTCATGATCGCATCTACATCTCTTTCGAGGATACGCTCTTTAACCCATTGATCAAATTCATCAGCTTCTGGTGTGCCGTCTTCCATACCCCACTTGGCCTTACGGAGGTTGTGTACGATATTGCCTGTACCGAAGAGTAGGACGCCTTCATCCCGTAGGGGCATCAATCTCTCTCCAATTTCAAATAGCTGTTTTCCCGAGGCCTTCATATTGATGCTGAGCTGGACGACGGGGATATCCACCTTGGGATACATGTGTACCAATACACTCCAAGTTCCATGATCAATTCCCCAGTCATCATCGATGGTGAGGCTGCTGCCCAGCAGCTCCTGCACCCTTTTCGTGAGCGGAAGGTCGCCCTTTGGCTCGTATTTTATCTCGTAGAGCTCCATTGGAAAGCCATACATATCGTAGATCTGTTTTGGTTTTTGATCGGATTGAATGCGGTTATCGTCGCCGTACCAATGGGCGGAGATGGCGAGGATGGCCATCGGTTGGGGGATATTTTCAGCGATCTTTTTCCAGGCTCTCGTGATATTAGAGTCCTCCAAAGCCACCATGGGGCTTCCATGGCCTACAAAGAGGACTGGCATTTTCGTAGTCATCGTCATTCCCTTTCTTGAAGTTTTATTCAGGTTCCTAATGATTATACCCATATCCAATGAGATCCCACTGGGGATTTTGGACGGGGAAGTCTACAGCATGATGGGCTTAAATAGAACAAACCCACGCCGACGGAGGTTAGCAGTTACCGTTGGCGCGGGTTTATCATAGCTGATTGGAATACCAATTGGAGATCTGGACGAAGTCACATAGAAATACTCTAACTACTCACCCAAATCCTCTGGGTCCCAACACTGGATCATCCATTGAATGCCATATTTATCGATGAGGATACCATATAGCTTCGCCCAGAAGGTCTGTCCGAGCTCCATCTCAACAGTAGATCCGGTATCGATAAAGCTTTTCCAGACTCTTCTCACTTCATCAATGTCCGCATGGGAATAGGTGATGTAGTAGCGATTCCCTTCGGTCAATTGGGTGCCGGGGAAGATGTCAGACATAAAGATGGTGGATTCTCCAATGGGGACCTCTCCATGGAGTACGCCGACAAAGCCGTCCATATCACTCATAGCCCTGTCTTCATCGCTCATATCTTCCGCGCGGAAGATATAGGGCTCGGATCCAAAGATCTCGGCATAGTAGTGCATGGCCTCTTCACAGTTGCCATCGAAATTCAAGTAGAAATTTAATCTTGCGTTCATAAGGGGCTCCTTTTTATTGTTGGATATCGGATATATACCCGAAAAACGGAAAAATATCTATGTCAGAAGGATGAATATACCAATTTGTCATCTTTGATGATAATATGGATCGAGCGGATCAATTGCAATCTATTTTCTCAAAGACTACCCAGCATCTGGACGGTTGGTTCCAAGCTGTGTTATAGCTGATGCTGTTTTTATGCCGTCACCGAATTCCTTCAAATTTACAGATTTTCAGCACTACATTTCCCTTTTTGTGTCCCTCCTCTACATAGCGATGGGCTAGCTGTATATCGGTAATGGGATAAGAGCGATCGATCACCGCTTTGAATTTACCGTCTTCATACCATTTCGCCAGGCGCTGTAGCTGCTTTTTGTCTTCTTTTGCCACATCCAAGGACGCCACTGTCAGATAAGTCCCGTCGGATTTGAGAGCTAGTTTGGCACTGTTTCGATCCAGTTTTCCAACTGCATCGAAGACGATATGATACTGGCCCTCCTTCAGCTGAAACTCTGGATCTGTATAGTCGAGAAAGTCTGTGGCTCCGAGGCCGCGGACAAAGGCTTCATTGCCACCGGAGGAAACGGCGGTCACTCTGAGGCCGAGAATTCTTGAGATCTGCACTGCAGCACTGCCTACGGCCCCTGAAGCGCCATATATTAAAATGCTCTGCTGCGGCTTTGGATCTGCTTTGTCCAGAAAGTACAGGGCTGCGGTTCCGCCGAAGAGTAGACTGGCAGCTTGCCCGTAGTCAGCGCTCTTGGGCATATGGAAAATAGCTGAGGAAGATTTTACCGCAACAGATTCTGCATGACAACCAAATTGCATTCCGGGTGTACATCCAAAGACGCGGTCTCCAACGCGAAAATCCTTTACATTCGCTCCGAGTTTCTGTATGGTACCGGCATAGATATTTCCCAAAATGGGATTTCTAGGTCTGGACCAACCCATGGCGAGGCGCATCGCCAGCCTGACCAGTCCCTTCGCCTGCAGTGAGCGAGAACGCACATCGGCGGAATTGACGGTACTGGCGCAGATGCGCACCAGAATATCCTCGTCACCTATCTTCGGTGTAGGCACTTCTTGGATGCTTAACACCTCCGGCCCTCCGTATCTTTCACAAATCACTGCTTTCATATGTTCTCCTTTCTTCATATCGGGTTAGACTTTTATTTCCTCTTTCTCGCCAATGAGGGAAAGGGATTTCAATGCCGTCAACCTCGACAATCTCCCTGTTATTTTTCATATTCAGGGATATAATACGCTATGGATTTAATCCGATGATCACATCCATGTAAATTTTATGTCTGCCTTTCTTTTTACCATTTATATATAAAATAGATATGAAAACTGGCAAAAAAGCAGAGGAAGACAGGCATTTGTCGTGATTATTGTAGTGGATTTCGCCTGTTTATGGTTTATGTGATTCGATTCGGCGATTCTCGCAACTTTTATTGGATTCCAATATTGAAGACCATATGTTCAGATTATTCGCTATAATAGGGATAATGGACAATCAATTCGTCATACAGGAGGCTTACCATGACCGATATATATTCGCCATATGGCCAATACTATTATGTGCCCATGACCCAAGGAGGGGCTATTCCCGTGCCTGTGACAGTGGGTTGTTCTTGGAACCGATGTCTATACTGTGATTTGAACCATGGTAATGCTTTTCGCGTGCTCTCAGAGGAGAGGATAAGAGAGAGCTTAGCGCAGCTCAAGAACAGATACTCCCACCTTCGCATCCCGCCAAAAAAGGCCTTGATGATGGGCGGAAATCCATTTTGTCTCTCGACTGAGAGGCTCTTGTCCATCGCAGAGGAAATTCGAATGGCCTTTCCCCAGGTATGCTCGATTAGCGCCTTCGCTCGATCCGACGACATCCTGCGAAAGAGCCGAGAAGAGCTCCTAGCTCTCAGGGCAGCAGGCATGAATGAATTGAGTATCGGGGTGGAATCGGGTAGCGATGCGGTCTTGGAATATCACGATAAAGGGGAAACGGCTCTACAGCAGATTCAGGCCATGCAGCTACTGGAAGAGACTGGATTCAATTACTCCACCTATATTATGTTGGGTTTGGGTGGCAGAGCTCTGTCGCAGGAGCATGCGATCCAGACTGGGCGATTACTGTCTGTTGTGAAGCCCAATGTGATCATCGTCGTCACCTTGGTGGCCTTTTCCAATGCCCCTCTGGTCGAGAGGATTCGGTCCAAGGATTTTCTACGGCTGTCGCCCCGGGAATCCGTTCAGGAACAGATTCGAATGCTGGAGGAGATTGAGGGATCCCAGTCCATCTACAATGCCACCCATAAGACAAACGCACTCCTCATCAAGGGCAAGCTCCCGGAGCAAAAAGCCCAGCTCCTCTCAAAAATGCGGGAATTTCTGGAAACCCATAGTGACCGGCAGCTATTGGCAGCAGAGCGGAGAAAGTGGACTCGCTGGGACAAGGAATAAAAAGGGGATGGGCCTTGTGTGGAGCCGTGCATCTTCCGTCAAATCGTTTTCTCCATTTGGTCGGTGGAATTTGTGGGAGAAAAAAATATTGACGAAATCCTATTACATGATATGATGTCTTGAAAGGAGGAGAGCTATGAACAAACTGAACATGGACGCCTCGACGCCACTGTATCAACAGCTGTGTGAGGCCTTGACGCAATCGATCCAAAATGGAGAGTATCGAGTGGGAGATCGAATTCCCTCGGAGGCAAAGCTCACTGAACTCTATGGGGTAAGCCGCATCACCGTGCGAACGGCCGTAGAGAAACTCTGTGCTGAGAATGTCCTAATCAAAAAGCATGGGAAGGGTACTTATGTAAGCGCTCCACTCTATACGGAATGCACGAAAGCGGGAAATAGCTTCACAGAGTTATGCCTCTTAATGGGAGCAGTGCCCAGCACGAAGCTCGTCTCTAAGGAAGTCATCCAGGCGCCGGAGGCTGTGGCGGAGGCTTTGGATCTGGAGTTGGGCGCCGATGTGATCTGCATCAAGCGGCTGCGCTTAGTGAATGGTGCACCGATGATCTGTGAACTCGACTATTTTCGTCCCGAACATGGATATTTACTCCTAGAGTTAGGCGAGAATTCCCTGATGAAATTGGTGCGAGAGAGAACGGGATTGACTTCTCATGCCTTTGAGGATAGTTTTGGTGTCGCAGAGGCGACACCGGATCAGGCAAAATATTTGGAGACAGATAAGGGTTTTTCTCTACTGAAGGTCTCTCAAAAGGTCATGTCGGAGCAAGGGGATCTGATTTACTACAATGAACAGTTTATCCGAAGTGATAGTTACAAATACGTGATACGCAGATAATGGAGGTGAATCGATGTCGAGAAAACTGGTTTTAGCCAGCCATGGTAAATTCGCAGAGGGACTACTGCACTCTGTGGAGATGATCATTGGGCCGCCCAGCTGTGAAGTAGAGGTATACGGGCTGGAGCACGGTGGAAACCCCTTTGACTATGCAAAGGAACTGGAAGAGGAGATCCGCTTAAACCCAGAGCGGGAATTCGTAATCGTCTGTGATTTATTTGGAGCGAGTATCGCCAATGCGATGTCGCTGTTGACAGGATACGAAAATGTATTCGTATTTACGGGGATGAGCGCGGGGCTGGTACTGAGTCTACTACTCAGCTATACAGATCCGCTGGATGAGGACGGAATAAAAGGAGTGCTCGATGAGACAAAGCAGGGTGTTCAGGTGATTCGGTTAACGGAAGACTCTTCTGAATCGGAGGATTTTTAATGGCGGAGATTCTGAGAGGATTTATCCGAACGAAGCCGATCATCGGTCTACTTCACCTCAAGGGAAGGGGGCCAGAAGAAGTATTGCAGCATGCTATCCATGAATTTAGCATCTACGAAAAGGAGGGCGTGGATGGGGTCCTCGTAGAGAACTATTATGGGAACTACTATGATATGGAGAGGGTACTCGAATACTTGAGAAGAGAGAAACCAGGAGCGATCTTGGGGGTCAATTGCCTGAACCATGACGCTATGGGATTCGATCTGGCAAAACGATTTCATGCACAATTTCTCCAATTGGATTCCGTGGTGGGACATGTAAAGCCTCGGGACGAATATACATTGGAGGCATTTCTAGAAAAGAGCCGAAGAGATTACAAGGGTGTGGTGCTTGGAGGGGTGCGATTTAAATACCAGCCCATGCTCTCAGAGCGCAGTGAGGAGGAGGATTTGCGCATAGCTATGAACCGCTGTGACGCCATTGTCGTCACCCAAGAGGCCACAGGACAGGAGACATCCATCGAGAAAATTCGGCGATTTCGCGATGTGATCGGAGATTTTCCGCTGTTTATCGGTGCGGGTATCACCAAGGAAAACTGTGAAAAGCAGATGAAAATAGGGGATGGCGCCATCATTGGGAGTTACTTTAAGGACTCATACAAGGACACGGGAGATGTCTGTACCGCACATGTGAGGGAAATGGTACAGGAGTTTCAAAGGATAAGGGGGGAGAGAAGTGATTAAACTGGTTCGAGTGGATCATCGTCTGGTCCACGGACAGGTGTCCTTCGCCTGGACAAAATTCTTAGATTCAGATTGTATATTGATCGCAAGCGACGCGCTGATGAATGACTCGCTGAAGATGTCTGCCATGCGGATGGCTAAGCCTGCCGATGTGAAACTGGTCATGAAGAATATCGAGGATTCAGCGATGAACCTGAATTCTGGCGCTACGGACAAATACAAATTGCTGATCCTATGTGAATCCGTGAGAGATGTCTATCGCCTGGTGCAAAAGACCTCTTGTATTCAACAGATCAATCTGGGGGGGATGAAAAACCAGGAAGGCCGCAGGGCAATCTCTAAGGCAGTTTATGTGGACGATGCAGATATTGAGATGATCCAGGAGATGCTCCACTCTGGAATTAAGATCAGTGTACAACTCGTTCCGGATGACAAAGAAGTTGATGTAGAAAAACTCTTATAGGAGCTGGCCATGACACAGACAATATTGATTATGGGTGTGGCTTTTTTTGCATACATGCATTCCTTTTGTGGTTCCACGATGTGGAACCGGCCCATTGTCGTATCCCCTTTGGTGGGGCTTGTGATGGGTGACTTAGTGACGGGTATAAAAATTGGGGCTACTCTCGAACTGATCTTCATGGGTGCATTCCCCATTGGCGCTAGTAACCCACCGGACTTCGTCTCTGGAGCAATCATCTCGACTGCCTATGTCATTTCGACGGGGCAGGAGATTACGACGGCAGTAGTTTTGGCCGTGCCCATCGCCACCTTAGTACTCTTCTTAGATAATTTCCAGATGACTTTTCTATTGTCCTGGGCATCCCATGTGGCTGACCGATTCGCCGCAAAGGGAAATATTCGGGGCGTGGAATGGACGCAGATCATCGCGGGTATTGGAAATAAAATCCTCCTATCACTCGTGGTAGGACTGGGCTATGTGCTGGGGGTGCCTGCCATCGAGTCCATTCTGGCTGTCATTCCCGATTGGGTGACCCGCGGCATGGACGTGGCTGCTAGCATCATCCCTGCCATCGGCTTTGCCATGCTCGCCAGGATGATGCTCTCCAAAAAGATGGTGCCTTTTTTGCTACTCGGCTTTCTCTTAGCGGCTTATATGGAGATCTCCGTTGTGGGAATCGCCCTCTTTGGCTTGGTGATTGTATTGATCTATTGGCATTTTGAAACGCCCAAACAGGAGGTGGACATCGATGACAACGAATTCTAAAGCGCAGACCATCCGTCCCGACAGCAAGATCACCCGGGGGGATTTTTGGAGCTGTTTCTTTCGGTCACTGACACTGGATTCCTCCTGGAATTATGAGCGGATGCAAAATTTGGCCTTTGCCTATATGATGAGCCCCATCATCCGCAGGCTCTACTCCGATGACGAACAGGCCCGAATCGCTGCTTTGGAGCGCCATTTGGAATTCATGTCCGTCACACCCCATATCAGCACACTGCTTGTGGGGATCGCCGGTGCAATGGAAGAGGAGAACTCCAAGAATCCAGATTTTGACCCAAGGAGTATCAGTGCGGTCAAATCCTCCCTAATGGGTCCCATGGCGGGGATTGGAGACAGCTTCTTCTGGGGGACCCTCAAGGTCATCGCAGCCGGTGTTGGTATAGCACTATCCATGAATGGAAATATTGCCGGACCCATCGCATTTTTATTGATTATCAATATTCCCCATTTCCTACTGCGGTATTTTGCACTTGAACAAGGATTTAAAGCGGGTTCGCAGTTCTTCAAGGACCTCAGTTCAACCGGTTTGATTCAAAAGATCACAACAGCTGCTTCCATGCTGGGGTTGATGGTAATCGGCGGAATGACCGCTACCAATATCTGGTTTGAACTGCCGACGATGATTGGCTCCGGTGACTTCGTCGAGCCCCTTCAAGGCTATATCGACCAGATCATGCCGGCCTTTTTTCCAATGGCATTTTTTGTATTGATGTATTGGTTACTGGGCAAAAAGATCAAAACCACGACAATTCTCGTAGCAGTGTTCGTCATTTGTATTGCCCTCTGTGGATTGGGGGTTCTATAGATTTAATGAGGGAAGCTCAGTTTGAAATAGGAGCTTCCTGTTTTTTGGGTATAGATGAGTTCAGAAGGGGGCGGTGAAATGAATGAGAGAATCTACGAATATGAAGCAGTCATCCAAAAAGTTCCAGATCTAGACGGGGCATATGTGGTTTTTCCATACGATATTCGCGAGGAGTTTGGAAGAGGGAGGGTGAAGGTCCATGCCACTTTTGACGGACATCCCTATGATGGATCCGTTGTCAATATGGGTACTGGAGATTATATCATCGGCATTCGAAAGGATATTCGTAAGGCGATTGGAAAGCAGCCGGGGGATAGTGTGCATGTGACGATACGAGAGAGGGAATAAAGTGGTACCAAGGATTCCTTGACGGACAGGAACCAGACGGCTTAGATCTCTTTATGCACAAAATCAAAATTTAGTTCTGAGAATCTAATTGACCAATAAAGCAAAAAACGCCAGGAACGATGAGCTTCGATTCCTGGCGTTGATTGTTATTATTTGAGGTCTATTCTATCTCTACTAGCTTGCCCACTTTTGGCGCGCGGAGTAGATGGGCTTGTGGCATGCCAGATCCAAGAAGCGGTCTGCAGTACATGCGGAATGCATCGGTGATGTGGTTTCCTTCTGCGCTGATGAACTCGTCGGGCATCAATTTTGTCTTAGCGGCGATGTCCTTGAGATCACTTAGACGGTAGTCTACGGAGTAGTGACCGGTGCGGTGAATGGTAATGGATCCGTCCACATTGTGCCAAATGGCGAATTGGGCGGCCTTTTCTCCGACTTCTCGAGCTTCTCTCTGGTCAACATCAGAAACACAACCCATAAAGGAGCGCTGGATATAACCAAAGGTGTCGGAACGGACGCGCTTAATGCCGAGCTTTTCCTTGATTTCCGTAGCCAATAGATCGCCTAGGGCTCCAGTTCCAGACAGGCTGACATTTCCGTGGGAGTCTCTCTCTCGTTCGCCGAGCTTCAACATGATGGGATTTCCCTCTTCATCTTGAATGCCTTCGGATACGGCGATAACACAGCGGCCATATTTATCGAATACAGATTTTACATCGCCAAGGAATTTGTCGATGGAGAAGGCTCTCTCCGGTAAGTAGATCAGATGGGGTCCATCATCGGGATATTTCTGAGCCATTCCAGCAGCAGCGGTCAAAAAGCCTGCATGTCTTCCCATCACGACGCCGATATGTACGCCAGGAAGAGCCCGGTTGTCCAGATTCAAGCCGATGAAGCTCTGGGTGATGAATCGAGCTGCGGATCCAAAACCAGGGGTGTGGTCGTTGATCATCAGGTCGTTATCGATGGTCTTTGGGATATGGATGGCGCGGAATTCATAGCCAAATTTTGCTGCTTCTTGATTGACGATGCGCACTGTGTCTGAGGAGTCATTCCCGCCGATGTAGAAGAAGTAGCGGACGCCATGGGCCATAAATACCTTGAAGATCTCTTCACAGTATTTCTCGTCGGGTTTGTCTCGGGTGGAGAATAGCGCGGAAGAGGGAGTGTTGGCTACCAATTCAAGGTTTTGGGTGGTCTCTTGGGATAGGTCGATAAAATTCTCGTTAATAATTCCGTTGACTCCGCCGAGGGCTCCGTAGACCTGGGTGATCTGAGGGAACTTACGGGATTCCAGCACTGCTCCTACCAGGGATTGGTTGATGACCGCGGTGGGCCCGCCTCCTTGTGCGACGACGACTTTACCTTCTAGTTTCATTATTACGCCTCCTTTTTTTATGGGATATCATTCGTACTCATCTTAATCATAGCATAAACCGCAGTTTTTTTATATAACAAACTGGATGAAATTTCCTCCCATGGAGTGGCAACCTTTACCTTTGGCTGGATTCAGGTACATGGATTTGCTATAATAACAGTGAGGCAATTTTATCAGGAGGTTATACATTGGAGACGAAGTATATATTTGTCACTGGAGGGGTGGTCTCTTCACTCGGTAAGGGTATCACAGCAGCATCCCTGGGTAGACTGCTTAAGAATAGAGGATTGAAAGTGATGCTGCAGAAGTTTGACCCCTATCTCAACGTAGATCCGGGGAATATGAGCCCCCTACAGCATGGCGAGGTCTTCGTCACAGATGATGGTGCGGAGACGGATTTGGATATCGGACATTATGAGCGCTTTGTCGATGTCCGGCTGAACAAGCATTCGGATATCACCTCTGGGATGGTTTATAGAGCGGTGTTGAACAAAGAGCGAGATAGCTATTTTGATGGGGGTACGGTACAGGTCATACCGCATATCACCAATGAGATCAAAGAGCGGGTCAAGCGTGTGGCATCGGAACAGGATGTGGACGTAGTGATCACGGAGATCGGAGGAACCGTTGGCGACATTGAGGGTTTGCCTTTTTTAGAGGCCATCCGCCAGATCAAAAAGGATATTGGCAGGGAAAATGTCATGTATATCCATGTGACTCTCCTCCCCTATCTGTCTAAGTCTGGAGAGATCAAGACCAAGCCCACACAGCACAGCGTCAAAGAACTACGAGGCATTGGGATTCAGCCAGATTTGCTGATCATTCGCACGGAGCTGGCAGTAGATGAACCCTCTAGGGAAAAGATTGCCCTGTTCTGCGACTTGGAGCCGGAGGAGGTCATCGAAAACCGGGATGCGGACTCCATCTATGAGATCCCATTAATGTTGGAGGAGCAGGGCTTGTCCGATTTGGTCGTAGAGCATTTGCAGATCGAATGCGATCCCGTTGACCTATCGGAATGGACGACTCTGGTCGAGAGGATTAAGAGCATCACCGATGAGGTGCGAATTGCCCTCGTCGTCAAATACATCGATTTGAAGGATGCCTATCTATCTCTAGTCGAAGCTCTAAATCACTCTGGTGTTCTAAATGGCGTCAATATCGACTTTAAGTGGATTGATGCGGAGACGATTGACGAAGACAATGTCCAAGAGAAGTTTCACGGCATGCAGGGGATCATTGTCCCAGCGGGTTTTGGAGATAGGGGATTGGCGGGTATGGTCCTGGCATCGAAATATGCCAGAGAGCAGAATATTCCCTTTTTAGGGATCAGCATGGGCATGCATGCTGGTATTATCGACATCATGCGCAATGTGTCCTCGTATCCAGCTGCGGCAGATAACAGCCTGTCTTCTACAGAGGACGATGTCATCTATGCTCCCAGGCAGGAACCGGACAAAGATGATCGCAGGTTGGGCTTGGTGCCGACGAAGCTCGGTGAAAACACAAGGGCTCGCAGTATCTACGGCAGCGAACTCATCTATGAACGCCACCGAAACAAATATGAGATCAATCTCAAGTATTTAGAGCAGATGGAGGAAGCGGGCATCACCTTCTCGGGTTATACTCCCGACGGAAAATATGCTGAGATCTTTGAGTTAAAGGATCACCGCTGGTATATTGGAGTGCAGTTCCACCCTGAATTTCTCTCTAGGCCGAATCGACCCCATCCACTTTTCAATGACTTCATCCAGGCGGTATCTGGCCTTGGCCAGGAATGATGACAGGCCCTGTCACAATGGATATTTATTGTGATATACTAAGATCAGGGCAATTGGTTAATATCTGATGATCGTTACGAGCATTTAGTGGCCCAAGAAGGGGGTTCCCTTCTTGGTGTCCACTCATTTCTTTGATCCTTATTTTATTTTTACACCCAATCATCCATTATAACACCATAGCCCATCGGTGCAGTTTGCTTTGTCAGCATATCTCTAAATAGTGAATCTATAACGTATTTCAATGATTGCATCCATTTTCTAGTAATATCCATCCATCTGATCCGTGAATACATAGTCCAATAAAAGAAGAGGAATTATATGTTAATTAATTTTGAAACGCTAAAAAGTCAAAAACTAGAGGAGATACGCGTCATTGCCAGATCCGTAGGGGTGAGCTCCATCTTTAAGTACCGCAAAGCCGATCTGATTCAGGAGATATTGAAACAAGTCGGTGAGGCCGAAGTGCCCTCAATAACTGAGGATGACGCAGAAGAGATCCTTCCCATCGAGGATGGCGAAGATGAGGTCCAAGATGACGCGGATGATCTTGAAGAAGCGGATGATGCCGATGAAGAAGAGGAATCGGAAGGGCAACCCCGTCGATCGTCCGATCGTCCGGAGATCATCGTATCTGGAATACTGGACATGCACCCAGAGGGTTATGGCTTCCTACGCTCCAATCACTACGATTCAGGAGACGACGATATCTATGTCTCTCCAGTGCAAATTCGCCGATTTCGCCTCAAGACCGGAGATTATTTGGTGGGGATTACTCGGGAAAAGAGGGAGCGGGAAAAATTTGGGCCATTGATCTTCGTGAAAACCGTCAACGATGATCCGCCGGATTATGCACGCAGGCGCTCGCAATTTGAAGATTTGACCCCCATCTATCCCATCGAAAAAGTCGTATTGGAGACGGATCCCAAGACGCTCTCTACCCGTATTATCGACTTGATCGCTCCGATTGGCCGTGGACAACGGGGGCTGATCGTATCCCCGCCAAAGGTCGGCAAGACGACCCTGATCAAGTCCATTGCCAACAGCGTGGTGGCGAACTATCCCGAGATCCATATCATCGTCCTCTTGATCGATGAGCGGCCGGAGGAAGTCACGGATATGCAGAGATCGGTCAAGGGAGAGCGAGTCGAAGTAGTGGCATCCACCTTCGATGAGCTGCCGGGTAATCATGTGCGGGTCTCTGAGATCGTACTCGAAAGGGCCAAACGCCTAGTGGAACACGGGAAGGACGTGATGATCCTGTTAGACAGTATCACCCGCCTCACCAGGGCATATAATATCACCGTCCCCGCATCAGGTCGTACACTCTCAGGGGGCTTGGATCCAATGGCCCTACACAATCCCAAGCGGTTTTTTGGAGCCGCTCGAAAGATCGAGGATCACGGATCTCTGACGATCTTAGCCACAGCTCTCATCGAGACGGGCTCCCGTATGGACGATGTGATCTTTGAGGAATTTAAAGGGACGGGGAATATGGAGATCCATCTGGACCGCAGATTATCCGATGTGCGAATTTTTCCGGCGATCGACATCTACAAATCCGGTACTCGCCGAGATGAACTACTCCAAACGCCAGAGGAATTGGAGGCAATGCGCAAAGTGCGAAGGGCCCTCACCAATTCCAACAATATGGAGATCGCAGATTCCATCCTGTCCACATTGATCCAGACCAAGGACAATGCCGCCTTTGTTCAAATCATCAATGACGATCGGGTGCAATTATAAGCCGAAGGACAGATCGGAATAAGGTGAGCTTTTCTATATTTTTCCTTGCATTCCCATTGGGTCCTATGGTATAATTCAGTAGTTAATGTATTGAGATTTTTGGAAAAAGAGGTGATATAGATGAAAGAGGGTATCCATCCGAAATACTTCGAGGCAACGGTAACCTGCGCCTGTGGAAATTCATTCACGACCGGATCGACAAAAGAGAATTTAAAGGTCGAAATCTGCTCTGAATGTCATCCTTTCTATACGGGACGTCAAAAGTTCGTTGAACGTGGCGGCCGTGTTGAGAGATTTAAAAAGAAGTACAACCGAGACTAATCACAACGGGCAATGTCGCTGGAAGTATTATTTCGACAAGATAATGGTAACCGAATCCAAGGGTCGCATGAGTATCCCGGATTGCGTGGCCTGTCCAGATTGTGACGGAGTGTTCTCCAGCCACAAACCAATCGCGTATGAAATGCACCCTAAACTAGAGTTTTAGTGGTGCATTTTTCGTTCCCTAAGGGGAAACTGCCCGACTAGAAAGTGAGGTTTAATATAAAGACAGATCAATTATGTAAAAAGACGACCATTGGAGGTCAGGCGCTCATTGAAGGGATTTTAATGCGTGGGCCGAAGGCCACCTCCATCGTCGTACGAAAACCAAATGGCGAGATGGAGCTGACCATGGATGATACGGTGCCCATTTCCAGTAAGAGTAAATGGTTTCGGATGCCACTGATTCGCGGTGTCATCGGCCTGGTCGATAGCCTTCGGCTGGGGACCAATGCCCTGATGTACTCCGCCTCCTTTTATGAGGAGGAAGAGGAGTCCGAGGAGAAGGGCTGGTTTGACAAACTCTTCGGTGACAAGGCAGATAAGATATTTGAGGGACTCGCCCTCGTTTTTTCCTTCGCTTTGGCGATGCTCTTATTCTTCTTCATTCCCACTATCGTCACTTCCCTCTTTAAAACCTGGATTGACAATACCATTGCCCTCAATCTAGTGGAAGGGATATTTCGAATTGCCATCTTCCTGATCTACATCGTCTTGGTGTCTCGTCTGGAGGATATGCGCCGAGTGTTCATGTATCACGGTGCAGAGCATAAGACCATCTACTGCTATGAGAAGGGTCTGGAGCTCACTGTGGAAAATGTCCGCAAGCAATCCCGGATGCACCCTAGATGTGGAACGAGCTTTCTCTTTTCCGTGATGCTGATCTCCATCGTCGTGCTATCCTTCTTTGGGTGGCCCAATCCACTCGTGAGAGTGCTGACGAGACTGGCGCTGCTTCCAGTGATCATGGGGATTGCCTATGAGGTTAATCGGATCTTAGGCAGGTCCTCTGGACCTGTTGCACGTGTGATGACCTATCCAGGGCTCTTCATTCAAAAGATCGCCACGGTAATGGAGCCAGATGATGACCAGATCGAAGTTGCTATCATGGCGTTAAAGGCAGTGATCCCAGAGGATCCGGAGTTAGATAAATGGTGATCAGAGAGGCCCTCACTCTATGGGAGGACCACGAAGTGCTGATCATGCTGGAAGAATTGCTGGAAAAGACCAGAGGAGAACTGATATTGAGCTTGGGGGACGAACTGCCCCAAGAGACCGAAGAGCGATTGATGGATTGGATCCTCCGTAGAAAAGGGGGAGAACCACTCCAATACATCCTCGGGAAATGGTGGTTTTATGGATTGGAAATCCAGCTAATAGAACCTGTGCTGATTCCAAGGCCAGAGACAGAGCAATTGGTAGCATTGGCATTGCCTCATATCCATGCTCAGGATCGAGTGCTAGACCTATGTACGGGATCGGGGGCGATCGCCTTGGCGATAGCGAATGCAGTGCCAGACGCCATCGTCACGGCGACGGATCTTTCGCCTGCTGCAATACGAACTGCAGAGCACAACCGGGATCGTCTAGGACTAAGAGGAATCCAGATCCTACAGGGGGATTTATTTGAACCGGTAACAGGGGAGAGATTTCATTTGATTCTCTCGAATCCGCCCTATATCTCTACGGAGGATATGGGGAAACTGGAAAGGGAAGTACTACAGGAGCCCCGTCTCGCCCTTTGGGGTGGAGACGATGGCCTCAGCATATACCGTAGGCTGACTATGGAGGCGCCAGCCCACCTCTATAATGGAGGTAGATTAATGCTCGAGATTGGCAGTGGGCAGGGGGAAGATCTGCGCCGGTTGATGGCGGAGGCTGGCTTTACAGAAATCGAAATCTACAGGGACCTCGCTGGGCATGACCGAATTGTGTCCGGTCAGATCCGCTGAGAACATAGAAAAGAGGAGACGCGATGATAGAAAAACTCACCGTAATCGAAAATCGATATAAGGATCTGGAAGCACAGATCATCGATCCAAATGTGATGGCGGATATGCCCGCTTGGCAAAAGCTCTGTAAAGAACATGCAGATCTAAGGCCTCTGGTAGAAGCCGCTAGAGAGTATAAAGACAATGTAAAGATCTTAGAGGAGGACAAGGAATTACTCGGCTCTGAGTCCGACGAAGAAATCCGGGATCTTTTAAAAGAGGAGATTGACGAGCGTTCGAAAGATCTGGAGGAGCAGGAAGAGAAGATCAAAGTCCTGCTGCTTCCCAAGGACCCCAATGACCATAAAAACGTCATTGTCGAGATCCGTGCAGGAGCAGGCGGGGATGAAGCTGGTCTATTTGCTGGAGACCTTTTCCGAATGTATCATATGTATGCGGATTCTAAGAACTGGAGAACGGAGCTAATGAGTTTGAGCGATCAGGGCATCGGTGGCGTGAAAGAGGCCGTCTTTATGATCACCGGTGAGGGCGCTTATTCCATGTTGAAATACGAGTCAGGTGTACACCGGGTCCAAAGAGTGCCGGAGACGGAATCCAGTGGACGCATTCACACCTCGACGGCCACCGTTGCCGTATTGCCTGAAGCAGAGGATGTCGACGTAGAGATCAGCGCCAACGACCTGCGCATCGACGTTTATCGCTCTTCAGGGAATGGAGGGCAATCGGTCAATACGACGGACTCTGCAGTGCGAATCACCCATATCCCCACGGGTATGGTGGTCTCCTGTCAGGACGAGAAGTCCCAATTGAAAAATAAGGACAAGGCGATGAAAATCCTTAAGTCCCGCCTCTATGACAAGATGCTCGAGGAGCAAAATGCCCAGATCTCTCAGGATCGTAAGAGTCAGGTGGGGACGGGGGATCGATCCGAGCGTATCCGAACCTATAACTTCCCCCAAGGGCGCATTACCGACCATCGAATCAATATGACTATCTATCAACTGGATTCCTTTTTGAATGGAGACATTCAGGAGATGATCGACGCCTTGATCACCTATGATCAGGCGATGAAGCTGGGAGCGGTCAGCTGATATGCTGGCCGCGAAGGCAGTGGAACAAGAGCGGGAAAAACGGAAGCGCTTTGGCGCTCTGTTGGGTTTTGTCCTGCTCTCCATCACCCTGGGAATCCTACATGCGGGATCCCCTCAAGTGGCCATGGAGGGTGTGTTCACCCTAGTCCTACACCACGGCATCAGTCCAACCGATGCATTTGCCATCGGAGGAATCGGAGGAGCTCTGGTGAATTCTGGACTGGTTGCCCTCATTGGGATTATCGCCTATGGGATAACGGGCACGGATATTGGCTCCGGGGAAGTCTCTGCGATGCTGATGATGTATGGGTACGCCTTTTACGGTAAGACGATATTCAATGTGGTGCCTCTGCTTTTAGGAGTCTACCTCTATGCCTATGCCATTAAGGAACCCTTGACCCAAAACTCCGCCCTGGCATGCTATTCGACGGCTTTGGGGCCTGTGGTATCAACCATAGCCTTTGATATCGACTATCTGGGTCCCGGCACGCCGCTTGCCATCACCATTGGGATACTAGTTGGATTGGGCAGTGGTGCACTGATCGCCAATCTCTCCAAGCATATGCGAATTCTGATCCGGGGCAACAATATGTATGTGGGCGGCTTTACTGCCGGCGTCGTAGGAGTCCTTGTCAATTCCATCTTAAAGAGCATTGGGCTGGGGCATGGACCCGTTGAAAACGCTCCCGTAGTGGATCAAAACTACCGGATGCTCCTCGTGGGCATCGCTGCAGTTCTCTTCCTGTATTTTATCGTCATTGGGTTTTTGTTGGACCGCAGACTTCCCTACGCCATAAAGCTCTTGGTGAGTGAAAAGCCAAGAAGGGATTACTGCCTCTCCCACGGCTTTCCAGTGGCACTGATGAGCATTGGGATGATGGGCCTCGTCGCCCTGGGGTATTTCTTACTGATCCCAAATACCATCATGCACGGACAGATCTGGGCGGGCATGTTTACTGTAGCTGCGTTTTCAGTGATTGGCCTCACACCCCGGTATATGTACCCCTTTGTGCTGGGAATGGTGGTTAGCAGCTTTCTCTCTGCCGCTCTCAAGGGGCATATCCTCGGAGAGGGCATCCTCGTGACGGGTATGGCTGGTATCTCCTCGGTGGCTACGGTTATGGCCACCATGGTCGGCTGTGGAATGTCTCCCTTGGCAGAGCGCTTTGGCGTATTTCGAAGTATGTTGATCGGGATCATCTACAGTCAAATCGTCCCCAATCTCGCAGTGCTACACGGCTGGATGAATACCTACAACAGTGGATTTGCATTGGGACTGGTCATCATCCTCTATTTCACAGGGGAATCAAAGACGATGAAGGCCGAAATCGACCTGTACAACCGGCTCAACAAGTATGGATTCTTGGAGAAGATGGACCCCAAATAAAACCGAAGAGAGTATTTGAGAATATGCTTCAAAAGCAGAGGTGAAAGGACATCCCTCTGCTTTTTTATTGCCCGATTTCCCGCGAAACAAGGGCAATGACGAACAGCTCCCTTGATGAGAATCGTCAAATAACAGGCAGCTGGAATGCTTTATGATATAATCTAGATATTATCTGAAACCGAATTTGGAGGAGCTATGCGAATCACTGATCGAACCAATTATATAGTTATAGATCAAGGGGCTTCACTGTATCTACGAGTAGTGGACATCCGAGAGAAGGCTAAGATCGATGTTTAAAAACCTAATCCAGAGATTCGACACCCCCTTTTTTCGATTTTTGATCATCGGTGGTGTCAATACCGCCCTCGGTTATCTTGTGACTCTGATCCTGCACTATGGTCTACACCTAGGAGTTCAGTTATCCCAAGCCCTGAATTTTTTGATCTGCTTTCCCGTCGCCTATACCTTGCAGGCGAGGTTTTCATTTCAGGTGCCTTGGTCTTGGAAGCGGCTGTTGATCTATCCCCTATCCAATATTCCAAGCCTGTTGATCCAACTGGCTGTAACGACAATCGCAGTGGATTATTTTGGGATCGAACCATCGATCGCCTATCTCCTCTCCTATGTCGTGGCCATCCCCGTGATGTATATCGTCGTAAAATTTCTAGTGGGAGAAAAGAAAAGTTAAGGAGTTTTCATGTTATCCATCGATGTCTTAGAGTCAAAGAAGAGGACGGCGCGTATCATCAGATTCTTCGGCTCTTTTATTCTCATATTTTTGATCTGCTACCTGTTTCCTTCAACGGGAGATGACTGGGATCGGATCGCTTTTACCAAACGAAATCTTCAGGGCTTTTATGATTTAGCCCAGTATCAATATGCCAATCTAAATGGACGTGTTATCGGCAATCTCCTCTCCTATTTGTTGATCGGTAGAGTCCCTAGAGCCATCGCAAAAACCCTTGCCCTTTTCGCTTTGACAGGGCTGATCGCTGAGCTCTCGAGGATACGCCATGCCGTAAAATGGCCATTGGCAATCTTCGTAGTCATGAGCGTGCCCAGATTGATCTTCGTTCAGGTCTATCCTTGGACTGCTGGCTTTTTCAATTATGTCCCGCCCATGATTGGCATACTCTATGTCATTACGCAGCTCACCCCCCTCTTCAAAGGGAGAGCCCTTATCAGCTCAGCCCCTAAGACCATCTCCTCTTTTCTGATCGGTATTGTACTCTGCCTCTTTGTGGAGCATGTGACCCTGCTCACCTTGGTTATGGCGACCTTTATCGTCCTATGGCAGCTGCTTCGAAAGGAGCGCCCTGCTCCATGGACCACCGCATTTTTATTGGGGGCAATCCTCGGCTGCGTGATTTTGTTTGGGTCTCCAGTCTATGGGGAAATACTCACCGCAGAGGACAGCTACCGCAGCATACCAAAAAACGCCGATAGTTTAGCGGACATCTTAGTTCAGAATTACCGGGCCTTTTCTCGATATATGCTCTTTGAGAATCCTGTTTTTCTCGTCCTCGTATGTATCCTCATCGCTACTGTGCGCAGGGTATTTGCTCGAAGGGCGAGGGATCCCATCCTCCTCTGGTTTTTGGCTCTTCCTGTCTATGTATTCATCAGCCGAGTCCCACTCGGGGAAATCTTTTATTTCTCTCTGGAGAATATGCAGTCGAGGTGTTTTCTGCCCTTGATCTTGGATGCTGGCATCTATCTCATCACCTATCTGATGCTTTTTGTCACGGGCTTCCATGCCGTCAAGCTGCCCGCATGGCGCAGACAATACGCCTTTTTATTGGGGACCATCCCCGTTATCGTGGCTCCTCTATTTGTCGTCAGACCCGTGCTGGCCAGGAATTACTATAGCACCTATCTCCTATTGTCTGTCTGTATGCTGATGCTCATCCAACAGCTCTGGAATCGGGCTGTCCTTCCAAAGAAAAAGATCACCCAGTGGTTGAGACGAGTGTGCCTAGCATTGCTCATCTTCTATGTCGTCATTTATCTGCCCAATCACATCGCATTCGAGGCCAGAGAAGAGGCGATCGCCATCGGCATGAAAAGACAGCAAAAGACCATCGTCATACCCGATTATCCCTTCCCCTTCTATGTATTTGGTCCGAAGGACTCCAGTTTAGGTCATCGATATTATTATGAAAAACCGGATGATATCGAATTTATGTTAGAAAGCGAAGTAGGCAATCCCGAATCTATGGGGAACTAGATTATCAATTCGAATCCAAAAAAGGGACTGCGCTCTAATGAGATTGCAGTCCCTTCAATATTTAATAAATTGAGGATTGACTTAATAGTCAGGTCATCGATTGGAATATGGTATCTTTTCTCTTCAGGTAAAGTTTTTGCTATAGATTTATTAATGACCATCTGGAGTCATTCTATTCCTGATTATTTGTCAGAAAGTCGATAAATTTAGGAAAAGTGCTCCTCCATGATCGTTCGCTGTGGTCCTTTCCGTGGACGATATCGAGCCAGACCTGCGATGTGCTCAGACCTCGACCTAAGAAACCGTACAAAATGCCAATGGCACTGTCTAGATAACTCTGGGAAATCTGAAAGCGATCGTGGCGGCCGCCCTCTTCTGTTCCAGCGTAGACATAGGCCATTAGTGAATGGATGGACTCAGGGACATTTCCCTTTTCGTCGAAGATACAGGAGTCGACATATTGATTGAGCTGCTCATCGTCGAAGAGCCAAAGGGCAGTCGAGAAAAGCCCCAGCTTCGAAAATACATCGGGATATCGGAGTCCTGTGAAAAATGTGATATTGGCTCCGGCAGAGCTTCCCGCCATCCAAGTATGCTCCCGATCCGGTAGAGTGCGAAAGTTTTCATCGATCAGCGGTTTGAGGGTATTTACGATAAAGTCTGCATATTCCAGTCCGAGGTATTCCTCGGAGCTCTCGCTGGTGCTGTAGTCGAAGAAGGGAAGAGCGGAGTATTCGAAGATGCGCAGATCTTCGCCATTGTCGATCCCGACGACGATGATGCCGTCGGTCAATCCCATGCGTTCAGCGACTTGTAGATGTTGCTTCACTCCCCAGGATACGCCGGAATAGGCCGTCTTGTTATGGTATAAATTTTGTCCATCATGCATATACAGTACGGGGAATCGCTGATTCCTTTTACTGTCATAGGCTTTTGGCAGGTAGATGCGCAGGTTGCGCAGGGGTTGATCCTCTAAATAGGGGATAGGAATCTGTAATTCTATGATTTTTCCCAAAGCATTCTCCTTAATGATTTGATATTTGGTATTGCGTTTGGCTATTCACTGGAACTGGTCCATGAGCATATCGGATTCGTAAAAATCGAATCAAAGGTGCATTTCCAGCAATAGCGCCATCGAAATACGCCCTCGGCACAATCTTATCTTCGAGGGCGTGTATTTTCATGATTCGCTATCGCTGAGGAATCGGTCCATCAACCTATGTCCTTCTGTGATCAAAATTCCAGTGTTTTGTGCTTGAATTTCATCATAACCATCGACCATATGCTCCTCAGCATCACTTCGATAGATCAGATAGGGGACGGGGTCAGAGGTATGGGTTCTAAGAGATAGAGGAGTTGGGTGATCAGGTAACACCATCACACTATACTCTTCACCGGTGCTGCTCTTCATCTCCTCCAAGGCATCGATAACAGGTCCTATGACCAATTCGTCGATCATTTCTATAGACTTTACTTTACTGTCAATTTCATACCGGTGACCACATTCATCTGGGGCCTCCATATGCAAGTAGACAAAATCAGCTCCAGACTGAAGTGCTTGGATCGCAGCTTCTGCCTTGCCTGGAAAATTGGTGTCAATGGTGCCCGTAGCCCCTTCTACATCATAGGATTTAAGCCCCGCGCAGATGCCGATTCCCTTGATCAGATCCACTGCGGATACGACGGCGCCCTTGATTCCGTATTTCTCTTCAAAGGAAGATAGCTGGGGCACTCTCCCTTCTCCCCAAATCCAAAGGGTGTTGGCTGGGTTGAGGCCCTTTTCTATTCGAGTGCGATTAATGGGTTCCTCATTGAGGAAATCAGCACTTTTTCTCATCATGTTGAGAAGGATCTCAGACTTTCCGCCCTTGGGCAGATATTCTGCAATTCTCCTCTCTAGGATATCGTGGGGCGGAACCAAGGCAAAGGATCCGTCCATGGCTTTTTCAGCCCCATGCCAGACCATACAATGGCGATAACTGATGCCTGGAAAGAATTCCAGATCTTCTGTGCGAAAGTGGCCATTAACCGCATTGATGAGCTGGGCAGCTTCCTCGGTGGAGATCTCATCGGAGCTATAGTCCAACATAATTTTATTTTCAAAGGGTTCTTCATCCGACAGGGTCACCAGATTCACCCGAAAAGTCATATCGTCAGGCTTTAGTTCCAATCCCATGCTCACCGCTTCAAGGGGAGAGCGTCCTGTATAGTATTCCTTTGGATCGTAGCCCATTACCGAGAGATTTGCCGTATCGCTTCCCGGCGGCACCCCATCGGGAACTGTCTGAACCAGGCCAACTTCTCCCTTTGAAGCCAATCGGTCAATATTCGGTTTATTCGCTTTCTCTAAAGGGGTCTTGTCTCCAAGCTCCGGCACTTTATAATCCGCCATGCCGTCCCCCAAAAATACGATGTATTTCACCCTATTCTCCCTCTTAAAAACTAACTAGATTATACCAAACAAAACCCCACTCGTGAAGCGAGTCATTTGGGGACGCTTAATTTTTGATCCCATGTAATAGATTGATATAAAACGATGTATACTTTGGAAGCTTATGAGGATCAGATCCATATTGGTATTAATCTGTTTTATCCCATGAGAGATATCTATAAATGAATTGAATTTGACTCTAGTCTACCGTTGGCATAGGATAGATTAAATCCCTATTATGCAGGCTTTAGTCGGGATCTTAGAGATAGGCTGTCCATTGAATTAGACCATTTCCAGATGGTTAGGCCAGATCAGCATCTGGATACAGGTGTTTCTGGAAAGCTTAGATAAGAAAATCTTATCATATATGAAAATTAGATAAAGATTACAAATGATAGGTTTTGCGCTTTCGCTCTATAATTAAAGATGAAGGATAAGACCTTGTGCGATCAAAGTTTTTGCTTTCAATGGGAGTATGGAGGCATACAGTTTTGGGGCATGGGGGTCTAATTGATTATTCTTTGGAAAGGATGTGATGATTTGAAAAAAGAGAGCCTAAAGATGTTTGTAGGCGGCGGAATCATTGGACTTATGGGCGTTTTACTCGTAACATTGGGCAATCCAGGGAATATGGGAATTTGTGTGGCCTGTTTCTGGAGGGATATCGCCGGAGCCTTGGGCTTACACAGGGCTGAGGTCGTGCAATACATACGCCCCGAAATTATTGGATTTATTTTTGGCGCCGCAGCAATCTCGATGATCACTGGTGATTTTAAAGCGAGGGGTGGGTCTTCACCGGCCCTGCGATTCGTCATGGGCGTATTTATGGCGATCGGCGCATTGGTCTTCTTGGGATGCCCCCTTCGAATGATCCTCAGACTCGGCAATGGGGATCTAAATGCCTTAGTTGGTTTGGCTGGATTTATCGTGGGGATCGTCGTGGGGATTCAGTTCTTAAAAAGGGGCTACACCCTCGGAAAGAGCGTTAAGGAATCCAAGGTTGTGGGGTTGGTCATGCCCGCCTTTGGTGTCATGCTCCTAGTCCTATTGTTGGTTAAGCCGGAGTTTATCTTCTTCTCCCAAGAAGGACCTGGTGCCACCCATGCGCCGATGTATTGGTCGCTGGCTGCTGGAATTGTGGCTGGGATCATCCTACAACGTACGAGAATTTGCTCTGCAGGGGCAATTCGAGATGTCATCTTGATCAAAAATTTCCACTTCTTATGGGGAATCCTTGGAATTTTTGTGGTGACACTCATCTCGAATCTCGTCCTCAACGGTGGAATCAATATCGGTTTTGCAGATCAGCCGATTGCCCACGATAATCACCTGTGGAACTTCCTGGGGATGACCCTAGTCGGTTTGACGGGGATACTGCTGGGAGGCTGTCCGATCCGTCAGACGATTTTGGCGTCAGAGGGGGATGGAGATGCGGCGATTACCATCTTTGGATTGCTCGTTGGGGCTGCGTTTGCCCATAACTTCAATCTGGCTTCCAGTGGCAAGGGCTCAACGCCAAATGGTGAGATTGCAACGATTATCGGACTAGTTGTATGTCTGGCGGCGGCATTTTGGATCGTCAGTAGAAAAAATAAAGAGAGGACGGAATCATGAAAAGGGTAGATGCTTGTGGGTTTTCCTGTCCGGAACCAGTACTTCGAACGATGGAACAGGTGAATGCTGGGGAAGGGGAGTTGGAGATCCTAGTGGACACAAATGTATCGAAGGAAAATGTGAAACGCTTCCTAGAGGACAAGGGATACAAGGTGGAGGTCACTGAAAAAGCAGAGGTATTCATGATCCGTGGAGTAAAATGAACTATATTATAACTTTTCATACGGTGAGCGAAGTACTTCGCTTTGAGACGATGCTAAAACGAGAACAGATCAAGGTCAAGTTGATGCCGGTACCGCGTCAGTTCAGCTCTTCCTGTGGTCTATGTGGCAAAGTCGCCGAGGAGGATTTGGAGCGGATCAAGGAATTGGCTGCATCTGAAAATGTAGAATTCGACCAGATCTATGAATTTGGCGATAAATAGTTGAAAGACTGAAATCAAGCCCCTTGGGTTGCTGTGATCGGCAATCCAAGGGGCTTTTGGCTTTAGGCGTTGACTAAGGTCTCCTCAAAATCCTCGATGAATTCTCGAAGCACGATGAGCATCGACAGGAGTTCTCGAAGTGAATAATTATATGACTTCTCAACATCCGGTCTGGTCGTCTCCTCGGGGATTGGCAGATTCTCGTGAAACAGTTCAAAAATCTCCCCTTTGTTCTCCTCGTTGATAAAGGGGACGACATTGCTCTCTGACAGTTGTTGAATTCGGCTGAAGACGCTGAAGAATTGTGTGTTGATCTGGGTGATATGGGAGACTTTGAAATTGTGCTCAGCCCCCAATTTCTTATCATTTCGAATGGATTGGAGCTCCACGTTGATGGCATTGATGTCATCGATTAATCTTTCAATGTGAATACTTTTTTTCCCCGTGAGGATGTCTCTTAGAGCGCCTTTAAATTCTGAGAGGGATTTTTGGTAGGTCTTCACCAAAAAGACACCTCGGTTTGGAGGCAGGATCAGATAATTGACCAAAAAACCGACGAGAAGACCCACAGAGGTATCCAAGGTTCGGTTCAGTCCGTACTGCCAATGGGGGACTGTGTCAGTCACGCCCTCTCGATATAACATGATGATGATGAAGACAATACAGGCCAAGGTGACGGCCTTTTGCCATTTTAGGATAATGCATAGGTTGATGATGACCACGATACCGATGCCAATGGGAATAAAACCGACGAAGCCAATATAGTGAAAGAAGCTGGCGATCAACGCCCCTACGATGGTAGATAGCATGCGATTGATGCTGACGGTATAGGAATCGAATACCGAAGAGGTCATGGAGACGACTGCAGAGATCCCCGCTAACAGAGGCGTGGCCAAATTGAGCTCATGGCCCACATAGATGGCCAAGCTAGTAGCGATCGCCGTTTTCAGGGTTCGAACCCCCAGTATTTTTCGGAAGTAGTTTAAGACTTCGATTGGAAGCTGGTTTTTAGCCATTTTGTGAAATCACCTCAAATTGTAACGAAATTGATCTTCTAATGTTATTCTTACATAATCATCGTATTTTTTCAAGGGAGACTGGCCTGCCTTTTGCAGATTTGCTCCTCGAAGGCGATATTGCTTGTATAGTTCCGAAAATATCTATATAATTTATATAGGATTTTTGGAGTATACCATTGATTCAACTTTTAGCAAAAAGATTTATTAAGGATTATCAAAAGACATCGGATCCTGGTGTGCAGGCGAAATATATTGCCCTGTCGGGAACCATGGGCTTGGTGTTGAATCTCTTTTTATTTCTATCCAAGCTAGTGATTGGAGTCATGGCCAATAGTATTGCAATGATTTCTGACTCTTTTAATAATCTGAGTGATTCGTTGACGTCGATCATCGCGATTGCGGGTTCGATGCTTAGCACAATGCCAGCGGATGAGGAGCATCCCCTGGGGCATGGACGGTTTGAATACGTCGCATCCCTCCTCGTCTCGATCGTGATCATGTATGTGGGGATTGAGCTTCTGCGAAATTCAGTGGAAAAGATCCTCCACCCAGAGCAGGTCGATTTCAGTCTGCTGGCGATCCTAATTTTATTATTGTCCATTGCAATTAAACTCTATATGTATCGATATAATCATCAATTGGCCAAGCAGTTTTCCTCTGGTTTGAATGACGGAGTCGCCAAGGACAGCTTGAATGATGTCATTGCCACGGGCGGCATCTTGGCTGCGATGATATTCACATATATCACTGGCCTGCCCTCAGATGGCGTGGCCGGGGTGATCATATCCTTTTTAGTACTTCGAACGGGCTTTGAGTTCGCTCGAGATACGGTAAGCCTGTTATTAGGTGAAAAACCAAGCGATGAATTGATTCAAGAGATCGAAGATGAAATCTGTAAGGGGAAATATGTTCGGGGCTTTCACGATCTGCAGATCCATGACTATGGCAGAGGGAATGTCTTAGCTTCAGTGCATGCGGAGATTCCAATCGACGTGACAGTAATGGAGATACACAACTCGATAGATACGATTGAACGACAGGTCAAACAGAAGACGGGCGTTGAGCTTGTCATCCACATGGACCCGAGTTACTATTTGAATGAACCACAATATGATGAGGAGAAAGATATGAAGACTACGGTACTGGATATATTAGATGTATCGGAAGATGAAGAAAAGATCAAGCTGGCTGCTGATGTGATTAAGAGAGGCGGTTTAGTCGTCATGCCCACGGAGACCGTCTATGGTCTGGCAGCGAATGGGCTGGACGCAGAGGCGATTGAGAAGATCTTTGAGGCAAAAAATCGCCCGGTGGACAATCCCCTGATACTCCATGTGGCTTCCATTGAAGAGGTTCGCCCACTGGTTAAGGAGATTCCTCCCCATGCATTGATCTTGATGGAAAAGCTATGGCCAGGTCCGCTGACCATCATTTTAGAAAAGAGCAAGGTCGTTCCGGAGATTCTCTCGGCAGGTGGCAAGACTGTAGCCATTCGAATGCCGGACAATCCGATCGCCCTCAGATTAATCGAACTATCGGGGGTTCCTCTGGCAGCGCCCAGTGCGAATATTTCTGGTAAACCCTCGCCTACAAATGCCATCGATGTCTATGTGGACCTCAATGGCAAAGTGGATGTGATATTGGATGGGGGAGGCTCTCGGATTGGGATCGAGTCCACAGTGCTGGACATGACCACAGATCCACCGAAGATCCTACGCCCAGGCTATTTTGGCAAGAATTTTATGGAGGAATTAATCCCTCGAGTGGAATACGATGAGGGCATCCTGGATGAGGGGGTCACTCCGAAATCACCGGGTATGAAATATAGACATTATGCACCCAAAGCCGAACTGATCGTCTACAGCGCCGAGTTAGAGGATCCAATACAAAAGATCAACAAAGACGCCGCAGCTTTTCAAGAGGCTGGGTTGAAGGTTGGCATCATGACCTTTGCTGAGCATATGGTCCTCTACGACGTGGATGTCATCCTCAATGTGGGCAGTTCCTTCGATACGGAGCAAATGGCAAAGGAGCTCTACACGAAGCTCAGGGATTTTGACCGAATGGGTGTGGATGTGATCCTCGCCGAAGGAGTCGCCGAAAGGGGATTGGGTTTTGCCATTATGGACCGGCTGCGAAAGTCCTCTGGGGGAAAGGTCGTGGAACCGCAGTGAAAGTGCTCTTTATCTGCACGGGAAACACCTGTCGCAGCCCGATGGCCGAGGGACTCTTGAAGAAAGCCCATCCGAAGACAGAGGTGTTCTCAAGGGCTCTGGCCTATCACGCAGACCAGGTGTCCCCAAATGCTGTGAAAGCGATGGAGGAACTGGGAGTGGATATCACTCAGCACCAACCCGCACCCCTTCGTCATGAGGACTTGGAGAAGGCGGATCTGGTGCTTACAATGACGAAGAGTCAGCGGGATCTCCTACGGGGCGTGGTGGATTCTGACAAGATCTATGGTTTTGGAGAATTCTTGGGCAGATCAGAGGATGTCGTAGACCCATATGGAATGGGGACCATGGAATATCGTAAAGCTGCTGCCCAGTTAGCAGATTGGACGCAGCAATTGGCGGTCTTGATTGAGGAAGGGGCGTGGGAAGAAAAATGAAGATAGGAATTGCCGCAGATCATGGCGGTTATGAGATGAAAGAGGAGCTGATCCTTCACATGCAAAAAGGCGGATTAGAGGTCATAGATTATGGCACCCATGGTCTTGAGTCCGTGGATTACCCTGACTACGCAAAGAGGGTCTCGCAGGGAGTGCTAAGTGGCGAAGTGCAGTGGGGAATTGCCATTTGTGGCACAGGAGTTGGAATCTCCATCGCCTGTAACAAGATCAATGGGATCCGCGCAGCCCACTGTACCGATAGCTACACAGGACGGGTAGTACGCAAGCACAATAATGCGAATATACTCTGTTTGGGTGGCCGTATCACGGGTATTGAAATAGCAAAAGACATTGTCGATGCTTTTCTATCCTCGGACTTTGACGGAGGCCGCCATGCTATGCGAGTAGATAAAGTGATGGCAATAGAGGAAGGAGAACTATAATGGGAAATGTGACGGTATTTTCACACCCTCTCATCCAGCATAAGCTGACACTTTTGAGAGACGAGAACACGGGCTCAAGGGATTTTCGGGCGTTGACGAATGAAATTGCCATGCTGATGGCTTATGAGGTGACCCGTGATCTGCCGGTTGAGCCTGTAGAAGTGAATACGCCGATGGGAACCACCACCGGAGTGCAGCTGTCAGGTAAGAAGCTGGCGCTGGTGCCGATTCTCAGAGCGGGCCTGGGTATGGTGGATGGGATGCTCAATATCTTGCCTGCAGCAAAGGTTGGGCATGTTGGTCTCTATCGAGATCCAAACACTCTACGTCCAGTTGAGTATTATTGCAAGCTACCAGCAGATATTGTGGAGAGATCCATTCTCGTATTAGACCCGATGCTGGCAACGGGAGGATCTGCATCTGCAGCGATCCAGTTCTTAAAGAACAGGGGCTGCAAAGGCATTAAGCTGATCTGTTTGATCGCCGCTCCAGAGGGAGTAGCTGTCATTGAGAGGGATCATCCGGGAGTGGACATCTTCATTGCAGGACTCGACGAGAAGCTCAATGACCATGGATATATCCTGCCGGGCTTGGGAGATGCTGGCGATCGACTGTTTGGAACGAAATAGACAGCGAGTATTATTCCTAAAACCGATGGGAGTCTTTTAAGATATCGAAGGTACATTGTCTTGTAGATAGCATAAGATATTTATTACGGTATTGCAAAGATCATTCGGGGAGGTTATAATAGATTACAGAATATAATTGGGGGAATATCGTTCTTTCCCTCAAATTTCATTCAAAGGACAGACCGTATAGAGCAGAAATCGATATCACCAACCGATTTCAAATGGCTTTATTACGGCAATTGGGACAAGGGGGGTGAAATCGATTTGGATGCAATTAAACTGGTGAAACAGGCAGAAGAAGAGGCACGTAGTTTAGTGCAGGAAGCGAAGGCGAAAGCCCGGGATCAAGCAGACCTCGCAGCGAAGGAAGCGGAGGAGAAGTACCAGTCCATTTACAAGGGAGCGCAGGAAGAAGCGAAGAACCTGGTACAACAAGCCGAGGCCGAAGGCGAAGAGCTTTCATTGCCTCTGGCCAACACGGGAGCGGAAGTCTCCCAACGGATCACAGGAATCAAAGATTCCGACTTGAAGGATGTGGTGCGTATCATTGTGGAGAGGATAGTGAATTAGATGGCAATCGTTAAAATGACTAAATTTAACCTCTTTGCCTTCGAAGAGGATGTGAATCCCCTGCTGGATGAACTACAGCGATTCGAGTATGTTCACTTTACCGACACACAAACAACTTCGGAAGAGAATGAATTGGAGCGCGTGGAGATCCCGCAGGCTGTAGCTGAAAATCAAGAAGAAATCACCAAGCTGCAGTGGATGATCGACCTATTGGACGGACGGGTGGAAAAGCCCTCTGGTCTGAAGGCGATGAAAGAGGGCCTGGCGAACTATACCTTCCAGGAATTGGAGCATGAGGCGAGGGGCATTGAATACAAACCCCTTTATGAAAAGCTCCGCGATGTCAATCAGGAGTTAGACGGCATCCAACAGCAGATGAACAACTTAGAGCAAGAGATCGCAGATCTTGTGCCTTGGAGTTCCCTGACCTCTGAAGTCAGTCTGCTAAAGGATACAGAAGAGCTTGTCGTCTTACCTGGAATAGTACAGTTAAAGTCCTATGATGCGGTCAAAGATGATTTTCTAAACCTCCAGTACAGTTATCTACAGGAGGTCTCCAAGGAAAAGAACAATGTCTATCTGATTGCAATCATGCTGAAGGATGAGTACGATAAGGCGATCGAAATCCTCAGACGCCACGGTTTCAACCGGGTGGAAATTCTGGGAGAGCAGACGCCAGCGAAAGAAATTGAGTTCAGAAAAGAGAAGATCGAGGCTCTAAAAGCAGATAAAAAGCAGCACGAAGAGCGCCTAGACCACTATACAGAGCATCTACCGAAACTAAAGCTCCTGTATGAGTATAAGATGAACCAGAAGTTGAAGCTCTCAGCCAATGAAAACTTCATGAAACTCAGTGAAGTCAATATCACGCAGGGTTATATCCCCATGGAAAAGGCAGGTGCATTTGATGCACTTTTATCCAAAACTCTAGGGAATCGGTATTATCTACAGACGGAAGACGCGGTGTTTGATGATGCCGAAGTGCCAATCATCATAGAAAACAACAAATTTGTCACACCCTTTGAGTCCATCACGACCATGTATGCTCTACCTAGGTACAATGAGATAGATCCTACACCCTTCTTTGCAATCTTTTACTGGATCTTCTTTGGCATGATGGCGGCGGATTTTGCCTACGGTCTAATCCTCTTTGTCGGTTCCGGCATTGCCTTGAAGATGTTTAACTTAAAGCCAAGTATGCGTAAGTTCGTCACCTTCTTTTTCTACTTGAGCATTAGCGTCATGATATGGGGACTGATCTATGCATCTGCATTTGGGATGTCCTTACCATACAAACCACTATTAAACAGTTCGACGGATGCCATTAAGTTACTGGGACTTTCTGTGATCTTTGGTGGAGTCCATCTGTTCTACGGGATGGCCATCCAAGCCTATATGAAGATCCGCGATGGGGAGCCATTAGCAGCTTTCTTTGACGTTGGACTCTGGTATTTGGCGCTGATCGGTGCGATTGTATTTGGAGTGGGTTCTATGATCTCCATTCCCCCAATCGTAACGCAGATCGGAAAATGGATGATGATTATTGGGATGGTGGGAATCGTGCTCTTTACGGCACGGGACGCAGGTAGTATTGTTGGCCGTCTGGTAGGAGGTCTTTACAATCTCTACGGTATATCCTCCTATGTTGGGGACTTTGTCTCTTACTCGAGATTGATGGCCCTCGGACTGTCTGGTGGGTTTATCGCAACAGCTATCAATATGATTGTGGAGATGGTCAGTGGAAGTCTCGTGGGTATTGTGTTTGGTGCGGTTATCTTCTTGGGTGGACATGCCTTTAACACATTCCTGTCAATGTTATCCGCCTACGTGCACACCTCCAGACTTACCTATGTAGAGTTTTTCGGTAAGTTCTATGAAGGCGGCGGGAAAAAGTTTAATCTGTTCAGAAATGAACCGAAATATATCAATATTAAATAAGTTTAGGAGGCATAAGAAATGGTAGAAAACGTAATTGGTTTATTCATGTTGGAAAACGGCGGACTGATCTTCGCCGCATTGGGCGCAGCCGTCGCAGTGTTCTTAGCTGGAATTGGATCGGCAATCGGTGTAGGTATTGCAGGGGAAGCAGCAGCTGGCGTCGTCATTGAGGAACCTGAGAAATTTGGTAAGTCCCTAGTCCTCCAGTTATTGCCTGGTACACAAGGTCTTTATGGATTCGTTATTGGACTTCTGATCCTGACCAGATTAAAGACGGGTATGCCCCTTGAAGAAGGTCTGTACATCTTTATGGCATCTCTACCCGTAGGCTTTGTCGGCTGGTGGTCTGCAATCGCCCAAGGTAAGGTCTCTGTAGCTGGTATGCAAATTCTGGCAAAGAACGAAGCACAACAAACCAAGGGTATTATCTATGCGGTAATGGTTGAGACCTACGCAATCCTCTCCTTTGTAATGTCGTTTATACTACTGAGCCAGGTGCAATTCTAGAAAAGAGGTAGAGTTATGTCAAATTTAGAGAACATAACCCAAAAGATTCTGGAGGATGCCAAAAATAAAGTCAAAGAAATTGAGTTAAATGCCAAGACAGAAGCAGAGAATTTGATACAATCCAGAGAAGAGGAAGCAAATCGGGTCAAGGAGACCATTCTAAAGCGTGCAGAAGCGGAAGCGGCTCAGGCCAAAGAAAAGATCATCTCCGGAGCGACGCTGAAAGCTAGGGATTTACAGCTAATGGCGAAGCAGACGGTAATGGATCGCGTCTTTGATCTGGCGAAAGAGGCGCTGAAGTCCCTAGGAGAAGGCGAATATGCTGGCTTTGCCGAAAAAGTTATCGCCGGTTTAAAACTCAAGGGCAATGAGCTCATCATTCCCCAAGAGGGAAGAGCGGAAGCTCTAAAAGCCCGCTTCCCGAAGCTGAATATCTCATCTACGGATACTGTAGATTCTGGCTTTGCCATCCTGGATGGCAAGACTCTTCTAAACTATAATTTCAATGATTTAGTTGACTTTAATCGTCTGGAGCTGGAGGGAGAAATAGCCGAGAGACTATTTAAGACAAAGGAGTGAGAGGATGAAAAGAGAAGCCTATATACAGAGCTCTACCCGTGTTCGGGTTCTGGAATCGAAACTCCTTAAAAGAGAACAATTTGATCGAATGATTGACGCAAAGGACATAGACGAAGTCTACCGTGTATTAAACGAAACGGTTTACGGCCCGGCTTTCAACAAGCTAGAGCGCGCAGAGGACTATGAGCAGGCCCTCAAGCAGGAGACCTATCGTCTCTACGAAGAGATGAAGGGCTTGTCTCCCGATCCGGACATCGTCAATTTTGCAGCATTAAAATATGATGCCCATAATTTAAAGGTGCTCTTCAAGGATCATATTATGGGTAAGAATTCCGACGATCTACTAATCCACGCAGGGCAGATCGACATTGCACAGATCCTCGAGAAAGCAGAAGAAGGCGATCGTAGGGGGATCGACGAATATTATGACAATATCGCATCCGATATCATGTATATGTTTTTGGATACTACGGACCCTCAGTACGTGGAACTGATCGTAGATCTTCACTTTTATGAGACCATGTTAAAGACGGCGAAAAAGATCGGTTCGGAAAAATTTATTCGCTACGCGACGGACTATATCGACTTCAACAATGTCAAGACCCTATTTCGCATGAAAAAACAGGGAAAGGATGTCAATTTCATCCAGCAGGCATTGGTGGAAGGAGGAAGTTTTTCAGTTAACGAACTCTCAGCCCTATACCATGAATCGGTGGAGGCCATCGTCAGCAAATTGAAGATGAAGAACATCGGACCAGCGTTGGTTAAGGCTTTTCGTGCCTATGAGGATACGGGAAGGCTATCGGAGTTCGAAAAGGCGATGGACGATTATCAGCTGAACTTCATGAAGGACACCAAGCTGGTCAGTTATGGGCCAGAAGTGCTTTTCTCCTACATCTTAGCGAAGGAGACGGAGATTAAGAATCTCCGGATTATCATTGTGTCGAAACTGAACAAACTCTCCCCGGAATTCATACGGGAAAGGTTGCGTGATATTTATGTATAAGGTAGCGGTAATTGGAGACAAGGATTCCATCCTGGCCTTTAAGGCTTTGGGAGTCCGAGTCTTTACGGCATATGATGCCAGAGAGACCCGAAGGCTAGTCGATGATTTGGCGCGGGATGAGTATGGGGTCATCTTCATTACAGAGCAATTGGCAGCGCTGATCCCCGAGACAATCCAGCGATATGACGATGAAATCATACCGGCCATTATACTCATACCTAGCAACCAGGGAACCTTGAATATAGGTATGGACAGAATCAACAACAATGTGGAGAAAGCAGTTGGCTCAAATATTTTGTAAAGGAGAGGGCTTATATTGAAAGTTGGAAAAATCATTAAAGTCTCAGGTCCACTGGTTGTGGCTGAGGGCATGGAAGAGGCCAACGTATACGACGTAGTCGAAGTATCAGACAATAAGCTCATCGGTGAAATTATAGAGATGAGAGGCGATCAAGCCTCGATACAAGTTTACGAAGAGACGACCGGAATCGGACCCGGTGAAGTCGTTTATACAACGGGAAGCCCCCTGTCCATTGAATTGGGACCGGGCCTCATCGAAGAGATGTTTGACGGAATCCAAAGGCCTCTGGACGTCATGCGTGAAAAAGCCGGAGATTTCTTAATCCGAGGCGTTGAAGTGCCAAAGTTGAACCGAGATAAAAAATGGGGTTTTAAACCGCTCAAAGCAGTTGGCGATGAGGTTGTGCCAGGCGACATTCTAGGCGAAGTACAGGAGAATGTGGTCGTCATGCACAGGATCATGGTACCCCAGGGCGTTAAGGGGAAAATCAAAGAGATCAAAGAAGGCGACTATACAATAACAGACGATATCGCCGTGATCGAAGGGGATGGCAAGGAGACCAAGGTGCAGATGATGCAGCGCTGGCCAGTCCGTAGAGGCCGTCCTTACAAACAAAAGCTAGACCCCAATATTCCATTGGTAACTGGACAAAGAGTCATCGACACCTTCTTCCCCGTAGCGAAAGGTGGAACAGCGGCAATTCCGGGACCATTTGGAAGCGGTAAGACCGTCGTACAGCATCAGCTGGCAAAATGGGCGGATGCAGAAATCGTCGTCTACGTAGGCTGTGGTGAGCGTGGAAATGAGATGACAGACGTACTCAACGAGTTCCCAGAGCTGATCGACCCGCAGACGGGCGAGTCTCTGATGAAGAGAACCGTACTGATTGCAAATACCTCGAATATGCCCGTAGCGGCGCGGGAAGCATCCATCTACACGGGAATCACCATCGCTGAATACTTCCGTGACATGGGCTATTCCGTTGCGCTGATGGCAGACTCCACTTCTCGTTGGGCTGAGGCTCTGCGCGAGATGTCCGGACGTCTGGAAGAGATGCCTGGGGATGAGGGTTACCCCGCCTATCTGGCATCCCGTGTTGCTGAGTTCTATGAGCGAGCTGGTCGAGTGGTCTGTGCAGGTTCTGATGGACGTGAAGGCGCATTGACGGCGATCGGAGCTGTATCTCCTCCTGGGGGAGACATCTCTGAGCCGGTTTCCCAGGCGACACTTCGTATTGTAAAGGTGTTCTGGGGACTGGATTATGCCCTGTCCTATGCAAGACATTTCCCGGCCATCAACTGGCTGAACTCCTACTCCCTGTATCAGACGAAGATGGACCAATACTTCGATAAGGACATCGACGAGAATTTCTCGGCGAACCGTATCAAGGCAATGGCCCTGCTATCCGAAGAGTCTGGCTTGCAGGAGATCGTACGTCTGGTTGGACGGGACTCTCTGTCAGAAGAAGACCAATTGAAGCTGGAAGTTGCAAAATCCATTCGTGAGGACTTCCTGCAGCAAAACGCCTTCCATGAGACGGACACATATTGCTCCTTAAAGAAACAAAACAAGATGCTCCAACTGATCCTCGCCTTTGGAGATGAAGCCAAAAAGGCGATGGAAAAGGGGGCATATCTAAACGAGATCTTAGCTCTGCCCATTCGAGAGAGAATCACCAGAGCCAAGAATATCGAAGAGGATAAATTAGAAACGATCGACGACATCACTCGACAGGTACAGCATGATATGATCGACCTGATCGGCAAGGGAGGTATTCCAGATGCTTAAAGATTATAGAAGCGTAACCGAAGTCGTCGGGCCTCTGATGATCGTGGAAGGTGTAGAAGACGTCAAATATGAGGAACTCGTCGAGGTGCAAATGCAAAACGGCGAGAAGCGAAGGGGAAGAGTTCTGGAGATCAATGGCGACAGGGCCATGGTTCAGCTCTTTGAGGGTTCCTCAGGGATCAACCTTCGAGATACCACTGTTCGATTCCTGGGCAAACCGTTGGAATTGGGCGTCTCTGCGGATATGATAGGCCGTGTATTCGACGGTTTAGGAACCCCTATTGACGGTGGTCCCACGATCATTCCAGAGAAACGCCTAGACATCAATGGCTCTCCAATTAACCCAGCATCAAGAGACTATCCCGAGGAATTTATCCAAACGGGGATCTCCTGTATTGACGGACTAAATACACTTGTTCGAGGGCAAAAACTGCCGATCTTCTCAGGATCCGGTCTGCCCCACAACAACGTAGCTGCTCAAATTGCCAGACAGGCACGTGTTCTAGGTCAAGGGGATAAATTCGCCGTCGTATTTGCTGCGATGGGGATCACTTTCGAGGAAGCCCAGTTCTTTATTGATGACTTCAATGAGACAGGAGCGATCGACCGTGCTGTACTGTTCATGAACTTGGCGAATGACCCGGCGATTGAGCGGATTGCAACGCCCCGTATGGCCCTGACCTGTGCAGAGTACCTGGCATTTACCCAAGGCATGCACGTACTGGTCATCCTGACGGACTTGACGAACTATGCAGAGGCTCTTCGTGAGGTCTCTGCAGCTCGTAAAGAGGTTCCTGGACGTAGAGGATATCCTGGATACCTGTATACGGACCTCGCTTCTCTGTATGAGAGAGCTGGCCGTATCAAGGATACTCCCGGATCCATCACCCAGATTCCGATCTTGACCATGCCCGAGGATGACATCACCCACCCGATTCCTGACCTGACAGGATATATTACGGAGGGACAGATTATTCTCTCCAGAGAGCTTTACAAGAGGGGGATTGCACCTCCAATCAATATCGTACCCTCCTTGTCCCGACTAAAGGATAAGGGGATTGGTAAAGAAAAGACCAGAGAAGACCATGCAGATACCATGAACCAGATCTATGCGGCCTATACCGCAGGTATCCAAGCCAGAGAGCTTGCCGTCATCCTGGGTGAATCTGCTCTGTCCGACGCGGACAAGGCCTTCAGTAAGTTTGCATCTGCATTTGATGAGCGCTATGTAGACCAAGGTTACCATATGAACCGTACGATTTTTGAAACCCTGGATTTGGGCTGGGATCTTCTGAAGATCATTCCAAGAACTGAGTTGAAGAGAATTCGAGACGAATACATCGAAAAATATATGGACCAGAAGTCTTAAAGGGGCGATTCAATGGCTAAGCTAAATGTAAATCCCACCCGGATGAATATGACCACCCTGAAAAACCGGCTCAAGACATCCACGCGGGGACATAAGCTCCTGAAAGATAAGCAAGACGAGCTGATGCGGCGTTTCATTGAGATGATACGGCAGAATAAAAATCTGCGAGAGGACGTCGAAGCAGAACTGAGTGAATCCTTTCGAGATTTTCTGCTGGCCAGCGCCGTTATGAGTCCCGAGATGTTGGAAGAAGCAGTATCCTTCCCGAAGCAGAGTTTGACGGTGGACATCAAAAAGAAAAACGTCATGAGCGTAAATATCCCAGTCATGCAATTTGATCGGGGCTCCGACGAAGAGTCCAATATCTTCCCCTATGGGTATGCGCAGACCTCAGCAGAACTGGACGATGCCATCTATCGCCTAAGCAATATCATGGATAAACTATTGGAATTGGCAGAGGTGGAAAAGGCCTGTCAGCTGATGGCAGACGAGATCGAAAAGACCAGAAGGCGTGTAAACGCTCTGGAACATAGAACCATCCCCGATCTAGAGGAGACGATCAAATACATCCGAATGAAACTGGATGAAAACGAACGTGCCACCATTACCCGTTTGATGAAGGTCAAGGATATCATAGCAAAACACTAAGAGAACCAATAAAAACCGTCCGGATTATCCGGACGGTTTTTTCGTATTCAACAAGCAGTATATTTATTTGTGGGTAATTTTACCTTACGCAAGGGATGTCTTGGGTTACTATCGACAAAAGAGTCGCTATAAGGCTAGTAAATCGTCTCAAATAGAGTAGATCTATTCAAGAGCATTAAAGAGAATCAAATGCGACACCCTTCTGGGCATTGCGTCCATATTTTCTGGCTGCATAGACATAGGCCATGAGGTTTTCTTCCGAAGTGCCGATGGGCACTGAACAACCACTGGCCAAGATAAAGCCCTTAGGCGAATCGGCAGCCTTTTTTAGGCATGTGATGACACTTTGTATAACATCATCAATCGTGCCATATCGTAAGACTTCAACAGGTGGAACATTTCCGATAATTGGACAGTAATCTCCCATGACAGCTTTTAATTCGGCTAGATCTTCGCAGTTATCTACACTAAATGAGGAGATATCCAGCCTCATAAGATCCTCCCAGATCTTTTTAGTGTGTCCGCAAATGTGTAGTGACGGTTTTGCTCCAGTAATCTCCTTTAAGCCCTCTACTAGGCGCTGCATTTCAGGGAACACAAATTCGTCAAACTGTGATTTGCTGATTATATCAGAAGTTGCAACCGGCTCAGAGATGGAAGCGGAGCCTCCTCCAAACTCTTTGGTAAATGCTTCCACCCAGAGTAAGGAATTGTCTACACATAGGGAGAGCAGTTTCTTTAAGTTCTTTGGATCCTTCTTTGTATCCCTCAGAACTTTTTCTATGGGGCGCACCGCAATAGCGGTAGAGAGGGGACCCACAACACCGGTAGTCAATGCTGCATTGGGAAACCGCTTAACGACCTGATATCCTCTATCTATCAATGGTTTTAATACTTCGTTTGAAAATGGATCAATTGCATTTAGTCTATTCCAGTCATCGTAGTCCTTAAGGATATGATCAGAAATTGAGTCAATTCCATTCTCCGGATATCTTGCCGTGGAACCCATAGCAACTCCCATAGTACGAAGGGAAAGTCGAATATTTATCCCCTCAAGGCCAAACTGCTCCTTCGCACGTTCTGTCACTTCTGCAAACACTTCAAAATCATCGTTAAGCTCACTGATCGTATGCCCGCAGAGATTGACGATGGACTCATTAACCGTATGTAGACTATAGGGGATATGATCGACCACCTCCCCCGCCATATATTTTTTCATCCTTTCAGCTGCGCTCATGGTAGACGGATATTTTCCATATTCTAGCTTTAATTCATCGAAATTCATTTCTTATCCTCCATTTCTGTGAATCTATTAATCGCAGACCTGTTCACGATAAACTGGTATTTCTACTATCATCTTATTTGAAAGTACAGAAATTCGTCCAATTAATAATCTAGATATATTTATTCGAATCGATAAGAAACATCTATTACACAAGGGGACTAAGTGTAGAATCCGCTACGAATATTAATTTCCACATGCTGTATGGATATGAGAAGAAGCAAATAGTAATACGTAACTCTTTTCTCTTCATACCGATTGCTTTTCTAATTTAAAGATCTTGTAAATCGGATACTATAGTCCAAGGTTTCAAGTGACTCTCTTAGATTCTATTCCTCGATTGCCGGATAAGACACCTAGAGATAATAATAAGCTTGAGAAGAGATTGAAACTTATTCAAATCGAAAAAATAAAAGTATTTGCAATATACTAAGAAATAAGTACCCATATAACAAAAACCATTAGATATCTTAATTGGACTTGGGTATTAAATACCCTTATAGTTTAATATGAATGTATGTATTTGTTAATTATTAACAGGGTGAAGGGGGGAGTGGCGCCTATGGAAGTCACCATTGACCACGTAAAATTCTCGTATATACAAGGCAGTCCCGTTCTAGGAGATATTAGTATTAAGGCGAATGAGGGCTCATTTGTTTGTTTATTAGGTCAGTCGGGTTGTGGAAAGAGTACTTTACTACGTCTAATAGCAGGCTTAGAAAAACCAGATGAAGGCATTTTAGAAGTAGATGGAAAGCCAATAGCCTCAGCGGGATTAGATAGAGGGGTGGTATTTCAGGACTATGGACTATTCCCATGGATGACTGCTGGTGAGAATATCATGATCGCTCTTAAACAGAGATTTCCAGAATTATCAGCAGATGAGCGAAAGAGCAAGGCTCTATTCTGGATGCAAAAAGTTGGTATGAATGAGGCATTGTTTAAGAAATTACCAGGAGAGCTTTCTGGAGGACAAAAACAGAGATGCGGGATAGCAAGAGCCTTCGCAATCGATCCTCCCATCCTATTGATGGACGAGCCCTTTGCTTCTTTAGATGCTGTAACAAAGGCAAAACTACAAGATCTCGTACTAGAATTATGGCAACAGGAGGAGAATAAAAAGAAGACGATTTTCTTTGTGACCCATGAGGTCGATGAGGCTCTGGTTTTGGCAACGGATATCTGCGTATTCAGTCAAGCACCATCGGTCATTATGCACAAGCACTCCTTTAAGGACGAGATACGCCCAACACGGCAAAACATTTACACCAATAAAGAGATTCAAGATTTGAGAAATATGCTGATCAAGATCTTATATGAGGATGCAGTTACACGAGTAGGCGCAACGAGTAATAAATAATTTTGGAGGTTGATTTTATGAAGAAGGGTTTTTTAGTAATGCTTGCCCTGTTAGTGATTTTTGTTTACACAGGATGCAGTTCAAATCAGATGGCAAGTGAAACAGCTGGCGATACGCCCGCTGCAGACGAATCACAGACAATTAAGCTCCGCATTGGCGCACAGGCGACTTCAGGACAAGTATTTCAGTTTATTGCTGAGGAACATGGATTTAACGAAGAAGAAGGTATTGATGTCGAAATGATCTACCTTAGCAATCTATCGGATGCAGCATCTGCACTTCAAGCGAAACAAGTAGATGTGCTTTCGACATATGGGACAGGGGGGCCTTTAATTCAAATTGCAAATGGACAAGATTACAATATGTTTGCAGGATATATGATTATTGGTGAAACACCAGTTTATGGAAAACCAGAGGCGGAATATGCGGATTTATCAAGTCTAAAGGGCAAGACCATCGGCATAACGAGGGGAGGTACGCCAGATGTCGTCTTAAAAGGCGTACTATATGATGCTGGTTTTCCCTTTACCTATGCAGGGGATGTAATCATCGGTGAAGCTGGGGACCCGGATATGATTACTTTTATTGAGTATAAGAAGAATACGGACGTGCTTCAAGCAATATCCAAGGGAGAAGTTGACTTTGGAGCAACAGCTACCGGCTATCAAATACAAGCCAGAGAGTTAGGGCTTGAAGTTAAGATGTGGCCAGATGACTATTGGCAAAACCATTCATGTTGTAGAATGTTTGCGATGAATGAATTCGTGAGTGATAATGAGGAAGGTCTGTATCGGCTACTGCGATCCTATCTTCGAGCAGAAGAATATATGCAGGCGAATATGGGAGAAGTATCGGATTTAGTGGTTGAGAATTTGGATCTAACGAAAGAAACGGCAGACAGCTTTGTCTTAAGTGAACATATGAAATATGACACGGACCCTTTTACGGACAGTGTAAGACTTATGTGGGAAAAGATGGCGAATTACGGCTATCTAACAAAGGGGAATGTGGATATTGAAGATCATATTGACTCAAATATATACAAACGCGCACTGGATTCGCTGATCAATGATTATCCAGATAGTCAATTCTTTAAAGACAAACTCGAGCAATTCAATACAAATAACAAAGTGTACTAAGAAATATCTATGGTACGGGAAGAAGGAGAATTCATGACAGATTTTATCCGAAAGAGATTGGGGATCATCGTGATTTTTATTGGAATGATTGTGGGCTATGTGCTACTTACAGATGTATTTCATGTACTAAACCCATTCTTATTCCACAGCCTCACGACGGTTCCTAGCATTTTTCAACAGTATTTACCTCAGCTAATACTAGGTTTTCAAAGCTCAATGACGATGCTGAGCATCGGATATTTCTTAGCTCTGATTCTAGGGATAGCGATAGGTTCATTTATTGGTTTGAACAAGCTGATTCGTTTGAATGTAACTCCTTATATCAACGCATTTAGTGCAATACCCGTAACTCTATTAACTCCCTATGCCATCAATATATTTCCTTCATTCAAAATAGCATCCATCTTTATTATCTTTTTAGGATGTTTTTGGATCATACTGGGAACGACAATATCGGCCGTAATGACAATTGATCGCCGATATCTTGAAAATGCTATGACACTGGAGATCACTGGGAGCGAGTATCTGTTTAGAGTGGTCTTGCCTGCAGCATCACCTTCCATCCTTGCTGGTTGTACCGTCGCATTAAAACTGGCTTTCATGCTACTGGTCGTTGCGGAAATGTTTGGTTCAACCTCTGGTATGGGGTATTTTATCCAGTATTATTCAGACTTTGGCAGATTTGATGTGGTTGCTGTCGGGATGATTTTCCTCGCCCTTGTATTGGTAGTGATTATGTATATCTTTGACTTAATAAAGTCCAAGATATTGCATTGGACGACAAATAATTAAAGATATTAAATGGATTTATGCCAGTAGTTAATTAGCAAAATTGAATTTACCTAATAATTGAGAAAGGCAGGCTGAAAAATGAAGAAGAATAAGTGGATCTTACCATTATTGGCCATTGTGCTGGGGGCCATATTCTACATCCTCTTGACACAAGTGCTTCATAGCTGTCCAATCGTAGAAGGAGAAAAACCAATGAAGTGCAACTGGACGAAAGAAGCGCTAATAGGATTATCCTATCTCATCATTGTACTAGGCGTCATTAAACTGATTCCAGCGTTCTCAAAATTTGTCGGGGGAATTGCAATTGCCGAGATGGGAATTGGTATATATGGTATCTTGTTGACCAAGGTTTTTATTGGCACATGTAAGACAGAGACAATGGTCTGTAACTTGGAGTTGGGGCCAGGGTCCCTCCTAGTATTGGGAGTCTACATATTGCTATCGTTGGTGACCTTTGTATCCAATAGGAAGATGGAATAGGGTTGACGAATGCACCATAACTGCCCGATTAATTGTAGATTGCAATATTCCGTTTTCTCTGATATTGGGGTTGGACATAGGAGTACACAATGAAGAATATTTGGAAAGACCTAGCTTGGTTGAATACCATCCGATCCTCAGCTAGGAGCATTGGTATTGTTGTGTTGATTTTCTTTTTGGCCTTCAGTTTATACTTTATCAGCTATCTTACTGCTGGGATGAATAATGGGATAAGATCTATGGAAGATAAACTGGGCGCAGATATCATTGTACTTCCGATGGAAGTTGATGAAAATGAATACCAAGGTGCACTGATTAACGGGGAACCAAGTCATTTTATGATGGATGATAGGGTGATCAACGCCGTTAACGGGGTTCAAGGCGTCCAAAAGTGTTCACCTCAGGTATTTGTAGCGACCATATCAGCGAGTTGTTGCGCTTTTCCAGTCCAGGTTATCGGCATTGATTTCGAGACGGATTTTTCTGTTACGTCCTGGTTGCAAGATGATGTGGAGTTGCCATTGCAGAGAGACCAAATTTTGGTAGGTAGAAATATTGTGGCACAGACTGGCGCCTATTTACCATTCTTTGATCATAAATTTTTCGTTGCAGGAAGCTTCTCGGAGACCGGAATGGGCTTCGACAACTCAGTGTTTATGGGAATCGAAGATGCGAGGATGATCGCTGCGAAGGCACCATACTATTCTTTTGAGAATCAAGAAGAACAAGAAAACATGATATCATCTGTGATGGTCAAGGTGGATAAGGACTTTGATGCTAGAGTTGTAGCTCGCGATATCGATCAAGTGATCAAGGAATTTAACGCAAAAACAGAGGTGACTCGGGCGATGTTTACGGATATTGCTCGCCAGATGACACAGTATAAGGATCTGTTTATTCTGTTATTGGCATTATTGTGGGGTTTGGGGCTAGTAGTCTTGATGGTTGTGTTTCAATTGATGATTCGGGGCCGAAGACGTGAGTGGATAGCCCTTCGAATACTGGGAGCTACAAAAAAACAGCTATCGAGATTGATCATAACGGAGAGTCTGATTCTTGGAGCAATTGGTGCGTTAACAGGAACCGTTTTTGCTCTGATCGTTCAGACCTTATTCAATACCACAATACAGCAGAGGATAAACCTGCCATTTCTTGAGCCAAATAGAGAAATAGTGCTTTTATTGATAGGGGTTACGATAGGATTATGTATCTTGATAGGACCAATTAGTTCGTTTTTTGGTGTCAGAAATCTCTATAGAGAAGAAATTGCGGTTTCTTCGAACCGGGAGGGTTAAAATGTGTCTCTTGAACATCGAAAAACTAACAAAGTCTTTTGTGCAGGGACAGGAAAAGCTCATCCCAATCCATGAATTATCGTTGACCATAAATCCAGGTGACTTTATTACAATAATGGGCCGTTCAGGCACGGGCAAAACGACTCTGCTGAATTTGATTGCTTTATTCTTAAATCCAGATGCTGGACATATCCTCTATAAGGGGGAGAAGTTGAATGAATTCGATGACGAAGAGGCAAGTGAATACAGAAATCGAAGAATTGGCTTTTTAATTCAAACGGTCCCATTGATTCCATCTCTAACAGTAGAGGAGAATATTATTCTGCCCCATTTTCTGTGGGAAAGAACGGATGATCCTCGTGAGAAGGCGAAGGAATTGATGCATGAGTTTAACATAATAAAGCTCAAGGGAGAACCGATAGACAATTTATCGGGCGGCGAAAGAAAACGAGTGGGACTGGCAAGGGCATTGATCAATGAACCCGAAATTTTGCTACTCGATGAGCCCAGTTCTGATCTAGATGAGCAAACGGCGAAGCAGATAATAGACTTCTTGGTCGATCGCAATAAGAGAGGGTTGAGTATTCTCCTGGTGACACATGATAGAGCATTCCAGAGAATTTCTAATCGTAGCTATCAACTGCTTGATGGTAGCTTGCACAGCATTTAGAAGAAGAACCAGATCGGCAATGATCGATTTTATGATGGGCTTATATGAAAAACCAGAAGTCCTTCAGTGATTGTGTTCTTGAAGACTAGATGATTCCTAGATCGACATGAATGACTAGCACTGATATACGAGCAGAGCAAAAAAAGATATCACCAAGGGGTTCCCAAACGAGAAGGTTCAGGAACCCCTTTCTATTTTTAATCTAGTATTCGGCCATCTGTCGTCACTGTAACCACTTGCCAAGGGATAAACTTTCCGCTGGCTTGCAGGGCGTTTTTTGCGGCGGCTTCTAGGCCGGAGCAGCAGGGCACTTCCATTCGCGCAATGGTTACGCTCTTGATGTCGTTTTCTGTGATGATGGCTTGCAGTTTTTCTGTGTAGTCACCGGCGTCTAATTTGGGGCAGCCGATCAGAGTGATTTTATTTCGCATGTATTTGCGGTGGAAATCTCCATGGGCAAAGGCGGTGCAATCCGCTGCGATCATGAGATTCGCACCGTTGAAATAAGGGGCGTTTATGGGAACTAGCTTGATTTGACAGGGCCACTGTCTCAGCTCGGAGTGGATCTCTTGAGGAGTCTCTCCATGGGAGCAGTGTTCTTCCCTTCGCTCAAAGGTTTTAGCTGAGCTGCCGGGACAGCCGCATGGGAGGGGCTGCTCCACTTCCATATTTGCTAGGACGGCTGCTTCGTCAAAGGCATCCGCTTCTCGTATCTCAAAGCTGATGGCGCCAGTGGGGCAAACGGGTAGGCAATTGCCCAAGCCATCGCAGTAATCATCTCTAAGTAATTTGGCTACACCATCCACCATGCCGATGGCTCCCTCTTCACAGGCATCTACACAGATGCCGCAGCCATTGCAGAGTCCTTCATCGATTTTTATAATCTGACGGATCATAATTCCTCCTAAATTGTATTGATTTATTAGAGTTAGTATATTACAATGATGATGAAAAAGACGTTGCATTTACAACGGGAGGGTTTATGAAATATTTGCGAGAAATCGAGGGATGTGCTCTTTTTGATGGGGTATCGGCTGAACAATTGGAGGGTCTCCTAAATTGTCTGCAAGCTCGTCCAAGCAGTTTCAGTAAGGGAGAGACCATACTGGAAGAGGAGAGTGTCCTCAGCGCGATGGGGTTATTATTAGAGGGGGAGGTCCATATTGTCAAAGAGGACTATTTGGGCAACCGAAATATCATTGCCATCATCAAACCCTCGGACTTGTTTGGCGAATCCTATGCCTGCTCCGATGGGGAAAAACTAAATGTGAACGTGATCTGTGCCAAGGATTGCCAGGTTTTGTTTCTCAATACCCAGAGCATTCTGGAGAGATGCCAAAATTTTTGTGAAAGCCACAGATTGTTGGTGAGCAACCTGATGCATATCATGGCGGCAAAGAATATTCTCCTGTCAAAGAAGCTGGATCATCTGACAAAGCGCACCACTCGAGAGAAGGTCCTGAGTTTTTTGTCAGAAAAATCCATGGAAAAAAGGTCATTGACCTTCGAAATCCCCTTCAATCGCCAACAGATGGCAGATTTTCTATGCGTCGATCGCAGTGCACTGTCCAGGGAGCTGATGAAACTCAAAGAAGAAGGGTATCTGGACTACGACAAAAATCAATTTCGACTGAACAGACAATGGATCTCATCATAGATTGTCATCCAATACGATAGAATTTTGAGCTCTTTCAAAATGAAAGGCGGTTTACGATGAATAAAACAGATACGATCATCATCACCTGTACATCCCTAGCTCGTCATGTAAAGGTAGCACAGGAAAAAATGGGCACAGATTATCAAGTAGTGGGAATGGCGAGAGAGCTGCATTATCATCCAAAGAAAATGCGTGAGAAGATATTGGACACTCTGGAAGAGCTTCCAGAGTCCATCGAAAATGTGTTGGTGGGCATGGGCCTGTGTGGCGGTTCTTGGGACCTGGTAGTTACACCCAGGCGAATTGTCATCCCGAGAATGGATGACTGTATCACCATGCTATTACATACAGATGATACTCTTCATCCGGTTTTGAAGGAGAAGCGCCACTTCTATTTCCGAGATAGCGATCGAGGAATGTATTCCTTCGCTAAGAGAAGGGAAGAGTATGAGAAAAAATATGGTCCAAAGAAAGCCCAGAGGATCATGGATATTTGGTTTTCGTACTATACCAATGCGAATATCATCGACACCGGTGCCTATGACTGCAGGGAAGAGGGATTTATGCAGGTTGCAAAAATGAGTGCCGCGGCCATGGACTGTGAGTTAGGATATGTAAAGGGCAGTAATCGAGTTTTAGAGAAGCTGATCTCTGGTCAATGGGATGAACAGTTTCTCGTGATTGAACCGGGAAGGGTCCTTCTAATGGAGGATTTTCATTGAGAGTAGCTTATGCATCGTGAATTTACAGTGATTTAATATAAATGGACTGCTCCTCCTGTAGCTCCTCTGGTAAGATAATGGATGATATTCCTTGGATTAAGACTTCGACAGAGAAGGAATGATGATTGGACTTAAAGGCTACCATGGCAATGGAGGAGGAGTCGATATTTGAAAACGGGGAAGAAACGACATCACAGGTTGGCGATCTTTTTGGCGCTGGTCTTGATATTGGTCATAGTAGGCTTTTTTATCGTCAGGGATATTGTCGAGACAGCTGTGGCACTTCCAGTAGATAGGCGATCGCTGATGGGAACTCCTACGGGAACTTATCTGGGGAGTTTTGAGACAGGGCCAGTGATGGTGAAAGTGCAAGTGATATCCGATGGAAACCGGATCACGGAAATTGATATCTTGGAGCATCAACAGGGTTTGGGGATGAAAGCGGAGGAGATCACCAGCAGGATCATAGACGAACAATCCCTACTGGTCGATACGATCTCTGGCGCGACCGTCAGCAGCAAATGCATTATTAAAGCGGTAGAGGATGCTTTAAAATAGGCATCTTCTTGATCTGATCAAGTGATGGGTTGGGTATTTGGTTTGCCTGCGAGGAATCACTGCTTAGAAACCAAGATATTCCTACGAAATTCTGTCCTTTATAGGAGGCACCAAAGGATGATATGGTATTTCAGCGCTACGGGAAACAGTCAGCATGTGGCATTCCGATTGGGAGGATTGCTAGATGAGAAGGTTCAAGAAATCACCCATGAAACGGTATTTCAGCCGATAGGAAATCCCTTCGTCTTGGTGATCCCCAACTATTTTTGGGGAATGCCTCAAATTGTCGTCGATTTAATCAAAGAGACGATATTTACAGAAGAGGACTCCATCCACATCCTATACACCTGTGGAGGTTCTATAGGCACGGGAGATGCCCAGGCGAGGAGGTTGGCGAAGCCGGCGACGGTCTATACGCACCAATTGGTTATGGAGACGAGCTATATCCTATGGCATGAAATTGAAGCAGAAAATAAACGCATTGAAAAACTGATGGCAGCGGATCGAGAGATCCCCATCATCGCTCAGAGGATTCGTGAAGGTCGAGGAACTTATCAAAGTAGCCCCATTTTGGTCCCCTTGGGATGGCTCTTCGAGAGGATCTATCAGCACCAACGCAGAACCCATTCATTTTTTGTGACCAAAAGCTGCATTGGATGTGGGAATTGTGCAAATAAATGTCCTGATCAGGCCATTCGTATGGAAAGTGAAAGGCCTAAGTGGATCCAAAGACAATGTCAGCATTGTCTACGCTGTCTGCACCGATGTCCGAAAGGCGCCATAGAATATGGGAAATCGACGATTGGTAGAGAGCGATACACCTACCCCGGATCAATGGGTTAATGGAATGGACCAGGAGGAAGCCATGAATATTTACATCCGAGACGGAAAAGAGGGGGATCAATCTGGGATTGCCGAAACGATCGCGGAGGCTTTCTACGACAGTTTTAAGGCGATCGTCAAATCGAAACAGAAGATTGTAGAGGTGTTAACGGTTGGCATACAACCCCAGCTTTTTGTTGTGGCAGAAGAAGGGGAGTGCATCGTCGGTGCCATCGGCATGGCAGCGGGTGGAAATTATCCCATCCTCTATGATAAAAAGGCTGCGGCCAAGCATTTCGGATGGCTGCGAGCAAAACTGGCTGCGCCTGTAGTTGAAGCCGAGTTCTATCAGCCCAAGACCTTTCAAGAGGGGCAATGTCAGCTCGCCTTTGTTGCGGTCAGAGAAGGGGCAAGGGGTAGGGGAACTGCGAAGCAGATGCTACTTTTTTTATTAGAGAAAAGAGAGTATTCCCTATACACATTGGATGTAGTTGAGGGCAATGAGAGGGCCCTGTCTCTATACAAAGGGGTCGGTTTTCAGGAGACTGGTCGACAAAAAGAGGAGAATCGCTGGATCAAGGGCTTTAGTTACCGTTATTTACTCAGCTACCGTCCGGAAAAAGAGGATCGGATAGAAAGCTCTCTATAATTTGTCGACCGGCTAACTAAAACTTAGAGCAAGATGGGCGAACGCCTTTAGTACCACTATGGGGAGGTCCAGTGATGGAAGACCAAAAACAAGGGGACTGGACCGATGCGATGACCTTATATATCGCTTCCTTAATGGTGGTCCTTTTCATTCGCTCATTAAATGGCGCTGCGATGCAGATCGGAGATCTTCGAATCAGAGCTCCGCTAATCCTCTCCTTCCAGTGGCTACTGCTTCCTCTGCCGCTCTTCTTTCTCAAACGTCAGGCAGAGGATTTACGGGATATTGGCTTTGTCCGAGAGCGAATCCCTAGACAGATTGCCATAGGCATTGGCATAGGTCTGTTTACGACTTTCTTCTTCTCCCTACTGCCCGCTCTAATCTTCGGAGCCGGTGCGATCGGCTCTGGTAGCAAGTATTCAAAGGGATGGCAGTTTGTCTATGAATTCTTCTACTACATCTTTGGCGTTGCAATGGGAGAGGAAATGATTTTTCGTGGCTTTATCTACCATAAGTTAAAGCACAACACCCGGAGCATTTGGAAGCCCATTTTATATAGCTCTTTGCTATTTGGTCTTTTCCATATATTCAATGGCATCTCACCGCAGATCATCCTGACGATGCTCCTCGGCGGCCTTTGGTGCTATTCTATGGAGAGGATCAGGTATTGTACCACCTTGTCGGTTCTCATCGCCCATGGTTTGCACAATTTTCTAATCCAAGTGATCTATTCTCTACTGTGATCCCGCAGTTGCGATATCGTGAGATGGGAAGTGCGCAATGAGTTTTCTAGTGATTGCGCTCAGATAGGAAAGGGTATGTGAAAGGAAAAGCCTGGTAGATTGAGTCCTCAATCTACCAGGCTTTTCCTTTACTCCAGATAGGCTACGGGGCAAATACTGATGCACTTACCGCAAGTGTCCGCACTGGTCAGTTCTGTTTGGTCTTTGAGATGATCTGCGTTTTTAAACAATTCCTCCTGACAGCCAAACTTCTCCAAGGATTCTGGAGCCAATGCCTGGACTGGACAGGTCTTAAAACAGAGTCCGCAGGTTCCCTTGTTCAAGTAGAGGCAACGGACCTGATCTGGGGCTGCGCTCGGGGTGAGTGGAGCAGAGGTGATCACACTACAAAACCTCCCGGCAGATCCCTTTTCAGTAATCACCAGTCGATTGGCGCCAAAGGCACCAAGGCCTGCGATCACCGCAGCACTTCGATGGGACCACCAGCACTTTAGATCCTTTGGATCATAAGTGTGGGTAGAGGGGATGGTCGTCGCCGAATGACCCTCCCGGATTAGGAAATCGGAAATGGCATCGTTGATATGATTAAAGTGACGATTGATCTCTTGATAGGCCTCTGCCCAAATGGGTGTACCATCCTGATGATAATTGGGCGCTTTTGCCACTTCTCTTGTAAATGGTACAAAATAGCTGATCACAGTCATGGCATTGGATTGAATCTCTCGAGGGGACTTGTGCCAAGGTCCGATCATTGTCTTTAGTTGGTCGTAGGCCGGGTCAGTAGAAGAGGATAAACGGACCAGGGGCTGACGATAGAGGTCCGGCCTCTGAAGCTCTGCTAACTTCTCTTCGATAATTTCATGTATTCTCATTTCTGTATTCAATTGCATTTCCACTCCCTCCATTATTCGTCATCCAGAATTGATTTCGGCCCCAATCTCATTTCCAAAAAGAACAAAATCCCAGGGGTTCCAATCGGTTAATGAGAAATCTTCTTCTAATTTATAGCATATGGCAGCTCTTATTGACTATCATAACAAATAAGTTACATTTATATCAAGTGAGCAATACGGCAGCTGGACCAAATCCCAAGGGAGATGATATGAAACACAATATTAACTGCATTTGAAGATCGTGGAATGTGGGGATGGTCTCCTTTTCAATCGGTTGTGAATACGCTTTTCCTCGTGTATAATGAAGGCATGAAATGGAGGCATCTATGACTTTTTGTGTTGTTGGCATCAACCATCAGTTGGCGCCGATTGCCCTTCGAGAGAGGGTGCATTTTAAGGAAACGGATATCATTCGAGGGACGGAGATTTTAGTGTCGGAGTCGACACCGGAGGTGGTCATCTTGTCCACTTGCAATCGCTCCGAGATCTTTTTTTTATCGACAAATCCATCTGAGGACCTGGCGAAAGTGGAGGCCTTCTATGGGGATTTCTTCCAAGTGGAGGGCGTGAAGCCCTATATATTTCAGAAGATGAGCCGAGATGCCCTAAAGCATCTCTTTGAAGTGACCCTTGGGATGGACAGCTTGGTATTGGGGGAAGACCAGATCCTAGGTCAGGTGCGAGGTGCCCATCTGACGGCGATGGAGCTGGGGGCTTCTGGAAAACGCATGAACAAGGTGTTTCGCGAGGCAATCACCTTTGCGAAGCGAGTGAAGGCGAGGACGCATATCAGTGATCATCCCCTGAGCATCGCCTATATCGGCGTCAAGCGGATCCATGGTCAGATTGATCTCGACAATAAAAAATGTATGGTGGTGGGCTTGGGGGAAATGGGCAGGCTCGCACTGGAGCATGCGCTGGAACGAGGGGCCAAGATCTATGCCTGTAACCGAACGCTGAACAATTCCCAGAAGATGCAGGAGAGATTTCCCGCCATCGATATCCTGCCATATGATCAGATGCTAAATGGGTTAGAAGAGATGGACGTGCTGATCACAGCTACGGCCTCCCCCCATAAGGTGTTGAATCCAGACCAACTCCAACCCAGACGAAAACCCCTCTATATTATGGACCTGTCCATGCCCAGAGATGTCGATGCAGCAGTCGGTGAACTGCCAGGGGTCACCCTCGTCGATATCGATCAGCTGATGGGCGAGGCCCAAGAGAATGAACAGGAGATCCGCGGGATTCTATTGGGATACAGGGACGTCATCGAACAGAAGCTAGACGAGCTGCAGGACTGGGACGCTGGAGCGGCAGTGGACCCCATTATGAAGAGCCTAAATGAACGCTGTGATCAGATTGCAGAGGACACCTTAAATTATATCTATCGCAAGACGGAGATGACCCACAATCAAAAGCGGAAAGTGGATAAGATCGTCCGATCGGCTTTGAAGAAGGTCCTCCGGGAGCCGCTATTACAGCTTCGGGAGATGGAGGATGGCGACAAGAAACGCGCGGCGATCGAGGCGCTAGAAGAGGTGCTGGAGAGATGAAAAAACTGCGAATTGGCTCTAGGGCCAGCAATCTGGCCATGATTCAGACGAATTGGGTGGCAGATCTTATTCGGCGACTCCTGCCTGAGCTGGAAATCGAAATCATACAGATCCAAACCCATGGGGATCGGGTGCAGGATTTGCCATTAGATAAATTGAATGACAAGGGTGTCTTTATCAAGGAATTAGAACGGGCGCTGTTAACTGGGGAAGTGGACCTGGCCGTACACTCGATGAAGGACATGCCCAGCGAGCTGACGGATGGCCTGGAGCTACTTCCGCCACCAAAAGGGGAAGATCCAGCGGACGTGTTGATCTTAGATAAGCCCTTAAAGGATATTTCACAGCTTTCAAAACTGCGAATCGGCAGCGGAAGTAAGCGGAGGAGGTATCAGCTGGAGACGATCTTTCCCGGCATTGAGGTCCTTTCCATCCGTGGCAATATCGAGACGAGAATTGGCAAGATTCGGACAGAGGGATTAGATGGGGTGATACTGGCAAAGGCGGGGATCCTGCGAGCCGGCTATGGGTCGCAAATCTCCTACACCTTTGACCCAAAGTCCTTTTTACCAGCTCCCTGTCAGGGGATGTTGGGGATCCAGATTCGGACATCCGATGCGGATTTAAAAGGCGAGCTGTCGGCCTTGGCGGATCGGGCGACGACCTTACGCTGGGAGGCGGAACGAGAGTTTCAGCGGGAAATCGGCGCCGGATGCCATAGTCCTGTTGGAATATACAGCGAAGTACAGGAGAATCAGATCTTCCTGTGGGGGATGTTTGGGGATGAACAGGGGAGTGTTCTCCTCTATGACGAGATATCTGGACGATTGTCCGATCGTCTTGAGCTGGCGAGGGTATTGGCTGGTCGACTGAAGGAGGCCGTATGGCAAAGGGATTTGTAAGTATTGTGGGAGCGGGGATAGGGGATCGGGATCTGATCACTCTGCGGGGGCAAAGGGCCCTGGAACAGGCGGATGTGATCATCTATGATCGACTACTCGATGAAACTCTATTGACCCCCCATCAGGGGCGAGCAGAGCTGATCTTTGCTGGCAAAGAAGCCTCCAATCACTATCTCACCCAAGAAGAGACGAATCAGCTGGTGCTCCAGAAAGCGCTGGAGGGAAAGAGGGTGGTACGCCTGAAAGGCGGAGACCCATATGTCTTTGGACGGGGCGGGGAAGAAGCAGAGCTATTGTCTGAAGCGGGGATAAAATTCGAGGTGATCCCGGGGATTACAGCGGGGGTGGCCGCTTTGCTGAGTGCTGGGATTCCCGCGACGCATCGTGACGCCTCGACTTCAATCAGCCTGATCACAGGTCACCGAAAAAAGGGCGTCAGAGAAGACTTCACCGTCTACGGTCAGCTGCCGGGCACTTTGGTCTTCTACATGGGGCTGAACAATTTGCAGAAGATCACACAGGATCTACTCCTTGGCGGGATGAATCCCGATATGCCTGCAGCTGTGATCATGAAGGGGGGGAGCCCAGAGCAGAGAGTATTCACCTCGACCCTTCGGGATATTGCCGCCCAAATTCAGGATCAGGACTTTGGCTCCCCCTCTCTCATCGTATTCGGTGAAGTGATCAGGTACCGGGAGGTCTTGAATTTCTTTGAAAACAGACCCCTCTTCGGGAAGAAAATCGCCATTACCCGGACGAGAACCCAGAATTCGAAACTTCGAGAGGTGTTGGGCGAATTGGGGGCACAGGTCTACGAAATGCCTGTAATTGAATTGATTCCGGTGAATACACAGGGGTTGGTCGATCGGATAAAAAGGATGGATTATGGGTATCTGGTACTACACTCGCCTTTTGCGGCAGAGCTGTTCATAGAAGAGTATTTGAAGATTCGGGATATCCGCGATCTGAAGGAGGTCAAGATCTGTGTATTGGGGGAGAAGACGGGAGAGGTCTTTCGAAGGATGGGCATTAAGCCCGATATTATGCCTGAGCGGTATATCGGCGACGCATTAGTAGAGGCTTTGAGGGGAGAGATCCAAAAGGGAGAAAAGCTCTTTTTGCCCCATTCCAACCTCACCCGGAAAATCCTTATAGAGGCATATGAAGAGATGGCCGAACTGGACGCTTTAGTGGTCTATGAGAACCACCGCCCCGAGTCTGTAGCCCCTCTACCCGATGGGTTGGATTATGTCCTGTTCACGTCGGCGTCGACGGTGGATAATTTTATTCAAAACTATGGGGCGGAGGCCCTTAAGGGCGTCAAAGTGATCAGCATCGGTCCGATTACTTCAGATGCCCTGCGCAGTCATGGCCTTTATCCCCATCGAGAGGCAAAGCGGGCGAGCCTGGAGGACATGATCGAGAATATTAAGGAGGATGTCGAATGCGAATGAGAAGGCTCCGCAGTTCAGATGGATTGCGGGAGATGGTGGCCGAGACGAGGCTATCGGTTGATGACTTGATCTATCCTCTCTTTATTGTAGAGGGGACAAATATTAAAAGGGAAATCCCGTCCCTGCCGCAGGTATTTCACTTTTCAGTGGATCGCTTGGAAGCGGAGATAAGGGAACTGGAAGACCTCGGCATTCGAGCGGTCCTCCTCTTTGGAGTGCCAGATCACAAGGATGCCTGTGGTAGCACTGCCTATGACGAGAATGGGATTATCCAGAGGGCGATACGGCAGATTCAGAAGACTTCAAAGCAGATCCTCGTCATCACGGATGTGTGCATGTGTGAGTACACAGATCACGGCCACTGCGGGATTTTAAATGAAGCGGGAGAGGTGTTGAATGACGAGACCGTAGAGTATTTGGCGCGTATCGCCGTCTCCCATGCTCAAGCCGGTGCGGATATCATCGCGCCATCGGATATGATGGATTACCGGGTGGCGGGGATCCGAGTGGCTTTGGATGAGGCTGGATTCGTCCAAATTCCGATTATGGCATATAGTGCCAAATATGCTTCGAGCTACTACGGACCTTTTCGAGAGGCGGCTGGGTCAGCACCCTCCTTTGGCAATCGCAAGACCTATCAGATGGATTTTCGAAATGCCAATGAAGCCATGCGAGAAATCGCCCTGGATATTGAAGAGGGGGCGGACTTTATCATGGTCAAGCCGGCCTTAGCCTATCTGGATGTGATCCGAAGGGCGAAGGATACTTTTAATATGCCCCTAGTCGCATATAATGTGAGTGGGGAATATGCAATGATCTTAAATGCTGTGAAAAATGGCATCTTGGCTGAGGAAGTGATTGAGGAGACCCTCCTGTCCATCAAAAGGGCCGGTGCGGATCTGATCATCAGCTACCATGCAAAGGACTGGGCACAGAAGAGGAGGGATGCCAGATGAATCTATATGAAAAGGCAAGGGGGTTGATCCCAGGGGGAGTCAATTCTCCGGTAAGGGCTTTTCGATCCGTGGACATGGATCCTGTCTTTATACGCTCGGCCAAAGGACCTTATCTATATGATGTGAATGGAAATAGATATATCGACTATATTGATTCTTGGGGGCCGATGATCCTCGGCCACGGTAGGGAGGATTTGATTGAAAAGGCGAAGGGCTATCTGGAAGAGGGGCTGACCTTTGGCCTGCCTTCGGATATCGAGGTGGAGATGGCGGAGCTGGTGACGAAGGCTACAGGGACGCAGATGGTCCGGATGGTCAACTCGGGAACGGAAGCCACCATGTCGGCCATTCGGCTGGCGAGAGGATATACTGGCCGAGAAAAGCTGATAAAATTTGAAGGCTGCTACCATGGTCATTCGGATTCTCTACTGGTAAAGTCTGGTAGTGGGACTTTGACTTTTAACGCTCCCACTTCTGCCGGCGTACCAATGGATACGATCAAACACACTTTGGTATGCGAATACAACAATATGGATAGCGTCCGGGAAGTCCTAAGGGAGTTTCCAGGGCAGATCGCCTGCGTGATCTTGGAGCCAATCGCAGGGAATATGGGCGTGGTGCCTCCAGATATACATTTTCTGACTGAACTTCGGGAGCTCACGAGGGAAGAGGGGATTCTCCTGATTTTTGATGAGGTCATCACCGGATTTCGAATCGGATACGGATCGGTATCAAAGGACTGGAACATGGAAGCAGACCTCTACTGCTTTGGCAAGATCATCGGCGGAGGACTGCCCGTTGGCGCCTTCGCCGGGCCAAGGGAGATCATGAATCATCTGAGCCCCGTTGGAGATGTATATCAGGCGGGAACCCTGTCTGGTAATCCGCTGGCCATGAAGATGGGCCGAGATGTGCTGACGATCCTACGAGACAATCCTCAGATCTACCAAAAGATGGAGGATTTAGCGGAGAGGCTGGATAGGGGACTGACGGCAAAGCTGGAAGAGACGAAGACGCCGGGGGTGGTGAAGCGGTACCGGTCCATGCTCAGCCTATTTTTCGGGGAGTTTGAGGACATTCGTTCTTATGAGGATGTAAAAGGAGCGGATACACAAATGTATGCCCGCTACTTTAAGGAGATGTTAGCCCAGGGGATCTTGCTGGCTCCAGCTCAGTTTGAGGGGATCTTCCTATCGGATGCCCATAATGAGGAACTGATTGACTACACGATTGAAGCGGCAGGTAAGGCGATGCTAGCAATGAGAAAATAGATAAAGCGACCCATTCTCCCTAAGCTCTGGAGGAAATCGGGTCGCTTTTTTGTTGGAGATTTTTCACCCCTCGATAGAGGGCAATGCCGCCCAGGAGGCAGCAGATAACACTGAACAGGATCAGATGCCAGACGGAGAGCCAATCGATTAAGAAGCCGCCGATGACGGATCCGATGACCCCTCCGACGGCCATGCTGGCGGTCACCATGGCCTGTCCCTTGATCAGATCCACCGGATGGATGACTTCATTTGTGTAATAGACGACGGATGCGGTGAATAGTGCAAAGGCGAGCATCTGAAAACTCTGGGACAGATACACTCCGCTGATGGTGGTGGCGACTAGGAGCAAGACAGCCTTGATCAAAAAAGAAAAGCCGGAGACGATGAGCAGATTACCATGTCCTAGTCGCCGAGCAATCTGTTCATAGAATAGGATGATGGGCACTTCTAGGATTGCCGCCAGGCTCAGGGCAAATCCCGCTTCCTTTGTTCCGCCGCCCAAAGAGGCGACAATATGATACATATAGGTATTGCCGATATTGTGAAAGATAAAAAAGAACATGATTCCCGATAGAACCAGTACAAAGCTTCGGTACTTTAGAAAGAATTCGGTCAGGCTATTGGTCGGCAACTGCTCCTCTGTTGATTCAAACCCATTTTCTGAAGTGGGCGGGTTCACCGGTATCATCTCGAGCTCCAGGCCTTTGCGAAAGGGCAGTAGTTGAACGAAGAGCATATAAAAGCCCAGATAGACCAAGGAGCAGATCAAGACGAGATGGGTTCCGAATTGTTCCACCCAGCCGCCCAATAGGGCAACGCCCACTGCGTATGCAAAGCTCCCAAAAGATCGTCCGATGCAGAAGTTCAGCGGCAGACCTCGATTTGAGAAGAAGAGGGCAGCACCACTGACAACCGGCATCAGGGAAAAGAGCGAAGCCAGCACCAGGGTATAGGAAATGGCGTTAAAGAATTGCAAATCCGGGAACAATAGCATGGCGATCAGCAATAGTCCAGTGGGGACGAGCAGAAATAGACAGAATTCACGGATGGTAAATCTCTGGCTACGGTCTATGCGAATTGCCAACCAGGGCTGCAGGATGATGGCGATGATATTTGCTAGGGCGACCAAGATCCCCATCTGGCTGGTGGGAATCCCCTTGGACATTAAAAAAACGGCCCCATAGGCGCCCATGGCGCTGAAGAGAAGGTTGGAGGCCCCTTGAAGTCCGGCATATTTAAAGTTTAAGAAACGAAACAGTCTCTCTTTCATTGATTCAACTCCAGCTATATTGTGTAAAGATCACTGCAATTATATCTGGTTTTGTTCCACTTAGCAAGAAGGGGTGTTTTTCCTTTTACATCCATTCGCATATCTACTATAATGGTAGGGGATAAAACGGAATAAATGGAAAATGGAGAAGAAATGGAAAAAGCGCTGATAGCGATCCTATTGATAGGCTTAATCATAGTAGTATTTCAGAGCCGAAGGGCTCCGAAGGGTGACCTTGGAAAGAGGGGCGGAATACGCCGATTGAAGGGAGAAGAGATGAAGAGATTGAAAGAGAAAATCGGAGCAGAGGATGGTCTAGTCGTAGACGTCCGCTCCGAAGAGGAATACAGAGCAGGACATGTGGCAGGTAGCATTAATCTGCCCCTGACCAATCAGGGGCTTGGTGCGGCAGTGGAGAAGGTGGATGATTGTAAGGAAAGGCCATTAATCCTCTATTGCCGCAGTGGTAGTCGGAGCAATCGGGCAGCTCAGGAGTTGTTGGAGCAGGGTTTTCAGGAAATCTACAGTGCCCCAGGTGTTGGGCAATACAAATACGATCTGGTGACCTATACCGAGGTCCGCGGGAAGGAACTGCTCACCATGAAAGACGAGGAAGATGCGATACTGGTGGACGCTCGATCAGAAGAGGCCTATGCAGAGGGCCATATCGAAGGGGCGATCAATATCCCCTTTGCAAAGCTCCAAGAGAATCCTGAGCAATTACCGAAAGAGAAAAAGATTCTCCTCTATTGTGCGACGGGTAAGACCAGTACAAAATGTGCTCAGTTTTTGACGGAGAAGGGCTTTCAGAGAATCTACAACTCTGTTGAGGGTGTGAATTCCTGTGATATCAAATTGGTAAAATGATGAAGTTTTCACAAATGGTAGTTTGAGTTTCCGCGAACTGATATAAAAGTATGCTATAATATTATTGTAATATTGTAGAAAAACATTGAATCTGGAGGATCCCCTTGGCGAAAATATATGTACAAAAAAGTGGCCCCCTTGAGGGTCATGTGAAGATAGACGGGGCGAAGAATGCCGCCCTACCATTGATTGCTGCATCCCTGTTGGGCACGGAGGTCGTCGTATTAGAAGATGTGCCGGATTTAGCCGATGTAGAGGTCATTTTAGAGGTGTTAGAGAGCCTGGGTTCCAAGGTCGATTACAATCGAGAGGAAAAACTCGTAAAGATCGACTCGAGAAATCTGGTCAGCTATAATACTCCCTATGAACTGATGAGTAAGATGCGAGCCTCTTTTTTAGTGATGGGTCCGCTATTAGCTCGATTGGGTCATACGGAAACCCATATGCCTGGTGGCTGTGCGATTGGGAAACGCCCAATCGACCTACACCTCAAGGGATTTCGCGCTCTCGGAGCAGAGATTGTAGAAAATACCAGCGTAATCGGAGCCAGAGCTCCAGAGGGGCTGAAGGGGGATCTGGTCTACTTGGACTTTCCCTCCGTCGGCGCCACGCAGAATATCATGATGGCAGCCGCTCTTGCCCAGGGGGAGACCCTGATCGAAAATGCGGCAAAGGAACCGGAGATCGTCGACTTGGCGAACTTTTTGAACAAGATGGGCGCCGATATCAGAGGAGCCGGGACATCTTCCATCCGCATCAAAGGGGTTGAAAAGCTCCACGGTGCTACTCATCAGATCATCCCAGACCGGGTGGAGGCTTCGACTTTTATGATCGGTGCCGCCATCACTGGAGGCGATGTGATCGTGGACAATGTGATCACGAGCCATATCCGCCCCATCATAGCCAAACTGAAAGAGGCGGGTTGCAAGATCATCGAGATGGAGGACATGGATGCCCTCAGAGTCATCGGTCCCAAACGCCCGAGGGCGACTTCGATTCGCACATTGCCCTATCCTGGCTATCCAACCGATGCCCAAGCCCAGTTTATGGCGCTGATGACCATAAGTGATGGAAATGCGACGATTGAGGAGACTGTGTTTGAGAATCGCTTCATGCATGTGGACGAGCTCTCTAAGATGGGCGCCTTGATTGCAACCGATGGAAATGAAGCGAAAGTGCGGGGAATCCCGACTCTTCATGGCGCCAATGTCAAGGCTACGGACCTCAGAGCAGGTGCGGCATTGGTGTTGGCGGGACTGGTCGCCGAAGGCGAGACCGTCGTCGATGACATCTACCATATCGATCGAGGCTATGCTGATCTGGTAGGTAAACTCCAGGCATTGGGCGCTAAGATCGACCGCAGATAGAATATGCATGGTGAGCCCCTGCTATGGCAGGGGCTATTTTTATAGGATCGGGTGATAATATGCTGCGCATAGAAGGAAGTATCACACAACTCATCTACTATAATGAAGAAAATGGCTATACGGTCGCCCTCTTAGAGACGGAAGATGGAGAGATCACCGCAGTCGGGACCATTCCAGGGGCCCAGATCGGCCGCCATTATGAAATGGAAGGCGACTTGGTCTATCATTCAAAATATGGAGAGCAGTTTAAAATCGAAATCGCCATCAGTTCGGCACCGCAGTCGAAGGAAGCCGTCTTGCGCTATCTGTCGTCGGGATGGATTCCCTATATCGGCCCAGCTACGGCCCAGAAGATCATCGATACCTTTGGCGAGGATGCCCTCGAAATCATCGAAGAGGATCCCACTGTGCTCAAGGCCATTCGCGGGCTGGGTCCAAAGCGGATAAAGAAGATCGCAGAGGCCCTGGAGAAACAGAAAAACAACCGCAATGCTCTCGTCTATCTTCAGGGATTGGGCATCAGCACCAATCAGGCGATGCGCATCTACAACCGCTATCGAGAAGAGACCATCCTCAAAATCCAGGAGAACCCCTATCAGCTAGTGGAGGAGATCCGAGGAATTGGCTTTGGACAGGCGGATTCCATTGCTGCCAAAGGTGGAGTTCAGAAGGATTCCAGTTTCCGAGTGACTTCGGGGATCCAATACCTCCTGAAGGATGCTGCGAATTCGAATGGCGATTGTTTTCTCTATCGGGATGCGCTCCTACCCCAAGCTGTGGAGCTCCTAGATCTGCCAGAGGAGATGATCGAACACAAAATAGACGAGTTGATCATCGAGGGAAAATTGATACAGGATCTAGTCGGGAAGCAGAGAGTGATCTATTATGAACGCCTCTACGAGGCGGAGGAACTCGTGGCCACGAGATTGGTCCAGCTCCTGTGCACAGAGGGGCCAGGTTCTCAACTGGTGATTCCCGAAGCGGTGGAAGAGGATGGGATCTATCTGGACGAGAAGCAGAGGCAGGCCGTCACCCAGGCCATGGAAAACCAGGTCCTCGTCATCACAGGAGGTCCGGGAACGGGTAAGACGACCATCATCAAGCGGCTGCTCTCGTTGGCCAAGGGGGCAGGACATACGGTAAAGCTCTGTGCCCCTACGGGTCGAGCAGCCAAGCGCATGGAGGAGAGCACTGGCTTTCAAGCGTCTACTATCCATCGATTGTTAAAATACCGCCGAGATGAACAGACGGGCTTTTTGCAATTTGAGCACGACAGAGACCATCCCATCTCCTGCGACATGCTCATCGTCGATGAGGCTTCCATGATCGACATCGAGTTGATGGAGAGATTGGTCGATGCCATCCCCCTGAGCACCCAGCTCATCTTAGTGGGGGATGTGGATCAGCTGCCTTCGGTTGGACCGGGAAATGTGCTCCGTGATATTATCAAGAGTTCCCTGGTGAAGACCATCGTCTTGGACAAGATCTATCGACAATCTGCCAATAGCAATATCGTCGTCAATGCCCATCGAATCAATCAGGGGAAATGGCCCACTCTAAATGAGGAGGGAAAGGATTTCTTCTTTATTCGGTCCCTTGATCCGAGAAAGACCTCGGGAGTCTTGGTGGAATTACTGCAGCATCGACTTCCGAGTTACTACGGATACGATCCATTGAAGGACATTCAGGTGTTGACCCCTACGAAGCGAGGAGAGGTGGGACAAATCGCATTGAATCAGCAGCTCAAGTTGTCCCTAAACCCTGAAAAAGCGGGGGCTTCTGGAGAAGAGGTCGAAATCTTTCCCTATCGGGAAGGCGATAAAGTGATGCAGATTGTCAACAATTACAATCTCTCGACGACGGACACAGAGGGAGAGGCCTCCGAGGGGATCTACAATGGCGATATGGGAGTGGTAGAATCCATCGACCACGAGAATGAACAGCTGCGCGTGCGTTTTGACGACGGGAGCTATGCAGATTATGATCCGGTGTCCGCCAACGAGCTGATGCTATCCTATGCGATTACAATCCACAAATCCCAGGGATCAGAATTTCCAGTCGTCATCATCCCGATGCATGCCGCTGCACCCATCCTGATGACCAGAAATCTGATCTACACTGCCATCACTCGAGCGAGATCCCTTGTGGTGCTGGTCGGAGACGAACAGATCCTCCGGCGCATGATTGCAAATAATTCCATACAGAGTAGGAACTCCTCTCTGGCGGAGCGTATGAATCTGAAAATACAGATCTTTGGAGAGTAAAATGAGTATTCTGACAGAATTGTTCTTTGTCGATGAGCACACCTGCGGTTTTTGTAGAGAAGAACCGGTTTCAACCCATGGAATTTGCACGGACTGCAAGGGGCGTTTGGAATTCGTAAAGGGAGAACTGCAGATCAGGGGTACTGAGATTTGGTGCAATTATCCTCTATTCTATAATAATTTTTTGAAGGGGAAGGTCCATGCCTTCAAATTTCAAGGGAGCTCCTATCTCTACCGGACCTTTGGAGAGATCTTAGTGGACTGTTACCGGCAGATGGGTTCGCCCCAGGTGGACCTAATCCTCCCGGTGCCGCTGCATCCTAGGATGGAAAGACAGCGCGGGTACAATCAAGCGGCTTTACTGGCTAGGGTACTATCTGAGAGGACGGGGATCCCCCTGGAGGAGCATGCCTTAAAAAAAACGAGGCAGACGAAAGAGCAGAACAAGCTGAGCTATCTCGAGCGAGAAGAAAACCTGCAGGATAGCATTCGGATCGCAAGGCCGGATGCGATCAAGGGAAAGCGCCTCTTGCTCGTCGACGATTTCATCACGACGGGAGCGACCTTTCGGTCCCTAATCGATGCCCTCTTGCCGGCAGAGCCGAAAAGTTTGATCGCCCTTGCCCTGACCTCCTCCTCTCGTCTAGAGTAGAGGAGGTCAATTGTTACAAAAGGGAAATATCAGCTGAGCGGGAAAAGGATTGGATAAACATAATGTAATATAAATTGATAATATAAACAAAAACTAAATATAAATATGTAAAACATAAGATATATATTAACAAAACACTTCTCGTATGATAGAATGGACCCAACGCTATTATTTAGGAGGAAGTATGGAAAAAAAGAAGTTTAAGTTGGGATTGATCCCCAGGCTGATCATCGCTATTATAGTCGGTATCGCTATGGGGCAGATGAAGTTCCTTCCACCGGCGCTACTACGCATCTTGGTGACCTTTGCAAGCCTTTTCAGCGGGTTTTTGAATTTCGTCATCCCATTGATGATCGTGGGTTTTGTGGTCAAAGGGATCGCTGATTTGACCGATGGCGCAGGAAAATTATTGGGTATTACGGCTTTGACGGCCTATGGGTCAACCCTGATCGCCGGGGCCATCGCCTATTTTGTAGCATCCAATCTATTTCCCGCATTTATCACCCAGGAATTGGTACAGAAGATCTCTGAGTCAGGAGAGGGTCTCACCCCCTTCTTTACGATTCCCCTGCAGCCACTGTTAGATGTGACAGCTGCGATCGTCTTCGCCTTTATGATGGGCCTATCCATCTCCTGGCTTCGAAGCAAGGGAAAAGGTGCCGTGCTCTACGAGGCCTTTGACGATTTTGGAGAGATCATCACAAAAGTATTGGAGACGATCATCATCCCCTTCCTGCCCATTTATATTGCAGGGAATTTTGCAAACATGAGCTATTCTGGTTCCGTTTTCAGTGTGATGTCCGTATTCTGGAAGGTTTTTCTCGTGGTCATCGTGATGCATATTCTCTATATATCTGCGATGTTCATCGTGCTTGGGACAATTGGAGGCAAGAATCCCTTCAAGGCCATTCGCAACCAGATCCCTGGCTATTTGACGGCCATTGGTACCCAATCCTCGGCGGCGACCATTCCCGTCAACTTGAAATGTGCTGAAAAGAACGGCGTCAGCGAAGACATACGAAATTTCGTCGTCCCCTTGTGTGCGACGATCCATCTGGCTGGGTCGATGATCACCATCACCTCTTGTGCAACTGCAGTGCTGTTGATGTATCAAATTCCCCATACCTTCACGATGATCATAGGTTTTATTGCGATGCTCGGCGTGGCGATGGTAGCGGCTCCTGGAGCTCCAGGCGGAGCGATCATGGCAGCTCTTCCCTTTATGCCCATGGTGGGAATTACCACGGATGTACTCCAGCAATTGATGATCACCCTCTATATCACCCAAGATAGCTTTGGTACCGCGGCCAATGTATCTGGAGACAATGCCATTGCGATCTTTATCGATAAGATCTATGCAAAGGATCGAAAAAAAGCGGAGACCACGACTGAATGATAGAACAATAAAATCCTGCCTCCTCTAATTAGAGGAGACAGGATTTTTCTATTTCCGTGAAATGCAGGGCGGCTTTGATCTGAAAAGTATTCGAAAGAGCAGTATGGCCGCATTGGATACTTTGAGCTGTGCTTTTTATGGAGCGAAGGTCTCTTGAATATCTAGGTGGGCGCTTCGTGTTATAGATTGACTATTCGAAGATCTGCCTTTCTCGCTTTAGATTCTCGCGCTTTACGAAGAGACGGTAGAATCCATATAGACCGAGAAGGCCAGCAAATAAGTTCAAGAAACTGATGCCCATCGCCATCTGTCCTTCAACGAAAAACTCGTATAGATAACTAATGCCGATATAGAGATTAAATCCCGAGAGAATTCCGATTAGAGTTAGGATTCGGTTCAGATGCTGGATACGGGAATCAAAGTCTGAAAAGATGTCGAAGACACCATCTTCTGTTTTCTTCCGAAAATAGACCCATCGCAGAACCGAACTGATCTGCTCGGCTCCGGTCTCCTCGACGAATTGAATATATTTTTGACTCTCTGGATGGTTTGGCCATTTGTCCAGTAGTTCCAATCGAATCGTATAAGAGGCGGGTGTGCAGTCTTCAAATTCATAGGTCCAAAACCCGGCTGACGTTAGACATAGTCCCTTTGCTGCCATTTCATTGAGCCATTTCTCTTCCTTATCAAAATCCCAGACCCAGAATAATTTATGGATGACTTTTTTCATTTTGATAATCCTCCTAGTATACGCATACCATTGTCCAGCAGTTCATGGAGACGGTGGATCTCTTCCTCCAGTACAGTCTTTCCGGCTTCAGTGAGGATATAGTCTTTACGGCGACTTGCAGGATCTTCGGGAAGGGCGTGGATCCATTTTTTCTCTAGTAAGGTGTTCAGTGCTCCATATAGAGTCCCTGCAGCCAGACGAACTCTGCCATTGGACAGCTCCTCTGTCTTTTGAATGATCCCATACCCATGTAAGGGTTCTGTCAGAGACAATAGAATATAGAAGACAGCTTCTGTTAGAGCCTGTTGCATGATCTCCTCCTTAATACTTTGATTTCCATAAATATATCGGCGCACAATATATCGGATTCCGTTATAGTGATTATATCGTAGGGCGATATAGTTGTCAATCCCTTTTGCGGAGTTTAGGAAAAAAAGAAAAATCTAGAGTATCGATCCATATAAACGCCTTCGATACTCTAGGCATCTTAAGGGAAGGTCTCAGTCAGACCGATGGGGTGCTATCTATATTGACAATAAAGCGCTTCCAATCGACACCCGCAGTGGGTCTTGATGGGAAGCGCGATTCGTTTTTTATGGAATCGATGGGATGAGCTATTGAAGCGCAGGTGCTAGTCTAGCTTTAATGCTCAATTTGGGTAGATGTGAACTCCTCGCAAATGACCGCTGCAGCAAAGAACTTCAGCCGATCTTGGATATGTTTTTGTGATCGAAGGCAGATGGGAGATAAGATGTAGAATTGGAATATAACTGCTCAGGACTTTGAAGGGATTCTTTGCATTATCATTTGGAATTGGCCTCGATCTACTCCACCCGGTCACGGAGAATTCCCTCCTGATCTTCTTTGATCCCCTGCACAGTGCCGAAGATGCTCCTCTCCAGCTGTTTTTTGCGCCGAGTCTCCATATGAGTAGACGCCACATAGGCACCTAGGACCATGATCATAGAGGATAGATACAGCCACATCATCATCACGATGATCCCACCTAGGGAACCGTAGGTGCGGTCATAATTTCCAAAATTATCGACATAGAAAGAAAAGACAAAGGTGATGAGAATCCAAGCGATGGAGGTGAACAGAGCCCCAGGGACCACATCCCAGACATTGACTCTGTGCTTGCCGCCCAGATTGGGACTGATGCGGTATAGGAGGGTAAACACCAACACGATTGCCAACAAGGGCACGATGCTGCGAAATGTATTCCAGATCTGATCTAGGGTGTCATAGTCACCGATGAGCCCTTTGATCAAGTTGAGGATGATATTTCCAAAGACATTGCTCAGTAGCATCAAAGTCAGGATCACGGCAAGGGCGATGGTGAAGAAAATGCCCATCAGCCGCTCTTGGATGATCCCTCGCTGCTCTTCGACTCCAAAGGCGATATTGATCGAGCGCATCAATTTTATGATCCCACTTGAGCCCGCCCATAGGGCGATGATGAGGGATAGGGACATCAGGGTACCGCTACTGGAGCGAATGAGGGACTGGATGACGGGAAGCAGGATATCTGCGACATTTTGTGGAAGATAATTCATGGCTTCCAATATGGATTTATCATAACCGGAGGCGGCAATGGAGATGATATTCAATAAGAAGATCAAAAAGGGGAATATGCTGAGCAACATAAAATAGGCCAACATGGCACCGGTCGTTGGCAGATCAGCTTCTTTAATCTTATTGAGTAAATTGATGAAAAACATTTTTATATTCATAAACCCCTCTTTTTTATCCAGCATCTTGCACCTCTATCTGATCATTTTAATATTTATACCCTTAGGAAATGCGAATAATCGATGGGTTTCATCTGAATGCACAATAACATTTATTCTGAATTTTGGGACAGGGTCTACCTTGAATGATATAATTATCCTTAAGTGAAGGGAGAGTTTCCATGAAAGGAGGGAGGATATTGTACGATTTACTTGGCATTGCCGATTTAATTATGAAATATGTCAATATTACTGCTGAGATCGGTCGGGTCGAGGTAGAGGTGGTGAATTACAAGTTGATCCGCGTTGCGGGGACGGGGTTTTTCCATCAATTCGTCGGAGACAATATCGATGAATGGGGTGAGGTCTACAAACAGGTATTGAAGACTGGACAGCGACAGATCATTACCAATCCGCGCGAGAATGAATTGTGTAAGAATTGTCCGAATCGGGAGGAATGCATTGAGACCCTTGAGATCTCGACGCCGATCAAGGTGCATGACTCCATATTGGGCGTCATAGGGATGGTCTGTATGGATGAAGAGAGCAAGGATCAAGTCCTCAAGAACCTGAACAGCTATCTGGAATATCTGGATCAAATTGCCGATTTTATCTCTGCAAAAGTGATAGAGGTCTTAGAAAATGAGAACAAAGTCGCCGTGATGAGTATGTTGGAGCTGGTCACGAAGAATATGGATCAGGGGGCCATCATCATCGATGTGAACGGAAATATCGACAAGATCAACCCCAGTGCAAAAAAGCAGCTTGGGATTCGCCGAACGATTAAGAGTGAAGGGATTGAAATCGTTGAAACCGGTGACATGGTGAGTAATTTTAAAGAGTATTCGGTGACCATTAGGGGCAAGACCTATACTGTATATGGAGATATCTACAACATTCCCAACAATGACCGCTATGCAAAGGTCCTACTCTTTAAAGACTATAAATCCATGCAGTCGGATATCTACTCAATGACCTCGACGATCCAGGCCCGGGGAACAGATCTGATATTGGGCCGGAGTCCTGAGATACGCAAACTAAAAGATGATATAGAGAAAATTGCTAATTCCAGCTCTACGGTCCTCATCACAGGGGAGAGTGGCACTGGAAAGGAAATGGTTGCCACCGCCATTTGGAAGAGCTCTAATCGCAGTGAAAAGCGTTTTGTCGCCATAAACTGCGCTGCCATCCCGGAGGCTCTATTGGAAAGTGAGCTCTTCGGCTATGTGAAAGGCGCTTTTACCGGCGCAGATCCCAATGGGCGGATTGGGAAGTTTGAACTCGCCAATAAGGGGATCATATTTCTAGATGAGATTGGGGATATGCCCCTCTATCTACAGACGAAACTACTACGCGTCATTCAAGATCGAACGATCAGTCGAATCGGTTCCAATCATGTATTGCCTCTAGATATCCGCATTATCGCGGCCACCAATAAAGATCTGAAGATGATGATCGAAGAGAAGAAATTCAGGGAGGACCTCTTCTATCGATTGAATGTCATTCCGATTGAGATCCCGCCTCTGCGTGAACGAAAAGAGGACATCGAGATCTTGGTTGAGCACTTTGCCCTCAGATATACCTCATTGATGAACAAGGAATTACGATATATTGAAAAGGGGACGATGGACATACTCCGCCGGCGACCCTGGAATGGAAATGTACGGGAATTGGAAAATGTTGTGGAATTCATGGTGAACATGATGGAGGACGGCGTTTTAGATGACCAGACCCTACCGAGAAATATCGATGAACCCGTTCATACACAGAGTAGTCACAATGGACAGGTCCGCAGTTTGAAAGAGGTAGAAAGACAGGAGATCAGCAACGCCCTTCATCGATATCCCCCTTCCACACAGAGCAAAGAGAGAATTGCGAAGGAATTGGGCATAGGAATTGCTACATTATATAGAAAGATGAAGGAGTACAATCTGCAATAATCGTCTCCGAAAATGGCGGTGTATAGAATGAAAAAGATAGTAGCAATCGTACAGGCCTCCGGTTATTCGCGTCGGATGGGCGTTGATAAGCTCCTGCTCCCCTTAAAGGGCAAACCCATCTATCGACATGTATTGGATTGCCTACAGGGCACAGAACTAGAAGAGATTATAGTGGTATCGAGATTTGAAGAAGTCTTAAGGGCGGCGAAGGAAATGGGATATATTCCGGTCCATAATATGGATGCGCAGATCGGCCAGAGTCGTTCTATCACTTTGGGACTACAATATGCAGCTGAGGCGGATGGATATCTATTTATCGTCGCAGATCAGCCCTTTATTTCCAAGGAGACGATTTCGTCCATCATAGGAGAATTTGAAGAGATGGGCGGCATCGTCTTACCCTTATATGGTGGTAAGAGAGGCAGCCCGGGGCTCTTCGATGGGAGCTATCGAAAGAGGCTTATGAGTCTGACAGGAGAGGAAACTGGGAAGTTAATCATAGGTGAAAGTCAGGAGGATCTCCACTTCATCTGGATCGATCGAAAGGAAGAGGGGGAGGATGTAGATACAATGGAGGTCTATGAAAGGATGATGTCGTCATGAGGGAGATTGTGGTCTTCCGAGGGGGAGGCGACCTAGCGACGGGAGCTGTTCAGAAGATTCACCGCGCAGGTTTCAAGGTCCTCATATTAGAGGTGCCGGCTCCATTATGTGTGCGAAGGACGGTGTCATTGAGCGAAGCGGTTTATGAGAGGGTGCAGCGCGTGGAGGATATCTCTGCAGTGCGAATCTCGTCTCTCGATGAGATGGAAGAGGTATTTCTACAGGACAAGGTGCCTATACTCATCGATCCGAATGCAGAACTGATAGAGGCAATCCATCCCCTTGCGATTATCGATGCGACAATTGCCAAGCGAAATATTGGCACAAATAAATCGATGGCACCGATTTCCATCGCCCTAGGGCCTGGATATGAAGCCGGCGTGGACGTGGATTATGTCGTGGAGACAAACCGTGGACACCATCTGGGAAGACTCCTCTTTAAGGGGTTTGCAGCGGAGAACACAGGGGTTCCTGGCGTTATTGGCGGCTATTCCAAAGAGCGAGTCTATTATTCCCCCGCCGATGGGATGGTGGATAGTATGAAAGATATTGGGGATGTCGTTGAGGAAGGTCAGATTCTAGCGTATGTGGATGAGATCCCCGTTCGGGCTGCCATTCGAGGCCTTGTGAGGGGGATGCTACGAGGCGGCGTACCGGTAAAACAAGGGGTTAAAATAGCCGATGTGGACCCTCGATTTGAAGCCCTCCAAAACTGCTATACGATTTCTGATAAGTCCAGAAGTGTGGGAGGAGCGGTATTAGAAGCCTTCTTATTGGGGCTAAAGTCCTTGAAACAGCAAGTTTACCAAAATGATAAATAACTTTGTGGTGAAAAGGGCGGGAAAATGATATCTTTTTCCGCGCATTATCATAATAATAAATATTATCAAATTGATATATAAAAATGATGAATTTGCTCTCTTTTTGGGATCGAATTCTCGAAATTGTGATTAATAATCTGCATGGAACTTTACTGATTTATGTAATGGGTTAATATAAAGACGAGAAAAGCCGGAGTTATCGCAGTTAATCGGAGGATAAGAGACTAGATTTTTATTCTGAAGGATGTATGCGTTAAATTGGCACGCGGATTGCATATATTAAAGGCAGATAGCAAAAAAAGACTGGTATGCAGGAGGACAAGATGACAGAAAAATACCAAATCGTATCCCATGACATGTCAAAGAAAGAGCAGGTATCCCTAGACTTTCTAGGAGAAGAGGTGGCTAAGTCCACTCTGGCCTTCCACTCTAGCTTTGATCAGTACACCCAAACACCATTGGTAGAACTGAAGGAAACAGCAGAGTACTTTGGATTGAAGAACATATTCGTAAAGGATGAATCTTACCGATTTGGACTAAATGCTTTTAAAGTCCTTGGCGGAAGCTATGCCATCGGAAAGTACATCGCCGAAAAGTTGGGCAAGAGCATCGATGAGCTTCCCTACAAGACCATGACTTCCGATGAAGTGAAAAAAGAACTCGGCGAAATGACCTTTATCACGGCGACCGATGGAAACCACGGTAGAGGAGTGGCTTGGACCGCTATGGAGTTAAAACAGAACTCCATCGTATATATGCCGAAGGGATCCGCGACGGAGAGGCTAGAGAAT
>JAUNUQ010000063.1 GCA_030538075.1 Tissierellia bacterium
ATCATGGTGTGGGCATAGGTTTTGTGGATGGTGATCTGACGGTTATATATCAAAACAGGAATCCTCTATGACAGGAGTTATAAATGTGAATACCATAAATGACTATCTAAGAGAGACCGCACTTCTCAATTACTCGGACGGATCCATCCAATCCCTGCTTACTGAGAGGATGTGGGATGAGTGCGAACCCTTTCATCAGATCGATCGAATCTATCGTTTCGTTCGCGATGAGATTCTATTTGGATACAACTCAAAGGATGCCATCCCTGCGTCTGAGGTGTTAACAGAGGGATATGGGCAATGCAATACCAAGGGAATTCTGTTTATGGCCTTACTGAGGGCCGTGGGGATTCCCTGCCGAATACATGGGTTTACGATCGATAAGCGCCTTCAAAAAGGAGCCATGAGCGGACTCGTCTACTCTTTGTCCCCAGAGAGTATTCTACATAGCTGGGTGGAAGTCTTATTTGAGGGGCATTGGTATGAACTGGAGGGCTTCATCCTCGATATGGAGTACTTAAGGGCGGTTCAAAATAGATTTCAAGACTGCGACGGATTCTTTATGGGATATGGTATAGCGGTAAAAAATCTGCAAGATCCAGTAATCGATTGGGATCGAAACAACACCTATATTCAAAAAGAGGGAATTAATCGAGATTTGGGAATCTTCGTGGATCCAGACGACCTATTTTTAAAACACAGTCAAGATCTATCGGGTCTAAAGGATTTTTTATTCCAGAAATTGGGACGCCATTTGATGAATCGCCAGATTGAAAGGATTCGTAGTGAATTGTGATGAAAACGAGTGTTGAAGGGGCAAATGACGCTGGTATCTGCATGTTATACTGCTGCGAATACATAACATTGGCCAGGTAAAAAGTCCAGAGAGAACAGAGATTATCAGAGAAGGATATGGGGTAAAATCAGGATAGATGATGACTTACAAAACTAGGAGGTTATTATGAAATTTTGTTGGAGCACATTATATGTCAAAGATATGGAAAAATCCCTCCGTTTTTATGAGGGGATAGTCGGTTTAGGAATTCAGCGAAGGTTTAAGACCGACGCTGGTACCGAATTTGCGTTTTTAGGATCGGGTGAAACCCAGATCGAATTGATTTTTGATCCAAGTAGGTCTATAGCAGCTCCAGGCGAAGATATCTCCTGGGGATTTGAAACCGAGTCGCTAGAAGCCCTGCAATCCGAGCTTCAAGAAGAGGGAATCACCCCGATTGGTGATCCCATTCAGCCGAATCCTCAAATCCGCTTCCTCTTCGTCCTTGATCCAAACGGTCTAAAGGTTCAATTTGTTGAGTTCCTCTAGTCTAAATACTGTCCTTTCCATCCTCAGTAGCAGATCGAGGGACATCGGATTATCAGTAAGCACTAGAGCATCATATCGATTGAGAGGAATGATCCAGTATTGAAAGCGAACATTCGTGAAGTCCCAACGCGGGGCATATTGACGAAATCAAATCTCCCCATTGGGGATTATTCAGTGAATCCTTATATCGGATGCACCCACGGGTGCAGGTATTGTTATGCCTGTTTTATGCGGCGCTTTACCAATCACCCAGAGCCCTGGGGAACCTTTTTAGATATCAAGTACTGGCCGAGCATCCCCAACCCACGGAAATATGCAGGAAAAAAGTTGATGATCGGCTCTGTTACAGACCCATATCTGCCAGAAGAAGCAGAGTACAGGCGCACTCGAGCTTTTTTAGAGGAGATACAGGGAAGCGGTGCATTGATCAACATAGCAACCAAATCCGATCTAGTACTTGAAGACCTGGAACTGATCAAGACCTTTCCAGATGCTCGAGTCTCTTGGTCGATCAATACTCTAGATGAGGTTTTTCGCGCAGATATGGATCGCGGAAGCAGCATTGAAAGAAGACTGGAGGCCATGCGCATCTTCCATAGTGAAGGGATCCGAACGACTTGTTTTATTTCTCCAATCTTTCCGGGAATAACCAATGTCTTTGAGATCATTGAAAGGGTGAAACACCAATGTAATTTGATTTGGCTGGAAAACTTGAATCTGAGGGGTGGATTCAAAGGGGATATCCTGGAATATATTCGTACCAAATGGCCCAATTTGGTCCCCCTCTACCAGCAGATCTATCAGAAGAGGGATCTGACCTATTGGCAGCTATTGGACCAACAATTGGAACAATACGCAGAGGCTGAAGACTTAGAATATCTTATCAATGCAGAGCCTACACCTGCCTTCGAGGATCCTCCAATCCTGGTCAACTTCTTCTATCATGAGAAGATCAAGCAGACACCAAGTAGGAGATGATCGCTTCGGGTTTAGTGTACCGCAAGGTGGTTTTATTCATCCTTTATAAAAAATTTTATTTATTGATAACATATGCTGCACTCAATCCAAATACAATACAGTTAGGAGATAAGATGGAAGTAAAAAATGAACGAACTAGAAACCAGCTTTTAAATCACAATACGAGATGGCCATTCTGGTA
>JAUNUQ010000043.1 GCA_030538075.1 Tissierellia bacterium
AGCTAAGACAGAAGAGGCGGCAAAGACAGAAGGCGCAGCAGAGCCTGCATCCGATGAACCCATCGTAGTAGAAGTATTGGCAAAGGGATTCCAACATCAATTCTGGAAGGCTGTAAACCAAGGTGCTGACCAAGCGGCAGCAGATCTAAACGCGACGATCACTTTCCAAGGACCACAAAATGAGACGGCGATCCAAGAGCAAGTGCAAATGCTGGCGAACGCCATCAACAAAAAGCCAAATGCCATCGCATTTGCAGCATTGGATACGACGGCATCCATCGACCTATTGAGCCAAGCGAAGAGCGAAGGGATCCCAGTAGTCGGATTTGACTCTGGCGTTCCGGGAGCTCCAGAGGGAACCATCGCAGCAACGGCTGCAACGGACAACGAAGCGGCAGCAGCAGTTGCAGCAGATAAGATGTTCCCAGAGATCAAAGCCAAAGTAGAAGCAGCGGCAGTGGGATCTCCCGTACGCATCGGCGTGGTATCCCAAGAGGTAAACTCCGCTTCTCTAGTCGGTAGAACCACTGGTTTTATCAACCAGATGACGGAATTGGTAAAAGCTCTTCCAAATGTGGGGGATGCAGTATCCATCGTCGGAAACGATAAATTTGCGAATGATGTGGCAGAAGCAGATGCAGTTGTCATCATCGACCTTGCAGTTCCAGCAAAAGTTACGGATGCAGACGGACAAACCCAAGCACAAACTCTATTGAATAAAGAAGACCTGGTTGGAATCTTTGGGTCCAACGAATTCGGTGCAAAATCCATCATCAATGCGGACAACGCAGTTGGCGGAAAAGTTGGCGAAGGCAAGATCATCGCCGTTGGATTTGACTCCGGCGCTCTGCAAATCGACGCAGTTCGTAACAAACAACTCTTTGGCTCTGTAACTCAAGACCCAGTGCAAATCGGCTACAAGGCGGTTGAACTGGCAGTGAAGGCAGCCAGAGGAGAAGCAGTAGAGGACGTGGATACCGGCGCCGTATGGTATGATTCCACCAATGTGGATTCCGATGAAGTAAAGGCTCTATTGTACGAATAAAAACAAAGAAGGAGAACAATATGTTAATGGATAGAGCACGGCACGAAATCATCCAATACGGTAAGGCGCTTGTCGACACAAATCTCACCAAGGGCACTGGCGGCAACCTCTCGGTCTATGACCCGGAAACTGGATTGATGGCCATTACGCCAACGGGAATTGACTTCTACGAAATTCAGCCGGAAGACATCGTCATCATGAAATTAGACGGAACCATCGTCGAAGGCGACAAAAAACCATCCAGCGAGTGGGTCATGCATGCGATCCAATACGAGAGACGAGATGACATTACTGCCGTTATCCATGCGCACACCACCTATGCTACCGTCATCGCTACACTCAGACAAGAGTTACCTCCATCCCATTATATGATCGCCGTAGCGGGACCGAATGTCCGATGTGCACGCTATGCCACCTATGGGAGTCCAGAGTTGGCAGAAAACGCATACGAAGCCATGCTGGATCGATATGCCGTATTATTGGCAAACCATGGGATTCTCGCCGGGACATATTCTCTGGCGAACGCCTTCAATATCATCGAAGAAGTGGAATACTGTGCCCAGATCTACTATATGGCCAAGTCCATTGGCGATCCGGTCATATTGGACGATGCGGAGATGGCAAAGATGGCGGTGAAATTCCAAAATTACGGACAAAAATAAATAGACAATCCCTACTATCATTTTATCCCCAAAGCAAAACCCTCGCTGAGAATTACGGCGAGGGTTTTGCGATTAATAAATGCCTCGATATCAAAGACGGGGCAAGGTATTTTGAGAAGGGGCGAAAATGACGGCTGGCACAGGGATAATCGTAGCACCGTATTTCATTTAAACGGACGGATCAAAGCCGATAGATTTCCAGATTTCGAACGGCGGAGTCGATAAAGGCGAGATTTCGTTCACGGCTCCAATTGTCGCAGGCGTTGATAAAATGGGTGAGGCCACTCGGGAAGGCCTGGATGTGGATGGCTTCGCCGATGCCGACGAGGGTGGGGAAGTTCGAAAGATCGTAGGGGGCATCTTTGGAGAGGAGGGGGAGGTCTAGTTTTCTGGAGAGTTCTAGGGCGATAAAGGCGGCTTCGTCTTGGTAGAGGAGGAGGGATCTGGGCGTTTTGGGGAGCAGACTGGAGCCGTAGTTTGCGATCATCCGCAGGATTTCACTCCACCTATCCTCCTTGAGGATGTTGGCGGGGCAGTGTTTGCCAGACCAGTCCTGATGTTTGGAGATTTTGAGATTTAGACTGTGCTTAAGGGCGGCGTGGAGCTTACAGGCATTGTCCTCGGCCAGGTGGCGCTTGGTGGGATGATTGATGCACTGCTCGATGGAGATGCCGACCCGATTGCCTGCGGCATTGCCTTGGCAATAGGCGATCTCATCGATGGGGATATTTTGGATGATGACTCGGTCGTCTACGACAAAATGCCAGGAGGTCTGGTCCAGAGTGGGGCTTTTCTCCCAGCTTTGTAGGAGCCTGGAATGGGCGGGGGCGTCGGCGCCGGATCTGGGGTTTCCGGTTTCATGATAGACGGTGTGGGTCTTGGCGGTCTTGGTCGTGGGGCGGTGTTTGTAGGTGACGGGCCGGATGATCTCAGCCCGAAAGGGGACGCCGAGAATGGTCTGGTCTTGGATGATGCCGTTTTTTATATTGAGCATGGTGGACTCCTTTCTTGAGTCTGTTTTTTGGGGAAATTATATAAACGAATCGAACAGCAGGCCAGATCGGTCTCGATCTGGCCTGCCATCTGTGGATCACATCGGTGGTTCGCCGCCTCGGATGGCGCTGGTGAGTTCGTGAATGCTGCCGGTCAGCTCTTCCATCTTGCCCTCTAGTCGGACCAGCAGATACACGGACAGAGCGATGGGAAATCCGAGGTTGGAGATGCTCTGAAGGATCACTTCCATTTGGTTCACCTCCTACTATAGGATCTCGTAGTCGGTCGTGGTCGTCACCAGAGTTCTGGCGCCGACGGCCAGCACTAGATCAACGTCCCCATTTGCCAGGACTCCATAACCGAGGAGATTGTTCATTGCCAAGTTGACGCTTTCGGAGGTCAGGTCTGCCTTGGGATCATCGAGGCGCAGGGTGACCTTTTTCTCTGCGGCGTCTTTAAAGTCCATTTCGAGTACATTCTTGCTCATTCTTTCACCACCTTTCTATGGATTGTATGGTCCTAAGCCCTCAGTGTGGTCTCGTCGAGCTTGGAGACCACCAAAACCGGCTTGTTCTGCAGAGACGCCAATGTCGTCGCCGCTCCGTAAAGACCGTCTGCGGTTGCCGTCTTTTTGATCTGGGTGACGGTCTTGGTCGTCTTCAGCTGTCTGCCATCGACGATTCCCGCATCAAAGACGATCTTCAGTCTCACATTTTCCAGTACGGATGTTGCCATGCTATCCCCTCCTTTCTCCTATAGATGACGGACAGGGGAAGAAGTTACTACTACACTTTCAAATTTTATTTTTGAGATGATCTTTGAGCTTTTTTAGGGCTCTTTTTTTGTTGTTGACGACGGTGCGGTAGCTATTGCCTCGATCAGAAGCGATCTGTTTCATGGAATGGCCACGGTAATAGTAGTCTAGGATGATCTGCCTTTCAGTGGGGGTTAGAGCAGATATGGCCGTGCTGAGTTCCAGGTGGTCTTGGCGGACCAGAAAGTCCTCTTCGATATTGGCTTCGTCTTCTAGGAGATCGATGGGTGCCAGGCCATCAGGTCCTGGTTGATCTAAGGATAGACTGACCCGCTCCCTGTTCATCTCCAGATACAGGTACCTGAGCTGGGATTTTACATAGCCCAAGAAGTGCACACCCCGGGTGGGGTCGAAGCTCTGGATGCATTCGTAGATGGCGATCAGTCCAAGCTGCTGCAAATCGTCAAATTGTTCGGGTCTGTAATGGTATTTACGGATACTGGAGAGGATCAGAGGCCGAAGCGCAGTGAATAGATCCTCTTGGGCTTTTTCATCTCCCTGGAGGGCAAGTGTCAATATTTGGTCAAATTTTGGATTCATCTTTTCTTCCTTGTATCCGCCAGCGGATGGATATTCCCGGTGGTTCCATCTTATGGGATTCTACGATAAAAGTGAAAGCGGGAATAACCCTTATTCCTGCGGTTAGGGCATCGGGAATAAGGGTTATTCCCGAATCGAAAAACTGGCCCCACAAAAGAACGTATATTCTTAAAAAGGCAGAGTTGCCCCCTTTGATTGTGGGGGAGGATTACGAAAATTCAATCGAATGTCTAAATCAAGCCAATTCGGGAATAAGGTTTATTCCTGCCACTTTTTCACCGGGAATAAGGCTTATTCCCTCTTTTCGTTTTTGGATTACCGGGAATAAGTTTTTGGAAATTGGGTAAGCGGAATTTCTATAATAAATACCAATTTTTACCTCTATCGAGATGGGTTTAAAGGAGCCCGATTTTTTATGCTGAAATGCTCAGAAAAAGGGCAATATCCCCTTGAATTAAATGGTTATTTACGCTACAATAGGGGGGAGAGTGGATGAAAAGTGTCACTTTGTGGGGCAATGTGGAGGATATAAGTAAAAAGAGGGTGACAAAGTGTTTATCGTTGAATTCACACATGCGATTGATGATAAAGGCAGAGTGATTATCCCGGCGAAGCTCAGGGAAGGGCTTGGCTCCACTTTCTATGTCACAAAGGGTATGGAACGTTGCCTATTTGTCTACCCCGAAGAGGAGTATTCGAATATGGCAAACCGACTGAAGAGCTTGAATGAAATCAGCCGAAAGGAAGCCCGAGGGCTAAACCGACTCTTTTTATCCGGAGCGACGGATGCCAACCTCGATAGGCAGGGCCGAATCCTGCTCCCACCGAATCTTAGAGAATACGCATTTTTGGACAAGGACGTCGTGATTATCGGCGTCGGCGACCGCGTGGAGATCTGGGACAAGGAGAGATGGGATGCCTACAGCGACGATGAGAATTTGAATTATGACGATTTGATTGATAAGCTGGATGGCCTGGATTTTTAGGAGGCAATAGATGAATTATTCACATATTCCCGTATTGGCACAGGAGTGTCTTCGGGGTTTAAATTTAAATCCAGATGGGATCTATGTGGACTGCACACTGGGTGGTGCGGGACACAGCCGATTGATCGCGGATGGACTATCGGAGAAGGGTCTGTTGATCGGGATCGATCAGGACCAGGACGCCATCGACAATGCCAGGGAAGCCCTGGCGGATGTTCAGGACAGGATTCAAATTGTCCATTCGAATTTTTCTAGATTTGACGAGATCCTCACGGAGTTTGGGATCGACAAGGTGGACGGAGTGCTGATGGACATTGGCGTGTCCTCTCACCAGTTCGACGAGCAGGAGCGAGGCTTTTCCTACCGAATGAATGCGGTACTGGATATGCGGATGGATCGCAGGAGCAAACTCACCGCCTATGAGCTGGTCAATGAGTCCAGCAAGGAGGAGTTAGAGGATCTGTTTTGGCGCTATGGTGAGGAGAAGTGGGGACGCAGAATTGCGGAGTTTATCGTAAAAGCCAGGGAAGAAGAGCCGGTCGAGACGACTTTTGACTTGGTGGAGATCATCGATGCGGCGATTCCCAAAAAAGTTCGCGCAGAGGGTTCTCACCCTGCTAAGAGGGTATTTCAAGCGTTGAGGATCGCTGTAAATGCGGAACTCGATGTGTTGGGGGCTACGATTCCCAAGATCGTCGAGAGATTGGTTCCCGGTGGACGAATTGTCATCGTGACTTTTCACTCCCTGGAGGACCGAATTGTCAAGAATACTTTTCGAGAACTGAGCACGGGCTGTATCTGCCCAGCTGATTTTCCGATCTGTATTTGCAATCATGAGAAGCAGTTAAAGATTATCAATAATAAGCCGATTACGGCGACAGAAGAGGAGCTGGAACTGAACCCCAGGGCGAAGAGTGCGAAGCTGCGCATCGCGGAAAGGGTCTAGGGATAAGGGGACAGTCATCAATTAGGCGATATGGGAAATGGGGAGCTCAATGGAAAATCAAGCATTAAAAAATAATATCCAGCCCAACCGCAGCAGGCCCAAACTGACGGTGGTCCAAGATGATGGGAGAGTTTCGGAGAAACTGCGTAGAAGAAATCGAGCCATCACTGCGAAGAAATTCATCTGTGGATTGGTTTTTCTATTCGCCGTCTTGATGGCGACGGTATTGATCACGAGATATGGGGAGATTACCGCGAAAAACCAGGAGAGCCGAGTTCTGTCAAAGCGGATGGAAGAGCTGGAAGCGAATAGGGACTACTTAGTGATGAAGCTGGAGCCCTATAAGGCTACTGCGAGAATTGAATCCCTGGCAAAGATCAACCTGGGGATGGACTACCCAACCCAAGAGCAAATCGTCTATATCGCATCGGGCTACCAGGAAGAACAGCCTGAAGTGGAGACGAATCAGGATTATATCGCCGGTTTTCGAAATTTCTTTTCTGCGCTCTTAGGTACGAACGAAGGAAATGGATATGAAAAACAATCAGAATAAATCGAGAGGCAAGAGTTCATTAAAGACGAGGCTTCTAATCTTTTATGCCATATGTTCTCTTATGGCATTCTTTTTTGTGATCAAGTTGTTGTCCCTGCAGGTCTTTGGTGGGGAGGAATACGTGAAGAGAGCGGTTGAGCAGCGCCGCAGTATCCTAGAGGTGCCCCCAGAGCGGGGGACGATCTACGACACCAACGGAGAGCCCCTGGCCATCTCCGTCAAGGAGAATGTGGTCTATCTCTTTCCAGAGGATGTGGGAGACAAGGCGCAGACGGCAGAGAGTCTGTCGAGTATTTTGAATTTGCGCTACGAGGATCTGCTGCTGGAGATGGAGAAGACAGGCATTCAGAGATTGGCAGAGGGGATCAGCAATATTCAAGCCGATGCACTTAGAGAGGTAAAGCTAAAGGGGGTGGCCATCGTCCCGCAAAATGCGAGGTTTTACCCCAGTGGGGACTTTGCCCCATATGTCCTGGGATTCTTAGACCATAATGATCATGGAGCTTATGGGATTGAACGCAGTTTTGATGAGGAGCTCTTTGGACAGAGTGGGATCAGAGCGCTGTCCGTGTCTCCCCTCGGAGATGTGATTCCCTTTGAAAACATCGAAGAGATCGATGTGGATGAGGGAAATGATGTGGTCTTGACGATCGACAGTAAGATTCAAGAACTGGTCACCCGATTTGGAAGGGAGACCTTTGATAAGTATAAGCCGAATAAGCTCACGATCTTGGTGATGAATCCCAAAAATGGGGATGTGTTGGCGCTGGAGAACTACCCGAAATATAATCCCAACCGCCCTAGGGATAGCCGATCGGAAGAAGAAAAGGAAGTCTGGCGGACCCTCACTGAGGAGGAGCTGCTCAACGAATACTATTCGATCTGGCGCAGCCCCGCCATCAACGATATCTATGAACCCGGGTCAGTCTTCAAGTTCATAACGGCAGCTGCGGCTGTTGAGGAGGGGACGGCGACGGATCACTCTGTCTACCACTGTGATGGGGTGGTGACGGATATTCCCGGTGTGGTTTTGAAATGCTATCGCTGGTACGAGCCCCACGGAGATCAGAGCCTTACTGAGGCGATGAACAACTCCTGCAATCCAGCCTTTATACAGATTGCTAGGGAATTGGGAAAGGAAAAGCTGTACAAATACATTCAGGACTTTGGCTTTGGTTCGGCGACGGGGATCCGGCTACCTGCAGAGGCGGAGGGTCTGATCCCTGGAACCACCGAAGAGATCTCCGAGGTGGATCTGGCGGTGATGTCCTATGGACATGGGGTCGCCGTGACGCCGATTCAGATGATTACGGCAATCTCCGCCGTGGTGAATGGTGGGGATCTATATGAGCCTCGGATCGCCCGGGAAATCCGAGATCCCCAGACGGAGGAGACGACACAGATCCCCGTAAAATTCAAGAGACAGGTGATCTCCGAGGCCACCTCTGCGAGGATGCGAGAATTGATGGTGTCGGGGGTGCTAGAGGGGACTGCAGATGGCGCGCGAATCCGTGGCTACAATATCGGTGGCAAGACGGGGACCAGTGTGAAATTCGTAGATGATCAATACGAGATGGAGACGACGGTGGCCTCTTATGTGGGGATTTATCCAGCCGAGGATCCAGAATATATCGTACTTGCAGTGGCAGATGAGCCCCAGGGCGCCAGTAGCGGAAATGTGGTGTCGGCGCCCCTAGTCAAAAAGGTCTTAAAGGGAATTATCGATATTCGAAAGGATCAGCCGACAGAGCCGATCCTAGCTGAGGACGAAACGGGGGTGGAGGTACCCTATGTGATTGGGCTGCCCTTGGCCTCAGCCGTCGAGCTACTCAATGAAGCGGGCTTGACCCATTCCGTGGTGAACCCCAATATCGGTAAGAACTCTGTGATCTCCAATCAGGCGCCAGAGGCTGGCAGCCTTGTGGATTATGGATCGGTGGTGGATCTCCAGTCGGATGTGAGCGGCAGCCAGTGGATTCAGATGCCGGAGCTGGTGGGATTGGATGCTTCGGATGCACGCAGTAAACTCGATGAGCTGCGTCTGGGATACGACAATATGGATGCGATCGGCGTGGTCAGCTCCCAAGAGCCCCTGCCAGGGGTATTGGTGGATCCGGATTCCAAGGTGATCTTTGGAGTTACAGCTCCCACGGTTCCTGAGGAGGAGCCAAGCGAAGAGGAGACGGAGGAGACTCAGGAGGAGCCATCGGAATAAATCCTTCGAATGCCTCAGCTGCTCCAATCCTATACAGATATGTTATAATAGCCAAGGAGGAGATGACTATGGATATTAAACAAATGGCTGTCGTACTGTTGCTCTCTACGATTTTGTCTACGGTGCTCGGCAGGTTTACAATACCGATCCTGAAGGGTTTCAAGATCGGACAGAATATTCGAGACGATGGGCCCAAGTCCCATCTCTCAAAGCAGGGCACACCGACGATGGGGGGAGTGATCATCCTGATGACTTTGGTCCTCGGCATGATCGCAGGGTTGAAGTTCAATCTGCCCATCCTCATTGTGTTGCTCACGACCTTTGGATTTGGGGCGGTGGGTTTTGTCGATGACTATATGAAGCTCATCATGAAGAGATCCTTAGGACTTACGGCGATGCAAAAGATCGTCGCCCAGGTTTTGATCAGCGTCCTGGTGATGCTGCTCTACCGATACGCAGCTCCAGAGAGTTTTTCACTACTGCGGATCCCCTTCACAAAGGAGTATTTGGACATCGGGATACTGGCATATCCCCTATATACTGTGATGTTGATCGGGGCGGTGAATGCCGTCAATCTGACAGATGGTCTGGATGGACTACTCAGCTCTGTCTCCATCCCGGTACTGGCGGTGTTATTGTTGATCGTCCGGGCGGTGACTCCGGAGCTAGAGCATTTTGTATTGGTCATGATGGGCGGGATCCTTGGCTTTTTATTTTATAATTCCAATAAAGCGGCAATTTTCATGGGCGATACGGGCTCCATGGCCATCGGAGGCGCTGTGGCAGGTCTCTCGATGATCACCCAGACGACTTTGTATCTGCCCATACTGGGTCTGATCTATGTCGTTGAGGCCCTTTCTGTGATCATTCAGGTGATCAGCTACAAGACGAGAAACAAGAAGAGGGTGTTCTTGATGAGCCCGATTCACCATCACTACGAACTAAAGGGATACAATGAACAGAAGATCGTCACCGCCTTTACATTGGTGAGCACCTGTGTGGCGCTACTTACGATCCTCGCCTATTTTTAGGAGCAGTCTATGAAGCTACAATCAAAAAAAATACTAATACTGGGAATGGGAATTACTGGAAAGGCGTCGGCGCAGGCCCTCTCCCTGATGGGGGCAGATCTGAGGGTGATGGATGACCATTTGGAGGATCTGCTCCAGACTGATCCTCAGGTGGGGAATTGGAGGGACCAGGCCCTATATACATTGGAGGAAGTGCGCGGTTTCGGACCGGATCTCTGTGTTAAGAGCCCCGGGATCCCACCGACCAATGAAATGGTAATGGGGATTCGCGGGCTGGGCGTCGAGGTGATCTCGGACCTGGAGATGGCCTACAGGCTCTTTCCGGATCGGAAAATCCTTGCAATTTCCGGTACAAATGGCAAGACCACGACGACAGCCCTCGTCGGCGCAATTATGCGCCAAACTGGACAAATGGTCCATGTCGCCGGCAATATCGGCGTGGGCATGCTGGAGGAATTCCGAAGGGGAGGCCCAGAGGATATCTATGTGATTGAATGCAGCAGTTTCCAATTAGAAGATACCAGAGATTTTCGCCCGGCGGCTGCAGCTCTTATCAATATCACCCCGGACCATATCGACTGGCATGGGAGCATGGAGGCTTATGTGAAGGCGAAGGGAAATCTCCTGCGAAATCTACAGCCGAAGCAGTGCTTTGTGATCAATGGGGATGATCCCATCTTACAGGAGATCTCGAAGACCATGGAGGCGAAGGCCATTCCGATCTCCTTAACAAAGTTGCCAAAAGATGGATATGGACTCCATGATGGCGGAATATATGAATGCAAAGATGGAGAATCGACGAAGATAATCGATGTATCCGAAATACAAATACCTGGAAGACACAATATCGAAAATGCGATGATAGCTGCAGCTCTGACTCGTGCAGTGGGTACAAGTATCGAAGATATTCAAAAGGCGATCCGAGAGTTTAAGGGAGTTGCCCATCGCCTGGAATTCATTCGAGAATTCGATGGCGTGCGCTATTATAATGATTCGAAGGGGACCAATGTGGACGCGACGATCAAGGCGATTGAAGCGCTGCCCGGTCCACTGGTCTTATTTGCCGGAGGCTATGATAAGAAGGTGTCCTTTCGGGATCTCTTTGAGGCCTTTGACGGAAAGGTCAAAGAATTATTGTTGATGGGCGAGACCCAGCAGCTCCTCCGAGAGTATGCGGAGGAATACCAAATTCCCTACACCTTGATTGGCGGCTTAGAAGAAGGGGTTCTTCGCGCGAGAGAGATCGCTGGAACCGAAGATCAGGTGCTCTTGTCACCTGCTTCTGCCAGCTGGGGGATGTACCCGAATTTTGAGGTCCGCGGAGAGCATTTTCGCCAACTCGTAGAGAGTTTGGAGTAGGGGATGCAGACGAAATCCAAAGCGGACTGGCGGATCCTCTGGGTGGTGGTGCTCCTGTTGATCATTGGAGTGGTCATGGTATACAGTGCCAGTTGGCCGACGGCCATCCAAGAATCGAAGGATCAGTTCTACTATGGAAAACGCCAGTTGATCTTTGCATCGATCGGACTCGGCCTCGCACTATTTGTATCCTTATTTGACTACCATCTGTACCAGCGGTTTGCCGTCATTCTCTATGGATTGTCATTATTAGTGGGACTACTGGTCTTTTCTCCCATCGGTACCAATCAAGACACCTTTGCCTATCGATGGATACGGTTGGGGCCATTAGAATTTATGCCATCGGACCTGATCAAGATCGGTGGGGTGATCATGATATCCAAACTGCTCTGTATGAAGGACAAGGTGAAAAATCACTTTACAAAGGGATTTCTCCCCGTAGTGGGGCTGATCCTGCTGACGGTGACTCCAGTTCTATTGCAGCCGGATTTTTCTACTTCGATTGTCATCGCAGCTGCAATGGGCTGTGTGTATTTCTTTAGTGGTATGGACGGGAGATATTTCTTACTGGCCCTTCCCCTGGGTGGAGTGGCAGGGGTCCTATTGTTATCTGGGGAGAAGAATGCCTATCGCCTCGAGCGAATACGCAGTTTTCTCAATCCCCTTGAGGACTATTTGGACACCGGCTGGCAGCTCTCCCAAGCCCTCTTTGCTGTGAGCAGTGGGGGACTGCTCGGACTTGGCATCGGCCAAGGTCGCCAGAAGATCCACTATCTCTCCCAGGCCCATAATGACTTTATCTTTGCGGTGATCGCCGAGGAGCTGGGCTTTGTCGGTTCGGTCTTTGTCATCGGACTGTATATGCTGCTGATTTTTCGGGGGCTTGAGATCGCCGTCAACGCAGCTGATAAATTTGGGACCTATCTGGCTTCGGGAATCACCGTGCTGATCGGGGCGCAATCTCTGATCAACATCGGCGTCTCCTTTGGGGCGATTCCTCCAACGGGAGTTACTCTGCCCTTTCTCAGCTATGGGGGGACCTCTATACTGATCACCATGGGAATGATTGGAATACTGTTGAATATATCGAAAATGTCTAGGAGAAGAGGGGAAGATCATGAAGGTAATCGTGAGCGGAGGCGGGACAGGAGGACATATCTACCCGGCGATCGCAATCATTGATGAAATAAAAAGACAGGTGCCGGAGGTGCAGATCCTCTATATTGGTACGCCAAACTCCATGGAAGAGAGGGTGGCCAAAGAGCAGGGATTGGATTTTCAATCGATCCGCGTCGTCGGTTTGCCACGTAAACTCAGTCTCAAGATGTTTCGCACGGCAAAGGAGCTGATGGTGGGTCTCGCCCAGGCCAGACGAGTGATCCTGGATTTCGATCCGGATCTGGTTATAGGAACGGGAGGATTTGTCAGCGGACCGGTCCTCTTCATCGCAGCTCTGCACCGAAAAAAATCTATGATCCATGAACAAAACAGCCTGCCTGGCTTGACGAATCGCATACTGTCTCGATTTGTCGATCGGGTGGCGACGACTTATGAGAGCTCAAAGCGGTATTTTAAACGACCGGACCGGGTCTTTGTCACGGGCAATCCCATTCGTGCTTCCCTTGGGGAAGTGGACCGTGCAAAATCCTACGAGATCTATGGTTTTACCGATCAAAAGCCGACGGTCTTTTCCTTTGGTGGCAGCAATGGATCTGAAAGTCTCAATGAGGCCATTCTCCAAATGCTGCAAAGTCATGGGGAAGATCTGGCCTTTCAGCTGATCCACGGCACGGGGAGAGGTCATTATGAGGGTTTTATGGCGGGATTAAAGGACCGGCCACTACCAAATGGGGTGAAGATCGCCCCCTATCTGACGGATATCGGATCCGCTTATGCTGTGTCGGATCTGGTGATCGCCAGCTCCGGGGCCATTACATTGGCTGAGATCTCCTCTTTGGGCGTGGCGAGCATCCTCATTCCAAAGGCATATACGACGGAGAATCACCAAGAATTCAATGCGCGCCTCTATGTGGAGATGGGAGCTTCCGACATGCTCTTGGAAGATGACCTAACGGGAGAATTGTTGTATAATAGAATCAACGCAATTGTAACCGATGAAAATGTGTTAAAGACCATGGGCGAGAATGCGAAGACCCTGGGAAATCCAAATGCGACGGAAGACATTGTGCGATTGGCGATGGAACTGTTGTAAATAGAGGTGAGTTTATGTTCAAAAAGAAACAGGATGTAAAGGATGTGCTGGCTGACCGACTCAGCCACGATGAATATGTGACCCAAAAGAATAAGAAGAGCCGAGCTTTTTTATGGATCTTGACCACTTCACTGCTATTGGTGATCGGCCTTGGCCTGATCGGGGTCTATCTGAGCCTGACCCATCCATTCTTTCATGTGGAATACGTGGATGTGCGCGGAAATCATGCTCTGACGGACGAGGAGATCGTCCAGGCGATCGGCATCCCAGAGGGGCAGAATGTGTTCTTGGCAAACACGACGCAGATGGAGGAGTTCATCAAACCCCTGCCGGGCATCATCAGCGTAGATGTCAAAAAGGTACTCCCAAACAGTCTCTTGGTCACGGTGGTCGAGGAATTTGACCTGGGCTATATCGATGTGGAGGACGGCTATCTGATCGTCGGTGGCGATCTGTTGATCAAGCGCCACGAAGGAGAACTTCCCGAGGGGACGAAGAACAGACTGATCAAGATCTCCAATGCCCGATATGAGACCCTGGCCATTGACAATCTGGTCACGGAGGATCGAAATGAACAGCGTTTTCTGCGGGACCTGATCGATCGAGAGCTGTACAAGATCACTCGCGAGGTGGATTTTGGCAGTGAAGCATCCAGTGTGCGGATGTTGGTCAACTCGAATACCATCGTAGAATACGGTCGTCCAGAGGATAACGAATATAAATTCATGTTGATCGAGAAATTGATCGTAGATACCCGAGAAAAGGGTCTGAGGGCGAAGGAAATCATCCTGACAAGCGGTGTAAACCCTGTAATTGTAACGGATTGAGAACTTCGTATTAAAAATACAATAATTATTTCTAACTTTTTCTCGTCTTGGAAAACCCCAAAAATTGGGGAATCTGAGGGTGTACGAAAAATACAAAGAAAAATCAAAATGCCATGTTTTCCCATCGAAAACGTGGCATTTTTGCCATTTTCGCGATTTGCCGATTGGAAAACAGTTTTCATCTCTGGTATAATTCATACATAAGTGAGTTATGAATTTATTATCTAGGTGAAAAGGGAGTGGAGATATGACAATGTTTGATATGGAAGTGTATTCAGATGATCTTGCGAAGATCAAGGTAATCGGAGTCGGTGGAGGCGGAAACAACGCCTTGAAGAGAATGATCGAGAATGGCTTGAAGGGTGTTGAGTTCATCGTAATCAATACAGATAAGCAAGTCATCGATGCATCCAATGCAGATGTGCGACTTCAGATTGGTACAAAGCTGACCAGAGGCCTCGGAGCAGGGGGAGACCCATCTGTTGGAGCCAAGGCAGCAGAAGAGAGTAAAAATGACATCGCCGATGTACTGAGTGGTGCAGACATGGTGTTCATCACCGCTGGTATGGGAGGCGGAACGGGTACAGGAGCAGCGCCCGTCGTAGCCGAGGTGGCGAAGGATATGGGAATTCTGACTGTGGGGATCGTCACGAAGCCATTCTCCTTTGAGGGAAGAAAACGACAGATCCAAGCTGAGCAGGGAGTAGAGGTCTTAAAAGAGAAGGTGGACACCCTGGTGACCATCCCCAATGATCGCCTGCTACAGATCGCCGAGAAGCGCACGACGATGATCGAGGCTTTTGCAATGGCGGACGAGGTATTGATGCACGGGATTCAGGGTATTTCGGATCTCATCGCCGTACCGAATCTGATCAATTTGGACTTTGCAGACGTCAAGTCCATCATGTTCAATCAGGGAATTGCCCATATGGGTATCGGGACTTCCAGTGGGGAGAACCGCGCGGTTGAAGCGGCGAAATCCGCGATTAAGAGTCCTCTGTTGGAGACATCCATCGATGGTGCAAAATCCGTCCTGATCAATGTCACCGGAGCAGAGCTCGGGATCTTTGAGATCAATGAGGCAGCGGACCTGATTCGCGAATCCGTTGATAAAGATGCCAATATCATATTCGGTGCCGGCGTAGATGAGAGCTTGAAAGATGATATCAAGATCACTGTGATCGCCACGGGATTTGATCCTGGTAAGCCGACGGTGAATACCACCAAAGAGGCGAAAAAAGAAGCAGATAATGACAATGAAATAGATATTCCGACTTTCCTGAAGAGGAGAGACATCTAGGAGGCCAGAGATGAAATGCCCGTACTGCGGATACAGAGATACGAAGGTGGTGGATTCAAGACCTACCGAGGATGATATGTCCATCCGTAGACGGCGTTCATGTATCGAATGCAACCGCCGGTTTACCACCTATGAACGATATGAGGAAGCACCACTCATCGTCATAAAGAAAGACAATACCCGTGAACCCTTTGAGCGCCAAAAGATTTTTAATGGGATGCTCAGATCCTGTGAGAAAAGACCTGTCAGTGTTCAGGAATTAGAACGGGCTACGGATCAGATTGAGGTGATGCTCAATGATCTGAATCTCCGGGAGGTAAAGAGCACCAAGATTGGCGAGATGGTCATGGACAAACTCCGAAGCCTAGATAAAGTCGCCTATATACGATTTGCTTCAGTATATCGGGAGTTCGAGGACATTGGCGGTTTCTATGATGAACTGGAAAACTTGAAAAAAGATTGAAAAAATGCTATGCTAATTTTTATTAGCATAGCATTTTTTGGTGGTGAAAATTTGGATTTATTTTCTATGAATAAAGCAGAGGTGCTGAAGAAATCAGCTCCCTTGGCAGATCGCATGCGGCCGAAGCGGCTCCAGGATTTTTTGGGACAGGAGCATCTGCTCGGACCGGGAAAACACTTAACGAGATTGATCCAGACGGACCGCCTGGGTTCGATGATCATCTATGGTCCTCCCGGAACGGGGAAGACGACCTTGGCGATGCTGGTTGCAAACCAGACGCAGAGAGAATATGTGAGCATATCCGCCGTGACTTCGGGGATACAAGATATTCGAAATGTCACCAAACAGGCGGAGGAGGATCTGGGATTATACGGTAGGGGAACCCTGCTGTTTATCGATGAGATCCACCGATTTAACAAGACCCAACAGGATGCGCTGCTTCCCTTTGTAGAGAGGGGGATCCTGACTTTGATTGGGGCGACCACGGAAAATCCCTTTTTCAGTGTCAATAAGGCCCTCCTCTCCAGATGTCAGATCCTCGAGTTCAAGCCCTTGGCACCGGAAGAGATCAAAAGGGCGGTCCGCAGGGCATTGGATGAGGACATTGTCCTGAGTACGATGAAGATTGCATTGACAGAGACGGCAGTGGATTATTTGGCTGTGCTCTCAAATGGGGATGTGCGTACAGCACTGAATGCCCTGGAGATTGCGGCACTCTCCTCGGAGCCAAAGGAGGAGGGGTCCTTGATCACACCGGAGGATATCCGGGAATCCGTGCAGGTTAAGCATGCCCTCTATGATGATGGGGGCGATGAACACTATAATACGGCATCGGCTTTTATCAAGAGCATCCGCGGTTCCGATGTAGATGCAGTCCTATACTATCTGGCTGTGATGATCAAAGCTGGAGAGGACCCGCGCTTTATCGCGCGCAGGCTGATCATCTCGGCTGCGGAGGATATTGGACTGGCAAATCCCCAGGCCCTCAGCATCGCCGTGGCAGCCCATGATGCAGTACAGCTGATCGGCATGCCCGAAGGGAGGATTCCCCTGGCGGAGGCGGCGGTCTATCTGGCCATGAGCCCTAAATCCAACAGCGCCTATCTGGCGATCGACCGGGCGCTGGCTTATCTCGATGAATCCGGGCGGCAGATGGTACCCATCCATCTCAGAGACACCGCCTATCAAGGGGCGAAGACCTTTGGACATGGAGAGGGCTATCTGTATCCCCATGACTATCCCGAGGGTTTTGTACAGCAGCAGTATTTACCGGATGAGGCCATCGGCCAGCGGTTTTTTACGGCGACAGACCACGGAGAGGAAGAAGAATACTATCAAGAATATATTAAGAGGATTCGAAAATAGCTTGAATCCAGTTGTAGGGGGTGATTCGCATTAGAATCCCAATCAGTCAATTTAAAGAAGTCGCCATGTCCGTCATCCCGATCGCCATCATCGTATTGGTCATCAATGCCACGATCACCCATTTAGAATCTTGGCTGATCCTGCGGTTTTTAATCGGTGCCCTGATCATCATCTTGGGTTTGGGAATATTTCTGTTCGGCGCAGGTCTTGCGATTTCAGAGATCGGTAAATTAATGGGAAATCTGGTTGCAAAGAGCAAGAATGTCCCCTTTATCTTTATGATGGGGCTGTTTCTCGGCTTTCTGATCACTGTTGCGGAACCGGATCTATTGATTCTCGCCAATCAGGTCTCCACTACTTGGGGCGGTGTCATTGAGGCGATGTTCATCGTGCTCGTCGTCTCCTTGGGAGTTGGCTTGATGGTGGGACTGGGCTTTTTGCGGATGCTCTTTGACAAGCCCATGCCCGTGATGTTCGCTATATTTTATCTGAGTATGTTTGTGATGTTTCTCTTTGTGCCGGAGCAGTTTCAGGCGATCGCCTTTGATTCCTCTGGTGCGACGACGGGGGCGATGACGACGCCCTTTCTATTGGCTCTAGGGCTGGGGGTCTCTCGGCGTAAGGGATCTGTGGAGAGTGAAAAGGACAGCTTTGGAATGGTGGGCACTGCCTCCATGGGGCCGATTTTAGCAGTTATGATCATGTCCCTCTTCGTCAAAGTGGATCCCAATACGATGGTGGAGGAGACCTTCGAAATACAACAGGGGATTCTCGCTCCCATCCTCCATGCGATTCCACCGATGCTCAAGGATTCCCTGATCGCATTGGCGCCATTGGCGATTCTGTTCTTTATTGTCAATCACTTTAAATTTAAGTTAAAGCGCCGACCCTTCCGGCGAATCATCGTGGGTTTGATCTATACTTTTATCGGATTGGTGATGTTCCTGGTGGGTGTGCACTCTGGATTTATGGATATCGCCGCTCTCTTTGGGCAGGAGATCGCCCTGCACCCCAATCAGTTGCTATTGCCAGCAGTCGGATTTCTCATCGGGATGGTGGTGGTGCTGGCAGAGCCTGCGGTGTATGTGCTCTCCATGCAGGTGCAGGATGTCACAGCGGGGCATATCCCCCGAAAGATGATCCTGATCGCCCTCTCCATTGGAGTTGCGATCGCGGTGGCTCTGGCGATGCTGCGGATTATGATCCCCTGGTTAAAGCTCTGGATGCTGTTGGTTCCTGGGTTTTTGACGATTATCCTGATCAGTTTTCGGATTCCGGATATATTTGTGGGAATCGCCTACGACTCGGGTGGGGTGGCCTCTGGTCCTATGACGGCGACTTTCATCCTAGCGATGACCCAGGGCGCTGCCCGCGTATTACCCACTGCAAATGTAGTCATCGAGGGATTTGGAGTGATTGCCCTCGTAGCCATGATGCCCATTTTGGCGATTATGGTCTTAGGTCTGCTGTTTAAGGCTCGTGCTAAGAAAGAAGGTATCCAAAGTGAATCTAAAATGTGAGCTAGGTGAATTTTCTCTTTTTACGATTATCGTGGACTCTGGTAAAGCCTCTGGAATGCTGGATTATTGCAAGCAGCACCAGGTGACGGGGGGGACTATCCTCCAGGGCTATGGGGCTTCAAAATCGAGGTTTTTACACTTTCTGGAACTAGAGGATATCTCCAGGGAAGTCTTGATCATGATCGTACGCACAGAGGTGGGCAATGCCCTTCACGATTCCCTAGAGCATGATTTCAAACTGAACCGAAAGAACCACGGCATTGCTTTTTCAACGGATGTCTATAAGATGGTGGGCTGTAGAATTGATAAACGAGGTGAGAGTATGAAAGGACCCCAGGAAATGAGTGATTATGAAGCGGTTTTTGTCATCGTGGAGATGGGCGTAGGGGATGAGGTGATCCGTGTCGCTCAGTCCGCAGGCGCAAAGGGAGCGACGGTGATTCATGCCAGAGGATCTGGAGCGCATGAGACCGCCAAACTATATGGGATTACGATAGAACCGGAAAAGGAGATCGTCCTGATGCTGATCAAGCGGGAGACTGTGGACGATGTCATCCGAGTGATTCGAGATACCTTGGACATTGAACAGCCAGGCAGAGGGATATTATTTGTACTGGACGTGGCTCGTGCGACGGGTCTGATCGACGATAATTAAGCTTTGTTTGACAAAGGCCGTCCATCGTAATATAATCGGCATATATGGCTGAAAAAGCCGAAAAAATAGACTTTGAACATGGAGTAGCATCTACGAGACTGTTACAGCGAGCCGGAAGGGTGAGAGCCGGTGCATATCCTGATGTGAAGAACACATGGGAGTTCTCCGGTCGAAAGGGAGTAGGCCGGGGCGGTTGGCCCGTTAGAGCCCAGAGATCAAAATAAGGTGGTACCACGATAGCATTCGTCCTTTGGGCGGATGCTCTTTTTTTGGAATGATGAAGATCAGAATAGGAGGTCATGATGAAATTAGAACTACGAGAATTACATGGAAGACATGAGGAATTTGATGGACAAAAGGTCCGACTGAGCGGCTGGATCAAGAATATTCGCGATTCGAAGGCCCTGGCTTTTATCGAGCTCAACGATGGGACCACATTTCGTTCCATTCAGGTGGTGGTGACAGATCAAGTCCCGAACTTCACTGAGATCAGCAAATACCATCTGTATTCTGCCATCGAGGTCGAAGGCACTTTAGTGCACACTCCCCAGGCCAAACAGCCCTACGAGATTCAGGCGGAGCAGATTCGATTAGAGGGTGCCTCCACGGAGGATTATCCCCTGCAGAAAAAGCGCCATAGTTTTGAATTTATGCGCAGCATCGCCCATTTGCGACCCAGGGCAAATACTTTCAATGCCGTCTTCCGACTGCGATCGGTGCTGTCCTTTGCCATTCACCAATTCTTCTATGAGCGGGGCTTTGTGTATGTCCATGCTCCCATTATCACCGCAAGTGATGCCGAGGGGGCAGGGGAGATGTTCCGCGTCTCCACGATGAATCTAGACGAGATTCCACGAGATGAAGGTGGAGCTGTCGATTTTACGGAGGATTTCTTTGGAAAAGAGGCCCATCTGACGGTCAGTGGACAGTTGGAGGTGGAGGCCTATGCCCTGGCCTTCCGCAATGTGTACACCTTTGGCCCCACTTTCCGAGCGGAGAATTCCAATACGGCCCGTCATGCGGCGGAGTTTTGGATGATCGAGCCGGAGATCGCCTTTTCCGATCTGGAGGACAATATGGATTTGGCAGAGGACATGATGAAATATCTGATCAGCTATGTGCTGGAGCATGCTCCTGAGGAGATGAAATTCTTCGACAGCTTTATTCAAAAGGGATTGATCGACCGATTGCAAATGATCGTGGACTCAAAGTTCCAACGCATGACCTACACAAAGGCCATCGACTTATTGCTCGAGAGCAAAAAACAGTTCGAGTATCCAGTCGAATGGGGCATGGACCTACAGACGGAGCATGAGCGCTACCTGTCCGAGGAGATCGTAAAGGGACCGGTTTTCCTGACGGGCTATCCCAAGGATATCAAGGCCTTCTATATGAGACTGAATGAAGACGGCAAGACCGTCGCCGCCATGGACCTCTTGGTACCAGGGGTTGGAGAGATCATCGGCGGGAGCCAGCGGGAAGAGCGATTGGAACTGCTCGAGGAGCGGATTCGAGAAAATGGCATGGACCCAGAGGACTACCACTGGTATTTGGACCTGCGTCGATACGGTGGGACCAAACACGCGGGTTATGGCCTGGGCTTTGATCGGATGATGATGTATATCACAGGGATGACGAATATCCGCGATGTGATCCCCTTCCCAAGAACGGTGAACTACTGCGAATTCTAGTGGATGGGGGAAGAGCCCGGTTATCCGCGGTGAAATCTTTGACCTAGGATCAAATAACATAGGATTGAATAAGATATGAATATTCGGTTATAATGGTATTGAAAAGAACGAATGGATTATGATAAAGGAGAAATCTATGGAACAATATAACCCCAATGCCATTGAGAAAAAATGGCAGAATTATTGGGATGAAGATAAGACTTTTAGCACCCCCTTGGATGAGGATAGGGAGAAATTCTATGCTTTGATCGAGTTTCCCTATCCCTCGGGAGAGGGGTTACATGTGGGACACCCAAGGCCCTATACGGCGCTGGATGTGGTGGCTCGTAAAAAGAGGATGGAGGGCTATAATGTGCTGTATCCCATGGGCTGGGACGCCTTTGGTCTGCCCACGGAGAACTACGCGATCAAACACAAGATCCATCCCGCAACGGTGACAAAAAATAATATCGCCCGATTTAAAGCCCAATTGAAATCCCTGGGATTCTCCTTTGATTGGGATCGAGAGGTCAATACCACGGATCCAGAATATTATAAATGGACCCAGTGGATCTTTTTAAAGCTGTTT
>JAUNUQ010000004.1 GCA_030538075.1 Tissierellia bacterium
GGGGACGTTTAATTTTTGATCTGCTGTAAAAACAGGTCTTAATTTTAACAAGCATCTTCAATAACAATCTATCAATAAGGGCGTGCTGTCAACAAGTGCGCTCTTGTTGAATCAATTGGGGACGTTTAATATTTGATCCCATGTAAAAATATGATAAATAAATATTTTGATCCCAAAAGGTCGCCCCTTCGATTCTCGTTGATATTCAGATGGATAAGCCTGAGGGTGCAGGATTCTTAATTCAATGGAGAGCGAAAAATGGGGTATATTCATCTTAGGGAAAGAGGAGGAATTATGAAAAATACCAGAGTATTTGCCTATCCCTTTGCAGATATATATTCACTGTATATACAAAAAGTGGAAAAGAAAGGCCGATCGAAAGAGGAGCTGGATCAGGTAATCTGCTGGCTTACGGGTTATGATCAAGAGGGTTTACAAATTCAAGTGAGTTCGGGCATAGATCTGGAGGGATTTTTTATGGAAGCTCCCGAGATAAATTCCAATGCCCATTTGATCAAGGGTGTCATCTGTGGGTATCGGGTGGAGGATATTGAAGATCCGCTAATGCAAAAGATTCGATATATGGATAAACTCGTAGATGAATTGGCAAAGGGAAAAGCCATGGAGAAAATCTTACGAGCAGATAAGAAGTAAATGCGCTTCAATGCGTATCGTGACTTGACGAAAGCTGAGCAGTGAGAAGGAGGTTATCTTGAAGTTTCTAACAGGGGATCTATTTTGGATCAATGAACCAAGGCAGAGTTTGATTGGGGAGAACAGGATTGAAATCATTACGGAACCTGGGACGGATCTATGGCAGAGGACATATTATGACTTTCAACACGATAATGCGCCGATGCTTCAGATGCGTACAAAAGAAGAGTATTTTTCATTTACAGTAAAGACCAGTTATGAAAGTAGTAAACGATTTGATCAATGTGGGATTGTCCTTTACTTAAATAGCGATCATTGGATGAAAGCTTCCGTCGAATACGAAAACAAAGAATTTCAACGTTTAGGCAGTGTTGTGACAAATCACGGCTATTCTGACTGGGCTTCAACGGATATTCCCGCAGACTGCCAAGAGATGTGGTATCGACTCAGTCGTCGAGGCGCTGACTACTGTTTTGAGAATAGTGTAGATGGAGTTATCTACAAACAAATGCGCATTTGTCATCTCTTGGAAGGCGCTGGTGAGATTTCTTTTGGTATCTATGCTTGCAGCCCTGAGCAGTCCTCATTTCGAGCAGTGTTTACAGAGATGGAGATATCGGAATGTAAATGGACCACCCATGTGTAAAAACTGATATGCGGAGCTAGTGAACACCATTTCCGGTCTGTTTTCTTTTAGGTTGGATCTACAATGGTATAGCCGGCTTCTCTTAACGCCTGGAATGCTTGATTCAGCTGATTTTCTTTTACCAGAATATAGTCGGTATTGTAGGTGGAGATTGCAAAGATGCCAATCTTTTTCTCAGCGAGAATTGTGCTGATATTGGCAAGTATTCCGACGAGGGAGAAGTCGAGCTCCCCTTGTATGCGCATGGCTTTCCAACCGTCTTCGCGGTGAGTGGTGTTTTGGGGTGTTTTCTCTGTCTGGCACACGAGAGAGAGCTCCTCATCTGTTATACCAAGAAAACAAAAGGGGTCGTTGAAGTCAATTTCTGACAGATCTTCTACTTTGCAGATGGTGAAGTCTTCCTTTAGACCTATGATTACCATTGAGCTGCCTCCTTTTCAAAAGATATCCGATAAAAATGCTCTCCACCGGTGGGTAGAGAGCATTTATTACGCGGTTTTACGCTTTTCCGTCGCAGCCGAGGACGTTGATTAATTTGTGTTTGACCAATTCCTTGATGGCCGCTCTAGCTGGTTTGAGATATTGTCTTGGGTCGAAGTCTGCGGGATGTTCTGCGAAGTGCTCACGGATGGTTGCCGTCATTGCAAGGCGCAGGTCGGAATCGATGTTGATCTTACAGACTGCAGATTTTGCCGCTTGTCGGAGCATTTCCTCTGGGATGCCGATGGCGTCAGGCATTGCTCCACCGAATTTGTTTACTTTCGCGACGAGATCTTGGGGTACAGAACTTGCTCCATGTAATACGATGGGGAAGTTGGGCAGACGTCTTTCGATGTCTTCGAGGATGTCGAATCGAAGCTGTGGATTTTGTCCTGGCTTGAATTTAAATGCACCATGGCTAGTTCCGATGGCGATGGCCAGTGAGTCAACTCCAGTTCTCTCTACGAAGTCTTGGACTTCTTCTGGTTTGGTATAGGAAGCATCTGCTGCGTCAACTTGAACGTCATCTTCGATGCCAGCGAGGGTTCCCAATTCACCTTCTACAACGACGCCATGTGCATGGGCATACTCGACAACTTGACGTGTGATCTTGATATTCTCTTCGTAGGGTAGGCTGGATCCGTCGAACATGACAGATGTGAACCCGCCGTCGATACACTGCTTACAGATCTCAAAGGAATCGCCATGGTCCAGATGCAGGGCGATAGGTAGGCCTGTCTCTTGCAGAGCGGCTTCTACTAACTTCACCAGGTAGGTGTGGTTGGCATAAGCCCGTGCGCCCTTGGAAACTTGGAGAATTAGAGGTGCATTTACTTCTTGTGCTGCCTCGGTGATCCCTTGGATGATCTCCATGTTGTTGACATTGAAAGCGCCGATGGCATAGCCACCTTCGTAGGCTTTCTTAAACATTTCGGTGGTGGTTACTAGTGGCATAATATCCTCCTTAAAATTATAGTATGAAACATAAATCCGAATCACTGTCTCTTTAATTGTAGATTTAAAGTTGACTTCAGTCAAGTAAACTATAGAATAAAAGCTGTAATATAAATGGGGACGGTTTGGCTACTGTTTCAAATACCTTTTGTTCTCCGCAGTCTTTTACTGTCAATTCGGTATTTTTCTGATCCTGAGTAGAGGTCAAATTCCATCTGGTTACCCTCTTGACAGACGTGGATATATGTGATATTATTTCGAATAAATATACTTAGAAAATTGAATGGCAATGATGCTGTGTATAGTTGCAGGGCTTACAAACGTGCATTTATAAAACCCCAGTTTCCGCAGGGCGTTCGGAACTGCATAATGAAGCATAAAAATACACGATTTGCTCTTTGCCTTGGAAGGAGACTTTAGATGAAAATTGAGATTATAAAAACCCAACAACCAATGGAAAAACCAACAAGTGAGCGTTTGGGATTTGGGCAACATTTTACGGACCATATGTTTTTAATGGACTATAAAAGGGATATTGGTTGGCACAATGCTCGCATTGTTCCCTTTGGCCCCCTAGAAATGCATCCAGCGGCGACGGTGCTCCACTATGGTTCTGAAATTTTTGAAGGCTTAAAAGCCTACCGCACAAAAGAGGGTAAGGTACAATTATTCCGTGCGGACGAAAATATGAAGAGATTAAATCGATCGGCGGAGCGCCTCTGTTTACCGACGATCCCAGTGGAGGATTCCCTAGAGGCATTGCAGGCATTTGTGGATTTGGAGCGGGATTGGGTACCAGAAGCAGATGGTACTAGTCTATACTTAAGACCCTTTATGTTTGGAAATGATCCCTTTTTAGGAGTTCATACGATATTAAATGCCACATTTGTAATCATAGCATCACCAAGTGGTGCCTATTACAAAGAGGGCATCGCCCCGACGAAGATCATGATCGAATCAGAAGACGTCCGCGCAGTGCGCGGTGGCACTGGCTATGCAAAATGCGGAGGCAACTATGCTGCTTCAGCTAGAGCCCAAGAGCGGGCAGAGCAAAAGGGCTATACCCAGGTCATGTGGCTGGATGGAGTGGAGCGCAAATACATCGAAGAAGTTGGTACATCCAATGTGCTCTTTAAGATCGGCGGCAAGATTGTCACTCCAGAGCTGAATGGGTCGATTCTATCGGGGATCACTCGTTTAAGTGCGATACAGATTCTCAGGGACAAGGGCTATGAGGTGATCGAAAGGCCGATTACGGTCGATGAACTCAAGGCAGCAATCCAAGATGGCTCATTGGAAGAGGCCTGGGCATGTGGAACGGCTGCTGTGGTTTCGCCGATTGGCGTCATCGGCTTTGAAGGCGATGATTATACGATCAACAACAACGAGATTGGCCCTGTCACTCAGTGGCTATACGATTCACTGACCGGGATCCAATGGGGCAGATTGGAAGACAAGCACGGCTGGATTCGTGAGGTATAGAAGATCGCCACTTTATCGGTAAAGAGCAGCAAAAAATATAGTTAAACACATTGACATGATAGCATATTTATGATAGTCTATTAGATAATTTATGATACTTTGTAAACGACAAAGTGGCGAACATGAAGACATCGGTGCGAATAGATAGCGTACCGGATGTATGGGGATAGGAGAAGACGATGACTACCTTATTAAACAGCGCAATCATCCTAGTGGTCGTGGGCATTATCGTGATTATCGATAATGTTTATTGGCGTTGCGCTGACTAGGATAAGGAGCCACAAGACTCTTAAGAGGCCTACAGCTGACGCTGCCGGGCCTCTATATTTTTGTAAGGGAGTTGAGGACATGATATTAACTGGAGCACAGATCCTCATTGAGGAATTGGTAAAGAATGGCGCTGACACCATTTTCGGTTATCCGGGTGGAGCGGTGTTGGACATTTATGACGAATTGTATAAGAATTCGGATCGAATTGAGCATATCCTCAGCGCCCATGAGCAGGGAGCTGCTCATGCAGCAGATGGTTATGCCAGAGTGACGGGGAAACCGGGGGTTGTGATTGCCACAAGTGGACCCGGTGCTACAAATCTGGTGACGGGCATTGCAAATGCCTATCTGGATTCGGTACCGATGGTGGCATTTACGGGGAATGTGGCCGAACAGATGCTCGGAAAGGACTCTTTCCAAGAGGTCGATATCATCGGTATCACGCAGCCGATCGTCAAGCACAGCTATATTGCACGCAATGTTGAAGACTTGGCTGGGATGATTACAGAGGCTTTTGCATTGGCGAATTCTGGACGAAAGGGTCCAGTTGTAATCGACATTCCAAAGAGCACCCAAAGGGCGACCTGCGAGTACAACCCAGATCTACATTTTCGCGTACAGCGGAAATTGCCTGTACCGGATTTCACAGAAGCTGTGAAGGCGATTCAGGAGAGTAAGCGCCCGTATATCTATGCAGGGGGTGGCGTATTAGCTGCAGGAGCGACCGAGGAAGTCGAGGAATTATCCAGAAAGATTTCTGCACCAATCGGTTTGAGTCTAATGGGCTTGACGGCCATACCAGACTCTTATATGCTAAATCTTGGGATGACGGGAATGCATGGTCGGGTATCCTCGATCACAGCCCAATCAGAAGCGGATTTGGTGATAGCAGTAGGCGTTCGCTTTAGCGATCGAGCCACGGGCAATGTCGAAGAATACAGAAAGAACTGCAAAGTCATCCACGTCGATATAGATGAAGCAGAAATGGGTAAAAATGTTCCTGGGATCATTGAATTATTGGGAGATGCAAAAAAGACCCTCCAGGGCTTGATCAAAGCACTTGACCCAATTCGCAATGACGAGTGGATGGATCGATGTCTTGAGAACAAATATTTGGATTTTAGCCTGGACAATGACGAGCAGTTCATCGCCAAAAACATCATCGGCTGTATCAACCGCCATGTGAAACCGGAGACAGTAGTTGCAACGGATGTTGGACAGCATCAGATGTGGGTCATGCAGCACTACAAATTCGAGAAGCCCAGAACTCTACTCAGCTCTGGAGGATTGGGTACGATGGGATACGGTTTTGGCGCAGCCATCGGAGGCTGTGTAGCGTCTGATCGGAAACCTACGGTGCTTTTTACAGGTGACGGCAGCTTCGGGATGAATTTGAATGAAATGGCCACTGCAGTTTCACAAAAACTACCCATCGTGATCGTGCTTTTCAACAACGGAACCCTTGGGATGGTACGCCAATGGCAGAGGACATTTTACGAGAACCGCTATTCGAGTACGACTCTTGCCCGAAAGACGGATTTCCCCCTATTGGCTAAGGCCTTTGGCGCAGATGGCTGTACGGTTTACAATCTCGAGGAATTGGAGGCCTGCTTAGCAGCAGGGTTGCCAGAAGATGGCCCCTTCCTCATTGAATGTATGATAGATATCGACGACAAGGTACTTCCGATGATTCCGCCTGGCGGATCCTTCGGAGATATTATGTTGGATTAGGAGGCAGCGATGAAAAATCGATTTACGGTTGGTTTGATCGTCTCCAACCACTTTGGGGTGCTGTATCGCATTTCCGGGCTGTTTAATAAAAGAGGATACAATATCGACTCCCTGACCGTAGGAGAGACTGAGGACCGAGAGTTTTCTAGGATGACCATCGTCTCCACCGGGGATGATTACATCCGAGACCAAGTAGTCAAGCAATTGAACAAGCTCCACGACGTCAAGATGGCGGTCCTCCTAGAGGATGACAAGTCTGTGTCCGTGGAACACCTGTTGATTAAACTTAGGACCAATGGCAGTGGCAACTCAGAAGTGGCTGCTCTGCTGAATGCCTATGGCGGCAAGGTCATGGATATCGGCGAAGGGTATATCATGGCGGACATGACGGGCCCAACGGAACGGATTCATGAATTTATTAATAAGAGTATCCCCTTTGGCATTTTGGAGTTATGCCGATCTGGCAATTTGTCATTGTCAAAGGATGCTAATAACCTGTTAAGCGCACATTTAGAAAGAGAATTTGAGGAGGATTAAGTCATGGCAAAAATGTACTACGAGAAGGATTGTAACAGTCAACTATTGGAGGGTAAGACCGTAGCCATCGTAGGTTATGGAAGTCAGGGACATGCCCATGCCCTAAACCTGAGGGACAGTGGCGTCAGCGTCATCATCGGCCTATATGAGGGATCATCCAGTGCTGAGAAGGCCAGAGAAGACGGTTTTACCGTAATGAATACGGACGAAGCAGTTAAGAATGCAGATCTGGTAATGCTCCTAGTCAACGATGAGAAGATGGCAAAGATCTATGAAGAAAAAGTGGCTCCTAACCTGCGCGAAGGCATGACACTTTGCTTTGCCCATGGTTTTAACATCCATTTTAAACAGATCGTACCCCCTGCAGATGTGAATGTCATCATGATCGCTCCGAAGGGACCTGGACACACAGTTCGTAGTCAATACCTAGAGGGCAAGGGAGTACCCTGCTTGGTCGCGGTCTATCAAGACTTCACGGGAAATGCAAAGGACATCGGCTTGGCTTATGCCAACGGCATCGGCGGCGCAAGGGCTGGCGTATTGGAGACGACCTTTAAAGAAGAGACAGAAACAGACCTGTTTGGAGAACAAGCGGTCCTCTGTGGTGGGGTAACTGCCCTTATGAAAGCGGGATTTGACACCTTGGTGGAAGCTGGCTACCAACCTGAAAGTGCATATTTTGAATGTGTCCATGAGATGAAACTCATCATCGACCTAGTCGTCAAAGGCGGACTCTCTTTTATGAGATACTCCATCAGCGATACAGCGGAATATGGGGACTATGAAGTTGGCGATCGCATTATCACAGACGAGACAAAGAAGGAAATGAAAAAAGTCTTAGCAGAAATCCAAGATGGCACCTTCGCTAAGAACTGGATCAAGGAAAACCAAGAGGGACGACCCACCTTTACGGATCGAAGAAAAGCAGAATCTGAGCTATTGGTCGAAAAGGTCGGCGCTGAGCTTCGCGAGAAGATGAGCTGGCAAGATCAGGCCAAGTAAGGAGCCTCGTTTGAATAAACTAAATCTACAAGATATCACCAGCGCCCCTAAAAGGGCGCTGATGAAGGCGATGGGCTATACGGATGAGCAGATGAAACGTCCGCTGATCGGCATAGTCAATTCCTTCAACGAAGTCGTACCTGGCCATATCCACCTGAAGACCATTTCTGAAGCGGTAAAAACGGGAGTGATGATGGCCGGTGGTACCCCGATGGAGTTCAATACCATTGGGGTCTGTGACGGTCTGGCGATGGGCCATGAGGGGATGAAATTCTCCCTGCCCTCCAGAGAACTGATCGCAGATAGTATCGAATGTATGGCAAGAGCCCATGCCTTTGACGCCCTGGTTTTCATCCCGAACTGCGATAAAGTGGTTCCGGGGATGCTGATGGCAGCGGCGAGAATTGATGTGCCGTCGATCTTCTTTTCCGGTGGTCCGATGCTGTCCCTCGATGGACAGGATCTAAACACTGTTTTTGAGGCAGTCGGTGCATATCATGCGGGCAAGATGTCCGAAGAAGAGCTGTATTGCCTCGAAGAGACAGCCTGTCCTGGTTGTGGATCCTGTTCGGGGATGTTCACGGCGAATTCCATGAACTGCCTATGCGAGTCCATGGGGATGGCTCTGCCCGGAAATGGAACGGTGCCTGCAGTGTATGCCCAGAGAGTGCGCATGGCAAAAAATGCTGGCATGCAGATTATGGAGACTCTGGAAAAGGACATCCGCCCCTCCCAAGTACTCACGGAAAAGACGATTCGAAATGCGCTATCCGTCGATATGGCTTTGGGTTGCTCGACAAACTCCGTGCTCCATCTATTCGCTCTAGCCAATGAAATGGGCGTTGCCGTGGATTTAAAACTGGTCAATGAGGTCAGCTCGAAGACCCCGAACCTATGCAAACTAGCACCTGCTGGGCCCCATCATATGCAGGACCTAAACAGTGCAGGCGGCGTATATGCGGTGATGAAGCAGCTACTTGACGCAGGGCTCTTTGATGGCACAGCCATTCGCTTTGACGGTATGACCATGGCCGAAGCCCTAGAGGGTCATGTGAATAAGAATCAAAAGGTAATTCGCCCAGTTGATGAGCCTCATTCTGAGACAGGCGGTCTAGCTGCTCTCTTCGGTAATTTAGCTCCAAATGGTGGAGTCGTCAAGCGCTCTGCTGTAAAGGAATCCATGCTGCAGTTTACCGGTCATGCGAGGGTCTTTGACTCCGAGGAAGAAGGGGTTCAGGCGATCTATGCAGGCCAGATCAAGCCGGGAGATGTAGTGGTCATCCGCTACGAAGGACCTGCAGGCGGCCCGGGAATGCGGGAGATGCTCTCACCCACCTCTTCCATAATGGGGATGGGACTCGACGACTGCGTCGCTCTGATCACCGATGGTAGATTCTCTGGAGCAACCAGAGGTGCGGCGATTGGCCATATCTCACCGGAAGCCCAATCAGGGGGTCCCATCGCCTTGGTACGTGAAGGGGACCAAATTCGCATCGACATCCCGAATTATTCACTGGAGCTGTTGGTGGACGAAGAAGAATTGGTGCGACGAAATGCCGAATTGCAAGTGAAAGCTCCGAAGGTACTAAAGGGCTTCATGAATCGATACGTGCGCATGGTCAGTTCTGCGGATAAAGGCGCGGTTTTAAAATAGAAAGGTACTGTCATGCTGACATTAGATAAGGTATATCTCGCGGGTGCGGAGCTGCGTTCGGTGGTTCGAAAGACGGATCTGATACGTGCAGATGCTCTGTCCAGAAATTGTGAGGTATTCCTAAAAACAGAAAATCTACAAAAGACAGGTTCCTTTAAGGTCCGAGGTGCCTATTACAAGATGTCCAATATGACTCAGGAGGAGAGGGAGAGGGGCGTAGTAGCCTGTTCAGCGGGCAATCATGCCCAGGGCGTCGCGTTGGCGGCCCAGAAGTTCGGCATCCGCTCCGTCATCTTCCTCCCCAATGGGGCACCAATCTCAAAGATCGAAGCCACAAGAGCCCTCGGCGCAGAGATCATGCTGGTGGATGGCGTCTATGACGACGCTTATGAGGCGGCGATTCAGTACTGCGCCGACAACCATATGGTTTTTTTACATCCCTTTGATGACGTAGATGTCATTGCAGGACAATCCACGGTAGCCCTTGAAGTGTTGGAGCAATTGCCAGATTTAGAGGCCATTGTGGTGCCCATCGGCGGTGGAGGACTCATCGCTGGCATCGCCTTTGCCATCAAAGCTATGCGACCTTCCTGCAAGGTCTATGGCGTTCAAGCGGCTGGAGCAGATAGCATGAAACGCTCCTTCGACGACAAATGCCATTATTTTGCAGAGACTGTATCCACTTTTGCTGATGGTATCGCAGTAAAGAATCCTGGGGACCTGACCTATGACATCTGCATGGATTATGTAGATGAGATCGTCACGGTCACGGAAGATCAGACTGCGACGGCCATATTGACCCTGATGGAACGACAAAAACTCGTTGCCGAGGGGGCCGGTGCAGTTGCAGTTGCTGCGATCATGTTTAACAAATTGCCCATCGCTGGGAAAAAGGTATGCGCCGTCATCTCAGGAGGCAATATCGATGTCAATATCCTGTCTCGTGTCATCAACCGCGGTCTGGTCACCAGTGGCAGATTGACCAATCTGACAATCGAGCTGATCGATAAGCCTGGTCAGTTGAAAAATGTGTCTGCACTGATCGCAGATCAGGGCGCCAATGTCATCAGCGTGCAATACACACCGGGTGGACCGAATATGGACATCAATGGCTGCTATTTGCATATCTCCATGGAGACGAGAAATCACGCCCATTTAGAACAGATTCGAAAGGCGATCAACGATTCCGGGCTCTGTATACGCGATTTATAAATAAATACATGGCCTGCAGAAAGAATTTGCAGGCCTTGTATTTACAAATGAAAAAAGAATGGTATAATTAATAATTACGGGCAGTCAATGAGGAGTGAATCATGAGAAAAGAGATTATGATCATAGGCATTTTACTGTTTTGCCTTTATCTCTTCGATCAATCCCGAAGGGTCCGTACGGAATTTGTGACCATCGAGGCAGAGGGCATACATACGCCTGTGCGAATTCTGCAGTTGACGGATTTTCACTCGAATAGCTGGATCAATACGACTCGTTTAGCCGAGGAAATCCAGTTGCTGGATCCCGACTTGATCGTCATGACGGGAGATATGGCAGAGGAGAATTTAAAACCAGTAGAGAAGCTCTTCTCTGATCTCAAGACTTTGGAGAAAGACATCTTCGTCGTCCTGGGGAATCACGATGAGAGAATGCCAATTAGAACGAAATATGAACAGCTGATTCGAGAAACCGGAGCTACATTTCTGGACAACGAGGCGGTGATTTGGGAAAAAGGTGACCAGAGGATCAATGTCATCGGTCTAGCCCATTCAAATCTAGACAGCAAACAGGCTTATCAGCAAGCTGACCCCAAGGCCTATAACTTGATTTTGGTTCACTCACCAACCAATATGCTCCGTCATCTAGACGGAAGAGAAGATCTCATTCTCTGTGGACACACCCATGGTGGACAGGTTCGACTTCCACTCATCGGAGCGGTATTGGTACCAGGACAACCGCTTTTCAATCCGCCCATGGACAGAGGAGTCTTTCAGTTGACGGATCGCACAACTCTGTATGTAGACAGTGGGATCGGAAATACCCTACTGCCACTTCGTACACTAAACCGCGTGCAGATGAGTCTCCTCACAATTCAATAAGCGCCTGTAGCTCAACGGATAGAGCACTGGTCTTCGGAACCAGGTGTTGGGAGTTCGATTCTCTCCAGGCGCGCCAACTTCAAAGCCCTGAATCTCAGTGATTCAGGGCTTTTGGTTTAATTGAATAGGGCCAGTTTCAGGAGACAATCACAAAGAGTAGCTGTAGTCGACTCTTCACTTTGAGTGAGTCCCCCCTTAATAACTGAGCGTATCCTTACGAGATTGACACGAATTATTTTATCAGAGATAATAAAAAGAAATTGCACCATAACTAAATCGACCCATTGGATTAGCGAAGACTATCAACCAGCTTCGAATATTTGTAATCCGTTCGTAGGACCAAGTGATACAAAAAGCTTAGACATCTTGTACCTTAAAGCGTATCCGACGATGAAACGAAGAGAATCACAACAATTAATTTTATCTTAAAGAAAGGAGAATAACATGGATCACAGTTCCATATATAAATGCGCATTGGATAATTCTTTTGATGGCATCCTGATATCTGATGCCCAGGGGAATGTCATCTACGTGAATGAACAATACGAAGTCACGACGGGCCTTTCTAGGGAGATTATGGTGGGACGCAATTTATCGGACCTACTCAGAGAGGGCATTATCAATCGTGCAATTTCTCTCGAGGTCATTAAGACAAAGCAGTCCTTTTCCACCATGCATAGCTATGTCTCTGGAAAGTCTGCGATGTCTAGTGCTACGCCGATCATAATAGATGGAGAACTGGTTGGTGTCGTCAATAATACCAGAAATATCGAGAAGCTACTCGAGTTGGAGCATCAATTGATCAAGAGTGAAGAAGAGACGAGAAATATGGAATTGGAGATGAGAACTTTAAAGAAGCTTCTCAACAGGCATTACGACTTCGTCTGTATTTCGAAGACCATGCGGGAAGTGATTAATAAGGCGGATATGGCCGCTCCTTTTGATTCCACGATATTGATCCAGGGCGAGTCTGGCACTGGGAAAGAAGTCATCGCCAGACATATTCACAATAATAGTCCGAGAAAGGAAAATGCTTTCATCAGATTGAACTGTGCAGCTATTCCCAGAGAGTTGTTCGAATCGGAATTATTTGGCTACGAAAAGGGTGCATTTACCGGAGCAAAGGATTCGGGGAAAATTGGTCTTTTTGAACTGGCAAATCGAGGGACCCTTCTCCTAGATGAAATTGGTGATTTACCGCTAGAAGTTCAATCGAAGCTACTCCGGGTGATCCAGGAGAAGGAGATTCATCGAGTTGGTGGGGAAAAGACGGTCCAAGTTGATGTTCGCATCATCGCAGCCACCAATAGGGATTTACAGGAGATGGTACAGAATAGAGAATTTCGTGAAGACCTATACTTCCGCCTTAGCGTATTTCCCATTCAATTGCCACCACTTCGAGATAGGAGGGACGATATAGTCCCGATGATCCAGTATTTCTTAGAGAAATTGAACTCAAAAAACAACACAACGAAGACGATAGAAAGCGCAGTGCTCGACGCCCTTGAGAACTACAGTTACCCTGGCAATGTCCGGGAATTGGAGAATATAGTAGAATACCTCTTTATCATCAGTCGTGATCATCCGATCAGACTGGAGTATATTCCAGGCAAAGTACTTACCGATGTCATGATCAACAACCATGGTTTAGAGAAGCAATCGAGGACTCAAAATCTAGCGCAATTGGTCAAGCTATACGAGAAAACCCTTATAGAAGATACCATCAGTAGATATAAAACCTTAGAAACTGCCTCAAAAGTCATGGGGATCCATCCCAGTACCCTGAGCCGTAAGATGAAGAGTCACCGATTGAAATTCGATTGATTTGCAAAAATGCAAACTGCTTTCAAAAGTTTGCATTTTTGCTTTGTGAGAAATCTCAGGTTTTACATGCATCCTCCATTGCTTCTTTGCAATAATGCAAAAAAACAAGACCTTCTTCCTGGGGAAAAGCTGAGCATTTAGCCATTTCGTCTTTGGCACGGCTATTGCTTAATACTAGGGCAGAGAACACCGAGAATCAAAGTCGGTAGAGGTTCATAAAAAAGGAGGAAGAAAGTGAAAAATCAAGATTACAAATTTGTTGACAGGTATGAATTTGACGAGGAGCTATTGAAGAAAGCTTTTGCAGAGGCGAGAGAGATCTACAAAGAGCGGGGCTTCCAACGTAAAATGGGATATGGAAAAGCGCCGGCCATCACGACAGTAGATATGGCAAAGGCCTGGATGTCGGAGGGGCACCCCTTCACTTGCGATAAATCCGAAGAAGTATGTGCCAACGCACTGAAAGTATTAGAGGCTGGTCGTAAAGCTGGTGTGCCGATCTTCCATACGACGACAGGCTACTTAGGAGATGCAAAATGGGATATGGGTCGTTGGGATGAAAAAATTCCGATGAGTGCACTGGACATCAATAGTGAGTGGATGGAGATAGATCCCAAACTAAAACCAAGGCCGGAAGAGCCAGTCATCCATAAAAAATACGCTTCAAATTTCTTTGGAACGGATTTGGCGAATATCCTCAACTTCTGGGGTGTGGATACGGTTATTGTAATGGGAGCGACTGCTTGCGCCTGCGTACGTCATACTGTTATGGACTCCACTGGGCATGGATTTAAGACCATTGTTCCAGAAGGGACTATTGGGGACCGCGTACCTGGTGTTATCGAATGGAATCTCTTCGATATGGATGCGAAATTCTGTGATGTAGTACCAGTAGAAGAGGTTGTAAAATATCTAGAAGGAATTGATCCCAGCGTATACTCCAAACATGAACGAGCAATGGATAAGTAATTCACTCGAATCGGGGGTACCATAGGGTACCCTCGGTTTGTACAAAGGAGGGAGATTACGTGGAAACGAGAAACTACTTAGAAATTGCCAATGATGGTATGTTGTGGGTGATGTGTATCCCGATCATCCTTATTGTCGGTGCACAGGCCTTTCTATTTACAAAAAAAGCATTCGATGCAGCCCATGTTACATCCTTGGAGCACAGCCAGTGTATGAGGGCTTTTCGAGTTGGGGCAACTTCAGCCATCGGACCCTCTCTCGCTGTCTTCATCGTCATGGTCGCCATGATGGGCGTCGTCGGAGCGCCAGTGACTTGGATGCGCCTATCCATGATCGGTGCAGCCAATACAGAACTGACGGCTTCTACTATAGGTGCTCAGGCGATGGGGGTGCAATTCGGATCTGCCGAATATAGAATTACTGAATTCGCCAACTCTGTTTGGACGATGGCATTAAATGGCTGCGGATGGTTAGTTTTTTGCGGTCTCTTCACGGATAAGCTGGAGATTTTACAAGATAAAGTCGCCGGGGGAGATCGGATCATCATGCAACGGATCTGTGGTGCGGCAGTTCTGGGAACAGCCTCGTACTTAGTTGCATCAAATACGAAGGGAATCGATGGAGGAATTGCAATGGATCGTATTTCCGCGGCGATCATAGCGGCAATTTTCATGATCATCTTGGATCGCCTCGGAAAAAAATATCCGAAAATTCTGGAGTACACCCTTGGGATCGCCATGATATGTGGAATGTTTATCGGCGTTGTCGTTGCAAATAACTTTGGAGGTTAATATGGAAACGAAAGGTACATTTAAAAGTGAATTTTCGGATCCGATCATTAAACTGGGTCGAGCTACTTTGTTGATGGCGGTTCCTTTGTCCTTTATACCAGCACTTTACTTAGGTTTTCGATACGATGCATTTCCGACACTGCAGAATATTTTGACTGCTTGGTTTATGGTTGCCTCGATATATGGAGTGGAGTATTTTATGACGCCCATATCCTATTACCCAATTTTGGGGAATGCAGGTACTTATCTGGCTTTCTTGTCGGGAAATATTGCAAATGTTCGTGTTCCATGTGCCATCGTTGCCCAAGAAGCCGTTGGAGTTTCCCCAGGGACAGAAGAAGGAGAGCTCGTTGCGACCATCGGCATGTCTGGATCCATCATCACCAATTTGATCGTCGTAACGATTGCTGCAATAGCTGGAAATGGTATCTTATCCGTGATCCCACCGTCAATCCAACAGGCATTTGACTATGTGCTACCGGCGATCTTTGGAGCGCTATTTGCACTCTTTGCGATAAAGTATCCTAAGTATGCGGCATTTGGAGCGGTTATGGCCATTCTATTGGTCTTTGTGATCCGCGTATTACCGACGATCCTAATGGTTCCAATCTGTTCCTTCACGACGATTGCCTACGCCATTTGGGATACAAAGAGAAGTAGGGCGCAAGCATAACCATTGGCATCGAATTCTCGAATGCACTCTGAAAATGAACTGCTAGACTTTGGGTGATTGAGCAGGTGGATGGTCATTGAATTTACTATTCAGATAGGATGGTTGGAATCAAGAGAAAACCACCAAGCACAGAAATATCTCGTACTTGGTGGTTTCGATAAACTAGATAGTGAATGGAGGAATTGCTAGATATGTGTAGCTAATCTCTCTTCCTCTAAGATGTGAATTTCTCTTCCGTCAACGCGGATCAATCCCTCTTGTTCCATTACTTTTAGACTTTGGTTTAGAGTACTTCGATTGACATGGAGCATATCTGCCAGAACCCCTTGGGAGTGGGGGATGCGGATAGTGGTGTTGCCTGCGTTTACGTGGATTAACCAGAAGGCAATCCGATCGAATACCTTTCGATACTGAACACATCGCAGCATCGCGCGACTATAACGACTGTATTCAGATACAAATACCAAGACATTGTGTAAAAAGATGGGATCCTTTTCGATCACTGGCAATAGGTATTTTACAGGTAGCCAGACTGCGCGTGCCTTAATAAAACAGTATGTGTTGAAGAAATAGTTCTTCTCTCCGCCATATACGAGATAGAAGGGAAAGGCGTCTCCACCTGGGATAATATCCCCACCGAAGAAATAGGAGGAGTTTAGCTCTTTTCCTTCAGCCGTGTACTCTGTGGACTTGAGTACACCACTGATTATGACACAGATATGATCGATGGGCTCTCCCTCTCGAATGATGAGTTCGTTTGCCGAATAACTGCAAATCGTCTTGTCCATCTCTTCAATGGCTTTTTTCGATTTTGGTGAGATATTCCGAAAGATCAGGCGATCCCAAAACTGTTCATCCAACTCATAATTCTCATTACATGTTGTTCCAAGAGTGCTACTGTCCGGGAACTGGTTAGTGTTCATTTATATCCTCTTCCACTGGATACTTCTGAAGATCATAATTGCCAGGAGGACCATTCCCACATAACCATTGATGACATAGACATAGTTGACCAGTGTATCAAATCGCAGAACGACTCCGATGAATCCGCCAATGACACCGAGGGCAAGGGTTAAAATACGGAATCGATTTGTACCTTCTTTAGCGAATCGAGCAATGACAGACCAGAGCAGCGGTACTGCAGTTGTATAGATCCCCAAGAAGATGATCACTGAGTAAATCGTGGCGAGCACCGGATGGATCTCTCCGGCCAGGATTAGACTTGGAATCTGGCTTCCGCCAAGTTTCGTAATTCCAAATAGGATGGCTAGGGACATGATCAAGCAAGCTAATGAAAAGCCGAAAGAACCGAAGAAAGCGCCGAGCTTCCCTTCCTTGTCACTATTGGCTCCAGCCCCAACTTGCGCTAGGAATGCTGCCAACCAGAGCATACAGAACCCAACATAGGATCCGGCAGCTAACCACCAGCTGGTAGAGGCGACCTTTACTTCACCGCTAGCGACATAGCCCTTCATCGCCTCTATCGCTGTATCTGCATATTTGTAATTGATACCAATACTAATGGCACCGACGAGAATCGCCATGACAACGATAACAGGACCGATATTTCCGATGACATCTACGATTCTGTTCAATCCGAACACGACGGTTGCCATCGCGCAGATCATCAAGATCACACTTCCCACATTTGAAGATAATCCATAGTGCTGCTCAAAGGTGGCTCCTGCACCTGCAACCATAACGGTGTAGGACAAGAATAGAAAGAAGACGGAGAAGTAATCGTAAAAAGAACCGACGATATTTCCGCAGTAGTATTTGTAGATATCGTTTGGATTTTCGAAGCGATTGTGGTATCCGGCGGATACGAAACTGACCCCAACATAAGCCATCAAAATGAATACGGCGGCTATTCCAGCAATCCCCCAGTACCCCCAAGAGGCAAAGTACTGCAACAACTCTTGGCCCGTGGCGAAACCGGAGCCAATGAGAAGTGCGATAAAAGCCCCTGCATAATTGACTACTTTATATGGAACGACTTGTTCTCTCTTTTGATCCATAGTATTCCCTCCTAATATTGCATACCCCTCCAATTATTTTTCATAAATAAGATGGAGAAAAAAGGACGCACTCTATAGATTTTCACCGATCATGCCCTTAGCTAGATAGTCCTAGTTAAGGGCATCGATCTGTATTCTCAGAGTTGTTCTGCGAGGGTGAACTTCACAGAATGCGTCCCCGTTTAATTATACTGGAAAAATCGTGGGCTCTGTGACTTCGGTTTCAAGTGCCTTCAGAGCAGTTTTGACCATCTTCATTCTCAAATCGGCCTCTTTCTCTCCCAATGCCGGATTTCCGACTGGATAGGGGATGGAGATCGTAGGAACGATACGATTTGCACCTACGGAGACGGAGATAGTTGTAATTGTTGCCATATGGACGATTGGAATGCCATATTTTTCGATTTCTTTTACCATCGTTGCACCGCAACGTGTACAGGTGCCTCAGGTGGAGGTCAGGATAACGCCATCGACGCCGGCATCCTTCAGTTCTTGTCCGATCTCAGCACCAAATTTAATGGAGTTTCCAACAGCGGTTCCCGTACCAGTTGTGGTATAGAAGTAATCATAGACTCCGCCGACGACTCCTTCTTTTTCCAGTGCTTTTAGGGCATCTAGGGGAACGACACGGTCTGGGGACTCATTTGCATATACGGGGTCATAGCCTCCGTGAATCGTGCAGAAGCCTTCTTCTAGGCTGTCTTTACCAGCGATATTGTATTTGCCCCATTTTTGAGCAGATGCAGACTGGATGCGGTCTGGGTTGCCCTCAGGTACAATACCTCCAGATGTAACCAGTGCGATGACTGCTTTTTTCATGTCTTTGATCGCAGCAGCTGGTTCGACGGTATCGAAGGTGGGCATTGGCATTTCGGTCTCATACTCTTCGTCTTTCAGACGTTTCAAGAGCATCTCGATGGCGCGAACGGAGCCGGTCTTTTCTACGAGTACTGTGAGTCGTTTGCCTTGGACGAAGTATTCATCATCAGCGGGAACAACTTTTTCGCCAGCCAATAATTTATTGACTAGATTTGCAATTTTCGGAAGGGTCTTTCGCATATCCGCTGCACTGTTGGATGTTTGGACTACATATGCTCGTCCTTTTGCCTCGTCCAGTCCAGGGTTTTCTTCATACATACCAGAGACAACTGGCACATCCAATGCTTCAAACACTTCTGCTACTCCAGCACAGGCCATTCCATATCGACCAGCATTGAAAGCGGGACCGGCGATGACTAAATCTGGGGAATGCTCTTCATATAGTTTTTTCAGTGCTTCTTCAGCTTCTTCTTTATTCTCATTAAAATAGTTATCTCCGCAGATGACCGTACCGATGACTTTCGCATCCGTAAGCATCTTATCTAGAGCTGCGGCTGGACCAATGGCTTCTTCTCGGAATTCCAGTGGAATATGGGCCATTTCTTCTCCGCCGATTTGCCCAAAGAACTGATTGAGATAGTAAAGTACTTTTTTCGTCATTTTCTTGCCTCCTACACCAATTCTATGGTTGCGTTGTGGGTGCCAATTTCAGAAGTAGAGGAGATCACTGCATTGAGCTCGCATTTGATCGTACCGTCTTCAGGATTGTACGCACCTTCCCATCCGCCTGCGAGATTCGCTACGGCGAAGGGATCGCCTAGAATTCGGTCCGCTTTTTCTAAAGTGACCACATGCGAAACATTACCGGTGGATACGACTGCCACTGCTTCTTTTGCCGTGTCTGCGAGGGGCTGGCTCATGCCGTCCCAACCAGCACATTCATCCGTGATGAGAACGGTCTTAATGCCCATTTTCTCCAGTCGTTGACAGATCATCAACAGGTCTGAGTCTGGGTTTCCGTAGCCTTCTTCGGAGACGATGACGCCATCTGCACCGAGTTCCTTACAGAGTTTTGCGGTGTAATCACAAGTGACGAATTTTCCGCGTAGGGTTGTCAACTCAGGTACCATCAGGACGCCGACAAAGTTGATTTCCTTGCCATGTAGCTCCATCAACTCGATGATGACGTTATTGTTTTGATGTTGGTAAGTGGTGATCTTGTCACATGCTGCAACGCAGTTTCCGCTGATTACTGCACCGTCTAGCTCCTCTGTGGGAGATAAATAGGTGGGCAGAATTCCAATGGAGTCCGTGCCATAGATGAAGCTGGCATGGAGCAGACCTTGAGAGATCAGCATTTCAACATATACTACCTTCGGTAGGTCAGGATATTTTGCGTTTTCTTCTGGAATGGTTCCCTTTTCATAGACGACGACTTCGGTAGGCTCGACGTCTTTTGCAGCTAAACCCACTACCTCAGAGGCTTTCAGACCAGCAATACGGCAAGTCACCTCATGCTCATGAGGGGTCAAGCCCTCAATTGGAGTGATGTCCACGACGATATTGAGGGTTTTGGAGAATGGAGTCCAGGTTCCGCCTTCTCCCCACATGTCGATGATCCCCTCTTGGAAACCGACGATGTCTCCGATAGTGACGATGGCTGTGTTTTTCAGAACACTGACGATACCTTCACCAAGGGGCGCTGCTTGCGTGGTCACTCCTGCAAAGCCAGGGGTTCCCTCAACTTTGTAACGAGGCTCGATGACGTCTTTTACAGGGATAATTCTCGTTTTTTCACCTGGTTTTGCCAAATCCACCTTTACTTCTTTGATGTTTTCATCCTTCATGAGTTCATCGATAATCGCATTCTTATCTACGACTAAGGTAGATCCGTCGACCTTCATCGCGTCGCCGAAAACGATATCTTTGATCTCGATATTCCTATGTTCTAGTCTCAATCTTTTCACCCTTTCTTAGATGTTGAGCTTTAATTCTTGAAATGCTGCCAACAGTCTGTCCCGATCTACGATCTCGTAGTCGGAACGATTCCTGTAGTCAAAAGTTCGTTCTCCTAGAGCTGCTCTTAGCTTTAAGATGGCGCCTTCGATAACCTCTACGGATTCCAGGTCCATGGGTCCAGTCTTTTCCTCCATCAGGATAGAAACCACCGGGGAATGGATCATCTTGATACTCGCTCCCAAGGGATGAGAAAGCAACAGATAACCCATATGGACTAGATCCCGCACCTTGGCGAGTACCTGATCGGCATCCTCTTCCACATAAATGCAGGGGAGTTTTTGCTCCTTGACTACTAGTGAGTTGTTCGTAACAATGATGTTTTTCATTATCCACTCCAGTCTGCGCAGGGCTTGCTAATGGATACGAGACAAATGCGATTAAAAGATCTAATACACTTTGTCAAACACATCACAAAACCTGATCCATTAACTAATCTTATAATAACCGATAATTGGATTGAAAAATAGTTTGTAATCCAACACTTTGGATATTTAGATGAATATTGACAAAATGGCTAATAATGGGGAGTTTGGGCTAGTCTATCATGGATTTACTCGAAAGACAACCCTATGAAAAGCTTTTTCCACAACAGAAAACCCCTGAAGTCGATGAGCTTCAGGGGAATAGTAGATCAATCAGAATCGATCGACGATGTATTTTTTTGTCTTATAATTGTATTCCACGAGGACCTCTTTGCCATCTTCCGCGTTGTAGGAATATTTTAGAGACAGCGGTATTAGATCCTCCAGAGATTCTGAACCATCAATGAGAATATTAGGAGATGTTTCTCCAGCGAGGACAGTATCCGGGCTGGCTGCGACCGACTCTCGATTGGTCTGTGTATTGTGCATGGTCAAGTTAAAGCTCTTAATGGTCATCTTACTATTGTTAGTGTAACTGCAGTTCCAGTAATTTGGAATCGGATTTGGAGGTTGTTCGAAGCTATAGGGAAGCTCCTCAAATTCTACCTCGGGAGTGGGATATGCTTCTTCGTCATAAGTATCAAAACTGTATTCTCCTATTTTGTAGTCGTATTCGATCCGGGTGGTCTTGTTATCATGGATGACTTGATAGGAGAGCTTTAAATTCTCTAGCTCTTCTAGGGAGCTCTTAACCGGTCCGCCTCCAAAGGTTATGGAGACTTCTCCGGGCAGCACAGTGCCGTGTTCACTGGCTAGTATGCGCTCATTGGTGCTGGGATCGAGCATTTCGATGGAAAAGCGGTCTACGATTTGATCACTATTGTTGGTGTAGGTGCCTTCCAGATAGATTCTCCCGTCGGGCTGTGGGTCTAATAGATGCATTTCCATGGGCAGCTCTTCAATGAGTACCGGCGGTTCAGCTGCAGCTTTGCTCTTATCATCGCTGTTGATCTGATTATTTTCAACATCAACCATAGAGTTCTCTCCAGTTTCGAGTTGTGCATCCTCACAGCCGGTGAACAGCAAAACACAGAGCAGAAAAAAGAGATATTTCTTCATAAAATCCTCCATTCTTTTAATCTTCTTTTTCGGGTATTGAGATCGGGTTTTCGTAACGATGTAATTTCTCAGGTTCTCTGTTGGCGCTAGGAAAGACATATTCCGTTTAATCAATATCCCTCTGAATATTTCTGGGTTTTATAGTCAAACTCTACGCTCTGTTCGCCATCCTCATCCTTCCAGATATACATGAGGGTCACAGGCTCCATATCCTCCAAGGATCCGGTGAGAGGCGCTCTACCCCAAAAAGAAGGGGATGTTTCGCCGGGGAAAACCGTGTCTTCGGTGTAATAATAGTGGATTTCATTGACATCTTTCAATAGCATCCCGATCCTGTATTCAACGATGATCTGGTCACTGTTGTTAGTAAAAACAGTTGGCCAAGACTGTGGGGAGTCCTCTTCGGCGATCACTGCGTCGATCTGATAGGGAAGCTGATCGTAGGTCACCTCGGGGGTGAAATCGGGAAGGTCCTCAAAGCTTTTGACCTCATATTTTTCCTTGGAGAAGTCATAGGTGATTTGATAGATGATACCATCTTTTGAGATCTGATATTCCAATTGAGTATACTCGATCTGCGCTGGATCCAGATCCTTAAGACAATTTGTCTTTGGAGAGATCTCTTGGGGTAAGACGGTATCAAACCAATAAAAGTGGATTGGTTCATCTACTTCTTCACTCTTCGCATCCAATAAAAAGCTATTGACGATATAATCCGATTGATTGGAAAAGGTGGCATTGGTGTATTTCATTCCAGTCTTTTCTGTAGATTTAGGGCTGATCTCGATTGGTAATAAATCTACGGTGACAGGTGGGAGAGTGGAGTTTGAATCGCAACCAAAGAGGATGAATGCTGCGAACAGAAGAAAAACGAGTCGTCTCATAATGACCTCCTTTGAAATATAGATGGAATTAAGAAAAGAGCAAATCATGGATCCATCTTCATAGTAACGGTCTTTCTGAATGAGAGGATGAAATTCACGTAAAAAGTGAAATGAAAAAATCCTGTATTGCTGGGCGATAGATCCCATGTATTATATATAAAGACAGAAAATACCTCTTTCGCCTACAGTTATGTGTAGAAAAAAAGTAGCAATGAATCGATTACTATCCTAAAAGTCGCGGGTGAAAAAGAAAAGCGAAGGGATGTTCTCCCTTCGCTCAAATCATCGGACTATTTGTTCTGATAGGCACCAAAGTTGAGATCTGCTTCGGACTCAGCCATGGCGACACTGCTGGCCATGGCGACGGCCATCTTATGTGCGGGGATCTGGTGGACCCGGACGATGGAAACTCTTTTCAATACGGCTATAGCTGACAGATAGGAGGAGGCTAAGTCGCGATTCTCGAAGCCTTCCTCGCTATGAATATCCGTATTAAAGCCATTTTCTTCCAATATATTCTGTACAAAACGCTTGCGAGAGACGCCGAGGAAGGACAGGTAACCCTTTCTGTGGATTTGATCGATTTGCTGTATCAGGATTAAATTCTCCCTCTTCGTCAGACCAAACCCGATCCCAGGGTCTAACATCAATCGGTCATTTTCGATTCCTGCGGTGTTGGCGCGCTGAATGCCCCGGTCAAAGAAATCCATCATCAGTTCAAGGACATCTCTTTCGACATTGGCGCTAAGCTCTGCATCCGTATAGACTCCTTCGCCACCAAATTTTGGAAAGGCCTTAGAGCTCGTATGTTCAGGTCTTGCGATGACGGGATTGAACATCAGGATGGCCCCCGCACTGGTTTGGCCAACTACTTCTGCCATTGCAGGATCCCCTAGAAAGCCGGTGATATCATTTACGATGTCCGCACCAGCTTCAATTGCCGCCTTCGCCACTTCGGCTTTCCAGGTGTCGACGGAGATCGGAATATCCGTCTGTTCCTTTAGGGCCTTGATAACGGGTGCAATTCGTTGGATCTCCTCTTCAATTTGCACGTATACGGAACCGGGACGGGTGGATTCACCACCGATATCCAGGATATTGGCCCCTGCTTGGATCAGTTCAAGGCCCTTTTTAATGGCCACATCTCTTTGAAAATATTTTCCACCATCGGAAAAGGAGTCCGGTGTCACATTTAAGATTCCGCAGAGCAGCGTCTTCTCGTTCTCTTTGATTTGTTGATTATGATATCGAAATACTAATTCCTTCATTCATTTCTCTCCTTTATATGAGTCCCAGGATCTTCCACCATGGGATATAGATGCCAAAAATAAACACTAGCACCCCTAGAGTCATCACGGTGCCCAGCCTCGTCATAAAATGATCTGGGAAATACTCTCTGCCAGAGCCGATCATCATCGTCGCATGGTGAAAGGGGAGGAGAAAGTGCATATTTACCGTAATATAGGTGAGCAGAGTGATGACAATGCCGCTGATGCCCTCTGCTTCGACCATGGGCACGAGGATGGGCAATACGACGGACATGGTGGCAACGGCAGATCCAATGCAGAGGTGAAGCACCATCACCACGATGACGAGTAGCAATAGATAGAAGGGGCTAGTTGGCTTTACGAGAATATGCCTGAGGTTTTGAAAGAGGACCTCCGTGATTCCCGCTTGTCCAAAAACCTTCCCTATGCTGAACACCGTCGTTAAAAACAGTAAAAAGTGCAGATTGATGGATTTGAGATCCGTCTTACCCAGTACCCTCAATCCGAACATCACCAGGGTTGCAACTAAAGCGACCACCCACTGCTTAATACCATGAGCATCCTCGAAAAGCCAAAGGAGGACTACGATGGCCATCAAAGCGAGAACCAGCCACTTTTTGCTCTTGGAGGTGTCCGTGCTTTTTGAGACTGTGATCATCCCAGGATGGAAATGGGACAATTCCCTGCGAAACAAATACCGGATTATCAGGATCGATAAGGCGCAGACTGCGATTGTTGGAGGACCCATCAGGGATAGCCAGTTCAAATAGTCGAGCTGGCTCTGGACCGCCTCGGAAGAAAAACTGAGCGCGGCACCATTCAACACGATATCTCCATTGAGGAAGATCATATAGGTCACGGAGATGGCGAAAAAGAGATTGAAGAGAACCGCTTGCTTCGCCTCCAGCTCCTCTTCGTTTTGATGCTGGATCAGGGATGCATAGACCGATCCCATGATGATCACTCGAGCAAATGCCTGGGGAATCAGAAACACCAGAGCAATCCCCAAGATATAGGGGACAGCGAGTATGGTGTAGACATTATTTCCCGTGCGGATAAAGACCTTCTCTACGAATCCGTTGATGGCCCCACTATTCATGATGCCCACGGACAATAGAGTCGTAAAGATGATCAGCAGCATCGTATCGGAATAGGAAAAACGCAGGATCTCCATAGCCGAGGTCTCGGAAAATATAGAAAAAGAGAGAATCAATAGCCCGCAGATGACGCTCTTATGTAATCCCCCTGTGGCCCATAAGATGACCGCTGCTACCATAGATCCAAGGACCATCGCCTGGTTTTGGCTGAGCCCCAATGGCCTTGCGATCGCAAGCAAGGCAAAGATCCCCATGGCAATGAGAACCCATTTTATTTTAAACATAAACACCTCCCAGACAAAAAAAGAAGGACTGACCAATTGGTCGTCCCGCTTCCAGCCGACGAAAAATAACAGCGGAAGCGGCAAGTCAACGCATGACGTGTCATTTCGTCCCTTAGCGACATCCCATCTAAGAGCACTTAACGCGACTTTACCTACTCTGTTCTTGTACATTAATTTGCATCTATTATACACCATTGCTCTACAAATGTCTTGAAAACACAAAGATAATCAAGGTCATATTATTAAAGAACTTACATATCTTTTTCAAGAATTTGGTTTTAGGATATCGAGAATAAGGTATATATAGATTGAATGGGTCAAAGTGATAAAGGATGGGTTTTTAGCAATGTCCAACCGACCCGTTCAATCGGAAATACAAGAGGAGGTGGGTCATCGAGTCGAAGTGATTCTTTCAGTTGGTTTGAAACGAAGACGAGGATGATTCAGGAGGATAGCCCATAGATGATTAGAGAAGGACAGTTACTGGAAAGAACAGAAGAGGCATTGGTGGAAGCTCGACAAGGGAAGACAAGGCGAGCTGCGAAAAGAAATCCCATTCGCAGTGGTGTTTTGTTCACTTCGGTTCCAAATGTAGTGGAATCGGATCTGTTAGTGACCGGTTATGGGTTAGGGAGACAATTGAATACATCCAGGACGATTTTATGGTATACCGTTAGGGAGTACACAATCGCTGAAGATTGGCATTTGGTTTTTGATCAACAGGGGGAATTCGCCTGTCGAAAGAGTCCGAACCAAATCGGCTTCAGATTGCGAGGAGAGGATCCAACGCATTCGTGATTGTCGTTCGCCCTTTTTTGATTGGAGGAGACGATTGCTTAAAATCAAGAAATGCCATGGGAAAGTTGAATGGATTGTTTTTAACCCTCATAATTTTGAGGCTCTGCATACACATTGCAGATGCAAGCGGGTGGCCAAGAAGATCAAATACAATGTGGAACATCGGATCATCCCCACCAGTGAGAATATTCGCACATTGGAGAGTCATATCCGCGTTTCGGGAGACCGAAAGTACAATATGGAGATACAAAAACGGATTGAAGAGCTGTCATGCCGAACCAGTTCCCAACTGGCTTTTGCTTTTTAACAGCAATCCCCGTAAATAATATAGACGAAGAGGAGAATGAATGCGGTTGATTCATTCTCCTTTTCCGTTGAAAAATGCCTTGTATCCATTTCCAGAATCGCATACAATAGGGACATCGATTAATTAGGAGGAGCTAAAAGTTTGAAAGATAAGGAATTAAAACTACTTCAATCCCTCTCCGAAGCCTATGGGCCAAGTGGATTTGAGGACGAGGTGCTGGATGTGATAGAAATGCACCGGGGGGAGATGAGCTTTGAACGAGATGTCCTAAAAAATGGCTATTTAAACCGCGCTAAGTCAGAAGACCGTGGAGGGATCATGCTAGATGCCCATTCTGATGAAGTAGGTTTCATCGTGCGATATATAGAAGACAATGGGATGATCGCCTTTTTGCCCCTAGGTGGTTGGATAGCGAGTGATCTACCGTCACAATTGGTGATGGTGCGGGGTAAGGACGGTTATCACAAGGGTTTGATCAACAGTAAACCGATCCACTTCGTCGATCCCAAGGACCTAGAAAGGCCTTTGGATATCGAAAACCTGCGCATTGATCTAGGGGTCAGTTCGAAAGAAGAGGTCCTGGCTCTGGGGATTCGAGCCGGTTCTCCGGTGGTACCCTATTCGGAGTTTTCATACCGGGAGCGGGATGGGGTATTGATGGGGAAGGCTTTTGACAACCGAATGGGCTGCACCGCGGTGGTTTCCGTTCTCCAAAAGCTTCGGGAGCTGGGAATGAGCAAAGGGGTCATTGGAGCCATTGCCTCCCAAGAGGAGGTAGGGGGCCGAGGTGCCGTGGTGACATCTAGAATAGTGAAACCCAGACTCGCCTTGGTCTTTGAAGGAGCGCCTGCAGACGATTCTTTTTTACCTGCTCATATGCAGCAGTGTAGACTCGGAGGCGGTCCGATGATACGCCATTTCGATGGCAGCTATATCGCCAATGAGCTCTTAATTCAAATTGCAGAACAGGTGGCAGACGAAGAGGGAATTCCAGTGCAATTTGCGGTTCGCAAGGGCAGTGGTACCAATGCAGGGAAGATTCACACGCAGCACAAGGGGATCCCATGCCTTGTACTCAGTGTGCCCTGTAGATATATTCACAGTCATCATCAGTATGCGGTGCTATCGGATTTAAAACATACCATAGATTTGGCGGTGGCCATTGTCTTGCGCTTGCAGCGAGATTCAATCTTAAGTGAATTTGAAACCCTTGAATTTTCCGACTAAATGTAAAAGATTATGAAAATTTGGATCAAGGGCAGTTAAGAGGTATAATGGATTTGGAAAGTGGTCACTAATGGCCACATCCAAAGTCCAAGAATGGGAGTGTTTACATGTTTAGGAGAATAATTGCGCTACTACTCGCCCTGTCTATGCTATTGCCGAGTACGGGAGCTCTGGCGCAAAATACAAATCGAATTCAGGGAAACAATCGGATCGACACGGCCAATCAAATCAGCCAGAACACCTTTGAAGTGAGTAATATAGTCATTTTAGCTAATGGCCGCAACTATGTGGACGCCTTGCCCGCTTCAACTCTGGCGAATCGCTTGGAGGCACCGATTCTCTTAACGGAGAAGAATGCCATTCCCGAGAGCACCTTGGCCGAGATTGAACGCCTTGGAGCGGGGAAAGCCTATATCCTCGGTGGTGAGAGTACCATCGAGCCTGCAGTTGCCACAGCACTAGAGGAGAAGGGGTTGACGGTCCAACGAATCGGTGGGGCAGATCGTTATGAGACATCTGAGCTCATTTTAAAAGAGCTGGAGAGTCATATGGAGATACTCAGTGTCTATTTGACTTCTTCGATCGCAGATGCCGTCTCATCAGGAGCCTATCGCGGGAAGGACATCCCCCTGGCATTGGTTCGTAAGGATGTGCCATCCAATTTTCTGATAGGCTATCCGGTAAATAAAATCGTGCTCGGTGGGGAAAACTCCGTCTCGAAAGAAGCCTATGATGCAGTGGGGGCCATCGAGCGAATCGGTGGTCGAAACCGATACGAGACCGCAGTGATGATCGCCGAGAGGAATCGTCTTGAGCATGGAGTCGTCGATGCGATCCTCGTCAACGGACTGGAATTTGTCGATGCCTTTACTGCGACGACCTACGCTTTTCGCAACCACATGAATATCTTGATGACACCAGGAGATTATCTGGAGGAATATACGCATAGTTGGGCGAATCAGCATGGCACGAAGTGGACCATCGTCGGTGGCACCAATATGGTTTCAGATGGGAGTATCGGACAAACTGAACCTACTCCTCAGCCACAGCCAGAGCCAGAGCCTGTACCCGAGCCAGAGCCAGATCCAAATGGCATCGATCCAACAAAACCGATGGTTGCAATCACCTATGACGATGGACCCAGACCTGGGTATACGGAGCGGATACTGGATATTTTGAAGGAAAACCATGCAAAGGCCACGTTTTTTGTCTTAGGCCAGAGCGTCAATAACTGGCCGGAGCTCGTAAAAAGAGCAGTGGTGGAAGGAAATGAAATCGGCAATCACAGCTATGGTCATCCGAGTTTGACCTCCCTGTCCAGCGCTGGAATCATAGATGAGATCACACGCTGCAATGACGCCATTCAGGCTGCAGCTGGTGTGACTCCCGTCATCACTAGACCCACCTATGGAAATGTCAACCAGACGGTCCGCGATAGCGTATGGATGCCATTGATCTATTGGTCCATCGATACGAGGGACTGGGAGAGTCGAAATGCGGCTGCGGTCACGGCCATCGCCATGAGCCAAGTGAAGGACGGAGATATCATCTTGATGCATGATACTTATGAGTCAACGGTTCAGGCGAGCTCTGTGATCATTCCGCAGCTAGTCAGCCAAGGCTATCAACTGGTCACCGTCTCTGAGCTGTTCCAGTATAAGGGGATTACGCCGGTCCGCGGCACCTTGTATATTAACGGCAGATAGATTAAAATACCGATTTACCGCTAAGGAGAATAATTCTCTTTGGCGGTTTTTTCTAGGCAGGCTGTTTCTATTATATAGTGGCCATTATGTTGAAATACGGTTGGTAGCACCTTCTTATTGCCCAATCTCCTTGCTATAAGTCCAATCTTTGCATACAATAGAGTGAAAGTAACGAGAAAATTAGATTAGGTGGAGTTTTTGCACTTGATCATAGGAGTAGAATATGTGGAAGAGAAATTTGATTCTGTTCATCACGATCTCGATGGCTTTTCGTGGACTGATGCCTCTAAATATGCCCTTGCATAGAATCCAAGGCAGTAGCCGCGTCACAACGGCAGCCAAAGTCAGTGAGAATACATTTGAGACGAGCGAGATCGTCCTATTGGTGAATGGCTCGAAATATGTCGATGGATTGCCGGCCTCCACTCTGGCCAATCATCTAGGAGCTCCCATCCTCCTGTCGGATGAGGAAGATGTCCCGAATGAAACCCTTAGAGAGATGCGCCGCCTCGGGGCTAAGAAGGTGCTGATTTTGGGTGGAAATAAGAGCATTTCCAAATCCGTCGTTCGACAGTTGCGAGAAGAGGGATATGCTGTACGCCGAATCGCCGGTAGAAACCGTTTTGAGACCTCGGAGAAGATCCTTCAGGAATTAGAAGCACGGATTGATATCAGTGAGATCTACCTCGCTTCAAATATTGCCGATGCCGTCAGCTCTGGCGCCTATCGTGGAGAGGATATTCCCCTGGTTTTGATTGCAGATGGACAGCTCTCAGAATATGTGATGGAGCATCCCGCTGAGAAGACCGTACTGGGAGGTGAAGCCTCAGTAAATGAGGAGACTTTCAAAAGAGCTCGGGCTAGAAGGCGAATTGGAGGTAAAAATCGCTATGAGACGGCGGCGATCATCGCAGGCAAATTCCAGGAGGAAGCAGGTGCGATGAATGCCATCTTGGTCAATGGAAATGAATTTGTGGATGCCTTTACCGCTACGACCTTCGCCTATCAAAACAATTTAAATATCCTCCTCACGCCTGGAACCTATCTGGAAGAGAATACGAAAAAGTGGATTCATGTCAATCAACCGGATTTAACTCTGATCGGTGGAGAGAACTCCGTAGCAGAACTGGCTGTGTATCGAACAGAGCCTGTGGAGATGAGCAACTTACTATTCGCCCTTGAAAGGGCTTCGGAGGGTCCAGACGAGTTGCCTAAGCCAATCGATCCCTCCCAGCCCATGATCGCCATCACCTATGATGATGGACCGGTGCCAGGCTATACAGATCGAGTGATCGATGCTCTGAATGCCAACCACGCCAAGGCCACCTTTTTCGTGTTGGGGTTTAAAGCGGTAGATCATCCCGAACTGCTTCAGATGATGGTCGAGAACGGCCATGAAATTGGAAACCACACCTATGGCCATGAGAGTTTGGTGAAACTGAGCGTGGATGGGATCCAGAGGGAGATCGCCCACGGAAATGAGATCATCCGACAAGGTAGCGGGAGAGATGCCGTAATGATGCGTCCACCCTTTGGGGATGTAAATGAAACCGTGCTGATGGCCACGCCAATGCCCTTGATCTACTGGTCTATCGACACGAGGGACTGGGACCATCAGGACGTGGAGACGACGGTATCTATGATATTGGATCATGTAAAAGATGGAGACATTGTGCTGATGCACGATACTTTGGAGAGTACGGTGCTCGCAAGCCAGAGGGTGCTTCCAAAGCTCAGGGGGAGGGGATTTCAAATGGTCACTATCTCGGAGCTCTTTTTGCACAAGGGCATTCATCCAGAGCCCGGAAATCTATATCGAAATATACGCTAGATTGGAAATAAAAACTGCGACAATAGATTATTGTCGCAGTTTTTGTATTCTTTGATTAGACGAAAAATCTCTCGATGTCAGCTTCTACTGTGTCAATGGTACCAATGCCAAAGTTCTCGACGAGTACATTGGTCACATTTGGTGACAGGAAGGCTGGGATCGTAGGTCCTAGGTGGATATTCTTCACGCCCAAGGAGAGAAGTGCCAATAGGACGATGACTGCCTTCTGCTCATACCAAGCGATATTGTAGATGATGGGCAGTTCGTTGACATCTTCTAGGCCAAATACTTCCTTCAGCTTCAGAGCGATCAGAGCGAGGGAATAGGAGTCGTTGCACTGACCTGCATCCAGAACTCTTGGGATTCCGCCGATATCGCCTAGACCGAGTTTATTGTATCTGTATTTTGCACAGCCCGCAGTCAAGATCACAGAATCCTCTGGAAGGGCTTCTGCAAATTCAGTGTAGTAGTTACGATCTCTTTGTCGTCCATCACAACCCGCCATGACGACGAATTTCTTGATGGCTCCGGATTTCACTGCGTCTACGACTGCATCTGCCAGAGCAAATACTTGTGCATGGGCAAATCCGCCGACGATTTCACCGGTTTCAATTTCCGTTGGTGGTTGACATTTTTTTGCATGCTCGATGATTTGTGTAAAGTCCTTATCCTCTCCAATTCCCCCTGGGATATGAGCACAGCCAGGATAGCCTGCAGCGCCAGTGGTGTACAGTCGATCGTGGTAGGAGTCTTTTGTGGGGACGATGCAGTTGGTTGTCATCAAAATGGGACCATTAAAGGATTCGAATTCCTCTTTTTGGTGCCACCAGGATCCACCGTAGTTGCCGACGAAATGATCATATTTTTTGAAAGCTGGGTAGTAATGGGCAGGAAGCATTTCGGAGTGTGTATACACGTCTACACCAGTTCCCTTGGTCTGCTCTAAGAGCATTTCCAGATCTCTCAGATCATGACCGGAGATCAGAATACCCGGGTTGTTTCTCACGCCGATATTTACTTTGGTGATCTCGGGATTGCCATAGGTGCCAGTGTTGGCTCCATCCAGAAGTGCCATTCCCTTGACGCCATAAGAGCCCGTCTCCAATACGAGAGCGACGAGGTCGTCGATCGATAGGGAATCGTCCATGGTCTTTGCAAGTGCAGATTGGATGAAAGCATCGACTTCTTCGTCGTCAGCCAATAGGGCATTGGCATGCTTGGTATAAGCGGAGAGTCCTTTCAATCCATAGACAGTCAACTCCCTTAGACTGCGGACGTCCTCATCTTCAGTTGCCAGGACGCCGACGGCTGCTGCCTTTTCTTTTAGTGCATCCATATCCTTTTCACTATAAAGAGCTGCAGCAGACAGACCTTCTCGATTGGTTAATTCAGCGAGCACGCTGTCTTTCATATAGATCGTATCTTCTACACGGCGCAGAATTGCATCTTCGTCGAAGTTAGCATTTGTGATGGTCGTGAACAGATTGTAAGTAACCGCATGGTTTTGTTCCTTCGTTACTGGCTTGCCTTCCGCTCTCGCGTGTGTGAGCACATCTGCTAAGCCCTTCGTCACATAGACGAGCAGATCTTGTGCGCGGGCGATTTCCGGTTTTTTACCGCATACGCCGACGATCGTACAGCCTTGGTTCTTTACCGTTTCCTGACATTGAAAACAGAACATCTTTTCCATAGAAACCTCCTAAATTTGATGGCTATAGTTTAATTCATACAGTGTTAGAATTCAGTAACTTATGTTACAAGACAGTGTTTTATCGGAGGAGGGAAAGGGCATTTCGATCCAAGATCTGCACCTTTCCTCTGGAGAGTTGGATCAACCCATCCTCTTCCATGCTGCTCAACTCTCGGGATAGGGAAGGGCGCGTCGTACCGATATACTCTGCGAATTCTTCACGGTTAAAATGCAGGATCACTTCTCCGCTGGGTTTCGCATTTTGAATCAGGAAATTTGCGATTTTCTGTCGGAGGGAATAGCTGCTTAGGATGAGGAGCTTTTGATTTAAGAAGAAAGCCTTCTCAGAGAGGATCTGGAGCATATTTGTGACGATCTTTCGAAAGTATCCATATTTCTCGTTTTGTAGCTCCAGGATAAAGTTCTTCGGTATGGCCAATACCGTTGTGTCGACTACCGCACGGCAGGAATAGTCAAAGGGGCGCTCTTGCAGGTAGAGATAGACTTCTCCAAATACCGTACCCATTTCAGAGAAGGAATTGACGATGATCCGCTTGCCATTCACATCGTATTTCTCTAGGGTGATGGATCCCTCCATGAGAACATACATGAATTTGGGCATCGAAAAGATCTCGAAGATATAGCTATCTTTCGAAAATTTCTGGATCTCTAAAGAGGAGATCTCCACTAAATGCTGGATCTCCTCTGTATTTAGTCCCTTAAAAAGTGAGCAGTTCAGTCCGCTTAGTTCCAAATTCACTACTCCATCCTTCCCCATTTCATCTCCTGTCCGTACGCGTCAAAGGCCTTTCGCTTTGCCGTCAATTCTGTTATCTGCACTCGGTATACTTGGGTCGCCTTTAAACTATGACGCGCACCAGCTTCTGCGTAATCTAGCATTTCTGGCACATGTTTTTTACATAGGGCAACCAATACCCTTATGCTCTCTTCGTCATCTTCTACAATCTGGCAGATCCCTTCGACATAGCAACTGGCGAATTCTGTGGTAAAGACTTTACTGGCGAGTTCCCCAAATCGGCCTGCGGAAATGGCCTCCTCTATCTTCTCTCGCGTCATATGCCGTGGTACTTGTACATATGACACAAAGCTCATACAGATCACCGGATGCTGTTCTAGGATTTGCACTTTTTTCCCTGCTCTTGCCGAATGAAAATAGATGAACTCATCGATAACCACAAATGATATGGGAATACAATAGGGTTTTCCCTCTAAGTCCACCATCGCAAGGGTCCCATAGTCGCTGTTGTCCAAAACCTGAAGACCAAAGCTCGGGTCCATCTCTCTATCTTTTCTACGCAATTGATCACCTGCTTCTCTTATCTGCTTTTATTATAGATGATACACGAAAAAATCACAAATACAATGATAGCGATCCCCTATATTCTAGAAGCAGAGGTTTGTGATATAATATTCTTATAAAATCAGTTAATTAGGAGATGTTACGAATGGGAGTTAACTTAAGAGGAAAGAGTTTGCTTAAACTTTTGGATTTTTCAACAGAGGAAATCCGCTATCTGCTGGATTTGTCTAGGGATTTAAAGTCCCAGAAACGCTCAGGTGTCCCTCATAGACATCTGGAGGGGAAGAATATCGTATTGTTGTTTGAGAAGACCTCTACTCGAACTCGCTGTGCCTTTGAAGTGGCAGGCTCTGACTTGGGGATGGGTGTCACCTATCTCGAGCCAGGTACTTCCCAAATGGGGAAAAAAGAGAGTATCAAAGATACCGCAAAGGTCCTAGGACGGATGTACGATGGCATTGAATACCGGGGTTTCAGTCAGAGAATCGTCGAGGAGTTGGCGGAATTCGCAGGCGTACCCGTCTGGAATGGGCTAACGGACGAATTCCATCCCACCCAGATGCTGGCAGATCTACTCACTGTAGAGGAGCATTTTGGACAATTAAAAGGCCGCAAACTCGTCTTTATGGGCGATGCCAGAAACAATGTGGCCAATTCTCTCTTGATCGCCTGTGCCAAGATGGGCGTGGATTTTACCGCCTGTGGTCCAGCGGATCTGATGCCGGCTGAAGAACTTGTGGAGACGGCTGGGGAAATCGCCAAAGTCACCGGGTCTGTACTCCAATTCACGGAAGATGTGAAGGAAGCTGTAGCAGGAGCCGATGTCATTTATACGGATATCTGGGTGTCCATGGGAGAACCGGATGAGATCTGGGCTACCAGAACAAAGCTCTTAAAGCCCTATCAAGTGAATCGAGAGGTGATGAATGGCGCTTCGAAAGATGCCATCTTCTTACACTGCCTACCCTCATTCCACAACCGAGATACAGTCGTTGGAGAGGAGATCTATCAGAAATTTGGTATCGGGGAGATGGAAGTGTCGGATGAAGTTTTTGAATCACCCCAGTCCAAGGTCATGGATCAGGCAGAAAACCGTATGCACACCATCAAGGCGATCATGTACGCAACGCTGAAATAGGGAATGGAGAAGCGCTCTTTGCAAAAGTTATTCAGAAACACCAATTGCAAAGGGCGCTTTTTTGAAAACGAGGATTTCAAAGAGCGAACTGGGAGGTGGAGAGGATTCACAGTTTAATCGAATTATTACAACATGATCAAGAACTGCTGGATATGGTGCTCAATCGCCTCAATGACGGAATCATGATCAGTGATGAAGAAGGTCGCATCGTCGCCTATAATAAAGCCATGGAAAAAGTGGAGAATATGGACCGAAGAGAGATGATCGGACGTTTTCTCTGGGATGCTTATGGATACGATGGAGAAAGCCATTCTGAGCATCGCCATGTCTTTAAGACGGGGAAGGCTTTAGAGAATGTCTACTCCGCTCATACTGCCGTCGATGGAGAGCCTCTCTACACCATCTATAGCACTTATCCGATCCAAAAAGATGGGAATACAATCGGCGTAGTCACCATCTCCGGAAACGAACAGCTGATGCACGATCGGTTGATCCAAGCAACCGAATCCAAACGGCAGCACAATGTCAATTATAATCTGTCCAACGGCCGCATCTATTCTGAGAATGGGACCACCTATAGCTTTGCCGATTTCATTGGCGAATCCGATCAGATCGTGCAGCTGATCAAGGAGGCACAGACCATCTCTTGGCTGGACAATAGCATTTTGATCGTCGGGGATACGGGTACGGGCAAAGAGGTATTGGCACAGAGTATCCACAACCACGGCAAACGATTGACCGAACCCTTTATCGGAGTAAACTGCGGCGCCATACCTCTGAATTTATTGGAGAGTATTCTATTTGGGACGGTGAAGGGCGCTTATACAGGAGCAGTGGATCATACAGGGCTCTTTGAGGAAGCGAGAGGGGGCACTGTCTTTTTGGATGAGATCAACTCCATGCCCCTACAGTTACAGGTTAAGCTCCTACGTGTACTACAGGAAAAGCGAGCGAACCGAGTGGGGGATAATAAATCCTTTGAGCTTAAGTGCCGAGTCATCTCTGCAATGAATATGGAGCCCATGGATGCAGTCCGTGAAGGTAGGCTTCGTGAGGATCTATACTATCGTCTGGCAGGCTTCACCCTTCATATCCCGGCCCTTACAAAGAGACCAAGGGATATCGTCTTGCTGATCGAATACTTCGCACGAAGATATGCGGGTCTGATGGATAAATCCATCATTGGCATCGATGATTCCCTAAAGAAAATTCTGCTTTCTTATACCTGGCCAGGAAATGTGCGCGAGCTGGAGAATCTGGTGGAGAATATGCTGATATTAGCGGATCCCGACGAGAAATATTTAAAACCCGTTCACATTCCCCGATATATGCAGCGCATCTATGAGGGAGTGGAGTTGGGAAGATCCGTTTTTGAAGATGAACGCAGCCTGACGGAGAAAACAGAGGAATTTGAGAGAGGACTCGTCATTGAGGCCCTTGAGAGTAGCCGTTACAATATCAGTCATGCAGCAAAAAAGTTAGGAATTCTCAGGCAAAATCTACTCTATCGAATGAAAAAATACGGGATCCAGAAACCGGAAGTGTAAACGTCTGCATGAGTGTAGAATAGTCTACACATAGGGAGAGATTCCGTATTTTCGTGGAGATATGGAAAAATTCTTCCTCGATGTAGAAAAGCCTACACCAAGGAAGGGGGAAATCGCGGTTTAAGTGTAGAATAGTTTACACATTTGCATCTGATGGGCGGTCTGCCTTCTTGAAAAGTGCAGAAATCAGAGGATGAAAAAGATGGCATGCAAGTTGCTTCATAATTGGGTGAGTGAGAAACAGAACTAGTACAGACAAAGAGGAGGATCCAATGATTCAAAATCAAGACATTCAAAAGGCGATGACAATTCGTCTAGATGACGAGTTGCCAGAGTATCCACAGTTCAAAGAGGGCATCCGCAGAGCTCCTAGGAGAGAGGCAAAGCTCAGACCCAATGAAGTAGAATTGGCAATCCGAAACGCCCTTCGCTACATTCCCGAGCAGCATCATGAAGTGATGGCAAAGGAATTCATGCAGGAACTAAAGGAACATGGCAAGATCTATGGCTATCGATATCGACCGAAAGAGGACCTATACGGTAAGCCCATCGACGAATACAAGAGCAATTGTACGGAAGGTAAAGCTTTCCAGGTCATGATCGACAACAATCTGGACTTTGAAGTCGCCCTTTATCCCTATGAACTCATCACCTATGGCGAGACTGGGGCTGTGTGTCAAAACTGGATGCAGTATCAGCTGATTAAAAAGTACCTAGAAGTGCTGGATGAAAACATGACTCTGCACATCTACTCGGGTCATCCTGTTGGCCTATTCCACTCCAAGCCAGAAGCACCTCGCGTCATCATCACCAATGGTTTGATGATTGGCATGTTCGATAGCCTGGAGGAATTCAATCGCGCTTCTGCACTGGGTGTGGCGAACTATGGTCAGATGACAGCCGGTGGCTGGATGTATATCGGCCCCCAAGGTATTGTCCACGGTACCTACAATACATTACTCAACGCTGGTCGATTGGTGCTGGGTATTCCCAATGAAGGGAACTTGGCAGGCAGACTATTCGTCACCTCCGGTCTCGGCGGGATGTCCGGTGCACAGGGCAAGGCCTGCGTCATCGCAGGTGGAGTTTCCATCATCGCAGAAGTGGACAAGTCCAGAATCGACACAAGATATTCTCAAGGCTGGGTAACCGATGTGGTGGAGACCTCCGAAGACGCTTTTGCTCTGGCAAAAGAGTGTATGGACAAGAAAGAGCCCAGAGCCATCGCATTCCATGGAAATATCGTAGATCTATTACAATATGCTGTGGATCAGGATATCCATATTGAGTTACTATCGGATCAGACTTCCTGCCACGAGCCTTACACCGGTGGATACTGTCCACAGGGCATCTCCTTCGAAGAGAGAACAGAGCTACTGGACAAGAATCCTGCTAAATTCAAGGAATTGGTCAATGAATCTCTGGTTAAGCACTTCCATGTCATTAAAAAGCTCGCGGACAAAGGCACCTATTTCTTCGACTACGGCAACTCCTTTATGAAGGCGATATACGACGCAGGAGTCAAAGAGATCTCCAAAAATGGAGAGGACGAAAAAGACGGCTTTATCTGGCCTTCCTATGTTGAAGATATCTTAGGACCTCGCCTATTCGACTATGGATATGGTCCCTTCCGTTGGGTCTGCTTGAGTGGCTTAGACGAAGACCTACACAAGACGGATATGGCGGCGATGGAGACCATCAATCCAGACCGTCGATACCAAGACCGTGACAACTGGATTTGGATTCGGGATGCAGAAGAGAATAAGCTCGTCGTTGGAACAAAGGCTCGAATCCTTTACTCCGATGCGATCGGACGAAGGGATATCGCCCTTAAGTTCAACGAGATGGTGCGCAAAGGTGAAGTGGGACCCATCATGCTCGGCCGTGACCACCACGATACCGGCGGTACAGACTCTCCGTTCCGTGAGACTTCAAATATCAAAGACGGCTCCAATATCATGGCAGATCAAGCGACACAGATCTTCGCAGGTAATGCAGCTAGAGGCATGAGCCTTGTCGCCCTTCACAACGGCGGCGGCGTCGGCATTGGTAAATCCATCAACGGTGGATTTGGATGTGTACTGGATGGCAGCGAACGAGTAGATGCTATCTTGAGATCCGCAATGCCATGGGATGTCATGGGCGGTGTCGCAAGGCGCGCCTGGGCGAGAAACGAAAATGCCATCGAGACCTCTATGGAATACAATAAGATCATGGAAGGCACCGATCATATCACCCTACCATATTTTGTAAAGGATGAAGTCATCCAAGAAGCTATGAAAAACGCGTAGATCCACTCCTTTTTCGCAAGGCCCCGTACGGGGCCTTGTTTTATTGGGGAAATAAATATATGAACTCCTTAGTATCTCTAAAATAATATCTCGAATACGATCACAAGCCCTTGGATACCATTTAATAGTATTAGAGAAAAACGTTGTTTTTTTAAAAGGATAGATCAATATAGTTCATTATTTTTTTACGACTTTTTAGATATACTTTAACTACAATCGATTGAAGAAACTTTTTAGGAGGTAATGAGTATGAGTTTTTTTAACGAAATTATGAGCGTAGTAAATGATATCGTTTGGAGTCTTCCTTTAATTGGACTCTGTATGGGAGCAGCGGTGTTTTTCAGCTTCTACTTCAGGTTACCACAAGTAAGACTTTTTAAGGATATGGTTAATTCTTTAACTGAAAAAGGGGATGATGACGTAGGAATTTCTCCATTCCAAACATTTGCGACCACTGTAGGGTCACGTGTAGGGATGGGGAATATTGCAGGCGTTGCAACGGCAATCTACTTTGGTGGACCTGGAGCAGTGTTTTGGATGTTGTTTATGGGGTTTTTTGCAGCTAGTAGTGCATTGGTTGAAACAACCTTGGCTCAAGCATATAAAGATGTAACAGATGATGGAGAATATGTGGGAGGTCCTCAGCTATTTATCGAAAAAGCTCTCAATAAAAAATGGCTTGCAGTATTATTTGCGCTAGCAACTGTAATCGGACCAGGTATTCTGATGCCAGGGCTACATACCTATTCTATCGCCAGTACTTTTGAAAACGCTTTTGGCGTAGATATGCTTATCGTAGGTATAGTATCTGTTGCGATTCTAGGTCTTGTCGTATGGGGCGGTATTAAGAGAATTGGAAAAGTTGCCGAACTTATGGCGCCTGTAATGACCGTAATATATGTACTGATAGCTGTCGTCATTCTCGTTATGAATTTTGAGAAGTTTCCAGGAGCAGTGGCATTAATTGTAAAGTCCGCTTTTGGGTTAGAGCCGTTATTTGCTGGTATCATTGGTGCAGCTATTCAGTGGGGTGTGAAGAGAGGTCTTTATTCCAACGAAGCAGGACAAGGGTCAGGAGCAATTGTCTCTGCGGCTGCAGAGACATCTCACCCGGTAAAACAGGGGCTTATTCAAGCGTTATCAGTATTTATTGACACATTGATTGTATGCTCATCTTCTGCGATTATCATTATGGTTACAGAAAAATACAATGTAATCAATGGAAATGGAGAATTCATAGTTTCTCATATTCCAGATATTGAATATGGTATACGATGGGCGCAAGAGGGGCTTATTTCAGCTTTTGGTAGCTTAGGTGGAAAAGCGTTAGCGATTATCATCATTATGTTCGTATTTACGAGTTTGATGGGATATTATTACGAAGCAGAATCTACCATGCGATACCTAACCAAAAATAGTTCTGCGGCGGTTAAGGCGATGAAAATCATTTTCTTAGGCTCTACCTTTTCAGGGGTGCTATTCAATGGCGAAGTAATTTGGATGATGGGGGACATCGGCGCAGGGCTAATGGCATGGTTTAATATTATTGCTATTCTGCTATTATCCAAGAAGGCGAAAGAAATCTTTGCAGATTACGAGAATCAGCGTAATAGTGGGTTAGATCCAATGTTTAATCCAGTCGATGTCGGTATCGTCGATCAGACTGGTGCATGGAAAAAATATGCTCAAAGACGAATAAAAGCACAGAGAAAGGAAGGATAAAATGCTTACTGAGACAAGAAAAACAGATCCAGAACTTGCAAGATTAGTTGAAGAAGAATACCAGAGACAAGAGGATAATATTGAGATGATCGCTTCCGAGAGTACTGCACCAATAGCGGTTATGGAATTGGCAGGCAGTGTCTTTACAAATAAAACTCTTGAAGGATATCCTGGCGGAAGATATCAAGCTGGATCACAGGTTGCAGACAAAGTAGAACTACTCGGAATTGAGAGAGCAAAAGAGCTATTCAAAGCTGATCACGTAAATATTCAACCATATTCAGGATCCACGGCAAATTATAGTGTCTATGCAGCAATACTAGAGAAAGGGGACCGAATTCTAAGTATGCGTTTGGACCAAGGCGGTCATCTCACTCATGGAAGTCCTGCGAATTGGATGAGTAAGTTCTATACCTTCGAGTTTTATAGTGTTGACAAAGAAACCGAACAGATAGACTATGAAGGATTGCGGGCAAAGGCAAAAGAATATAAACCCAGATTAATTATTGCTGGTGCTAGCTCCTATCCTAGACTAATTGATTATGAAGCAATTTCAGAGATCGCGAAAGAAGTAGATGCATACTTTATGGTGGATATGGCTCATATTGCGGGATTAGTCGCTGCTGAGATAATTCCAAGCCCAATGCCTTATGCAGATTTCGTCTCTTCCTCAACGACAAAGACATTTTGCAGTGCACGAAGCGGAATGATATTTTGCAAAGAACAGTATGCAAAGATATTAGATAAAGGGGCATTTCCAGGATGTCTCGGTTCCATCCATCTCGCTACAATGGCTGCAAAGGCCTGGTCCTTTAAGTATGCAGCATCTAAAGAGTTTAAGACATTAATGCAACAAGTTGTCAATAATGCAAAGACTCTAGGTGCAGAGTTAGAAAAGCATGGATTCAGGTTGGTTTCTGGTGGTACAGACACCCATTTATTACTTGTTGATCTAAGAGGAAAGCAGATTACTGGCTCAAAATTTCAACAGGCATTGGATTCTATTAGTCTCACAGTCAATAAAAATATGATACCATTCGACACTGAAAAGCCTTGGATCACAAGTGGGGTACGGATTGGTACAACTGCAGTATCACAAAGGGGTATGAAAGAAGAGGAAATGGTAAAGATCGGCCAGTTGATGAATGATGTGGCAAGAGACTATGAAGATGTAGAAAAAATGAAAACACACAAAACCACCGCCGAGGGAATCATAGCACAGTTTCCGCTATATCCGGCAGAGTATAAACTATAATATATTATTCTTACGATTGTCTAGTATCCTCCGTTGGAATATAATGGGCATAGAGGTGAAGGAAATGCACGTCCAAAGAACGAATTGGGGACATATTCAATGGATACATTTGGAGGATGCTGAGCACGAAGTAATGGGGATGAATGTCGGGATTGTGACATTAGACATCAATGCACATCAAGTTGAGCATGCTCATTTTGATGCACAAGTAATCTATTTTACAGATGGCATTGGGGATTGTTATATAGACGGGGAGAAATTCCCCGTCTCTCCCGGCAGTATTTTTGCAATTCCCGTAGGCGTGAAGCATGAAATCTTTAATACTGGAAAAAATGAACTCAAACATCTACTCGTATCGAATCCTTTTCAAGGAGGGAGAAATCAAGAGAGTTCTACTATGCCAGATAGCGTCATGGTTCCCCCTCCGAACTCTGCAGCTAAGAAAAAAACACTTCATATTGCAATTGAAGCAATCCGTACACAATTCTTAGCGACCCTAGCTTATAGTTATCGTATTTACGATCATGAGAATATCTTGTCGCATCAGAGTGATTATGTCCCAGATTATTGCATGAAATACTGCGCAGAGCGTATAAGACTAGGGACATGCCCATGTTTATTACAACTGAATACGATGGACTTCCAAGAGAGTTACATCAGCAAATGTCCCTACAATCTAATTGTCATAAACGTGCCAATATATTTTCAGAATATGTACTTAGGTTTTATACAGGGCGGATATTTGGAAACCGATCAAAAGGAATCGGAGTATTATGAATATCCTGAAAGCAGTATCCAAGGAATCCAGAGTTTATTAGAGAAAGTATCAAAAGCAATACGAAATTATTGTGAGTTCATGGAATTTAATCATGCTTTAGAAAAGAGAGATTCTCAGATAAAAAAAGCGAACAAGCATAAGTCTGTCCTATTAAATCAATTAAAACAAGTTAACTATGAAATGATTGACCTGAAGATTAATAATCACTTTCTGTTTAATATTCTCAATAGCATGGCCGCAATGTCATTAGAAGCAGATCAATGGGACTTGTATCATTCGATAATATCGTTATCGAAAATGCTATCGTATTCCATGAAGAAGGATTACCAAATCGTACAACTGAAGGATGAAATAGAATATGTAAAACTATATTTGAAATTACAAGAATATCGTTTTGGTATCAAATTAAAGGTTCAATATTCGATAGATGAACAGTTATTAGGTCAAAAGGTTCCCTTTAACTTCATTCAGCCTATAGTTGAGAATGCATTTGTTCACGGGATGGAAGAGAATGGAATGCTAGAGATTCGTATTGAAGTGAAAAAGAACTTGAATACCCAAAATAGTATTTGTATTACTATTGATAATAGTGGAAAAGTCTTATTACAAGAGCAGTATGATCAAATAAATCATCGTATGGCAAGTGGAACTTCTCATGGCTTGTCTATGGTATATCAAAAGTTAATGAATGTTTACGGAGAGTTCCATTTTGTTTTAGAACCAATTTGCGGTTATGGGACGAAAGGTGTTTTAGTGATTCCTTATCTGATGGATGGAGAGGAAAAAGATGATACGAGCCATAATTTGTGATGATGAAATTGCAAGTATAAGAATACTCAAAAAGCTAATAGAAGCATATTCTATTCCTATTCAAATTGTTGGAACAGCTAGTAATGGTATAGATGCCATTACCCTATACTATAAGAGTTCTCCAGATCTCGTTTTTTTGGATATCCAAATGCCAGGTCGTAATGGCTTTGAAGTGATAGAAGAAATTGGAAGAGCGAATATTATTATTGTTACAGCATATAACTTATTTGAATATGCACAGAGATCATTGCGGCTTGGCGTAAAGGATATTCTAGTAAAACCAATAGATTATGAGCAGTTAAGTGCAGCAATAGAACGAGCGTTAGGATGGAAGTTCACGCAAAACTCATTGGTAAATAGAGTTCTTGAATACATCAATAAGAACTATATGGAACATATTACTTTAGATGAATTAGCAGAACTATGTTATTGTTCAAAAAATCATTTAGCGAGGGTATTTAAAGCTGAAACCTCCCAGACGATAATCGGACACTTGCACTTTGTGCGGATTCGGCAAGCTTGTGAAAAAATAAAGACTGGTGAACTGAGTTTGGAAGAGATATCGATACAGGTAGGATACAAAAATCTAAATGCATTTTACTATAATTTTAAGAAATATATAGGAAAGACTCCTGGAGAATATGGAAGGGAAGAAGAAAATGAAGAAGACAATAGAAACTACAATAGAACAACTAAAACAGCGAAGACAATTCCTGTGGATTAACGAAGAGTACCAACAGGATTTTAAAATGGACACTTTACCTGTAAATGAAAAGCAAGTTCAAGAAGCAGAGGCACGACTAGAAAGATTTGCACCACTAATAATGGAAATGTTTCCAGAAACGGTAAAGTATAATGGATTAATAGAGTCACCACTGACGAGAATTGAGAAGTTACAGGACAAGATAAACCTAAGTGATGACTGTGGTAGACTATATTTGAAACAGGACAATTTACTAGAAATAGCCGGTTCTATAAAAGCCAGGGGCGGGATATATGAAGTATTAAAACATGCGGAGGATCTAGCGGTTAATAGAAAAGGATTCAATGTAAATATGCCGTATACCATCCTTGGAAATCAAGAATATCAAGAGTTTTTTTCCAATTACAAAATTCAAGTTGGTTCGACAGGTAATTTAGGGTTGAGCATCGGGATTATGAGTGCAAAACTTGGGTTTCGGGTATATGTACATATGTCAAATGATGCAAAGGAATGGAAAAAGGAGTTACTTAGGTCTCATGGTGTGCAAGTAATAGAGTATGCTGGAGACTATGGAGAAGCAGTAAAGAGGGGAAGATTGCAATCGGATCAAGATCCTTTTAGTTATTTTGTCGATGACGAAAGCTCCTTAGATCTATTTGTTGGATATGCAGTGGCTGCAAAACGGTTAAAGAAACAATTGGATGAAGAAGGTATTGTGATAGACCGACAACATCCCCTATTCATATACATTCCATGCGGAGTAGGTGGAGCGCCTGGTGGGATCTGCTATGGATTGAAATTGCTCTATGGTGAAAATGTAAATGTATTTCTTATCGAGCCTATCGAGTCTCCTTGTATGATTTTGGGGATATCGTCTGGGAAATATGATCAAATATCCGTACAGGAGATCGGTCTGACTGGAAAGACAGAAGCTGATGGGTTAGCTGTGGGAGTGGCTTCAGGATTAGTAGCGCGTACAATTGAACACTTATTAAGTGGAGGAATGACATTACCTGACCAGGATTTGTATCGATTTATGAAATGGTTTTATGATACAGAAGGAATTTTCCTAGAACCTAGTGCTGCATCATGTCTAGTTGGTCCTATTCTTCTTACAGAAAATCAAGAGGGTAAAGAGTATTGCAACAAATACTATCAGAAAGATGAGTTAGCACAAGCAACCCATATACTCTGGGCAACGGGAGGAAGTCTGGTTCCAAAGGATGTAAAACATGAGTATTTTAAGATTGCAGAAGGTATGGAACAGGCAAAGAATTGAGATTGTTGTTATTAGAGAAGCTGTTCGTATACTCAGAAATTAAAGAATAGCAAAAGTTGAGATTTGAATGCGAGTTATTTTTTAAGCTAGGATGGCCGAATAGAAAAATAGACATTCATCGATTATTGAACAAACAAATTGGACTGTCTTTTTAAGAGGACAGTCTTTTTTGTGCGCTTTTTGGTTAAGTATTCTATAATAAATAAAATAGAAAATGTCATCTAGATAAGAAATTGTAATGATTATTTATAATGCTTATATAACGTGATACACTGAAAAACAAATAATATATATAGAATTCAGTTAGAGAGTATTAAACTTTTGTCGAAAAAAGTGAATCTGTTAGTTGAAGATCAGTTGATTTTGAGGGACTTTTAACTCAATAGACATGCTTTCGCATAGGGGTAAGTGATCAATAGATTTGTTTAGATGCATGGATTGTATAAAATATAAGGAAGATTAAGCAAAATGAGTAAGAAAATACTGATCTTATTTAAGATAAAAAGCGCAGAGGATAAACTTTACGAGGGAGGAATTGAAGCGCGATACTAGATTCAGGTTTATAGACCCTTTGATTCTACTTGGATCGAAGGGCCTTATTCGTATGTATCTGTTCTATCCGAAATGAAATGATACAAGATATGGTGGTACACATTGGATCTCGAGTAAAATAAGAATTCATTATGCAAAGGAATCCAGGGTATCATCAAAATTATTCCTGATTTTTCATTTCTTTTTGGGAGGACATGGACAGAAAATGGCATGGTATCACAATTGATAAAAAAACATACAAGGAATCTTATAAATCTTATAACTACTATAGGTGGTAATCGATATTGACATTAACACCATATCTGGTATACTTGAAGACGAAGAGAAACGTTTGTCACAGACGTTAAAATACAGCAAGGAGAGCCAAATGATTCAAGTTATCAAGCGAAATGGAAAAAAAGTAGATTTTGATGCAGAGAAGATCGTCATCGCCATTGAAAAGGCCATGCATAGTTCCAGTGGGATTTTTCAAGAGGGGATTGCGGAGAAGATCGCCAAGGAAATCGAAGACTTCGCACTTGTTTTGAACCGGGATATCACTATTTATCAGATCGAAGACCAAGTCTATTACAAACTCCTGGAGCACAAGAACCCCGCCACCGCGAGAGCATATGAGAATTATAAAGCTGTGCAGGCTTTTAAACGCCGTGAAAATACGACAGATGACGATATCATCGGGCTCTTAAATAAAAGCAACAAGGAACTGATCAACGAGAACTCCAACAAGGATGCCCATGTGGTCTCCACCCAAAGGGACTTGATTGCGGGAGAGGTTTCCAAAGATATCGCTCGCCGTATGATCATCCCGACGGATATTGTACAGGCCCATGATTCAGGGGCCATCCATTTCCACGATATGGACTATATCATCCAGCCGATGTTTAACTGCTGTTTGATTAATGTGGAAGACATGTTAAAAAATGGAACTGTGATCAACGGGAAGAAGATCGACACACCAAAATCCTTCCAGGTGGCCTGTACTGTGACCACACAGATTATCGCTCAAATTGCAAGTGGGCAATATGGCGGGCAGAGTATTAATGGTATCGATCGGATTTTGGCACCCTATGTACAAAAGTCCTATAATAAATATCTAGCGGCTGTCGTGGAGGAACAACAGGAAGTTTACGGCATTGAACCCGATATGGAAAAAGCCAGAGAGATTGCCTTAAAGCGCACTAAGAAGGAGATCAAGGACGGCATCCAGACGATGCAGTATCAGATCAATACTTTGATGACTACAAATGGTCAAGCGCCTTTTGTCACTCTGTTTATGCATTTCACCCCTGGCTACGAATACGAGCAAGAAGCGGCTTGGATTACCGAAGAGATTCTTCGTCAGCGCATCGCCGGGATCAAAAATGAAGCGGATGTCTATGTGACACCAGCCTTCCCCAAGCTGATCTATGTGCTTGACGAACACAATATCCATGAAGACAGCCCCTACTATTATCTGACTGAGTTGGCAGCAGAATGTACTGCTAAACGGATGTATCCAGATTATATTTCGGCCAAGAAGATGCGTCAGATATACCAAGGAAATGTCTTTTCCCCGATGGGTTGCCGATCCTTTTTGGCACCTTGGAAAAATGATAAGGGCGAATACGTCTTTGACGGACGCTTTAACATGGGAGTGGTATCCTTAAATCTACCTCAGATTGGGATTTTATCTCAGGGAAGCGAAGAGCATTTCTTCCGTCTGTTGGATAAGAGATTGAGCTTGGTAAAAAAGGCATTGCTGCTCAGATATGATCTGTTAAAGGATGTCACATCGGATGTGTCTCCAATTCACTGGCAGCACGGAGGGATCTCCAGGCTAGAAAAGGGAGAGCCGGTCAAACCTCTACTGCAAGATGGCTATGCGACGATCTCATTGGGATATATCGGCATCTATGAAGCGACGAAGCTGATCACAGGTAAATCCCATACGAATCCAGAGGGGAAAGATTTTGCTCTACAGGTAATGAAGAAACTCAACGAAGCGGTGAAGTCTTGGAAAGAGGAGACGGGCCTCGGGTTTGCACTATATGGCACGCCGGCAGAGAGTCTCACCCATAGACTCTGCTCCATCGATAGGGCTCGTTTTGGCGAGATTGAAGGGATCACAGACAAGGGCTATTACACCAATAGTTACCATGTCTTTGTCGGGGAAGAAATTGACGTATTCAATAAGTTCAAGTTCGAGAGTTCCTTCCAGGATCTATCTACTGGAGGCGCCATCTCCTATGCGGAGATCCCAAATATGAGCAATAATATCGAGGCGATCCTGACGATGATGCAGTTCATCTATGAAAATATCACCTACGCAGAGTTCAACACCAAGCTGGACTATTGTCATGAATGTGGTTATGATGGCGAGATTCTGGTCAACGATGACAATGAATGGCAGTGCCCACAGTGTCAGAATCAGGACCGGAAAAAACTGACCGTCATCCGTAGAACCTGTGGATATTTGGGAGAGAACTTCTGGAATGAAGGTCGTACCAAAGAGATTAAATCCCGTGTCATGCATATATGAGATACGCACAGATTCGAAAATATGATGTGGCAAATGGTCCGGGTATTCGAACCAGTGTATTTGTAACGGGCTGCACCCATCACTGCGCCGGCTGCTTTAATGAGGAGTACCAGGACTTTGAATATGGTATGGATTGGTCGGATAAGACGACACAGGAGTTGATCGAATATTTGGAGGATCCCAATGTCTCTGGACTGACTTTACTTGGAGGGGAGCCCTTTCAGAATTCGGAAGGCCTAATACCTGTGATTGAAGAGGTTCGGCGGCGTGTGGATACCAATATCTGGGCTTATTCAGGGTACTGCTTTGATGAATTGATGGAAGATCAGACCAACAGAAAACTGCTGGAGCTCTGCGACGTGTTAGTGGATGGCCTCTATGTGGACGCACTGAGGGACTTGACCCTTCGCTTTCGAGGGAGTAGCAATCAGCGGATCATCGATGTGGCAAAGACGATTGAAACGGGAGAAATCCGGTTATTTATGGAGTAAAATAGATTAATAATGCGGCTGCTTCCACTGAGAAGTAGCCGTATTTGCGTTCATAGACCAAAACTATCTGCTGTGGTAAAATGTTTTTGTGGGGTGAAGAGATAATGAAACGAATTATGGGTATATTATTACTGGTTTTTGGTATTTTGTTTGTTGGATATCAATTGGCATCTGACTTTTTATTCCAGCAGAGGGCCAAGATCAACCATACACAAGAGATCACCGCAGAGCAAATGGCTGAGAATGAGACGCGAGAGGTAGAAAATGACTTCGAGGCCATCACGAATGTGTCTGCTTTAGACGCCTTTACGGAGCTTAGTCATATCAAACCGGAATTTGTCGTTGGACAGCTTGTCATACCGGCGATGAAGCGGGATTTGCCGATCTCAAAGGGCATCAACGACGAAAATCTGCTGATCGGCGTCGCCACCTTAAAGGACGGGCAGAAACTCGGTCAGGGGAACTTTGCAGTAGCAGGCCACAACCACCGCATCCCTGGATCTCTCCTCAACGGTTTCGACAATATTGGCATGGGCATAGATCTGTATGCCACCAACAAAGACAAGATCTACCATTATATCACCTATGACCGAGTTGTCACTGAGGCAGACGCCTTTGAATACCTCGAGGACGAAGTGGCCAAAGAGCATGGAAAGCCGATTTTTACGATGCTGACCTGTGCTCTACCCATCGTTGAAGACCAGAGGGTGTTTATTTTATCGGAGCTGGTTCAGATCATAGACTATAGTGAAGAGAAGATGACGGAACTGATGAATAATGGACAGGTAACACAAAGAGAATAGAGCAGAATGGGAGGCAATATGAAGCTAAAGATCGCTGACCTAGCACTAGATGGGACAGACACAGTCCTGTACATAAACACTTTGATCGAAGATGCAATTGTCCATGGAGCATCGGATATTCATTTGGAGCCCCAGAGGGAGAAAACTCGGGTGCGCTTTCGGATTGATGGAGATCTGAGCACTGTTGCCATGCTGGATAAGGAAGGCCATCAGGGCTTGATCACCCGGATCAAAATCCTATCGAATTTGAGCATTACGGAGCGCAGACTTCCGCAGGATGGCAGCTTCACCTTTGAACAGGATGAAGGTGTTGATCTTCGCGTGGCATTGTTACCTACTATATATGGAGAAAAAGCGGTGATTCGAATCCTCAGCCGAGAGCGCTACAAGCTCGGTCTTGAGGATTTTGATTTTCCAGAAGAGACCCTGACGAGACTTCGGTCCATCGCCGCGCGTACCAGAGGCATGTTAATCAGTTCGGGACCTACGGGTTGTGGAAAGACTACGACTCTCTATGCCCTTCTACATGAGCTGAACCGAGAACACCGAAATATCTTGACCATAGAAGACCCCGTAGAATACAAGATCGAGGGGATCCACCAGATGCAGGTGAATGATAAGGCGGGCATGACCTTTGCCCGGGGACTCAGGGCCATGCTTCGAGCGGACCCGGATATCATCTTGGTGGGGGAGATCAGGGACCAAGAGACAGCCCAGACCGCCGTGCGTGCTGCAATTACTGGACATGGAGTCGTTTCGACGATCCATACCTATGATAGCTATTCAGCGATCATCCGCTTATTGGACATGGGCGTGGAGCCCTATTTGATCGCATCTGCCCTGTCGGGAGTGCAGTCCCAGCGGCTGATTAAAAAACTCTGTCCCCATTGCAAGAAAAAGGGGCAGCCCACCCGGCAGGAGATGGCGATGCTGCATCATCTTCTCGGTGAGGAAATCTCGATCCAACTCTATGAACCTGCCGGCTGTGAACACTGTAATGGAGGATTTCTGGGACGTCAGGTCATCTCTGAAGTCTTTGAAATCGACGATGGCTTTATTCGCCTCATAAAGTCTCGGGTGGATATCTCTGAACTGAGAATTCATGGAAAGAACAGTGGAGTGCGCACCATGCTAGAGGATGGACTTGGGAGGGCGGTCCGAGGAGAGCTGTATCTGCCGGATGTAATACGAGCCACCCAATCGATCGGTGGGGAGGAAGTGGATGGATAAAGCGGCATTATCCAAAATCAAAGAGATTTTGTCAATGGAGATAGGCGGAAAGATCAGTCAAAAATCCCTATCCATTTTGCTCAAGCAGTGGTCCGTGATGCTTCGTGCTGGGGTGAATATCCAGCGCGCGCTAGAAGTCTCCAAGCAACAAGCTGCAAACCAGCAGATAAGAAAATTGGTGGAGGATCTCTACAGACAGGTGACCCAGGGGATCCCATTTTCCGAAGCCCTAGAAAAACAGAACTTCGACAGTGTGCAAATGCTGGCATCGATGGTACGAGCTGGGGAGATGAGCGGGACATTGGATCAGGTGTTTACCCAGATGAGCGATTATTACCTGAACCGCTATGAAACTCGTCGTAAAGTGAAGGGCTCCCTGATCTATCCGATGCTGTTGATGCTGGTATCCTTAGTGGTCGTGGGATTCATCCTCACCTATGTGATGCCCACCTTTCTAGTGCTGTTCGAGGGAAATGAGGGGCAATTGCCAGCATCGACCCGTTTGTTGATTGAAGCCAGCATATTTCTAAATCAGTATGGTCTGGTATTGTCATTGACGATTGCATGCATCTTGGTGGGAATGGGATTGGCATATAGAAAAAGGCCGGATTTTCGAAGGATGGTGGACCGATTTCTCTTGAGACTTCCGCTACTTAAACAATATATTATCTACAACTGCATTGGCCGAACCGGATTAATCCTATCCATTTTATCATCAAGCGGAGTCCCCGTTAATGAAACTCTCGAAATCGTAGAATTGGGAATTCAAAATGTGGAACTCAAAGGCAAATATCAAGTCCTGATACGGGATTTAGAGACGGGGTCAACCCTCCATCAAGCTTTTACCAAGAGCGGCAGTTTCCCAGAGATGTTTCTGTCCATGCTCCTCGTCGGAGAGGAGATGGGGGAGCTCGAGGAGGTCATGAAGCGCAGCTCTGAATACTATGAGGACGAATTAAAATACACGATCACTTCGATGACGACGCTGATGGAACCGGTACTCATCGTCATCATGGCGATTGTCGTCGGATTTATTGTGCTTTCGATTGCTCTACCAATGTTCGATTTAATCACCTATACTGGTATATAAAAAAATGGAGGTAGAAATGAAGAGGGTAAAGGGTAGAAAAAAGGGATTTACACTGGTGGAACTCGTCATCGTCATCGCCATCTTGGCTCTGCTGGCAGCCATAGCGATTCCTCGGTACAATCAGTCCCGAGATACGGCTGCTAAGACAGCGCATAATGCAAATGTACGGGTTTTGGATTCTGCCGCGCTGACTTATGTGGCGACGGAAGGACCACCAGCGGCTGGAACGACTTGGACGGAGACAGGCGAAAAGATTGTATGGGAAAAGTACTTAAAGGAATGGCCAAAAAATCCGATGCAAGATGGTGAAGGCTATAAAGTGACCATCGATAATACGGGCGCGGTTACGGTGGAGCCGCCGCCAGAGGATCTGGAATAGATCCAGAGATCTTATGCCGAGTGATCGATTATGTCTATGGTGATCCTTGCCTTTGGGGCTTTGATGGGATCTTTTCTGAATCTGGTCGCCATGCGCTCCCTCCGAGGAAAATCCATCGTCTCACCCAGATCTCATTGTGAGTACTGTGAGCGGGTCTTGGATGCCAGTTCCCTAATTCCCATCTTGAGTTATCTAGTACAAAGAGGCCGCTGTAAATACTGCGACCATCCACTAGAACTTCGGTATTTGCTCTCAGAGTTGGTGCTGCCCATACTGTATCTATGGATCTTCTTACGATTGGGCTTATCATGGGCCTTTTTTGAGGGACTTGTAATTGGTTCAATACTCTATGTATTAGCCCTGACTGATCTCGAGGAGGAGAGCCTCCTCGAGGTCCATTTGGCTTGCCTTTATGGGTTGGCAATTCTAGGCATTCTGTTGCGTTTTTATCAGCGGAAGCTGCCGATGGGATTTTTTCTTTTACCGATGCTTTTTCTCCTATTGCAGTTTTTCGTCGAGAGATATTTGCCTGGCCGAATTGGAGATGGAGATCTCATGCTTCTAATTCCTCTCTTCTCCTATTTTGACCCATTAAAGGGGCTTGCCTTTTTCTTTATCGCCATATGGTTGGCTCTGATCCCAAGTATCATCTGTCTACTTAAAGGTGGCAGTTTGAAGACGAAGATCCCCATGGCTCCCTTTATTACGCTGTCTTTCTTTTTGGTCTATCTCGAAGGAGATATGGTCCTTCGGGCATGGGGGTGGATTGGATGAAAAAGGGCTTTACACTGATCGAATTATTGGTCGTTCTGGGGATCATCGCCATCGTGCTCAGCATAGGAGTCCTAAAGCTGGGTTTTGTCACCAGCTTCCATGAGCAGACCGAATATCGTATGGTGGCTCAGGACCTGAAATACGCTAGAAATCTGGCCATGGTCAAACGAAAAGGAGTAAATTTTGTATTTGACGCTGATCGAAAGGGGTATTCCATACTGATCGCTGGCGAGATCAGACCAAAGTTAGATAAGGAGGTGGCACTCATCCATCTACAGATAGAAAATAAGAATTTTGATCTGGCGACCGTCACCTTCACATCGGGAGGTGCTCCATCAAAAGGAGGTACTTTTTATCTCAAAGGTCAGGGACATCGATACGAGATCACCGTCGAACCAGCAACAGGCAAAGTGAATATGAAGGGAATTCCAGAATGAAAAGGCTTAGAGGTTTTACCTTAATCGAGACCATCGTGGCGTTGGCGGTACTTGCCATGATCGCCATTTCCGTCTTGCCTGCTTTTTATGCTGGCTTCACAAATAGTTCAAACGCACAGGTCCAGTTGGAGCAGGCGGCATATGGAGAGATGGTGATGGAAAGCGTCAAATCCCAGTATTTTGAAGGAGGAGAACTCGAACTTCCACCCCATCCTCGCTTTCACTATACGGTGGACACCGAGGATTTAGGAGTCCGAAACCGCATTGTAATTACCATAAATGGAGAAGGAAATGAAACCCAACTGGAACTGCAACTCCCCAAAGAAAATTGGTGGCTTTACGCTGATTGAACTCCTTTTGGCATTATTTATAGCGACTCTAGTCGTTACGAGCTTTGCCATGCTCTTTGATTATGGAATCCGAGCGGCGGAGTTTTCTGGTCGGGTCGATGAAACGGTCGGAGAAGCCGTTCAAATCCTCAACTATATTACCGATGAGATCGCAGCTGCTTCGGCGGTTTATGATGCCCAGGATTTTTACATACACCCGGATTATCGAAACACAATGGGTTTTGTGTTGAAGACTCCAGTTGGAGCGAATAATAAATACGTCTTCTACTCCCTGAGAGGGAGCCGGTTATTTCGGGTGGCTTTTCACTTTAGTGAATCCGATCCGGCGAAAATCTCTTTTGGATCCTTACAAGATGGGGGTGTGAATGCCATATCCGATGAGATCGACAATATCGATGGCAGTGGACTGGATCTTTCCAAAAAATTGGTCCATGTCCAATTTGAGTCTGGAATCGGAAATGGTGGAGGGTCCTTTGGCACTCGTATTTATTCAAAGGGGGCGGAGGATCTATGAAGAAACGTGGATTTCTCCTGATTTATGCCCTTTTCATATTGACCCTTCTCACTACGACTGGTCTATTGATGCTGGATCGTTCTCGGAATAACACCTTGCTCTCCTCTTACTATGCAGACAAATTAAAGGCAAAATATGCTGCAGAGACTGACCTGTATGTCTTCATCGATGAACTGGTAGCAGAAGGCTACTTCCAAGATACCATGAAACAAATCGCAAGGAGGAGGTCCGGGGATACGATTGAGTCCAGTCGTGATTTTTCTTCACTGGCAGATGGCAGCTTGCGCCGGGTGCTCTACAGACATACAAGGGATGGAAGGCTGGAGATCGAGCTGCCGTCAGGTCAAATGGGGATTGACTATAGGATGAGAGCGGAGCTCACTCTCTTAAATGAACTCTTTCACCCAGAGGATTGTAAGTTTGAGGTGAAGTCTGAAAATGAAGAACTGTATACCCGTTTTCTGGAGGATGGCCTTGTACCGGCAGCGATTACCGATGTGTATATCCCAGCTCAAGATAGATCGTACTCTTTGGAACAGAGGGGAAGCGATCTATACTTAAAAGAGCAGTTGGAGCCTGAGCTCGAGAATTTGGAAACAGAACTGCCCATTGACCCTGAGGAGGATCCGGTGACGGAGCCCTTAGATCCAATCGCAACGGAACCGGTGCCGGAGATCGTCGAGGAGATCCTCCCCAAAGAAGTATATCTGGGACCGCAATTGACCTATAGGGGGACACAGACCATCAAGCTCGAGGGGATTTTGCAAATGGATGGGCAGACTGTGATTGAAGCCCCCGTTGAGCTGATAGGAATCTTAGTACTGGATGGGAAACCGCAGATTACGACTGGTCGTATTAAGGTCACAGGTGGGATTGTCTATCGCGGCGAGATCCCGGAAAAAGTGACGCTGATCCCATTAAAGAGCCGTGTCATCAAATGGGGTGCAATGCAAGAGGGGTTTTTTGACCCAAAAGTGAAGAACATACAATTCGGAAGGTAGGATCCTATGAATCTATATGAAAACTTAGAATACATTGCTGGAGGAGAGCGGATCGATCTGCTCCTTCAGGATAAGAACCTGCGCATTGAACGCATCACCTCATCAAAGGCTCCATCTGGCCCATACAATCAGTTCGAAGATGAATGGGTTTTGGTCCTAGAGGGTTGGGCAATCCTCGAGATTAGCGGCAAGAAGGTGAAACTCACAAAAGGGGACAACTATTTTATCCGCTCTTTCACTGAGCATTCGGTACTGGAAACCTCAGAGAAATGTCTGTGGCTCTGTGTGTTTGTCACGACCAGGGAGGACGGCATGGTAAATACCGGATAAAATACTTGCAAGGAAATAATCTGATAAATGTTTAGACTCTGAAAAAGGTGGTATAAATAGACTAGATGATAATGGTTATCAATAAGATGACCTTCTATAAAACCAACTATGAAGGAGACTAAAAATGATTAACAAAATGAAACTACCTTATGCATATGATGCACTTGAGCCACACATTGACGCGCAAACCGTAGAGATCCACTATGAAAAGCATCATCAAACCTATGCGGATAATCTAAACAAAGCCCTGGAGAGCCACCCAGATCACAAGGATAAGTCCCTCGAAGAATTGGTGAAGGGCTACAAGGAGCTTCCAAGTGAGCTGCAGACCGTCGTTCGCAACAATGGTGGCGGGGTCTACAACCACGATATCTATTGGGCGATCATGAGCCCAGATGCAAGGAAGGAACCAGAGGGAAAACTAAAGGAAGCCATTGAAAAGAAATGGGGTTCTTTGGATGAATTCAAAGCGGAATTCAAGAAGAAAGCCCTCGGACAATTTGGATCTGGTTGGGCGTGGCTGGTGAAGGATGGAGATGGCGTGGATATCGTGTCCACACCAAACCAAGACAATCCAATCACTGATGGAAAAGAACCACTACTGGGAATCGACGTCTGGGAGCATGCGTATTATCTGAAATACCAAAACAAAAGAGCGGACTATGTCGACAGCTGGTGGGAAGTCCTAGATTGGGCAAAGGTTGAAGAGAGAATGTAAATGAGATAAAACCCCATCAATGAAGAATACAAGAAAAGGGATTGCATGAGTATATGCAGTCCTTTTTTGTTGCAGTGAAACTAATTAAAAAAACTTATGTATATTCTTCATGCATGAAGTTTATTAATTGGTTTTATTTTCTTGAGTTACATATACTTTTACTATGGGATTTAGCAGAATACACTATTAACGCCCATTAGAGAAAACTAAGGAGCAGGCGATGATCAAAATGGAAGAGGTGACCAAGTCTTTTGGCACCCTCAAAGTTTTAAATGGAATCTCCATGGAAATCGGAAAAGGAGATATCTATGGATTAGTTGGCACCAGTGGAGCCGGTAAATCTACACTATTGCGCTGTATCAATGGGCTCCAAGAGTACAACTCCGGTAGTTTAAAGGTTGAGGGAGTAGAGGTCCATGAACTGGACAAAGAGGGGCTACGAGAACTCCGACGAGGCATCGGTATGATCTTTCAGGATTTCTCCATCCTAGAGAGGATGACGGTCTATGAAAATGTGGGCATGCCAATGAGATGTTGGGGCTATGATCAAGCGCATATCGATCAAAGAGTCAAAGAAGTGCTCGAGATGGTAGGTCTTACTGACAAGACGGAAGCCAGACCCAGGGAGCTCAGCGGTGGGCAAAAGCAGAGGGTGGCCATCGCCAGGGCAATTGCAATGGAGCCCAAGATTCTCCTCTGCGACGAGGCGACATCGGCCCTTGATCCCCATACTGCAAAGACCATCTTGGAGATACTCAAGAGTATCAACGAGAGATTGGGGATCACAGTTGTGGTGGTTGCCCATCAGATGGAGGTGGTCAAACAGGTCTGTGACAAGATCGCTATCTTGGAGCATGGTGTGCTGAAAGCCGATGGTGCTGTAGCGGACATCTTCTTTGAAGACCCACAGAGTCTCCAGAATCTATTGGGGGAGGATTGTCTAGAAACCCTTCCGGATACAGGCTTCAATATCAAGATGAGCTTTCAAGAAAAAGATAAGACCTCCGAAGCTCTGCTCGCCACTCTGGCCATTGAGACTGGAATCCGATTTTCCTATGTCTGGGGCGGGATCAACCGCTTTAAGGACGATAAAGTGGGCATGGTCACACTGAATGTCAAACATGAGCATGAACTAAGGGCGCTCAGACGGGTTCTCGAATCCAATGAAATAAAACATAAGGTGATATAGATGAACTATGACTTTCAAACGATCTTGAATCAGATCATATTGCCGGCGATGAACCAGACCTTTTTAATGGTCATTGCAACGGCAATCCTGTCCACGGTATTGGGATTTGTATTGGCGATTGCCGTATTAATCACAGATGTCGATGGGCTGCATCCAATCCCTTGGCTCAATCGAATTTTAAGTACATTTATCAATGTGGTTCGCTCCTTTCCCTTTATTATCCTGATGGTATCCATCATTCCGTTGACCAGATTGATCGCAGGTACCTCCATCGGCACGAGAGCGGCCATCGTCCCATTGACCTTTGCAGCAACTCCATTTATGGCACGGCTATTTTTCAATAATTTTAAAGAAGTCACTCCCAATCTGATCGAAGCTGCCAAGTCCTTTGGGCTCTCGGATATGCATATCATCCGCTATGTGATCATAAAGGAGTCTGTACCAGCACTGATTCAGTCCATCACCTTGGCCATCATCTCCATCCTCAGTTCTTCAGCCATGGCAGGTGCCATCGGTGGAGGCGGACTTGGATCCGTTGCCATGACCTATGGCTATCAAAACTTCAATGACACCATTATGTATGGGACCGTCGTCATATTGATTGTCATTGTGCAAATCATCCAGTTTATCGGAGATCGGATCTATAACCGTATGAGATAACCGATCACTATATTGAAAGGGGAGAATCATGACAGAGACGAAGGATATGAAACCGGAAAGACTAAATGTATCCGTGAGCTTAGGAGAGACTGCCTGCAGTTTATATGATATTGACTTGGACAAGTATTATCATGATCCAAAGCTGATCTGCGAGGTGGAAAAGAATACTTATGAGGACTTTGGTGCAGATGGGGTGGGTACGACCATCGGTCTACATGGCATGGCAGAGGCATTTGGTTCGATTGTCAGATATCAACCAAAACAATTACGGTATACGCAGACGCCGCTGTTGACGAGGATTGAAGAACTGAGCAAACTGAGAGTTCCAGATCCGGAAAAGGATGGGTTACTTCCCGTTGTATTGGAGGCTTTGGATCGGATCAATACAGAGCTAAAAGGAAAGACGGCAATAGCTTGTAGTGTTGCAGGTCCAATCACCGTTGCGCTGAACTTGTGTGGAGCAGAAAATATCTTGAAATGGCTCCGTAAGTTTCCGAAAGAAGTCCATGAGATTATGGCAATTATCACTGAGGCGAATAACTTATTTATCGATGAGATACACAAGCGGGGAGCTAGCATCGGTTTTGCTGATCCAGTTGCTTCTGTTACTGTGATCAGTTATCAACAGTTTAAAGATTATGCACTGTCTTATCTGGCTGAAAATGTGCGGTATGCGGAGAAGATTTCTGGGGAATCACCTTCTCTTCATATTTGTGGAAAGAGCAAACAGATTTGGGATGACCTTGCAGATTGTGGCATTGGTGCTTTTAGTGTCGATAATTGTGAGGATTTGCAAGATTTAAAAGAGGCGGTCGGTGAACGCATTCACATCGTCGGCAATGTTCCACCGGTTGAGGTCATCATGAAAGGGACCAAAGAGGCTATCGATCGATCTATAAAAGATTGTATCTTGAAAGGCTATGACTCTCCGAAGGGTTATAGCATCGCCGCAGGATGTCAAATCCCCTATGGAACACCTAGAGAGAATATCGCCTACTATGTGGAGCGTTCAAAGGAACTAGTAAAACTTCCGATCGATGTCGAAAGACTTAGAAGCGATAACTAGCAAATGAGTCAAAGGAGGAGTATGTGGTTAAGATTTTGGATTATAAATGTCCAGAGCCAAAGGACAAGGTGATCGATACCGAGGCATTCGCTGCTGCTGGAGTGGTATTCCCCGATGTACATAAGAATCGACAGATGATGGTGAACTATGCCAAGCTACAAAAACCTGAGAATGACAATGTATATGTGGATTTACCTTTTTGTCACACCGTTGAAGCAGATGCGTTGGGAGGAATTGTAAATTATGGTGATGCCGTAACAGGACCGAGGGCAAAGAGCTTTATCTATAAGAACCTGTCAGAAGTGGGGGAGATGGAGCCGATTGACTTTTCAAAGGGTAGGATCCACGAGGTCTTAGAGGCCGCAAAGACCCTAAAGAGCCAAGGGGAATTCGTCATATCGGAGATGGCGGGTCCGTTTACAATCATGAATATCCTGGTGGATCCCTCCCTTGTCTTCAAGGGGATGCGTAAGGATCTAGAAGGGATGAAGCGGATTTTTGAGCGCTTTCACTTTATCCTATTGGAATATGTTAAAGAGTGTATTAGCGCAGGAGTCGATGCGATCTCCTATGCAGATCCAACGGGTGGAGTCAACATCCTCGGTCCCAAGTTCACCAAGATGTATATGGAGCTTTTCACATATGACTTTTTGAAGTCCTGTGCGGCGCTGGACGGGGATATGCTATTTGTGCTATGCCCAAAGACCGCGCTTTCTCTGATTGGCACCGAAAAGGCAAAGTTTGTAGATATCGAACTACCCAGAGAGATGAGCTATGCGGAGACCTTTGTCGAACTCAAGGGGAAGGCAAAATTTCTAGGACATCTGTGTATAGGTATGAACAGTAGAAAACTCAAGAGTACAAAAATAATTGAATGGATCTAAGGAGGAGCTATGAAAACAAAAGAGGAAATGATCAAAAAGCTGACAGAATGTGTTGTGGAGATGGAAGAGGAAGAGGTCGTTGAAGTCGCTGAGGCCTATATTGCTGCTGGTTATCCCGCTTATGACGGGATAATGGATGGTTTGGTCGCTGGCATGAATCAAGCTTCTATTCTCTATGATGAAGAAGAATATTTTATCACGGACGTCCTCCTATGTTCTGATGCGATGTATGCGGGACTGGGGGTTCTTCGCCCCCATCTGGAAGAGGATGCATCCAGTGGAGAGAAGGCAGTTGCCGTCATCGGTGTCGTAGAAGGGGATACCCACGACATCGGTAAAAACTTAGTGAAGATTATGATGGAAACCGCAGGATTCGAAATGATCGACTTGGGGAGAGATGTGCCCTTGGATGAATTCGTCAAAGCGGCACAGGACAATAAGGCGGATCTCGTCTGCATGTCCACTCTGATGACGACGACAATGGGCAATATGGGGACTGTAATCGAAAAATTAAAAGAAGCGGGAATCCGGGACCAAGTTAAGGTCATGATCGGCGGTGGACCGATTTCACAGCGTTTCGCCGATCAGATCGGTGCAGATAAATACACGGTCAATGCGGTGAAGGCAGTCCAAGAAGCCAAAAAATTAGTAGGGATGGCAGAATGATAAGCCAAAAGGCAAGGCTGCTCCAATCAATCGAGGGCAAACCGGTCGATCGCCCTCCAGTGGTCTGCCCTGGTGGTATGATGAATATGATGATCGAGGATCTGATGAGGATTTCCTCGATCTATCTGCCGGAGGCCCATTCGGATGCTCGCCTGATGGCAGATCTCACCAAAGCCGTCGTCGAACAAGGCTGCTTTGAGAACTACGGCTTGCCCTATTGTATGACGGTGGAATCAGAGAATTTGGGTTCTGTCGTGGACATGGGAAGTACCATCTATGAGCCCCATGTCGTGGAATACCAGTTGAAGACGGTATCCGATTGGAAATCTCTACCAGCACTAGATGTGAACAAAGGAAGAGCAAAAATCGTCCTCGATGCGATCCGACTCTTAAAAGCAGAGTCGGATGAGATACCGATCATTGGGAATATCACTGGACCGATCAGCTTTGGAAGCTCCTTGATGGAGCCGGTCGATTTCTACAAGGAAATGCGGAAAAAAAGAGAAGAAATGCATAAATTTCTGGAGTTCTTAACCGATCAATTAATCGCCTTCTCTATTGCACAAATCGAAGCCGGAGCGGATATCATCGCCATCTCTGACCCCAGCGGTACAGGAGAGATCCTAGGTCCTAAACCCTTTGAAGAATTCCTCGTAAAGAATATGAACAGACTATTGCTTGCAATTCGAGAGGCTGGGGCTTATTCCATGGTCCACATCTGTGGTCAGATGCGTAATGTCTACCGGGAAGTCAATCAGTTGACGGCAGATGTCCTCAGCTTTGACTCCATGGTCAATTACAAGGAAGCCAGTGCGAAACTGGAAGGCCGCGTCTTAATGGGAAATGTAAGTACTTTTACTCTGGAATTTGGCGAACCAGAACTCGTACAGCGCCTGACTAAATCCTGCATAAAAAACGGGGCATCCATTCTCTCTCCAGCATGTGGAATCGGAATGCGCTCCCCAATCGAAAATATACGTTCAATATTGGAAGTCGTAAAATGATCATCCGGGTGAAGAACACAGGGCACCAGATCGAAACAGAGGGTGGAAACCTCCTGGATATCTTGTTTGATCAAGAGATTTTCATTGATAACCCCTGCAACGGAAGGGGTACCTGTGGAAAATGCAAAGTAAAAGTTGAATCTACTGGCGTGATTCCCATCTCAGATGCTGACCGAAAGCTCATCAAGGACGAGGAGCTGGATGAGGGAATTCGCTTGGCTTGTACATTTGATGTGACGGAAGATATCACCGTCTCGACCCTACAGGATGAAAAAGAGATCGAGGTGTTGACGAAGGGATTCGTCCCAGAATTTGATATCGACGGCAAAGAAGGCTATGGGATCGCCGTCGATATCGGCACGACCACCATCGCCTTAGCACTCGTGGACCGAAAGAGCGGTGAGGAGATCGCAGCAGCATCCATGGTCAATCCACAGAAAAAATTCGGACTCGATGTCCTAACTCGAATCACATACGAAATTGAGGAAGGTGAGAAGGGGATTCGAGAGATTCAAAAGACCACGGTCAAGGGGATCAACGCCCTGATCGACAGAGTGCTCAAGGGGGTTCATATCAAGGGGGACGAGGTTAAGACGATTGTCGTTGCCGCCAACTGTACCATGACTCATACTCTCTTAGGCGCAAATACAGCATCCATGGGGAAATTTCCCTTCGAGCCTGCCTTTAGAGATGCTCAAGAGCTCCCAGCAAAAGAGATCGGTTTGAATCTGCCGATGGCAACACTTCACTGCTCCCCTCAAGTATCTGCCTTTATCGGCGGAGATATCGTCGCAGGAGCCTATGTAGCTGGCTTACACAAAGAAGAGCGAAATGTCCTCTTCATCGATATTGGCACCAACGGGGAGCTCGTCCTCGCTTCCGGTGGCAAGATGATATCCTGTTCCTGTGCTGCAGGACCGGCCTTGGAGGGAATGAATATTTCCCATGGTATGCGGGCTGCGGAGGGGGCCATAGAAGATGTAAAGATCTCTAAAGAGGGGATCGAACTGGAGGTTATTGGAGATAAGGTTCCGATCGGTCTTTGTGGGTCTGGAATTCTAGCTGTGACCAAGGAAGTCCTACGTACGGGATTGGTGAAAAAGTCCGGCGTCTTTGTCAAACCAGACCAGCTATCGAAAGACGATTATCGCCGAAATCTACTGCGAATGGATGGGAAAAAACGAATCCTAGTATTAGCTGAAGACCCAGAGGTATTAGTTACTCAGGGGGACCTACGCCAGGTACAGCTCGCCAAAGGGGCTATCCTATCAGGAGTTATAACCCTACTCAAAAAAGCGGGGTTAAAAGCGGAGGATTTAGATGAAGTACTGATTGCAGGGCAATTTGGCTCCCATCTCTCCCCAGAATCCATCGCAGGCACTGGAATCATCCCAGATGGTCTTGAAGATCGGATTCGGTATATGGGCAACTCCTCAATCACAGGCGCCTATATGGCCCTATTATCCGACAAGAGCATGCGTGAAATGGATGAAGTTGCCAAAGAGATGGAGTATCTAGAACTAGCCACCACCAAAGACTATGAAGCCGTATTTCGAGATGCTTGTATATTTCCAGATTACGGACATTAAGGAGGGACTATGCATAAAGACGATCAGATGACTCCAAATGAACGAGCAGACGCTTTTATCAATGGCAAACCGATGGATCGGTTAATGATCATTCCATTCTTAACAAACACAGCAGCTCGCGTCTTGGGTATCTCCTTTCGAGAAGAGCGCAGCTCCGCAAGAAAGATGGCAGATGCACAGATTGCGAGCTATGATCGATTTGGACAAGATGGGATCTCAATTGAATATACTCTACATGGGATCGGTGCAGCGATGGGCACTAAGATGACAGATCCGGTCCATGATGTACAGGCGATCGAAGAGCAAGTTCTCAAAGACTTAGAAGATTTGAATACTCTAGATTTCTCTCTGGCCTATGTGGATAAAGATCCTTGGCTCCGACAAGCCCTAGAAGCTGCTAGTATTTGTATGCGAGACAGAGGGGATGAAGTTTCAGTTGGTTTTGGGATCCCCGGGCCATTTTCTGCAGCAAATAGCATCTATCCCCTAGAAAAACTACTGAAAGCGACGAGAAAGCAGCCGGAACTGGTCCATCAACTACTTCGAAAATGTACAGATGTAATTAAACATTTAGCATTAGAAGGTCTAGCCATAGGGGCAGACATCTCAATAGGGGATCCAGTCGCCTCCGGAACCATACTCAGTGTGAAGCAGTATCGGGAATTTGTCAAACCATATACGGCAGAAATCAATCAGGCTGTAATCGATGCAGGTAGCTCCTGTACTTACCATATTTGCGGAGATACAAGCTCCATTGTCATGGATATGATTGAGACAGGTTGCGGTGTATTATCTGTGGATAACACCATGGACATGGAAGTAGTGACGAAACAAGTAGGTCATTTAGTTCCCATCATAGGAAATGTGGATCCCGTAGGTGTATTTCAAAGTGCAAACCGGGAAGAGATCTTTGAAGCAACGCGAGTAGCAGTTGCTAAGTCCTATGACAATCCAATGGGCTATATGATCGCGACAGGTTGCGATATTGCTGGAAATGCGCCACTGGAGAGTGTTGACCTATTTATGGAAGCGGGCAGATACTATGGGAAGATGCCATTGGATAGTAAATTAATTGGAAAAATATAATTGAAGCAGAAACGCCTGAGAGAATTTGAGTGAGGATTTTATCAGATTGAAGAATGTGACCATATCTCTGGCGTTTCTTTCTTATGTAAATTGACTTTAGTAGGAGACTAATCCATGTATAAAGATGACAAAATGACACCCATGGAGAGATTGGGCGCCTTTATGACGGGTGAACCGATGGATCGGATTTTGATTATGCCTTTTTGTGTTTCCATCGCTCACCGTGTACTTGGGATGACCCATAGAGAGAAGAGGAGCTCTGCACGGAATCAAGCAGATGCACAATTTGCATGCTATGATCGATATGGAAATGACCTGTTGATCATTGAATATGGACTCCATGGTCTAGGAAGTGCCCTTGGGACAAAAATGAATGATCCAGAGGATTCAGTCCCAGCCATAACAGAACATGTACTTAAAGACCTCAATCAGATTGATGATCTCGACTTCAGTTTGACAAAACTCGATAAGGATCCATGGTTTCAAAGTACGCTGGAGGCGACAAAGCTGTGTATTCAAGAGAAGGGGACGGAAGTTCCAACTGGGGTGCTAATCTCTGGTCCCTTTACCGCGGCTTCAAGCATCTACCCAATGGACAAGATGTTAAAGGCGAGCAGAAAAGAACCTGAATTACTGCATAAACTCATCCGTAAATGCACAGATGCTCTAAAAGAGATCTATTTAGAATATATCAAGGCTGGCGCATTTATTCTGCAATGCGATCCAATCGCTTCTGGAACCATTCTCAGAGAATCACAGTATGTTGAGTTCGTTAAACCCTATGCAACAGAACTAAGTGAAATGATTACAGCAGTAGGTGGTGTAAATGCCTATCATATATGTGGCAATACCAGATCCATCGTCAATGAGATGCAAGAAACTGGTGCAAGTATGATCTCTGTCGATAATATCGTCGATATGGAATTTGTGAAAGAACGAATTGGAGATCAAATCCCAATCCTGGGTAATGTGGATCCAGTTGGCGTGCTCCTCCTTGGTAGCAGAGAAGAGATCTTCGAAGCCGTGCGGATTGCGATCGCAAAGTCCTATGACAGTCCTAGCGGATATATTTTAGCGTCTGGATGCGATATCACTCAGAATGTCCCAGTAGAAAATGTCGACTACTTTATGGAAGCAGGAAGATACTTCGGCAAAATGCCACTGGACCTAGAAAAGATTGGAAGACCATAAATGAGTGAAATCTATATCATCTCTGGATTTTTAGGTTCGGGAAAGACCACCTTGATCAACCAATTACTCAAAGGGAATCGGGAAAAGATCCTTATTGTGGAAAATGAAGTGGGCATCAAGCCGATTGACGGAGAAATCCTCCGTAGGGAAGATGTGGAAGTGGAAAATCTCCTCTCTGGCTGTATCTGTTGCACGATGGCCGTGGACTTCCAGAGGGTGGTCGAGGAAAATCAGATATTTGACAAGATCATCATCGAGCCATCTGGCGTCGCTCAGCTCAGTCAGGTCATGAAAGCTTTTCAAGGGAAGCATAATTTACATTCTCTAACGGTGGTGGAAGCCGAGGAGTTTTTAGAATCCCTGGACTTCTTTGGGGCTTTTTTCCAGGATCAAATTGAAAATGCAAGGACTTTGATTCTGAATATTCGAGAGGAGCGGGACTACAGATCTGAACAGGAAAAACTCCGTGAGCTAAATGAATTTGCAAAGATCCTAGTATACAATATAACAAAAGCAGGTCCTAGCTTCCAAGATATAGAAGTCTGCCAAGAGGCACAGCGAATAGTGACAGAAAATGTCCCCGGAGAACTAGGCATGGAGACCAAGACGATCGACAATCCAGAATACGAAAGCAGGGAACAACTGCAAGCATCCATTGGTGAAACCCTAAGTGGTGCAAGAGTGTTTCGTGTTAAAGGCTATGCGATAATAGCTGGAGTTCTCACTAAGACTGATTTTGCCGCCGGAAAATGGCATTATGAGGAAGTAATAGGGCAAGAACTTGGCCTGGTTGTGATTTATCAGGATTTCTAGTTAAAAACGAGTGATTAATATGATTGAATCGATAAAGGCGTGAGAGGAAAAGTATATGAAGAGAATAATAACAGTCTTATGTGTTCTACTCCTTGCTCTGTTGACCGCATGTGCAGCAAAAGGGCCTACAGAAGAAAAAGCGGTTGTAGTAGTAACCGAAGAAAAGAGCGAGAATGTGGAAACTCCAAAGGGAGAATCCAAAGATGGATTGGCGTCAAAAGGGAAGATAAAACTAGGAACTGTGTCTTTTTGTCTAGATTTAGTCGAAGCGATCAAGCAAGATTTTGAGGGCAGAAGTGGATACGAACTGGAAATAGTGGTCTTTGATGATTACATTCAACCGAACGTAGCCACTGTAGAAGGAAGTATAGATGTGAACGTCTTTCAGTATGAGCCATATTTGGATGAATACAACAAGGATATGGGGACCAATCTGAAAGCCTATAAAAAGACATTTGGGATAGTGGAAGCACTGTATTCATCGAAGATAAAGAGCTTAGATGAACTGCAAGATGGAGCAAAAGTTGGAGTGATCAGTTCTCCAAGCAATAAAGCTGTGGCTCTTAGAATCTTGGAAGAGCAGGGTTTGCTTACGCTAAAAGAAGATGTAGCACTTCCAAATGTCTTAGATATTCTGGAAAACCCAAAGAATCTGGAAATCGTTGAATTAGGAGATGGCCGGGCTTTGGTTTCTAGTATTGAGGATTTCGACATCATTCAAACCTCAGGGATCAATATGCAAATGGCAGATTATGATCCCATGGATGCACTCGCATTTGCGTCAGACAAAATTCACAACGAGCTAGGATTTTGTATTGTGACAAAAGAAGAGAGACAAAACGAAGAATGGCTAGAAGATTTGGGGGTCTCTTTAAACTCGGACGTAATGGAAAAATTCATAGAGGAAAATTATCAAGGATCTTGGACCCTCACTTCCAACTAGTCTAGACTGGCTGCTCAACCCCAGTTCCTACACCGCTGGAAAATCTACAGGCCTTTGTATATGCTGCACGCAAATATGGTGCAGGGGCGAAGATTGGAGAAGATCCGATTGGATTGACTTCTGAGGAGTGAGACAATTCTACTGTATTAAGATATTCACTTAAACGATCTGTATAGGGTTTATTATCAAAAATTATGGGATAAAGATGAAACAAATGGAGGATAGGATGAAAAAAGCGAAACTATTACTGTCGATGAGTTTATTGATAATCTTATTTATAGGCTGCCAAGAGAACAGGGCAATTCCTAAAGAAAAAGAAGTGATAAAGATTGGAACCTCATCCCTACAGATCGATATGCTGGAAATTGCAAAGAAAGAATTTGATAAGAGTGATCAATTCGAGATGGAAATCATATTATTTGATGATGCAGTCCTACCAAATACTTCGCTTGCTGAGAAGAGCACCGATGCCAACTTTTACCAACACAAGCCATTTATGGAAGCCTTTAATCAAGAACATGGTACAGATATCAAACCATATGGAGATCCGATCGTAGCTAGTCCAGTTGGCGTCTTCTCTTATAAATATGAGAAATTAGAGGACATTGAGGATGGCTCTACAATTGCTTTTGCAAACGACACGACAAATCGCGGGATAGCAATAGAATTATTAGCGAAACTGGGAATGCTGAAAGTAAAAGATGGGGTTGAGATCCCTAGTCAACTCGACATAGTTGAGAATCCACATAATTTTGAATTTATCGAAATAGAACGTCTAGGATTACTTAAGGCTTTAGATGATACGGATGTTGCAGTCATGGTCGCAGATACGTATTTCAATGGAGGCAAAGATCCCAGTGATGCACTTGCTACAAGCGATGAGGAGAGTTTAAAGAGAAGAGCGATTTTTGTAGGGATTCGTGGAGATCAAGAAGAGACAGAGTGGTTAAAGCTACTGGAGAATTCTTTGAAATCAGATAGTGTAAAAAGCTTTTTAAATGAAACCTATAAAGGATCTAAAGTCCCTCTGTTCTAATTTGTCGCCGGTGAGATTTTTTACAATTAATCCTGATGCAAGGGGTTAGAAAACAGCATTATGTAAATCTCGTAGAAAAGAGGAAAGTAAAGAATGGATAGGATTAAGAATAAGGTCTGGATTTTAAGTTTAGTCTTATTAATGCTAAGCTTGTTGGCCGGCTGTACGAATAATAGCACGATAACCGAAGCAAAGAAAAGGGTAATTAAAGTTGGGGTATCACCGAACACAAAGATCATTGTGGATGCAGCTGTTCCTGTAATGAAAGAGAAGGGATACACAATCGAAACAACGGTGTTTGACGACTTTGTACAACCGAATACGGCGCTGTCTGAAGGAAATATTGATTGCAATCTTTATCAGCATAAGCCATATATGAATGCTGCAAATGAATCCCAGAGTACGGATTTAGTTTTTATTAATAAGATTGTCCTTGGAACTTGTGGGCTCTATAGCAACAAGTACGACAGCATTGACAAACTACCAGAAAATGGGAGAATCGCCATTTTTCAGGATGCGAGTAACCAGGATAGATTACTAAGACTATTGGAAAAAGGTGGGCTAATCAAACTACAGGAAAAAGAAGGACTCTATACTCTTTTGGATATAGCTGAAAATCCAAAGAATTTTGAATTTGTTACGATGGATATCAATCAATTGGTCACAGGACTAGATGAACTTGACGCTTGTTGTGAGGGAGACCCTTCCTTATTCTTGGCTAGCACTACTCCGAAGTTTGAGCTATTGAAGGAAGATTCGAACGATGATTTTGTATTGTCTTTTTCGGTTGGTCTCGTAGCAAATCCAAGAGATGCAGAATCTCAGTGGATAGAAGATTTTGTCGAGAGCTTCAAGGAACAGGACACAAAAGATGCTATTATGGAGAATTTTGGCGGAGCATACACACCTGTAGCGGAAAAGTAGATTTCGTTGAATGAATCTCGAGCAATGCGTATAATAGAAGGAATTCAATGGAGCACTGGAACCGCTTTCTTAGATAGTTAGAAAAACACAACAACGAGTTATGCAATAATATGTTATTGCATAACTCGTTGTTGTGTTTTATAATATATGTGAGGTGATAGTATGAAATTTGTGGGCCGAGAAACCGAGTTAAAGATGTTAAATCAAGAGTTTGAACAAGGTGTGTTTGCGCTATCGATCATCTATGGAAGAAGGAGAGTGGGAAAAACTTTTCTGATTCAAGAGTTTATTAAGGATAAGGAGGGCTATTATTTTGTAGCACTTGAATCAAATGAGATTATAAATCTGAGTTCAATTTCCCAATCCATTTACTTAGCATGTGGATTGCAACAAACACTCCCAAGCTTTACTAATTATGAAGATGCATTTCGCTTTCTCTTCGATTATTCTACGGACCATAGGGTCGTCTTCGTTATTGACGAATATCCCTATCTAGCAAGTGCTTCAACATATATCTCTTCGTTGCTCCAAAAATTGATCGATGAGTATAGATCTAGAAGTCAGTTGTTCTTAATCCTTTGTGGATCATCAATGAGCTTTATGGAGAACCAAGTATTGGGATACAAAAGTCCATTATATGGGAGACGTACCAGCCAGCACAGAATACAGCCATTCGGTTATTTAGAAGCATCAAAATTTGTAGAATCTTATAGTGACAAAGAAAAAGCCATAGTCTATGGACTGACGAGCGGAGTGGCAGAATATTTAACCTTCTTTAGCGATACGAAGGATTTACGATCGAATATCATCGAGGTATTTTTGAGTAAAAGTGGGCGATTATTTGAAGAGCCAAGTAATTTATTGAAACAAGAGCTCAGAGAACCTAAAATGTACAACGACATTCTCTTTGCGATTGCGAATTCATGTAGTAAACTGAATGAAATTGCTAATCGCCTAAATAAACAAACAGGCGCATTGTCGTATTATCTCAAATCACTGATGGAACTGGACATCATCGAAAGAAAGACCCCGGTCTTGGATCGAAAGACGAAAAGACCAATCTACTCCATTAAAGATTCGATGTTTCGATTTTGGTTCGGCTTCGTTCAACCAAATTTGAATTTTATCAATTTAGATATGGGGGAAATGGTTTATGATCAGTATGTACAAGATCAGTTGAATTTATTCATGGGGAAGACCTTTGAACAAATAACGTTTGAGTATTATGAGACGAGATTAAAGAAAGGTGAATTGCCATTCCTACCTAAAGACTATGGTAATTGGTGGGGAAATGATAGACTACGAAAAAAAGAATCGGAGATCGATCTACTTTCCTATAACGATAAGGGTCAGTATCTCCTTGTTGAGGCAAAATGGAAAAACCAAATTACAAAAAAGGAAACACTTACAGAATTGATAGAAAAATCTAGGATGTTTGCTCCAAGTGAATCCTTTTTTTGGATCACAAGTTTATCTGGATTTGAAGAATTGGATGTTCAGAGAAATATAGAGTTGATTACCTTAGAAGATATGTACGATTTTTAGCTTCATTAAGTTAAAGAGTAATTGATACGATTTCATAATACTTGAACAGACAATTCTCAGAGTATAAAAAGGTAAAAGTGTTGAAATATCGAAGAGGATGGTATAAGCTATATAGTAATTAATAGTTAGAGAGCATATGTTATGAAATCGATTTGATTGGAGGTGTGTACAAGAATTGGCATTAACGAAGTTAGAGTTGAGATTGGAAGATAGTCTCAGAAAATTGCATTATAATAGTGGATCTGTATTTCACGGTGAATTAATGAAACAAGTTGATTCAGAGGCGGCTGAGGGGTTACATTCTCTATCGATTAACCCCTACAGCCAGTCCTTGCGTAAAATCAATAATGAGACGGTTTGGGAGATCAATACATTAAATGATTATGCGTATCAAAAGATCATTCTTCCACTTTTGTCGAAAGACAGGTTTTTCATCGACCATTACAAGACAGAATATCTTGTGAAAAACCGAAATCTCAGTCAAGTGGATCTGGATCAATTGGTAAAAATGAATTTATCGGGTAGTGACACGTCGATTTTCACTATAGCATTTCAAACGCCGACATCATTTAAAAGTGATGGGAAATACGTGAATATGCCATCTTTGCGCTTCATCTATCAGAGTTTGATAATGAAGTTCGATGCGAGCAGCAATAACCTACAAATGATGAGCGATGATATTCTCAATCAGTTGATAAACCATTCTACTATTGTAGACTATCGACTAAGATCCGCACGTTTTTTTCTGGAGAAGAGTAGTATCCCATCTTTTATGGGAGAGATGACGATAAAGGTTTATGGTACAAAGCAACTAAAAGGGATAGTAAACTTGTTATTAAACTTTGGCGTATATTCTGGAATGGGCATAAAAGCATCCCTCGGTATGGGGTCGATGCAATTAAAGTGAGGTAAACATGGATGAACAAAAACTGAAGATCATTGTAGGATGCTTATTACATGATATTGGAAAAATCGTCTACAGAACTGGAGACCAAAGAAACCACTCAATTACTGGAAGAGAGTTTATTAAGGAACAGCTGGGGATCAAAGATAAGGATATTTTAGATATGGTTTATTTGCACCATGTGTCCGAGTTAAAAGCTGCAAAAATCCAAGAAAATTCACCTGCCTTTATTTCCTATATTGCTGATAACATGGCAGCAGCATCCGATCGACGCGTTGATCTTGACAATCCAGAAAAAGGCTTTGATATGAAGGTCCCCCTTTCTTCCGTCTTCAACATTTTGAATGGAAACAAAGGAAAGCTCCATTATCATGCTAAGACACTGGATAAACAAGATGGCATTAACTATCCGACGGATGTGCCTCTTAAATTCGATACGGACTATTACAATCGTGTATTACTAGGGCTTAAAGACAACCTCAAGGGAATGCAGCTGAATCGTAATTTTGCTCACTCCTATTTGGAAATTATGGAAGGGTACCTCAGTTATGTACCATCCTCCACAGTTAAAGAACAGCTCTGTGATATATCTCTTTATGATCATATCAAATTAACGGCAGCTTTCGGAAGCTGTATTTATGACTATTTAAAATTCGAAGGTGAACGAAACTATAGTGAGAAATTACTTAAGAAATCGCTAGACTTTTACAAAGAAAAAGTATTCCTGTTCTACAGTCTAGATATTTCAGGAATACAGGACTTTATCTACACCATTATTAAAAAAAATGCATTAAAGTCCTTGCGTGCCCGATCTTTTTATTTAGAGATATTGTTGGAAAGTATTATTGATGAATTGCTGGAACTCTTAGAGCTGACAAGAGCTAACCTCTTTTACTCTGGAGGAGGACATGCATATTTGATTCTACCGAATACGAAGAATGTGATAGATATCATTGAGAAGTTCGACCATCGTGTTAATACATTTTTTAAAGAATACTATGGCATTGCTTTGTTTATCGGTAGTGGCTGGGTAGAGTGTTCATCTGAGAATTTTGAAAACAAGCCAGAAGGAGCATATAAAGAGTTATTCCAACAAGTCAGCAGTATAATTTCAAGGCGTAAAGGAAATCGCTATTCAGCGGACGATATTCGAGGGTTAAATTCTAAGTCAGATCAAAGTGAACGAGAATGCAAAGTTTGTTTTCGTAGAGATAAATTGTTAGGTGAAGATATTTGCACTATTTGTGATAATATTACTAAAATGGGAGAGATGCTTATCAATGAAAACCTGAACCATTTTGTTGTCATGAAATCAGAGGATCATAGTCGTCCTAATCTACCGCTACCTTATGAGCGTTTCCTATATATATATGGTGCTAAAGAACTATCGGACATCATAAGAGAAAACGAAGATTATGTACGGTCCTACTCCAAAAATGAACTTTTCAGTGGTGATAGCGTCTCAACGAGATTATGGGTTGGAGATTATGCACCCAAGTCTGAGTTTGGAATCCTTGCAGAAGAATCAACAGGGATTGATCGAATTGGTGTACTTCGAGCAGATGTGGATTCTCTAGGTAGAGCTTTTGTGCGTGGTTTTGCACGGGATGATGGAGATCATTATATGACCATATCTAGAACAGCCACACTTTCTAGATATTTATCCCTGTTTTTTAAGCACCATATTAATCTAATCCTATCAGAAGGTGAGTTCTACTTTGAGGAGTTTGAGAAAGGTTCGCCCAGAAACGTAGTAATCATCTACTCTGGTGGAGATGATGTCTTCTTAGTTGGCGGTTGGGATGACGTAATTGGAGCATCACTTGATTTAATGAACGCTTTTAAAAGGTTTTCAGAAGGTACTCTTACACTTTCTGCAGGTCTTGGCCTATATTCAAAATCCTATCCCCTTAGTGAGATGGCGAGAGAGACAGGCGAGCTAGAAAATGCTGCGAAAAATCATGAGTATTTAGTTGGAACAGAAGAAAAAGAAAAGAATGCAATTTGCCTTTTTAATAAAGACAATGTGTTTACTTGGAGCGAATTTGAGGAAGAAGTCCTTGGAGTGAAATATAAAACACTCTCTGATTACTTGGAACTTATGCCGGATCGTCGAATGAGCTTTGTATATCGTATGCTAGAATACATTCAAAATGTTGACGAAGTAATTAATATTCCTAGGCTTGCTTATCTATTGGGTAAAGCTGAACCTACAGAAAAGGAATATTCTGAGCAGCATCGTGCCTTTTCGGACAAAATTTATGAGTGGGTAAAGAATCCTACAGATCGTAAGCAATTACTTGTAGCGATTTATATCTATGTATACAGACAGAGAGGAGAGCAGTAGATTATGGAAAAGGATATGTTAAGCACAACGAACTTTGCGGACAAAGCAGAGAAGGTTATGCTAGAGATCAAGGATGTGCGGAGAAAGATCACGACGTCACAGATTCGTAATATTCTCACGATGACCAATAACCTATATGACAGAGCCAGGATGGGTACAGAGCAATTATCAGATGATGAATTATCCGATCTGCAATACTATAAAATGAGAGTGGTATATGAAGCTGGAAGGGATAATCTAGTCAAAGATTTTGTAGACAAAGCAAATTTATTAGAACATATCAAACAAATAAATCGAGATCGCGAGAAATTGCTCGTATATTGTAAGTATTTTGAGTCTTTAGTTGCATATCACAAATATTATGGAGGCAGAGACTAATGAATTACGGGAAAATAGAGGTTAGTGGAAGAATTGAAATAATAACTGGATTACACATCGGTGGATCCAAGGAATTCTCTGCAATTGGGGCAGTAGATTCGCCGGTTATGAAGGATTCTCTTACCAATAAGCCAATGATACCTGGTAGCTCATTAAAGGGAAAACTTCGATATCTTATAGCTCAGAAATACAACCCAATAGGTGTGCAAGTTCATGCAGAGGATGATGATAGAATCATTCGTCTTTTTGGATCACCAAAGCAAGTAGAGGGAGCAATCAGACCAAGTCGAGTTATTTTTAGGGACTTGTTTCTCGAAGAGGAAGAAGAGGAGCGTATTCGAGCGTTAGGTGTTGATGGAGTTACAGAAGTCAAATTCGAAAATACAATCCACCGTTTTACTTGTGTAGCTAATCCAAGACAAATAGAAAGAGTTATTCGAGGTCTTAGCTTCCCATTTAGTATTGTATATGAGTTTAGAAACCAACAGGAGATTCTTGATGATCTGAAGCTGTTAATCGAGGGATTCCATCTGCTTGAATGTGACTACTTAGGGGGGCATGGAAGCAGGGGATATGGAAGAATAGCTTTTTCTGAAATGAGTTATGATTGCGTTGTAGGTGAATTATCTAAGGATATCGAAGAGGAGCTAGATAAGCTAATTGAGGTAGAAAATGGATTACAAATTGTTCAGAATACAGTTTGAAACAGGCGTTCATATTGGAAATGGGAGATTAACAGATGCGTCCAATACCATTACGGCGGATGTGATGTTTTCTGCGATGTGTCAAGAAATCCATCGAATGAAAGGCGACAAGGGCATCAGACAATTACTGGATTGGGTAAATGAGAATCATTTGCGTTTAAGTGATGCTTTTCCTTTTGATCGGAGTGATTATTATCTGCCAAAACCTTATCTCACGATAGAAAGCACGAAGGATTCAGATAATAAGAAAGAGTATAAAAACTTGAACTACATTCCCCTTTTGAAGTGGAAAGAATATTTATCAGGATCATCAAATCCAAAAGAGCTGAAGAAAATGCAAAACGAGATTTCGAAAAAAGGGCAGAGAACGGCTATAGGCTATAATCCAGATGGGGAACATGATATTTATAATACAGGATATCAGAGATTCCAAGAGGGAGCAGGTCTCTATTTCGTTTTGGGATATTCAGAAAAATCTATTTTGGATTCTGTAGAGAATTTATTCCAATCCTTACAATACACAGGCATTGGAGGAAAAAAATCAGCCGGTTTTGGAAGTTTTTCATTTGATACAATAACCGTACCGGATGAGTTGCAGGAAAAAATTGAAAGTGAGTCTGAAGAGGTGTACATGACATTAACCACCTCTATTCCTGATGATAGTGAGCTTCATGATGCTATGGGTACTGTAGTGGGCTATAAACTCATCCGAAGAGGGGGATATATTCAAAGCGAAGGGGTCAATAGGCAGCCATTAAGAAAACGTGACGCTTACTTAATCGGTGCAGGCTCCGTATTTCGTTCACCCTATGTTGGAACAGTACTACAAGTGGGAGACCATTGGTCCCACCCAGTATATAAATACGCCAAACCAATTTGGATAGGAGTTTGATATGGCAACTAAAGAGTATTATCAAGCGGAGTTATGGTTGGAAGGCCCTGTCCATATAGGATGTGGACACAATCTAAATAAAAAAGAATATATTTTGGATAAACAGAATAAGAGAATTTGGGTTCCTAATTTTCGTAAGCTTATCAACGCATTAAACAAGAGTGGATTGTTGGCAGAATACGAGAAGTATCTTATGTCGGGTGACAGGAGAGATCTGAATTCTTTTCTGAAACAGTCCGCCCTAAAATTAACATACGACCAGATTTCTCAGTATTCCTATGATATATCTTCTATTAATTGGGATCAAAGAATGAATGACCTGAGTTTAACCTTAAAAGACGCCTATTATAACCCATATATTCCAGGTAGTACCATAAAGGGTGCATTGATGCGTAATTTGTTATATGCAGAGCAATTGAATGCGCCTGTTTCTGGAAAAGCGAAACTAAATGAGTTGGATCGTTTGGCAAGTCAGAATCAGCGTAGAAATCCACGAAATAGTGATATAAACAGGATCTTTTTTGATGATATGAGAGCGGTGGAAAAAGGGCTTCACTCTGTTTTGACGAACAACAGGGGGATTAAAGAGCAGATAAAGTTAGCACGCTATTTTCAAGTTTCTGATAGTGAGCCATTAGATGTAGTAGACTTGACATTATCCCAAAAGATAGATTCTTTTAGAGACAGACAGGAAAACAAATTGCCAATTATTCGTGAATCGATAAAACCAGGTAAGAGGGTTTATTTTACCATTTCTATCGACGAGAGATTTCCATACGATATTAAGGACATCGAAGAATCGCTAGAACGTGTTACTGAAGAGATGAACCGACTCTATCGAACTCCATTTGGTATAGATCCGTTAGAAGGACCATTACTGAGCATAGGTGGGGGGACAGGGTTTTTGAGTAAATCTTTCATGTATGCTAGATTCGGTGATCAAGACGGTCTAACACTAACTGCAAAGACACTAGATTTGTTATTCAAAAAACATAAGCACAAGCAAGATGTTCGAGAGGGCGTATCACCGCGGACCTTTAAGGATACTGAGTATGATGGATCCTATACAGAAATGGGACTTTGTGCATTACATTTTCATAGAATCGAGGGTTAGATGAAGAGATTATTGTTTTCACCAGTTGGCACTACAGATCCAATCTCCACTAATAACGGATATGATGGGGCATTGCTTCATATTTTGCGAAACTACAAACCTGATATGGTTGTGCTCTATCTTTCTTCAGAAATGGTAGAATTACACCATCAAGACAATCGGTTTCTAAGGGCAATTGAACTATTAAGAGAACAGATCAATATTGAGTTTAGGGTGGAAGTCATCGAAAGAAAAGAGCTGATAGATGTACAAAAATTTGATGTCTTCTATAGAGAGTTTAATGAGATCTTGAACAAGCTTAGAGGTGAATATCCTGATACTGAGATATTACTAAATGTATCCTCGGGAACTCCTGCAATGAAAAGTACGCTTCAGACGATATCTGTTCTTGCACCTTATAAACTGACACCAGTTCAAGTCAATAGCCCTGCTCAGAAATCAAATCGATTGGACAAAAGTCTAAATATTGAAGAGTTCTGGCCACTTAATGAAGATAATCAGGTGAATTCGAAAAATCGCTGTGAAGTTTCCATTAATCGAAACTTGAACTATGAGATTAAAAAGGAGCTGATTGTAGCTCATATAAAATCATATGATTATGGAGCGGCCTTGGCGGTAGCTGAAACGGTAAGAGAATTTACCAACCCTGCCGTCATAGAATATCTTGAATTGATGGAACATCGATTACGTTTGACAAGTCATGAGGTATATCGTATTGCTAAGAAGTATCCTGGGGAGGACTTCTACCTTGTTAATGATCCAGAAGTTCTCAAGATCATTGAGTATTTTTTACTGATGGATATAACTGTAAGAAATCAAAAACACTTGGATTTTATTCGAAGTATTTCACCGCTGATATTTAACCTCCTTGTAATAGCTCTAAAAAAACATGGATTAGACATATCGAACTATTGCACGAGGGATCGATGGGATGAAGAGTTACTAACAGGAGATGAAACGGGCAGAAAAATTTCTAAACTGATGAATCTATCGATAAGTGGAAGATATTCAACGATATATTCCCGTCATCTTATCGATATTGTCGCAGGATGGGTATCTGATAAAAAGTTAGTAGATAAGTTGAGATCTTTGCGCGATATAGAATCTGAGGCTCGAAATATTGCTGCCCATGAGATAGTAAGTGTTACAGATCAATGGATAAAGAGCAAATCAAAGCATACAAGTGAAGAAATACTTAGATTGTTCAAATCTACCATAAAGGGATTGAATTTAAATATTAGAGCTGAAATTTGGGATGCATATGATACAATCAACAAAAAGATTATTCAACTTTTATAATAGATTAGCCGATGTGATGATTTCAAGGTTTACAGGTGTTAATGTACTGACTTGTCTGACCACAATCATAAATCGATATTCACAACCGCAAACAGCTTCTGGAAGTGCTGCAAAGACAGGGTTACATTCGACAGAGTAGAAAAACAAAATCCCCGTCAGGGGACGAAAACTTATTATACCCTGGTTCTCCCGTCATGTCAAGCCTTTTGTGTAGAAAAACAAAATCCCCGTCAGGGGACGAAAACCTTATATAAATCTGGTCACTGTTAACTTTTTTGATCTGTAATGTAGAAAAACAAAATCCCCGTCAGGGGACGAAAACTAGCCAAGAACGGAGAGAATCAGCGCAAGCGCCAGATGGCGGGTAGAAAAACAAAATCCCCGTCAGGGGACGAAAACTTTTTGCGAACTCTATTAATGTTTCCTCTTCGAGCTCTTCGTAGAAAAACAAAATCCCCGTCAGGGGACGAAAACTCGTTCATTATTTTTTCCTCCTATAGATTTCTAAAGATTTTTTGGTAGAAAAACAAAATCCCCGTCAGGGGACGAAAACTCAATTCCCAAGTTGATTCATTTATTTTTACCAATTCAGTAGAAAAACAAAATCCCCGTCAGGGGACGAAAACTCGTCATATTATTCCCTCCATTTCGTGAGTTCCACCCGAATGTGTAGAAAAACAAAATCCCCGTCAGGGGACGAAAACAGTGCCGATGATCTCCACCACTACATCATCCATACTTAGCAGGTAGAAAAACAAAATCCCCGTCAGGGGACGAAAACTCGACGTCCTCTATATCCCACTCATCGAGCGTTTCCCGCGTAGAAAAACAAAATCCCCGTCAGGGGACGAAAACTTGAACGAAGAATCTAAGCGAATCAAAGAAGAAACAGTAGAAAAACAAAATCCCCGTCAGGGGACGAAAACACTTAGAGGAGGACTTGATCGATGATTAAACTAAAAACAGGTAGAAAAACAAAATCCCCGTCAGGGGACGAAAACCCTGTTATTTATCCGGATCAAGCTTTTAGGATTATCGATAGGGTAGAAAAACAAAATCCCCGTCAGGGGACGAAAACCGTATTCGTCATTTTCTTCTTTAATTACATAAGCTTCCATGTAGAAAAACAAAATCCCCGTCAGGGGACGAAAACGTAAGCCACTGTGTTTTTAATGCCTCTGCGTCCGGTAGTAGAAAAACAAAATCCCCGTCAGGGGACGAAAACTTGAAGAATTCTTTTTCTGTCAACTTGCTTTCATTTGTAGAAAAACAAAATCCCCGTCAGGGGACGAAAACAAAGACTTCACCTATAAAGTCGTTCACTTTTCTTTGTTTGTACTGTAGAAAAACAAAATCCCCGTCAGGGGACGAAAACAGTCGAGGTCACATTCTTCATGAGGGTCATTGCAATCCTGTAGAAAAACAAAATCCCCGTCAGGGGACGAAAACGTATGTGTGGAATCTTTTCGTTGTTATCTTTCTGTTTCCAGTAGAAAAACAAAATCCCCGTCAGGGGACGAAAACTTATATGCAAGGTACCCTCTGACGTTTTGAACGTCTTCTGTAGAAAAACAAAATCCCCGTCAGGGGACGAAAACACTCTCACACTCTTCTAGGATCATGAGAATTTTTCTTGTGTAGAAAAACAAAATCCCCGTCAGGGGACGAAAACTGATCTTTCTGTATTTGCCGAAGTTTGCTCCGGTTGTAATACCGTAGAAAAACAAAATCCCCGTCAGGGGACGAAAACCCCTATCCCAGATGAGATTATTGATCTCATCGCGAAACTACTGTAGAAAAACAAAATCCCCGTCAGGGGACGAAAACTCATCTTTTGAGGTGTTTTCACTGGAACTCCATTAATTACAAGTAGAAAAACAAAATCCCCGTCAGGGGACGAAAACTGTATAGCCCTTTTCTTTGTATCTCTTTGCTTTTATTTCTGTAGAAAAACAAAATCCCCGTCAGGGGACGAAAACTTACACGTTCGGCAATGTCAAACATGCTTCCCAAGTCATGTAGAAAAACAAAATCCCCGTCAGGGGACGAAAACCGCTTCTCCGATCGTGTCAACCCTTTTTTACGTTTTCTGTAGAAAAACAAAATCCCCGTCAGGGGACGAAAACCAACCAGTCGGAAGACAATTTGCCGTTGTTGCTACAAGTAAAGTAGAAAAACAAAATCCCCGTCAGGGGACGAAAACATGTGCTTAAGTTCCACTGTCTTGTTTTCAAAGAGGACAGTAGAAAAACAAAATCCCTAATAGGGGACAGATATAATATGTCTAGAATAGTTTTTCAGTTTTTTTCGCCATAAAAACGTTGATTTCTTTTTGTTTGTCGTATCGATATGATACGAGAATTAATAAGAATGATTTAAAGAAAGGTGATCAAATGATTCTGTATTTAACTGAGCAAGGTGCAACAGCGAAGGTGGATGAAGGACAAATAGTTATCGAATGCAAGGATGGACTAGTTAGAAAGATACCAAAGGAGCTCGTAGATACGGTCACCATATTTGGGCAGGTTCAACTTAGTCATGCTTTTCAGGTACATTGCTTGACTCGTGGAATTCCTATAGCATATTTGTCGATTCATGGAAAATATTTTGGTCGAACAATTTCTACCTCGCAAACGAATATTCTACGATTAAAGGAACAAATAAGAATGAGTTCTAGTGAGCAATTCTGTCTCGAGTTTGGGAAGATTATCATTAATGCAAAACTCAATAATCAAATTACGATTCTGAGAAGGTATCGACACTATTGTGATGAAGTTTTATCTGACATTAATGAGATTATTAAGTACAAAAGGGGAATTGATAGAGCGGAATCTTTGAACCAAATAAACGGATATGAAGGAATCGCAGCGCGATCTTATTGGAGAGGGATATCTAAGGTCTTACCGAAAGAATTTCAATTTGATGGGCGTAGTAGACGCCCGCCAAAGGATCCATTTAACTCTATGATCAGTTTAGGATACACGCTACTTCTAAATGAAATCACAGCTTATTTAGAACAGCAAAACTTGTCTCCTTTTTGTGGGTTTATGCACCAAGATCACGATGGACATCCATCACTTGCCAGTGATTTAATTGAGGAATGGCGGGCAGTTGTGGTAGACTCGTATGTCATTCATCAACTATTAAATGGAAAAGTGAATCCGGAGGACTTTGAGAAGATGGAGAATGGTGGGATCCTGATCAATTCTAAATACTTAAAGCTATTTTTAAAAGGATTTGAAGACAAACTCAATACTTCTCAAAAATACTTGGCGTATATTAATGAACCGATTAGTTTTCGGAGGGCTTTATATCAACAGGTTTTGTGTTTGGTGCGTGCCATCGAAGCGGGTGATCCATCACTATACTCGCCGATAAATATACGTTAGGAGTATGTTATGAATGATTTATTTGTTACGAAGACTGGAAAAAGTGAAGAGGGTGGAAGGTTTTTAACGCTAATCATTTATGACATAGTAGATAATCCCAGTAGGGTTCGCTTTAGCAAGTTCCTACAATCTTATGGGGTTCGTGTTCAAAAATCTTGCTTTGAAGCTTATCTCACAAATTCACAAATTCATAAATTGCTTAAGAGCTTAGGCCGGAGAATTAATAAGAAAGAAGATAATGTGCGAATATATGTGCTCACTGCACATGGTAAAGTTTATAATTTTGGTTTGTGTGATGAACCGTTTTACGAAGATGTAGTTATCATTTAGTCATTCTATTTCAAAAATAAAACCGCTGATCCACAGCGGTTTTTAATTCAGATACATTAACCTTTCAATCCTTAATCCTCGGTTTCCTTTGCCTTGGAGGTTCCGCTCTCTCTGGATCATTGAAGAGCTTTCGACCGGATTGATGCCTCAGGGCGATCTTTCCGGTGAGGGCTCCGATTTTGGTCAGGCTGGCTACGGATTTGCTGGTCAGTGCTTTGCCTATTTTCAATATGTTTTTCATGTATAATCCCTCCCTTGCTTTGGGTGTTTGGAGAAGCTTTCGGATTATTTCTACCCAGTGGGAGGGGGTTTATTCAGGTGATACGAGATTTAACGTGATTTCATGATATATTTGTGCTATTTTTTGCAGAGCATCGGATTGATCGCCGTCGATGATATGGTCTATGGTCTTATGCTTTGTGGCATAGTTGAGGTCATAGTATTTGGATATCAGCTCTTCGATGACATAATCATATGCACCTTGGTCGATGGAATCTTGATATTTTTGGATTCGCTCGGGTTTCATGTAACGGGACAATTTGTCGAGGGTGGTCTTTAGCTCCTCGTCGTTGTCATGAACATACTCTTCTCGGATGCGCTGAACTCTGTGGGTCATATCGGAATCGATCCGTATTTTGATGGAACGATTCAGGGCGTCCATCATTGGAGTGGGCAGCAGGATTTTTCCGATCCTACGGCTTTCGCCTTCAATGAAGGCAGGACGGTTTCCGATGGATTTCAATTCTTCATAGAGTACACTCTCAAACATCTTTTGGCTTGGCTGCTCACTCTCTCCAATCGACCCTAAGAGGGAACCCTTGTGGTGCGCCAATCCTTCAAGATCGATGATCGGATATCCTTCTTGCTCTAATTCATGGAGAAGCTGGGTCTTTCCGCTCCCGGTATGGCCATAGAGGGAGATCAGCCGCAGAGCATCGATTCTCTTGGGCAGTTCGGAATTGATGTACTGGCGGTATTTTTTATATCCGCCGTCCAATTTAAAGATTGGCAGCCCCAAAGCTTTAAAGAGGGCAACCGGAGCCGAGCTGCGATAACCTCCTCTGGAGCAGAAGAGGATTAGAGCTTCGTGGTGATCGACCAATTTGTGGAGCTGAAAATAAGTCTCCTCCAAATGTGAGCCGACAAATCGGAGGCCCATGCCCTTTGCGATTTTCACATCTCCCTGTACGTATTCGATGCCGATAGCCTCTCTTTCCTCTTCGGTGAATAGGGGGATGTTGATGGCGCCGGGGATCGTGCTTTCGCGGTATTCTGAAGGGGTTCTGAGGTCGATGAGCACATAGCCTCGGTGGAATTCCCCCTGGTCTAATTTTTCATATTCTATTGTCTCATACATATCTTCACCATTGCTTTCGTTTATCCAAAGTCACCCTCTCATTATAAATTTGAATAGAAGGATCGTCAAATTATTTGTTGCGTACATATGGTCTACATACGAGATATTCAGCTGAAAAAATTTACATACGACATAAAGGGATTGTGCTAAAATGATTCTAAGAGAATGTTTTATGACTTAAGAGGGAGTATATTTTTGGTTGGAGGAAACTCATGAATCCCATTATTAATCACTGGAGTCTTTCAGAAGAAGAACTATTACAAAGGTTAAACTCAAAATCGATGGGACTAGACCCTGCTAAAGCACAGGGAGTTCTTTTGGAGCATGGACCGAATCGTCTATCCGAGAGCGTCCAGAGTTCACCGATTCATCTGTTTTTTCGACAATTTAAGAATAATATCACGATCATCCTGCTCTTCGCTACGGTGGTATCGTTGATATTAGGAGACTATTTGGATTCTCTGATCATTTTCAGCATAATTATAGCGAGTGCAGTGCTCAGCTTTTTTCAAGAGTATAACGCAGGCAATGCGACAAAAAAATTAATGGAAGTCGTCGAGATCAAGGTGACGGCTCTGCGGGGAAACCAGCCTGTGGAACTACCGGTCGCGGAGGTCGTGCCTGGGGATATCATACTCCTTTCCAGCGGGAATATCATACCTGCTGACGGCCGCATTGTGGAGTCCAACTCCCTGTCCATTGACGAATCGATGTTGACAGGGGAGAGTTTTCCCGTTGAGAAAAAGGTGGGGATTTTACCAGAGAAAGTATCTCTATCTGATCGCACGAATAGCCTTTGGATGGGCACCCATGTGATTAGCGGCAGTGGCCGCTACTTAGTTGTGAATACTGGAGTAGATACAGAATTTGGCAGGATCGCCAATACACTGAATATCACAGAGCCAGAAAATGATTTTGAAATCGGCGTGCGAAAATTTGGTACGATGCTGATGGAAGTCACCGTATTTATCTTGCTCTTTGTCTTCATCATCAACCTCTATCTGCAAAAACCACCGCTGGACTCCCTGATTTTTTCCTTATCATTGGCGGTGGGACTGACACCTCAACTCTTGCCCGCCATCATCAGTATCAACCTGTCCCATGGGGCAAAGCTGATGGCAGATAAAAAGGTCATTGTCAAAAAACTCTCCTCGATCGAAGACTTTGGTACGATGAATCTATTGTGTTCGGATAAGACGGGGACGATCACTACAGGAAATGTGGTGGTACAGGGCTGCACAGACCTGTCTGGACAGGAGAGTGAGTGGGCTCTACTGGCTTCTTATATCAATTCCAGCTTCCAAACGGGCTATGTGAATCCAATTGATGAGGCAATCCTTGCAAAGGCAAGCTTTGATCTATCTGGATATGAAAAGCGAGGGGAGATCCCCTATAATCTTATCGATAAACGGCTGGGAATTGTCACAACGACGCCAACGACCTCTCTCTTTAAAGGAGAAACCGTCCTATTGGTGAAAGGAGCAGTAAAAAAAGTATTAGAAGTCACCAGCCAATATATGGATTCCTCAGGAGAGGTATCTCCGATTGAAGGAGTGAAAGAGCAGCTGGAGGCCCAGTTTGCCTCTTTTAGCGCAAAAGGCTATCGAACCCTTGCCGTCGCCTATGCACAGACTCAAGAGGCCGATCCCAGCGAAAAGGATCTGACGCTGATGGGACTACTCACCTTTGTAGACCCTCTAAAAGACGGCGTCATTGATACGGTCTCGGAGCTGAGGGAAAAAGGTGTGGAGCTAAAAGTCATCACAGGGGACAACCGATTGGTGGCGGAGAATATCGCAAGACAGCTGAGCTTAGAAGGTTCAAGGGTGCTGACAGGGGAGGATCTGCTCAAGATGAACGAACCTGCACTGATTCGATCCATTGAGGAGGTCTCTGTTTTTGCAGAAATAGAACCGAATCAAAAGGAGAGAATCATCCTCGCCTGCAAAAAGGCTGGCAATACTGTCGGCTATATGGGGGATGGGATCAACGACGCAGCGGCAATCCATGCCGCCAATGTGGGAATTTCTGTCAACACCGCTGCGGATGTCGCAAAGGAGGCTGCAGATATCGTGTTGTTAGAGAATAATCTAGATGTTCTCAGTGGTGGGATCACCTATGGGAGAAAGACTTTCTCTAATACGATGAAATACGTGTTTATGGCGACCTCATCAAATTTTGGAAATATGTTTAGCATGGCTGGAGCATCTTTGATGTTACCATTTTTGCCATTAAAACCAACCCAAATCCTGCTGGAAAACCTATTGACTGATTTTCCAGAGATGCAAATAGCCAAGGACAATGTAGACGAAAACAGCTTGGATCAGCCGACCAAATGGGATCTGGGTTTTATTCGCCGCTTTATGGTGGTATTTGGTCTGCTCAGTTCGATCTTTGACTATGCTACTTTTGGGGTACTATTGCTATTTTTCAATGCGAATGAGACCCTGTTTCAGACGGGTTGGTTTACCGAGTCCATCATCTCTGCCACCTGCATCGTATTCGTCATTCGTACGAGGGGTCCCTTTTACAAGAGTAAGCCTGCAAGGGGCTTGGTGTTGGCAACGCTCTTGATCATCGGTGCAGTTTTTGCTCTGCCCTATACAGGATTAGGAAGTCTATTGGGTCTACATCCCATGCCCGTAGCGGTGATCCTGTCACTAATGGGCATCGTCCTTTTATATGTGATCAGCGGGGAAATCGCCAAGAAATTCTTCTACCAACAGGAGGAGAATCGGAGGAGAAGTCTATCACAAACCCGAAAAACTCAATATAAGGATGTGTAAAGTTTGTCTAATCTTTCCGCATGTTGTATAATTAATAAGTATACAATTTTTCAAAAATACGAGGGTTGTCGGGGGAAGATTCATGAATCGAACGGAAGAATCCAGAAACAGAAGAAGGGAAAAATCAAAAAGAGCGAATATGATCGCGGTCGGGGTCATCGTTGGCGTAATCGTCTTCGGGCTGTTGATCGCCAGTGCACTGGGCGTCATTGGGAATAGCCCAGATAAGAAGAAGGGGAAAGAAACGAACCAGACGCAGACGGAACCGGTGACGGAACAAGTAGATCCAAATGCTACGACGGATCCTAATTCAGAACAGACGGAGAATCCCAATTCTGAAAAAGTCTATTCTAAGGAAGAAAAGGATCGATTGGAAGCGGAGAATAGAGAAAAGTATGGGGATTTCTATGTGCCCCTACCAGATGTGCTGAAACCAGCTAGGGATGTGATTGTAAAAGGCCTCTACATCACCCACTCTACGGCAGCCTTTGATTTTAATGAAGAGAATATTCAGATCTATGAAGAATATATCAAATACCTAAATGGCGAGAGGGAATCCGAACCAGAAGGGGTCGATGGTGTCAATAAACTAGAGCGCGCATTGGCGATTTGCAATCAGACGCCGATTAATGCCCTGGTAATCGATGTCAAGAGCGATGATGGTTATGTGACCTGGTCTAGTGATATCAAGGTCGTAAATGATCTCGATACCTCCTACCCATCTTCCTATGATGATTTTGAGGGGCTACTCAAATATATGAAAGCCCATGACATCTATCCCATTGCCAGAGTCGTCGTATTTAAGGACTTTGTCCTGCCAGAGATTCGCCCAGAACATGCAATGCAACTCATTGAAGGCGGAAGCTATAAAGATGATCAGGGGATGCCCTGGGTCAATCAATATGACCATTTTGTTTGGGATTATGTGGTTGCGATTTCAAAAGAAGCCGCTCTGCGCGGTTTTGAGGAGATCCACTTTGACTATATTCGCTACCCCGACAATGCAGCTGGCTACAATCCAATTGTCACATACCCAGGCAGAGAAGAGGAAAAGCGCAAGGATCAGAATATCCAAGACTTTATCGAATATGCCATGAAGGAGCTAAAGCCATATAATGTGAAGGTGGCGGCAGCTGTCTTTGGCATCATCACGCGCAGCTGGGAGGATTACCCAGAGGATATCGGACAGACCTGGATCAAGATCACTCGTGATATCGACGTGATCAGTCCGATGATCTATCCAAGCCACTATTCAGAGGGTTGGTACGGCTACGACGTACCCGATCGTGAGCCCTATGGGCTATTCCACAAGGCCCTACTCGAAGCCCTAGAAAAGAATGCCTCTATGGCCAGCCCTGCAAAGATCCGCCCTTGGATCCAAGGATTTACAGCGGAATGGGTGGACGGCTATTTGGACTATACCCCTGAGGTGATCGCCCAACAGGTCATTGCAGGAGAGGAGTTGGGAATCGATGAGTTCCTCATCTGGAATGCCGTCAGTGAATACAATCCCACGATCACGAATTATCTTGGCAAAACCCCTAAAAACCCAGTCGTAGATCCAAATAATCTGCCTGATTTCAGCATGTCCGAGACGCCTGCAGAAGATGGGCAAGAACCGGCTAAGGTGCTGGATATATTGGGAAGAACGCCTTTGGATGCTGCCCGCAAATTCCTGGCGGCAATCCAGCAGCAGTACACAGATGAAATCTTCCTGCTCACCAAGATCAGTGAACGGGAAGCGAAATATGAAGACTTCGCAGCCGCCTATTCCCAGACCAATCTGGGACTGGAGGACTACAATTTTGACTCCGTCACGAAGACGGACAGTGGATATGAATTCACTTTCAATGCGAGATTCACTTCCAATGCGGGGGTGGCGGAGATCATCGGAGGTAAGCTCTTGGTCGTCATCGAAAATCAGGTCTTTAAATGCGTATTACCGCCGATGACTTTCACACCGGCACCAGTGGAGGCGAGCACAGAAGCACCAGGTACCGAGGAATCGACAGAACCATCAACCGAAGAGACCACTGAACCAGAGACAGAGGAAACCAGCGAATAGTTTTTTCGGGGGATACGCAAGGTCATATCCATTTGGCAATGCGTATCCCTCAATTTCAATTGGAGAACAGGAATATATGGAATACACAAAAGAGTTTCGAGTACCCGCATATATGGTCACTGCAGATCAATTCATCACACCGGAATACCTACTTAAAGAGATGGTAGACAGCTCTCGGGAGCATAGTGATATCGCTTTGGGAGAGGAGTTTGGAAGTTCCCATTTCTGGATTTTGATGTCATGGGTAATAGATATAATGCGAATGCCCCGCTTGGACGAGAAGATTTCTATACGCACTTATGTCGCAGGCTACAAGAAGTTTTTCATCTACCGGGGATTTGAGGTCACTGGGCCTAATGGAGAGCAGCTCGTCCATGCGATGACGGTCTGGACACTGATGGACCCCGTGGCCAGAGCCCTAATTCGAATCCCCAAGGAGCTTTTTCCAGATATCGACAAGCCAGAAAAGGTCCATGTACCACTGCGAGATTTCGAGTTGAGACCAGATGCCCTCCTCATAAGGGATCATTTCCTAGCGAGGCGGAGTGATATCGACTTTAACGAACATGTAAACAATGCGGTCTATTGGCGCTGGGTATATGATCTGGTGCCCTATGATCAGTACAAAGGTCTATCTATACGCAGATTAGACGCTGAATATAAGAAAGAGATCCTCTTGGGAGACCGAGTTCTCATCGAGGGTAGAGTCTTTTATAGAGAAGAGAGAAAAGTCTTTGAGATCCGCATCTTAGATGAGACAGGAGAGGAGCTAAAGGCTCTTTTATTAGCGGAATTTCAAGTTTAGACTTAAACGCAGAAAAGGTGGTGAGCATCATTCGAAAATTAAAAATCTATCTATATGGACGAGTCGGCTTTGATTTGGACGAGCAACCAGTGGTGCTGCCCTATTTTAGTTCCGTCAAAGTCCTGTTGGCGCTGATCAATCGAAGGCAGATCAAGAGGGATGTGCTCTGTGAATTGATTTGGCCAGATAAGGAGCCAGAGATCGCTAAGAAAAATCTCCGCACCGCATTATACGAAATCCGAAAGAATTTCTACCCACAAATCCTCACCAATCGAGGCAAGGATCTATTGATTTTAGATCCAGAAATAGAAATACAAACGGATCTCGACTTCGCGTTGGAGATGGATCCCAATCAGCCAGATGTCGAAATGCTTCACCAGTTGCTCACCATGCCCATGCTCAAGACGATTACCAGGGACGATCCCATCTATGAACTACTGCTTCCCGAGCTGGAGAGAAAGAACAAGTCCCTGGTAGAGCTGCTCTATCAGATTCTCCAGTCCCTGATTCTAAGAGATGGTGAAGCTGAAGAGATCCATACCGTCTTCGATCTCTTACTACATCATGATCCCTTTCATGAACAGGCCTATAAGCAAATGCTACAATGGCATCTAGAGCATCATCGCCCCTTCGAGGCCTCTGAACTATACGCGAAATACAAGCGGAGATTAGCCGAAGATCTAGGGGTCATGCCCGACCGGGAATTAGAGGAACTTCTACATGGCTCGTCTAATTCCGTGGTTCAAATCTTTACGAAATCCAGAGAGGATCAGATCGAGAGGATCCTCCATAGACTTCTCCTTGAGATCACGAGTTTTCTAAATGGAGATCCAGCCAAGAACGCATTGATAACAGCATTGCCCGGCACAGGACGAGAGCAGTTGATTGAAGAACTACAGAGCCGGATTCAAGACAAGCTGACCTTGATCGAGATAGACCGAAAAAATATTGGCCAGTATGAAGAGTCTTTTCCAAAAGACCGCTTAAAACGAGTGGCGTTGATCAATGGCACAGACTGGATGCAATGTGCTGAAGCGAAGGATATGATCAAGGATATGAGTAGAAATCCCAATGTGCTGTTCATCTGCCACAGTATGAATCTCGCTGATGCTGAATCGGAGTGTATCTTGTCGGAGCTCGCAAACCGAGGAGAACTGCTCCAGGAACATATTGAGCTGTCTGGAGATGACGAGATCAAAGAGGCAATCCAGATGATCTCCACCCAAGAGGATCTTCATAAATGGGTGGATCTGACAGGTCGCCGGCCGTTGCTGCTGAGCTATTTGACAGGATTGGTCACAGAAGAGGAATTGGAAAAGTTTTTTGACAGCCAATATCTCGTGCTGGATGAGTTCGATCGCATTAGCCTGGAGATGCTGGCACTATTCGAAGGGGAAACCCTCGCCCAGGACTTAATTGAACTCTCCGATGAATTGGGCAGCGCACGCATTGATCGTTTGATGGCTTTGCAAAGTGCGGGCATCATCGAAAGCTACCACAGGGAAGGGAAGGTATTTGTAAAGCTCTTTGCCAAGTTATTTCAGCAGTATATTCAAAGACGCTTAGAAGGACTGCGAGAGCTGTGGATCTTAGATAAGATCGCCAATGGTTATGAAAAGCTCTACGGGCGCTCCGGTCATCATCATTATCAACATCTCAACAAGATGATCGAGAGCTTCAAACGGGCAAATAACACAGAGAAAGAGTTGGAATACCGGCTTCAAAACATCATCCGACTATCCGATGTATTTCATGAATTCTTTCCGATCCTCAAGGAGCAGACTCTAGAGGAGCTTGAGACGCGAGCACTAGACCCTTCATTATTCTTAGCTGAATATAATGACATTCGAAAGTCAATTGCTGAACATAAAATTCTAATCTCCCCAGAAGAAGAGCTACATTTTGAATTCATCTACGCAAGATATCTCAAGAGCAAGTCCATTAAATCACATATCATTAATATCTTTACCAGATTGCTCGAAGGCTGGACGCAATTAGATGATCCCAATCGCGTCTTCGACATTCTCGTTCAATTAATTCAAACTGCCATCAATGCGAATAACTATATACTCATTGAATCCATCCTGGAGCAAATCCATAAAAAGCTGCTGCCATTATTAAACGAAGAACAGATGGCTGTATTGTTGCGCCTTTCTGGCTATTCACAAAGCGTCAAAGGCCGGGATCGAATGGGAATAGAATTGGTGAACCGCTCTTTATCAATTTTTGAGAGCCTCAACAATCCAGATCGATATGCCCTCAGTTTCGTAGCCGGATATTTTTATCTAGGGGAGATCTATCGTCGTATGAAAGACTATTCGATGGCATTGGACTGTTATTCCAACACCCTGGAATATATTAATGACGATATCACCCATCCCTCTATCAGTATTCTCTTGTCCAGATTGGGCATTGTTAATTATGAATTGGGTAATTATCTAGAATCTATGTATTATTTGGAGAGATCTGTAAAAGAGTACCAGACGATTGGATTCATCTATGGAATCGATGAGACAATGCATTATCTTAATCTCTGTAAACAAAAACTTCATTTGTGTTAAGTAGGTGACAGGAGAATGTCACCTTTTTTTCTGGAATTCTGGAAAACGTTTCAAAAGTCAAAGTGCTTTTGACGTTTATTTGACGCCTGATTTGTATAATGGAGACAAGTAAAGGGAAAGAGAGGTGTGACGATGGAAATTTCATTTCTCCTTAATGGAAAACAAATTGAATACGAAGTGGATTCAGCAAAACGGGCGATCGATTTCATAAGAGAAGACCTGGGCCTGACGGGAACCAAAGAGGGCTGCGGCGAAGGGGAATGTGGTGCCTGCACTATCATCCTCAATGGAAAGGCAGTGACTTCTTGTACCATGTTAGCAGGACAGCTAAATGGCACTACAGTCACTACGATTGAGGGTTTAGCAGAGAGTGGAGATCTAGACAGAATTCAATTGGCATTTATTGAAGCCGGTGCCGTGCAATGTGGCTTTTGTACCCCGGGGATGATCCTCTCGACGAAAGCCTTGATCGATGAAAATCCACATCCAACGGTAGAGGAAATCAAGAGTGCGATTGAAGGAAATCTGTGCCGCTGCACGGGTTACGCAAAGATTGTGGAGGCGATTCAAAATGTCACAAGTGAATGAAGCAAGATACTTTCAGCCGAATACCATCCAGGACCTAATGGGTGCACTCACAAAAAAAGATGAGCGTACTTATCTCTATGCTGGCGGTACAGACATGATCATTTATCTTAGGAACCACGGTATTTTTGATTACTCTATTATCGATCTGTCTAAAATGTACTGTTATCGTTATATTGACCCGCAAAACGATGGCGTGATGATCGGAGCGTTGACGACGATGTCCGATATCATAGGCAGCGAATATTTGAAGGAGAACTATAGGGCTCTCTGGCAAGCTGCGAAAGAGTTGGGCTCAACCCAAATCCGAAACTTAGCTACATTGGGCGGGAATATCGCCAACGCTTCACAATCTGCAGATACCGTGCCGACGCTGATGCTCTATCGTGCGGAAGTAATCCTGATGGACGACAAGGGAACCAAGACTTTTGTGCCGATTGACGAATTTGTAGTCGGTCGGGGAAAGACCATCTTAGGACCGAATCAAGTCATTACCGCAGTCCGATTGTATCAGCGAGAGGGAATGCAGAGTTTTAAAAAGTTAGGCGCTCGCAAAGCGGTGACGATCTCAAAGGTAAACTGCAGTATGAATGTGGTGTTGGAGGATCAGATCATTCGAGAAGTTGAATGTCTAGTTGGTGTAATCGGTGAAAAAGCGATCCGTGCAATGGACATTGAACAGGCTCTCCTAGGGAAACCATTGCCTACGATTGCAGTAGAGGATCTGAGCAGCGTCTGTTTTGATTGTGTGGAACAGGCGATCCCAAACCGTTCTTCAAAACTATATAAACGGATCGCATTAAAGGGAGTCTTGTTAGATGCGATCGAAGATCTAAGGAGCCAGCTATGAGTAAATTAAAACATGTGGGCAAGAGTATTCTCCGAGAGGATGCATTTGAAAGGGTCAATGGAGAAGTGCGATACCTCGATGATTTCCGACGTGATAATATGCTCTATGCCAAATTAGTATTAAGCAAACGGGGCCATGCGGATTTTACAATCGACAAGACAGAGGCTCTTAAGGTGAAAGGCGTTGTAGCCATATACACTTCCGAGGATGTTCCAGAAGTTCAGTACAATTCTTCTGAATGGTATCCTGGAAACGAAGGGATCCGAGATGAGCGAATACTAAACGAACGAGCCCTCTATTACGGGGATCGCATCGCAATGGTGGTGGGCGAGAGCAAACATGCCGTTGAAAAGGCAATCTCACGTCTCGTCATCCATTATGTCGATCTACCCGCTGTAATTGGATTGGAAAATGCGAAAAAAGATGAGACGATTATTAAGTTTGATACCAATAAATGTTATGAGCGCACCATTGAATATGGGGCCATTGATGAGGCATTTGCTTCTGCGGATCTCATAATTGAGGATGCGGGCTATACGCCAAAGACCCACCACACCGCCATCGAAAACCATATCTGTATGGCGGAAGTCGATGAATTTGGAAATCTGGTCGTATGGACACCCTGTCAAATTATCTTCGGTATTCAAATGCATATATGCCGAATTTTGGGCTTGCCTAGAACCAAAGTTCGAGTGATCAAAGCTCCCATGGGAGGATCCTTCGGTGGTAAACAGCAGCCGATCTTAGAACCCCCCACCGCCTTTGCTGCAAATATGCTCAAGAGGCCAGTATTGCTCTATATGGACCGCGCAGACTGTATTGCAGGTACGGTTTCCAGAAATGCGATGGAGATCCAAGTGGAGACAGCGGTTTCCAAGGAGGGCAAGATACTGGGGAGAAGGGTTGTAACCGATGTGGATGGAGGTGCCTACGACACGAACTCCACTGCTGTCACCAATGCCTTCGCAAAAAAACTCTTTCGACTATATGATATACCGAGTCAGTATTTCCACGGAGAAGTGTATTTCACAAACACCATCCCTGGGGGCGCTTGCCGAGCATATGGCGGACCTCAAGCCCATGCCGTATCAGAAGTTCATATGGACCATTTGGCATCCGAACTGGGAATGGATCCCTGTGAATTTCGCTTATTGAATCTAGTCGATCCCTATGCAGAAGACCCAACGGGAGGACCCAACCTGGGCAATGCCAAGATCAAGGACTGTGTTCGACTGGGCATGGAGGATTTTAATTGGAAGCATAAGCGTTCTCATATCAAGGAAAAGGATACGGATCGCTATGCACATGGTGTGGGGATGGCAGCTGCAACCCATGGAAACGGGTATACTGGAGCGTTTCCAGATTTTACCAATATTGAGATGGTCATGAATGACGATGAGAGTGTACTCATCAAAATGGCTGTGCATGAACAGGGCTGTGGCACCTTGACCACGATGCAGCAGATCGCCGCGGAAACCCTAAACACAGAACCAGAAAATATTCGGATCTTAGAAGCCGATAGCTTTATGACGCCCTATGATTCTGCTGGGACTCAGGCTAGCCGGGTTACATTTGTAAACGGTGGCGCCATCAAAGAAGCAGGGGAGCTGCTTCTGGATAAGATGATGGATACTCTGGTCGAGCTAGAAGGGTTCGACAAGTCTCAATTGTATACTGAAGACGGGAAAATCTGCGAAAAGGGAACGGATAGATTCTATACCTATGGACAGATTGTAAAAATGCGTGAGAAGAGGTTGAATGATTCCACCTTGGTATTCTTAAAGCATACACCGAAGGGAAATCCCGCTTCCTTTGCCTGCTTTTTTGCAGAGGTCAAAATAGATAAATACACGGGAATGGTGCAAATTACAGATGCTCTCGCCGTTCATGACGTCGGTCAAAGCGTCAATCCACAGCTAGTGGAAGGACAAATTCAAGGTGGCGCCTATTTCAGCATTGGTATGGCATTGACAGAAGAGATGGAATATCGCTCTGATGGAGTACTCACGAATCCAAGTCTTTCAAAATATCATGTGCTCAATGCAGTGGACATGCCCTATGTCAAGGTCCTCACCATTGAAGAAGGCGATAAGACTGCGCCCTTTGGCGTCAAGGCAGTTGGAGAAATGTCAGCCGTCGCCCCAGCACCTGCAGTGATGAATGCCATCAACCATGCTCTGGGCTCCAATAATATGGTATTTCCAGCAACACCTGAACGAATATTAGATATTATACAACAGATAGGAGAATAGAAGTTGGAAGCAAAAAAGAAAAAAGGATTTTCCTTCGATGGGATCGTCGTCTTATTTATCCTGCTTTTACTCGTAACGGCAATGACCTATGTGGTCCCTGCTGGCCAATACGCCAGAATTGAGGTCGATGGTAGGACGATCGTAGATCCAAATAGCTTTGCATTTGTCGCACAGAGCCCAGTAGGCTTCTTCGATTTCTTCAAGTCGATCTCACTTGGGCTTCAAGGGGCGTCTTCTCTGATTTTTATGATCTTTCTGATCGGGGGAGCAATCCGCATATTTGATGGAAGTGGTGCAATAGCTGGAGCGATTATGGCCCTTCGGAACAGATGGGGTGAGGAGAAGAGTCCCCTCATCCTCTCAGCAATTGTCATCTTCTTTGGATGTTTGGGGGCTTTTCCGGGAATGCTCGAAGCTTCTATTCCCTTTGCACCTCTATGCATGCATATCTGTTACACCCTGGGTTATGACGCATTGATGGGGATATCCATCTCCCTGGTGCCCATTGTCTTCGGATGGTCGGCGGGGGTTACCAACCCATGGACCACGGGAATTGCACAAAACCTGGCTCAATTGCCGCTCTTTTCTGGGTTTGAGTACCGATTGATCTGTCTGGTGGTCTTTATGGCTCTCAATATCGCCTTTGTAGTATGGTATGCAAAGCGATTGAAGAAGGATCCAAAGAATAGTTTGGTTGCAGACCTGGATACAGGACATATGCATGCAAGCGTAAAAGCCCCAGAATTTGGTACGAGACAACTCCTCGTCCTATTGACATTAGCAGCTACCATTGTCATCATTGTCTATGGTTCATTAAAGATGAAATGGGGTATGACAGAGATGTCTGGCGCATATCTCATCGGTTCCATCATCGGTGGAATAATTGCAGGATACGATGCAAACAAAATCGCATCAGAGCTACTCGAAGGTGGAAAGGCGATGTTTGTCGCAGCTATGGCAATAGGTATGGCAAGGGCTGTGTCTGTCATCATGGATCAGGGGAGCATCACAGATACCATCGTTCGCAGCTTGGCGGGGCTACTGGCCGGTCAATCCTCCTATTTCAACGCTGTGGGGATGTTTGTCATCCAGACGATCATCAATTTCTTCATCCCCTCCGGCAGTGGTCAAGCAGTTGTGACAATGCCCATCATGCTGCCAGTTGCCGACTTAATTGGACTGAATCGACAGATTGCAATCCTGTCCTTCCAGTTTGGAGATGGGATCTCAAATCTGATCTATCCAACGGTTGGTGGCTTGATTGCATTCCTAAACTATACAAAGATCAGTTTTGGTACCTGGATGAAGTTTATCGTAAAATTTATTTTGGTCGTAATGGCAGTGGCATCGATACTCTTGCTCATTGCCGTTGCAATAAATTTCTCGTAATAAGAGAAGGGAAGGTGAAAGATGAAACCACTGATGCTCACTGGAGAAGCTCTGACATTAGAAGAGCTATATCAGGTTGCCTATGATCATCGAAAGGTGGAAATTGATCCGGAAGCCGTCGATCGGGTGGATAGGGCTAGACAAATCCTCTTTGACATGGCTGCGGAGGGAAAACCGGTTTATGGACTCAACCGGGGTGTTGGTTGGAATAAGGACAAGGAGTTTGATAAGGAGTTCTTTGAGCAGTACAATCGCAACTTATTAAACACCCATTGCCTTGGAGTACCGCCCTATCATAATAAGCCAGAGGCGAGAGCGATCATGTTGATTCGCCTGAACAAGGTGCTTCTCGGCTGCACTGGAATATCCTCGGATCTGTTACACTGTTTCGTCGAGTACTTAAATGAGGATATTATGCCTTTGATCCCACGGCGTTCTTCTGTGGGAGAAGGGGATATAACGACATTGTCCCATCTTGGGATGGCCTTTATTGGAGAAGAGCAGGTCATCTACAAGGATGAGCAGATGTTGTCCGGAGCGGCGATGGAAGCGATTGGCCTGTCGATTCCCACACTGGGACCAAAGGATGGACTGTCTATCCTCAGTTCCAATGCCCAGGGAGAAGCGATGGCGGCACTGAATGTCAAGGAAGCAGAGGACCTAATTGACACTGCGAACCTCGTTGCCTGCTTAAGCCTCGAGGGGATCAATGGGGTGATGGAGTCCTATCGTTCGGATGTAAATGACCTCAGACAGCTGCGGGGACAGATCAAATCCGCACAGAAGATGAGAGAGCATTTGGAAGGCAGTTTTCTCCATGAAAAGGACCCCAATCGTCAGATTCAAGATCCACTGAGTTTCCGATGCGCCCATGCCATCCATGGCACCACCATCGATGCTTTGGACTTCATCAAAGAGCATCTGGAAATCCAGCTCAATGCCACAGATGACAACCCCTGTATCGTATTAGAAGATGGAACTTCCTATGTCAGCGGAAACTTTGAGACGACGACGCTATCCATTGGAGTGGAGATGCTGGGCATAGCTCTCTCCCATTTGTCAAAGGGATCCTGTTATCGGACGATGAAGCTCTCAGATCCTGCATTTACCGGATTGACAAGGTTTTTAACCCCACAAGAAGTCGTAACCATCGCCTATGGTACCATTCAAAAGACTTATACCTCACTGGATACGGAGATTCGCTACTTGGCAAATCCTTCTTCGATGGATTTCTTCTCGGTAGCGGGAAATATTGAAGACCACGCCAGCAATCTTCCGATTGCAAGTGATAAGGTATTCAAGATTCTGGATAATCTCAGATATATCATCGGAATCGAAGCAATGCATGCGGTACAGGCAATAGACTTGAGGGGCAAGAAGCCGTTGGGAGTAGATACTGCTAAAGCCTACGAAAAAATCAGAGCCGTGGTGCCCTACTATGATAAGGACCGTAATATCAGTAAGGATATCGCAGCGATGTACGAACTGATCAAGAGTAATGCACTCATTAAGAAATAGGAGGCAATAAAATGTTTAAGGATTATAAAATTCGATGGGGAGTTTTTATCCCAGCTTTTGTGCTGGTTGCAGCTGCCGCTATCATCGGAATCTTCAACAACCAATGGTTGAGCTCTGCATCTAATACTTTTTTTGCGTGGTCTTTGGAAACCTTTGGTTGGCTGTATCAGATCATCATGCTGGTGACTTTGGTCGTCGTCATCGTCATCACCTTCTCCAAGATTGGAAAGATCCGTATTGGTGGGAAGGACGCAGTAGCAAAGTATCCCTTTTGGACTTGGTTCGCAATGACCTTGACCGGTGGGGTTGCCACTGGAATCGTAACATGGGGTGTCAATGAGCCCTTGATCTATTTTGGCAATATCTATGGAGAAT
>JAUNUQ010000005.1:0-8716 GCA_030538075.1 Tissierellia bacterium
AATAAAGTGGTCTCTGAGTTCTTTGCTTTGTAACATATGTCTTGACACTCTAGAGGTTTCGACTCAACTATAGTACAGCGTCTTGACAAACTAGGCGCAGGGTGGTAGGCTAGAAACATAATCGTTATTATTTAATATTATGTTAGAAGGAGGAAAAATACAGATGGCTCCTAGAATCAAGATCACTAGACAGAGCATCATCGATGCCACCATAGAAATCATACGTAGATATGGTGAGGAACAGGTAAATGCCCGGGATATCGCAAGGGAATTAGGCTGTTCTACCCAACCTATCTTCAGTAACTTCAAAAATACGGACGAACTCAGGTCCGTAGTCGGGACAGAAGTGAAGAAGATGTACTACGAGACGGTTTTTGATGGCATAGATAAGGAAAAACCTTATGAGAGCTTGATCTCCGGCTATATACATTTTGCAAAGGCGGAGAAAAACCTGTTTCGATTGCTATTCATGTCGGAAATGTACGAGTTCAAGAGCTTTAAGGACCTTTTAGAGCCAGAGGATGAGAGAATATTGAATCTGATCATCGAGGATAAGAGACTGACACGAGAGCAAGCGGAAAAACTATATATCTCGATGCGCTTCTTTCTACATGGAATGGCATCCTATCTGGCAAGGAATATCTGTGATGCTGATCAAGACGAGATGTTCCAATTACTGGACACTGGACTCAATGGCATGTTGCAGCGCTACCAATATGGCAAGCTGCAATCGTAATCAAAAGCAAAGGCAAAAGTAAATCCTCCCCAATATCTCTGGGCATAGAGATCGCATTGGAGAGGCTTTGCTTTTTTTTATTCTATTTTTGCGAGATGGAAAAAGAAATCTCATCATGATATAATACATTTTTAGTATATATTATTCAGTTATTCTGAAATACAGAAAGGATCAAAGATGAAGACCATAAAAATTATTACAGATAGTACAGTTGGACTTACAAGGGATTTTGTCGAGCGATATGACATAGGGATTGTGCCCCTATCCTATACTTTTGAAGGGAAAAACTATATTGAAGGCGTCACACAGACCAGTGAAGAATACTACGCTCGTCTGGCAAAATCCAAGAGCTTTCCAGTCACGAGCCAACCTCCGACGGGAGATTTTTGTGAAGCGTATACAAAAGCTCTAAAAGAATATGAAGAGGTCCTCGTAATCACATTGTCCTCCAAGATCAGCGGTACATATAATAGTGCGGTATTGGCAAAAGAGATCGTATCGAAGGACAATATCACCGTCATAGATTCGATGAATGCCGTAAAGAATATCCAGTACCAAATTGAAGATGCCATCGATATGATGAAGCAGGGCAAATCCCGTAGGGAAATAGAAGAGCATATCAATTCCATCAAGGGCAATCAAAAGGTGGCCCTCGTCGTGGATGATCTGGAGTATTTGCGCCGGGGTGGTCGAATCTCCTCTTTTTCCTCTTCTTTGGGCAATATCTTAAAAGTAAAGCCCATCATCGGATTGGAGGATGGACAGTTGGTGCTAAAAGAGAAGCTCCGAGGGACCAAAAATGCGATGGACAGATTGGTTCAAATGCCTCCCGAGGACACCAAACGCCTGTCGATCAGCCATGTCACAAACCCAGAGATGGCAAAAAAACTTAGGCTTCGCCTTGAGCAGCGCCTCCCCAGCACCCGAATAACCATCGATGAGCTGAGCCCTGTGATCGGATCCCATATTGGAATTAAGGCCATAGGAATATTGTATTGAGATAAAAATAATTATGGAGCTTCCCCTGTGGTTCGGTGGGATGCTCCTTTTTATTTGTTTTTTATAAACTGTCACAATGAGGGGGCAACTGCGTTTAATAAGTGATTCTAAGATTTCACGAATAAGCTGAGATTGTGTTATACTTTCCAGTAATGGAGGTGGAAAGTATGCCGTTTTGGATGCTCTTTCTGGAAGAGGAAGAGAGGGATAAACTGTTGGAGATATATAATACCTATCAGCGCTATATGTATGTGATTGCATACACGATTTTAAGGTCAAAGGAGCGCGCAGAGGATGCCGTGTCCGAGAGTATTCTCAAGCTGAGCAAGCACTTGGACAAGGTCGATCAGATAGAAGGCTATCGAACCAAAGGCTATATCGCGATCATCGTTAAAAACACCGCCTTGGATATGATCCGTGAGAGCAAGGGCAGAGATGTGGAGTTCAATGAAGCCTATATGGAGCCCCAAGGGGATATGACCCTGCAGATTGAAAGACAGGAAGAGCTGAGCACCGTACTAGCTGAAATTAGAAGGCTTCCCGACAGGTATCGAGATGTACTGCTCCTGCGTTATGTCCATGAGCTAGAAGATGATGTGATCGCAAAGCAGCTGTGTATTTCCCGGGAAAATGTACGAAAAAGGGTAGAGAGAGGTCGAAGAGCTCTCCTCTCCGCTTTGGAAAAGGCAGGTGAGTGATTTGAGAGAACAGGAGAGAATCTTAAAAGAGGCCTTAGAGCTGTATCAAAGGGGTGCTGTAGAGGCCTATGAAAACCTAGAGAAGCAGTCTGGGGTTCAGATTTCACCAGCCTTTCATAACCGCATCAGGGAGGAGATCCAAAGACATGGGAGGGGTTTTTCCATTCCAATTCCCAAGTCCATTCGAAAGCTGGCCATTGTCGCCTGCGTTGGCGTAATCGTCGTGGCGGCTGCATTGCAGGTGAATGGAAAATTCCTTCAAAAATCGACGACGACGGAGGAACCCGCTGCCATGAAAATGGAAACTGCGACACAGAGCGCTCCAACGGAGAGTGCCCTAACAGAAGACAGGATGGCAGAGGAAAAAGAGTCAACGGAAGCACAGCCCCCCTCTGAAGAGAAGCAGAAGTCCCAAGGGGAATACGAATCGATAGAGGAGCGGGCGATGGCCAATGAGCCGTTCTATATCCACACCAATGAATCGATATACCCTGCCGGGATTGAGCATATTGGCCTTTATCTCCATAATCAAACGGGAGAGGAGCTCGTTACAGATGATTCCTACACCCTGTCACAGCAAGTGGGCAGCGAATATGTACAGCTCACTCCAGTATCCCAAGAGGCTTTGGAGGTTCGAATCCCATCAGGGGCAATTCGCCATCTAGAGCTCAATCTGATCGATCGATATGGTACCTCCTTGGAGCCGGGTAGCTACAAGCTCGAAAAGGAGATGCAGGGCAATTTTGTGGAGACGACTTTTATCGTTGAATAGTCAGTTTTACCCATACGAAAAGGATGGAGGGAAAGGATGAAAGAGCAAATGCGAAAGAGAATACTCATCTTATTGCTCGCGCTTGGCATGCTGGCCGGTTGCGCAAGTCCAAGCAGAGTAGTCAATGACGAATATGCTGAAGTAGCGCCCCAGGCGACTTATGATCAGAGGACCAGCGGCGCCGTTGACGGGAGCTGGGAAGCTGCATCGACAGAAGCAGCCGCTGGCGAATCCGTCGAGGAAAAGGGAGCGGGCTCTTTGGAGCCGGAGAAAGTCATCGTCAACGTCCAGCTCTATTACGAGACCACTGATTTCGAGACGATGATCGCCGGCGTCCAAAAGAGCGCAGAGGCCGTCGGTGGCTTTATCCAAGACTCCAATATCGTCTTTGGAAGTGGCGGTCATTATGGCAGTTACCGAAATGCCTACTACACGGTGCGGGTGCCTAGAGGGGAGATCGAAGCCTTCAAATCGGGGATCGGCAGCGAAGGAAGTGCATTGATCAGCGAGAACACCTCTAAGTCTGACGCCACCAAATCCTACCGGGATTCCCAGCGCAGAATTGAAGTATTGGAGACAAAGGAAGCCAGGCTGATGGAGCTGCTCTCCAAGGCAGAGACCATGGAGAATATCATCGCCCTGGAGAACAGTCTGTCGGAGACCATCGCCGAGAAGGAAGACCTAAAGGCAAATCTATTGAATATCGATGACATGGTGGATTACAGTACATTGGATATTCAGATCCAGGAAGTAGCCAAGTCAACCATTGTAGAGGACGTACAGATCACCTATTTTGACCGATTAAAGAATGCCATAACTGGGTCTGCTCGCGGCTTTACCTCTGGCGTGGGAAACTTCATCATCGAACTGATCTACCTATTGCCCTACTTGTTGGTATTGGCATTCCTATTTTTCATCCTCCGATGGATCTATCGCTGGGCCAAGAAGCATGTCCGCCTACCTGCTTCCAGTAAACCCGGCAAGACCATATGGAGAAAGCAGGATCAAAAAGCTAGCCAAAGACCAGATGCAAATCAGGGAAAGGAAGCGGAAAAAGACATTGACCAAGGCAATTAGATTGGATAAGCTCCTGGGAAATATGGGATATGGTTCCAGAAAGGAGCTAAAGGGGATCCTAAGAGCAGGAGATGTGACGGTAAACGGCCAGGTGGAGAAAAACCCAGCCGCTAAGATCCTCCCATCTCAAGATCAAGTGCGATTTCTGGGAGAAGAGGTCCTCTATCGGGAGTTCATCTATTTGATGATGAATAAGCCTAAGGGAGTGATCAGCGCGACAGAGGACGACTTTCACCGGACCGTCATCGATCTATTGGAGGAGGAAGACCGTGTATTCTGCCCCTATCCCGTCGGCAGGCTCGACATTGATACCATGGGCCTCCTGTTGATTACCAATGATGGGGAGCTCACCCATAATCTGCTGTCTCCGAAGAAGGGTGTCCCCAAGACCTATTATGCTGAGGTCACAGGGGAGCTCACTGAAGCGGATGTCTGTGAATTCGAGGTGGGCATATACCTGGAGCCTGAGGACTACACCACCCTGCCGGCACGGCTTCAGATCCTGGAGGTGTCCGAGGGATCGAAGGCGCTAGTCACCATCCAAGAGGGGAAATACCATCAAGTAAAGCGGATGTTTGAAAAAGTCGGTAAAAAGGTGCTGGAGCTCAAGCGCCTCTCCATGGGCAGCCTTGAGCTGGACCCAGGGCTGATGCCCGGAGAATACCGGGAGTTGACGGAACAGGAACTAAGGCAACTGAAGGGAGAAAGTTAGAGAATCATAGAGGACCTGTCATGATATTCATTGACAGGTCCTTTTCTTACACCGATGTAAGTCTATGAAAGGGAAATCGATAGACGATGGGTAGGGCACTCGATTACAATGGGATTATAAAAGAAGGAGTGCAGAAATGAAAAAATGTTTGGAAGTAATCCATTTAAAGAAATACTTTGGGAGCCGAGAGAATCCACAATCCGTACTCAACAAGGTCAGCTTTGATATCTTTGAAGGGGAATTTGTGGGGATAATGGGAGCCTCTGGTTCTGGAAAGACGACGCTACTCAACTGTATATCCGGCATCACCAGACCCTCCGAGGGGACCATTAAGCTCGACGGAGAAGATGTCAGCGCCTTCGACAAAAATAGATTGGCCAGCTATCGCGGCAGGGACCTGGGCTTTATCTTTCAGGAATATCTGCTGATCGACTCTCTGACCCTGCGGGAGAATATTCTCCCTCCCCTCAGCATCCAGCATGCTCCCCTAGAGGATATGGACAGGAGACTGGAGGAGGTGGCGGAGCGTTTGAAGACCACAGCCCTGCTCGAGAAGTTTCCCCATCAGACCTCTGGGGGAGAAAAACAGCGAGCTGCTGCTGCCCGTGCGATCATCACCCAGCCCAAACTCATCCTGGCAGATGAACCCACCGGTGCATTGGACTCGGGATCCTCAAAGACTCTGATGGAGGCCATGAGTGAGCTCAATCGACAGAAGAGGCATACCATTTTGATGGTGACCCATAATTATCAAGTGGCGGCCTATTGCTCGCGGATCTTATTTTTCAAAGATGGCGAAATCTATCATGAGCTGATCCGTCATGGAGAAGACGATCGCGGCTTTGAAGAGAAGATCCTATCCGTGATTGCCCTATCCGAAGGGGGGCGGACCCATGTTTTATAAGTTGGCGATCTCCAATATTCGTAGGAATATTCAGGATTATTTCATCTATTTCGCAACCCTGGTGGTGGCCATCGCCTCTTTCTACATCGTGTTGGCAGTGCGCACCCAGGATGTGTTTCTATTCCTCGAGCAGATGGACAGCTATAGCGTAGAGGCGGTGTATAAGGGCATCGACATCGTGTTTCTCTTCAGCCTGGCAGCCATGTTTTTCTTGATCCTATACGCCAACAGCTATCTGATGGTGAGGCGGAGGAGGGAATTTGGATTGTATCTGATCTTGGGGATGCGGCAAGGGGATTTGTACCGACTCCTGTTGATAGAAGGCTTACTCTTTGGTGTGGCTGCGCTGGCGGTGGGACTCCCCATCGGCGTCTTCACTTCAGAGCTGATTTCACTGATATCGGCACGGCTCTTTGGAACGGACCTACTCTCCCACAGGTTTCAGATCTCCTGGCGGGGTGTGTTCTTGGCCTCCCTCAGTTTTTATCTGATTCAGGTCCTAACCGTTGTTGTGACGTCCGCTCCCATCTATCGCTATGAGATTCAGCAGCTGCTATATCCCATGCAAAAAGCGCCAAAGCCCAATGAAAACCGCCGCCTAAGCCCACTGCTCTTCGCAGGTTCTGCCGTGGTTCTACTCATAGCCTATGCCTTTGTGCTCAAAGTGAATCTGTTGGACTGGGTGGGAGGAAGAAATGGGTACTACCAATTCTTTGTCCTATGTCTTATCGGTTCCCTCTGCGTGTTTGGCCTATTCCGATCTGGATTTTCGCTGTATGCCACCTGGAAACGCAAGCGAAGAGGGGAATATTTCGGGGGTTTGACGGCTTTTCGTCTGCGTCAGTCCGAAGGACAATTCATCAGCAGATATAAGTCCCTCGGCATTGTGTCCCTGCTCCTCTTTTTGGCGATTGCCCTCAACTCCATGGACCTGGTCGTCTACAATAATCGAAATTATGAAGAGCCGGCCTTTGATATGAGCCTGATTTCCTATGATTCCGAGAATATGAAGGAAATGATGGAAGCGGGAGTTTTTGCGCCCTATATGAAAGAGACGGTCTCTTTCGACCTGGGCTATGCATCCTCTGGAAGCATTGACTCTGCGGACTATGAAGCCGTTCGTAGTCAGCTGGAAATGGATGGTACAATATCTGCGGCAGATCTCAGTAATTTTGAGGCTTTCTTTGGTCCCAACGCGAGATTTCATATCCTCAAGCAGAGTGAGTTTGAGTCTGTGCTCTCAGGGAAGAAACTGAATCTGGCCCCAGATGAGTATGCATTTTATACTTCGACAAGGGGAGATAGCCTCCAAGGGCTAGTAGAGAAACTGGTCAAAGTGAAACCCAGAATTTTTATCCAAGATCAGAGCTATAGATCTGACGGAAGCCTGCAGGATGAGCCGATCACCGTGGAGGGGGCCTACTATGTGGCCATGGCAGTGATCCTGCCAGATGCAGAATTCGAGAAATTCCGTGATGCAGAGGATATGAGTTGGGAGACGACGATCAGTTTTCATTGGCTCAATCGTGAACAGACGGGGATGGGGCAATTGGAAACGGCAACTATGATGAAAAAGCTCCTCAGGGATTACAACGACCAAAAGAGGGGTCAGATCCTCGCAGCATACAAAGAGGCTACACAGATAGAAAAAGAGCGACTAGAAGCCAGATATGGGGTCTATCAGCCCAGTCCTGAAGGGGAAGCAGAGATGCCAGATACCATACAGGGAATTTTTGGTTTGGAGATTGTAGCCAGACGCGTCATCATATTGGTGGGCGTCGTCTACACCTTGATGTATTTGGGGATTATCTTCGTCCTAGTGGGGGCGTCCTTGCTGGCTCTGCAGCAGATCACGGAACATCGAAATGCATTAGGGGATTATGAGATCCTGCGAAAGCTGGGGGCGACCCCAACCCAAGTCAAAGAGACTGTGAAGTATCGAACAAAAATCTATTTTTGGGCAGCGATGGGTTTTGCCATACTGAACGCCTCCGTTGCCATGAGAGCTTTTTATTCGATCATCGTTCGAGAGGCGCAAAAAGTCAGTATCACTTGGATGCTGATCCCCTCTATTTGCATCCTGTCCATCTACGGGATATACTATTTCTATACTTTGAAGATGGGCTATCGGGAAATTGACAGAATCGAGTGGTAGAAATGAAGCAGAAGCGGATCTTTATCGTGGAAGACTACGCTCCCATGCGGGAGGAATTAAAGCGGCTCCTAGAGTCTGCTGGATACGAGGTCGTGGCGGCATCCAAATTTGAAAGGATAGCGGATGCCGCCCTTTCGAATGCCTGCGATCTGGTGCTACTGGATATCAATCTGCCGGGGATGAGTGGTTTTCAAGTCCTCAGGCAGATTCGCGCCCAGTCAGAGTTGCCCGTGCTCATGCTCACCGCTCGGGATACCCAGATGGATGAGCTGATGAGCTTGGAGCTGGGAGCCGATGATTTTGTCACCAAGCCCTTTAATCGGGAAATTCTCCTGGCGAGGATTCGCACTCGCCTACGCAGTCCCCTTGAGAGGGAAAGGGAATTGGATTTGGGATATCTTCGGATACAAACAGGGGAGCTCATAGCCGCAAATCCCCAAGGGGATGAGGTTCTGCTCACGGGAAATGAGTTCAAACTCCTATATGCCCTGGCGAAGGCCAAAGGCAATGTGCTGACCCGTGAGGAACTGATGATCGAGTTGTGGCGATCGGATGAATTCATCGATGAGAACACATTAAATGTAAATATGTCTCGTCTGCGTCAGTCCTTGGCGAAGATCCTACCAGAAGACTGCATTCGCACGGTGCGTGGTGTGGGCTATC
>JAUNUQ010000005.1:8726-92424 GCA_030538075.1 Tissierellia bacterium
AATGAGTTTTAAAGACTATCTGCGATCCCGAATCATCTATTTTGTGGCTCCCATCTCCCTTGCCACTGCCTTTATCATCTATCTGTGGCTCGTCTACCCCGCGGAATGGAAGGTGCTCGGAGGGGTGGTGCTCATCAGCTCAGGCCTTGGCATCCTAATTCCCCTGGCACTGGATTATCGACGAAAAAAATTGTTTCACAAAAGACTCCATGTCCTCTCATCTGGCATGGACCCCACTGAAGTGAAGGAATTGCCCAGCAATCCAGAGGAGCAGCTCATCGAGAGATTGCTATTAGAGGCGATCCATCACCGGGACGCCGAGGTGAATCACTTGTCACAGGCGAATGACGGCTACAGAGAATACATAGAAAGCTGGGTTCATCAGATTAAGGCGCCCCTGGCCCTCTTGTCTTTGGTCCGAGAGAATTATGAGAAGCAGCTGCCGAAAAATGGGCTGAGGAGTTTGGAATCAGCCTATCAGACGGCTTCCGAATATGTAGAAGAGGTCCTCTACTATGCGAGAAGCCAGACCATCGAATCCGATACCATATTAGAACCCATCCCCATCCTGGAGGCGGTCAAATCCGTCATTCGAAAGAAAGCTCCTCAATTAGTGGAGACGAGGGCCTCCGTTCGGTTGGAGGGAGGGGAGCATATCGTCTTGGCCGATGGCAAATGGATGGGATATGTCCTTCGGCAGATCCTGGATAATGCGATGAAATACGCTGGAGAGTGGCGGGCACAGATCCTCATCACCACATCTCAGGAGGGAGATCGGATTTTCCTCTCGATCCAGGATCAGGGGGTTGGCATTCCAAAGGAGGAACTTCCCTTCGTGTTTAACAAATCCTTCACTGGAACCAATGGACATTCCCAGACAGCTTCGACTGGGATGGGGCTGTATATTGTCAAGAGACTCTGTGATAAGATGGGCATAGGACTGGTCATCGAAAGTGAACATGGGACGAAAGTCACCCTGGACTTTCCAATTTGTTGAGGGAAAGAGTAAGATCCGTGGGAATTCTCGGATAATAGGGGTATATATCCTGTGGAAATATAGGAAAAGAATAGGAGGAGATTCCAATGAAAGAGTTAAAGTTTTTTCACTGTGAAGAATGTGGGAATGTCGTAGCACTTTTTGTAGAAGGTGGCGGCGAACTGGTTTGCTGTGGTCAACCCATGGAGGAACTCGTTGCGGGAACGAAGGACGCAGCCGTTGAAAAGCATGTGCCCTTTGTCCAAAGAGACGGCGGCAAGGTCGAGGTACAAGTCGGTGAAGTGGAGCATCCGATGTTGGATGCGCATTATATCCCCTTTATCGCCGCAGTATATGGCGAAAAGGTCGAAGTCGTTCGCCTAAAACCCGGCGATGCGCCAAAGGCGAGCTTCTGCTGTGTAGAAGGACCTGTGGTCATCTACGAGTTCTGCAATCTGCATGGACTTTGGAAGACAGAGGCTTAACAAACACCTGGAACATAACAAGAGCCCCGATCCATCCTCGATAGATGGATCGGGGCTCTGTCGTCTTCTCACTTCTGTCTTTATGGTTGATTCTGGATCTGTTCTGCATTGTACTCCCATTGCGTAGAATCCATTTGAAAGGCATCCACTGTGGATTGAGTCAATACGGAAGTATCGGCCAACATATCGACGATATGCTGTTTTTTTGGTGTAAAGGCGGCTGCCGCATAGAGCAGGGACAACCAACTGTAGGAGTAGATGAAGCGACCTACGAATTCACGAATGAGCACGGTGATCAGGCTTAGGCGCTCCTCTTTGAAGGACACCACCCTTAAACCGAAGATCATTTTGCCGAGGGTCTGCCCATTGGTCAGATAGGTGAAGATGGTGAAGTAGAGCAGGAAGACCAACAGATGACCTCCTTGGTACAATATGGGCATCTGTGTTCCCAGATTTGGGGAAATCAAACGGAATAGACCATCAATAACAATGCGGGCTAGGGCTTCCGCCACAATCGAGTCGATCAAAAAGGCGAAGAATCGAATGAAAAAGCCGCTGTAGAAGAAGTTCGGAAATTGATTGTGAAGATCCTCTTCCCATGGATTACACCTCTTTCTTGCCGGTTCTGCAGATCGGTTTGGTTCGGTCCCGCCTTCTTCTTCCGGTGAATGATTCTCCAGAGCTGGAATGGGGTCCATTCGCCGAGTTTCATCGAGATGCTCTTCTGGGATAGGGGCCTTTTGCTCGGTATTCATATCCCTTTCATCCATTTTATTCACCTCCATAGAGGTACATCAGTCTGGGAGCCTGGAGGCTTTCACCCGACAACAACTGCTCTAACTCGGCGCGTGCAGGATCCTTTTGTCCCACTAGGAAGGACTTAAGGCTTAACATCGAAGAATACAGGGAGAAGGGGTTATTGAGCTGGTATTGGAAGACCTGGGCATTTTCCAGACCATGGTCTGCACGTAATCTCTCCAAAACCTTATCTTGATACATAATGCCATCGACTAAGCCGTTTTCCAGAGCCTGGTTTGCAGTATAGATTCGGCCGTCTGCCAGCTTGCGCACGATCGCTTCGTCCATATCTCTGCCCTCTGCGACGACTCCGACAAAGCGCTGATATGCGTCGTCGATCAGCTCCTGTAAGAGAGCTTTTTCCTCTTCTGTCATGGGACGGGATGAGGATCCGATATCCTTGTTGGCTCCGCTCTTTAGTGTATTGACGGAGATCCCATATTTCTCAAATAGTCCCGTAAAATTGTACATCTGCATGATCACGCCGATGGAGCCAGTCCAAGTCTCAGGGGAGGCGTAGATCTTGTCTGCGGAGGCGCTCACATAGTAGCCGCCGCTGGTTGCCATGGACTGCATGGTCACATAGACGGGGATCTGCCTTGCCTCTTGGATCTGTTTGATCTGATCTAGGATTTCTGCACTCTCATAGGCGCCTCCTCCTGGTGTATCCACCTCAAAGAGGATGGCTTTCACCGTAGGGTCTTCTTTGATCAGCTCCAGTTGAGACAATAGAAAATCGTGATTATAGCCAGTTCCACTCAGATTGCTGCTGGTGTCTGCGATCGTCCCCTTTAGGGTCAGGTGCACGATTCGTCCGGATTTGTCGCCAGGCTCCAGTTCCGATTCTGTAATGCCTCCCATCCCACCCATCATTTGAAAGGGCAGCATCTTGCTAATCGCTTGGGCATTGTCCTCGGTTACTGGGTTGTATTTGGGCACTGCAAAGGATACTATGAGGATCAGCACCGCCAGCCCAAGGGCCAACCATCTCTTCTTGTTCATTCGAGTCACTCCTTCATTTTTATTTGATTCGGTCTTACTAATTGTTCCTGAGATCATTGTAACATAACAGATGAATCCAAATTTCCTTTTTTAGGATTACTTAAGTCATTTCTCTTAGGGGGAGCATTCAAGGGATGGGAGGACGAGCGGATATAAAAACAGAGACATCCCATAGGATGGTCTCTGTTTTTTAAGGTATTCTCTGCCAGATCCCGATATGGGAAACCGACCGAACTATTGTAAACCAAAATACTCTTCGACGCTTAAGCCACTGTCCTTAATCTGCTGTGCTAGAGGTACTCCTACATAGGTGTAGTGCCAGGGTTCATACATATAGCCGGTGACATGTTCTTTATCATGGGGATACCGGAGGATGAATCCATAGCTGGCTGCATTATCCCGGAGCCAGGAAAAAGTGGCGGTATTCTCAAAGCTCTGGTAGAGCCCTTCTCCATAGGAGGAGACGTCATAGGCCCTGCCCGTCTGGTGTTCGCTGTTGCCAGGTTTAGCCGAGTAGCGGTCGGCATAGTAGCCGTCCATGGCGACATAATTATTATAGATGGTGGCTTGGTACCAATAACTTCGGTAGCTCGACTCCAGATAGATGCCGATATTCTGTGCCCAACAGGCCTGCTGCATCGACTGAAAAGCCGCCCAAGCGTCTGGGTCAAGGCCGGGGGCATAGTCAGAGGGCACATAGTACTGCTTGTTTAAGATATGAAGTCCACCTACGACCTTAAACATATTCGGGTCCTCAATGGGAGTCGTTTGATCCATCATCATATAGACAAAACCCCCTCCCCTTCGCAGTTTGAGGTATCCACCGGAATCCCCATAGCACTGGAGGTATTCGCCGTCATAGGTTTCATCGATGGCAGAGGCATTTGAATTGGGCTCGGCATAGATGGGAGCATTCCCCTTCGCCCTTCGAAACTCCAATAGTTTATCTGAAAATTCAGCAGGGTTTGCGTAATTTACACCAGAGATATGCGAGAGCACTTCATCTACTACATTCTCCGAGAGGGTCTGTTCGCCCCCCAGGAGGATCACATGGTGAATCTGGTCCTTGTTTGCCTTTAGATAATCCCGTACGGAAGCATCCAGCTTATCTGCTCCAGATAGTAGGATGGGGGCGCCGATGGAACCTGCTAGCACTGAACCCGCCAGGGAATCGGGGAAGTCTTCGCCGCTGGAGACAATGACGGTATCCGATAGGAACTGCTCCGCGATCCGAACACTCGTCTCATAGCGATTGGTTCCGCTCAGCTCCAAGGTGTTCTCCCTTGGGATATGCTCCCAGATCAGTTCCCGCATGGAGGCGGATATGGCGTTGTCGCCACCGATGATGGTCAGGTTCTCATCGAAGTTTTTGATCAACTTCATCGTCGTCTCCGTCAGAGTCTGCTTTGGAGTCAGGACGATATTTGCATCCTTTGATAGAGCCAGGGGAGCTGCCACCAAGGAGTCCGCAAAATTCTCTCCCGAGGTGAGGATTCGGTTTTTCTTAGGGGAGTATTCCTGGATCAACTCCATCGTCTCGTAGCGATCCGCTCCCCCTAGACGCATTACTTCATAATCTAAATTCAGTTCCCTTTCAATCTGAGAGGATATGGAGCTCTCGCCTCCTAAGAGTATGACCATCTGGGGATTGAGTCTACGAATCTCCGCCTTGGTACTGGCGTTGAGATTGTCCCCTGAGGTGAAGAGCAGAGGATATTTTCCCCCGGAGATGGACGAACCCGTCAGAGCATCGGGATAGTTATAGCCATTTGCTAAGAGTACATAATCTGAGTTCTCGGCCACTTGATGACTGATCTTAATCGCTGTCTCAAAGCGGTCCGAGCCGTGAATCCGTAGGATGGACTTTTCTGGTGTCTGTGTCGCCATTGCTGGTACCGGGATTAGACACAGGACGAGAAGAAGGGTCAATAGCCTCGTGATCTGCATTTGCTTCGATTTCATAGCTTCTTCCTTTCCGTTTTGTTGATATAAATATTGTATCACAGATTTTTACGGTGAGAGTGGTTTTACGTATACAGTTTTGTAATTTTGGGTAGAGGCAATGATGGAAAAATAATTGAAAAAAGGGCTTGACAAATATATGCAGAGGGTATATTATAGCATTAGTTAATTACTTGAGTAGTTAACCGATCGAGAAACTCAACAAAGAGGAGGTGGGGCGTTGAAGATCGAAGAGAAGGGAATGAAGCCAATCTTTGTGCAAATACAAGAGGGAATTGAGGATGCGATTCTATCTGGGGCCTTTCCAGAAGAATCACAGATTCCATCTACCACGGAGATTTCAACCACATACCAGATCAATCCAGCGACAGCTCTAAAGGGAATCAATATCCTAGTTGCAGAGAGAATCTTGTATAAGAAGAGGGGGATTGGGATGTTCGTCGCAGACGGTGCTACCGAGATATTACGAAAAAAGAGACAGAAGGACTTTTTGGAGGATTATGTTGAGCCGTTGATCGCAGAAGCTCTGCGGCTTCAGATCACAGAAGCTGTGCTCGTGGACTTGATAGAGAAAGGATACAAAAAATGAGAGGAATTCAAATTGAAAAAGTGACGAAGTCCTTTGGAGAATTGGTCGTTTTGGAGAATGTATCTACTCAAATTCAGCCGGGTGTGATCTATGGGCTGCTCGGTCGAAATGGAGTGGGCAAGACCACACTTCTCAACTTGATTGCCAATCGACTCTATGTCGATTCGGGGTCCATTGAATTGGACGGCGCGCAGACTATGGATAACGATGAGGCATTGGGGCAGATGTATTATATGTCCACCCAGAATCTATATCCGGAAACCATGAAGGTTAAGGAGGCCTTTGATTGGACAGAGCATTTCTATCAGAACTTTGATCGGGAAGAGGCCGTTCGCCTTGCAGGGGAGTTTCAGTTGCCACTGAATAAGAAGATCAAGGATCTCTCGACGGGGATGGGCTCCATATTCAAATTGATTGTCGCCATGGCAACCAATGCCCCCTATTTGTTATTAGACGAACCAGTTCTGGGGCTTGACGCCAATAATCGGCATGCCATCTATCGATGTCTACTGGAGAAATACGCCGAGAATGGATGCAGTATCGTATTATCCACCCATATCATCGAAGAGGTATCCGGGGTGATAGAGGATGTGATCATATTGCACGAGCAAAAGGTGCTGAAAGACACTTCTGTCGAGCATCTACTGGAGACCCATTATAAGGTGGCGGGACCACAGGGGGAAGTAGAGGAGTATCTACGGGGAAAGGAGCTCATCCAGATGCAGAAACTAGGTGGACTGCGCATAGCGATCATAGAAGGGGCTCCCGATTCTCCTGGGGGAAATCTCTCGATTGAACCGGTGGATCTGCAGGAGCTATTTGTGGCCTTGACGCAAAATGAACAGGGGATGTGAGAATGGACCGGACTTTTCAACGGCCATGGAAAGTGGACTCGTCTGTGAAAAGAGGCTCCCAGTTCTTTACAATTCAAAACGGAGGTTATCATGAAACAAAAAAAAGCCAATGAGTACTCCATCAAAAAGATGATGCAAATACTGCCCCAATACTATCTGTTTGCCTTTCTCATCACGGGCGTGATCCTATTTGGCCTTGCGTATTTCTTCAAGGTCCTTGGAGAGCCGATGAAGGGGGACTTCAGTGGACCAGAACTATTCACGGGATTTTTCTTCTTGTTATTGGGATGGACCAGCTTTCGAGAGACCTTTTGGATGATGCTGCAAAACGGAATCTCCCGAAGGACCATGCTAGTCTCCCTGCTCGTTGCGGGAGCAGTCGGGGCGGTTCTAGGCGCTGTCTTGGACACGGTGTTGATAAAATGGGTGGAATCCTGGGTCAGTGGATATCATCTCGTCTATCATAAGCCGATCATCGATGCATTTCTCATCAAGGGGTGGGCAGAGATTCCAATCACAGCCTTCTTTCGATTGCTGACAAACCTGGGTATGTATATTACTGGAACCTTGCTGGGCGCTCTCTTCTATCGAATGGAAGGCAGAGTGAAAACATTCTTCATAGCCTTTTGTGTGCTACTGGTAATGGCATTTGGTGGTCTCTATAGCATCAATGAGCAGGCGGTAGATGGGATCTTGAGTTCTGTGATCCAATTCACTTCGAGCAATGCCCTCATTTACACCCTCTCCTCTTTATTCCGAATGGGATTATTGGCATGGATCCTCTGGATTGTGACGAGTAGAGCACCGATCAAGACAATCCCCGCTTAAATAGCGGGGATTGTTCTATTTCTCCCCAAAACCATTAGATTAATTTAATCACGACTAAAACAGAAGGAATTTGACGATGGATTCCCCCATGGGTTATAATCAGAGTTAAACACCATGGCGATGGAGCGATGCATCCTCCAATTGCCGAGAATAATAAATGGGAGAGGTAGAAATATGAACGATCGAGTGACATCGCTGGTGCAGATCCTGCACAAGCTCCATCAAGGGGAGTCCCCTGAGGCGGTAAGAGTGCGGATTCAAGAGGAATTGGGCCCATTATCAGCAGAGGAATTAGCCAGAGCAGAGGAGCAGCTACAGACAGAGGGAATCCCAGTCGCTGAAATTCAGAGATTGAGTACGACTCTGACGGAGATCTTCGCGCCGAAGCTAAAGAGGGAAGAGGATGAGATCCTGAAGACACCAGGTCATCCTGCCTTTGTATTCCTTGGAGAGAACCGGGGATTGATCCAATTCTTAGAGGAAAAACTGGACCCAGCCCTGCAGGCATTTCAAGGTGAAACCACAGAAAAACAAGCAGAGAATCTGCTATTTTACGCCAGGGAACTAAAAAAATGGATTCGCCATTACAATCGGAAAGAGAATCTTCTCTTCCCATATCTCGAGAAAGACGGCATCACTGTGCCGCCCCAGGTCATGTGGGGAGTAGACGATGTGATTCGAGATCTGATGGGGGTATGGGTGAAGGCGATTGAAGCCAGACCCATCGATGAGAAGCGGATCAGCTTGGTTGCAGAGCGTCTGAAAACACAGTTAAGGGAAATGGTGGATAAGGAAGAGAATATCCTGATGCCAATGCTGCTCCCCAAACTAAAGCATGAGGATTGGATTTTGGTCGCCCAAGAGAGCGTCCATATCGGCTATGCGATGAACCAGGGAATCGAGGGCGCGTCACCTTCTGACGCAAATACTTGGCTTGCACAGCAGACGGAGGAGAAGCGGATATTGCCAGGTCCAAAGGGACGGATCCAAGTACCCAGTGGCTCATTTACTGAGGAAGAGCTCACCGCCATGTTGAACACCCTGCCCACGGACTTGACCTTTGCCGATGCAGACGACATCATTCGCTACTACTCCGAAGGAAAGCATCAGGTCTTCACTAGAACCAGGACGATTTTGGGACGGGATCTGTATCTCTGTCACCCACCTAACTTGATCCCCACGATCAAGAAGCTCATCCAAGATTTTAAGGATGGTGTAAAGGACCAGATGATCGTCCCCATGCGTAGGGGAAATCGACTAGATCTGGTTCGATATTATGCAGTGCGAGATGAAGAGGGAAAATTCCTCGGCACCCTAGAAGTCACGGAAGAGATGTCAGAAATTTTGGAGCTATTGGAAGAGAAACCCAGTCATTAAGGGCATAGACATAAAAAAGAGGGGACGCTCCTGTGATGCCTCCTGCCGAATAGGCAGGGCGATCAAGGAGTATCCCCTCTTTGATTATCCTAGCCGCGGATTTGACCGCTCCCTAGGACCATATACTTATTTGAAGTCAGAGCCTCCAGTCCCATCGGTCCACGGACATGGAGTTTTTGGGTGGAGATGCCAATCTCGGCGCCCAGTCCAAACTCGCCACCGTCAGTAAAGCGGGTGGAGCAGTTTACATAGACAGCAGCCGCATCCACCGCATTGGTGAACCGATTTGCCCTGTCGTAGTCCTTCGTCACAATGGCCTCGGAATGCCCGGTGCCATACTCTGCGATATGGGCGATGGCTTCCTCTAAGTCGGAAACGACCTTACAAGCCATGATATAGTCGATGAACTCCGTCTGATAATCCTCATTTGTCACAGGGAGCACCTGTGCTCCGAGGATTTGACGAGTGATCTCGTCTCCCCGCCATTCCACGGAATGGGCATCCAACAGGGCCTTCGCCTTTGGTAAAAACTCCTCTGCGATATCCTGGTGAACGAGGAGGGTCTCCACTGCATTGCAGACGGATGGCCGCTGGGTCTTTGCATTGTCCAAGATCGTAAGGGCCATTGCCTGGTCTGCATCGGCATCTACATAGATATGGTTATTGCCTGTACCCGTCTCGATGACCGGCACCTTAGCATTTTCGACAACACTTTGGATCAGACCCGCTCCCCCTCTTGGGATCAATACATCGAGATAGCCGGCCAGCCCCATCAGTTCTTGGGCTGCGGCTCTAGAGGTATCTTCGATCAGCTGCATAAAATCTGCAGGGAGTCCGCATTCCTCCAAGGTCTCTCGCATGATCTTCATCAGAGCAGTATTACTGTAGATGGCTTCTTTTCCGCCTTTAAGGATACATACATTACCGGACTTCAAGCAGAGGGTGGCTGCATCCACCGTCACATTTGGTCGGGATTCATAGATGATTCCAACGACGCCCAAGGGAACCCGGATGTTGATGAGTCGCATGCCATCCTTCATCGTCTCCCCAGAGAGGATCTTGCCCACCGGATCGGGTAGCTCAATCAGCTGCTCGACAGCTGCTGCGATGCCTTCGATCCGGACCGTATCGAGCTTGAGGCGATCCTGCATCGACTCTTTCATCCCTGCGGCTTGGGCAGCGGCGATATCCTGATCATTCGCTGCAAGGATCTGAGCGGTATTCTCCCTTAGGGCTTTGGCAATGGCTGCCAATGCGCCGTTTTTTTGCTTTTCCGATAATTGGGCCAATTGCGCCTTAACAGCTGTCGCATTCTTGGCCATCTCTATTAATTTGGTCATTTATCATTCCCCTCCCTTGGGTATAAAATAGGTTCCTACTGGCTTATCATCCAGTAGATTGTATAGGATTTTCGGGTCTGCTCCATTCAGGATCCACATGGGGATCCCCTCTGGATAGCAGAGCTTAGCCGCATGGATTTTCGTAATCATCCCGCCTGTACCTCGGGCTGATCCCACTCCTTCAGCTAAATGCTCCACGTCCTCCTCACCTAAGTCCACCCTGGGGATCAGCTTGGCATCTTCATCGGTTCTCGGGTTTGCCGTATAGAGCCCATCGATATCCGACATGATCACCAAGCCATCTGCTTTGGATAACACAGCTACAATCGCCGACAGAGTATCATTGTCCCCAAAGACGATTTCATCAACGGCGACAGTGTCATTTTCGTTGATGATGGGTATCACCTTCATCTCCAGAAGGGTGTCGATCGTATTTTGAACATGCTGTACTCGGACCTCATCGTCGGTGATGTCTTTCGTCAGCAGAAGCTGTGCCACATTGTGATTAAAGCGTCCAAACAATTCATCATATAAATACATCAACTCACATTGACCGATCGCCGCACAGGCTTGGCGTCCGGGGATCGTCTCTGGCTTTTTATCCAGTCCCAGTTTGCCCACCCCGACGGCGATTGCGCCACTGGAGACCATTATCAGCTTACAGCCTGCATTTTTCAGATCTGAAAGCACCTTAACCAATTCTTCAAATCGGCGCACATTGATCAATCCCGACTCATGGGTTAGAGTCGAGGTGCCAATCTTAATTACAATCCTCTTATCCGAAATCGCATTCATCATAAACTCCTTTACAAATCCTCATTTTATATTATACCGTGATAAAGCAAAAGTGACAACATGTCTGGTATTTTGAAGAAAGTAGAGTGTCAAGACATATGCTACAAAGCAAAGAACGCAGCGACCACTTGATTTGGGATTTGAAAGTTCAATTTCTTCTTTACAAGCTCTTTCTCACTGAGGAAATCGGTTTTGGTAAAGTCTTTCATCGTTCCAGCGGGCTGTTTTTCTCCATATTAAGTATTAGAAGACCAGATGCAAATTCTGTCAGAGTAGAGAAAAATCTTAGAAGATCTGAGAAAATCAGCATTCCAAGATTTGTATGCGTCACTGTACGATCAAATCATTGATTACAATGATTGATTCTAATGCTTTTGTTTTGACCAATTTACCCATTGAGATTAGAACGCGGATGAAGATGTCACCCAATATGATATGTCCAATCCCTGCAACACCTGAAATACCGGCATCCATACCCTTAGACAATTCTGTTCCAATCACTTGAAGACTACCGCTTACGAACATCATAAAAAAAGTCATGTAAAGTCCAATTTCAAATCATTTCTAATTTTAACCCAGGTTTTTTAGCTCCTTATTTCTTCGACCTAGGATCAATGCAATAAGGAGGGTGAAGAGAACTCCTAATACCAAGTTGTGTGTATGCATGACGGAGAGCGTCGTTTTTCCAACCAAAACTGAAAAAATTGCCAGATGAAGTCTGGAGTCAAGAACAGAGAACATTCTATCAAGAAAATAGTTAAGAGAAGAGATGCCATAATACGAAAGCAGAATCCCAATCCATCAGCCTGACGGACATTAAAATGCCATAGCTCCCCCTCGGATTGATAGGAAAATTTTTATTGACTGATGTCCATTGAACGATCATCTTCAGTACTCTTTGTCATAGAAAAGAGCTTTTATCTTACAGCGAATCCCCATTAAATCCCCTGGGATCACATACAGATAAAAGCTCTTAAAGTAAAAAAATTCAGCTACATAGCTGTATAGCCGCCATCCACAGTCAGTAAGGTACCGGTCACATAGGAGGAATGATCGGAGATCAACCAGAGATTTGCCTCTGCGACTTCGCTTGACTTAGCAAATCGACCAAGCATGCTCAACTGCTTCGCATAGGCATCCGCATCAAAACCAAAACGATCCAGTGCTTCCCTGAGCATTGGGGTATCTATTGCTCCGGGAGCAACCGAATTGATCCGTATCCCATGAGGAGAGAATTCCATGGCCGCTTGCTTTGTCAAGCCAATGACTCCATGCTTTGCCGCCACATACGCCGGAGTTAGCGGTTGTGGCCGAACTCCGCTTACCGAGGAAGTGTTGACGATGGAGCCTCCCCCGCCCTGTTTCATCATTTGTCGTAGTTCATATTTCATACATAGAGCGACACCCTTTAGATCCACATCCATCAAAGCATCCCATACCTTCACATCGAAATCTGTTAGTGGAAGGTCATCCGGTTTGCGTGCTGCGTTATTAACAGCTCCGTCTAGCCTTCCATAGGTATCGACGGCAAACTGTACCATCGCTTCGACCTGTTCTTCCTTTGAAACATCCACATTAAAGAAAGACGCTTCAAATCCAGCATCCAAAATCTTCTGGGTTTGTTCCCTACCCGCCTCTTCATTGAAATCCGCTAGAATAACCTTTCCGCCTGCTTCAGCCAATAATTCTGCGGTGGACGCTCCCATGCCCATAGCAGCTCCCGTGACAATCACTACTTTTCCATCTAATCCTATCAATTTTCCTCCAGTGGACCGTTGAATTTGTCTGTCCTTCTGTCAAATAAGTGCCTGAGCAATAATTTAACAAGAAGATAATAAACAACTTAATTCACCAGACTACAGTACACTGCGTTTATTTTAAACTATTTTTTAGCCTCTGTCTATAGTAGATATTCGTATCGCAGATAAAGAATGTAGTACCTATTCGATGGTGGATTTTGTCCTGCGAGCGATCCTCTTTTTCGGCTACCAACCCCGCCAGATCCAAACGGACAAAGGGGTAGAATTCGTCTATTCCGTAAAAACCAAACGGATCCATGCATTGGAACAACTCTGCATAGACCGCTGCATCGAACACAGCTGCATCCGACCTCGAACACCCCAGCACAACGGGAAAGTAGAGAGGAGTCACAGAAACGATAACGAACGATTCTATGCCCACTTGCACTTCAGCAGTTTCGAGGATCTGCAGAACCAGATGCGGGTCTACCTACGTCGTTCGAATCTAATCCCGATGCGAACCTTAGGCTATCTGAGTCCGAAAAAATGCGCCGATCTCTGGAATAAGAAGACGCAGGGTAAAGGGGGGTATCCCCCTCCACCCTGCAAGAAAGCATACCATAAAGCTTTTTAAATCCCTCCTGTTTTGTTTTCATATCATTTACAAACCTACACAATATGTCTGGTATTTTGAAGACGGCTTGGAGCTCAGAGCATAGCCTGTTACGAATCGTAACGCAGGGCTTTGGATCTAATGAAATGCTCAGCTAGAACCATGAGAATAGTGTATAATTAAATCATCGTGCTGATCAAATCGTCTCATATGATTTTTTGATAAACTAACAGGAGGTGTTCCAATGAAAGGCAAGGAAACGATCAAAGAACAAGTATATAACGCCATCATGCAGGATATCCTATCTTATGAATTTCGACCCAATGAAATCCTAAATGAGAAAAAACTCGTTGAAAAATATGGCTTTAGCAAGACTCCCATCCGGGAGGCATTGCTGTCCCTTTGTGACGAAAATGTGCTGCGCAGTATGCCACGATATGGCTACGAAGTACTTCGCCTGACCATGGAAGATGTTCAGGAGATGCTCCAATTTCGATATGTGCTGGAGAGTGGTCTATTGGCTGCAAATTTCATGCGATTTTCACCTGCTCAGATCGAGCGCTTAGAGGAATTAAATGAGCTGTGCAACCGGCCAGATGAAGAGGATATCTGGAGCCACTGGGCCAATAACACGGAATTCCATCTAAAGATGATGACCTATTGTAGCAACAATTACGCCGTCGTCGAGCTGGAGAGGTGCATGGATCGGATGAAACGGGCCTATGCCCAATACTATTGGGACAATCCGGAGGCCAATCGGCTCTATGTGGATACGAGAAATCATGAGTATATTATTCGTAGTCTTCGAGATAAGGACGTGGCAGGCCTCTTGGTCGCCCTTCGAGACGACCTCAGCGATTTTGGAGGCACTCGCCATGAGATCAAGATCGATATCGGACCGATTATTGGGGTTGGACGGGAGTAGAATGTTGATAAAAGTCGAAAGGAGGGCCTGATCCCTTCTTTTTTTCTCAAAGAATTCAAATTGAAAAATCCAAATAAAGAGATAAAGAGTTTGTGCCGGGTAACGAACTACTATATAATGATAGTATAAGAAAGGGATATCCAGGTCACTACGATATAGGAGGAGAGCGTATGCCTGCGCAAGAGAAGATTCAATCCATAGATCGAGCGCTCGATATTATTGAGGTGCTAGCGGAGAATCAGCATGGTCTGGGCATCACGGAGATTGCCGAGCGGATCGGACTGCACAAGAGCACAGCCTACCGGATCGCCTCCACCCTCGTCGCCAGAGGCTATGCTAGCAAGACGGAAAAGGGCATCTACAAATTGGGCCTCAAGATCATTCAAGACGTCAGCGGCTATATCAACAGCCTGGAACTACAGACCGAAGCGCGCCCATATGTCGCCTCGATCACCTCTGAACTGGGCCTGACCTCCCATCTCGGCATCCTCGACGGCGACCAAGTCATCTATATCGAAAAGATGGATTTCTTTTCGAATCTCAGAATCTACTCCACCATCGGAGTTCGCGTCGAGGCGTATTCTTGTTCCCTTGGAAAATGCTTACTGTCAAATTATTCTGCTTCACAGGTCCGCTCCATCATGTCGAACTGTTCCTTTGAACAGTTCACCGAGAACACGGTCGCATCCATAGATGAGTTGCTAGAAGACCTGAACCTCGTTCGAAGGAGGGGATGGGCGATGGATGACGAAGAGGCAGAGATCGGACATCGCTGCATCGGCGCTCCCATCTTCGACTACCGCGGCGATATCATCGCCGCCATCTCAGCCAGTGGCCCAACCGCCCAGATCACAGAGGAGCGCATCGAGGTCGTCGCGGAATATGTCAAAAAACAAGCCCTTGAGATCTCTCGTTCGATGGGATATACCTATTAAAAACTCGACCTCCATTTTGGAAGTCGAGTTTTTTGAATAAAATTATTAGAAAATATTCTTTAGCACAATGGTCTTGATCATGGTCATTTCGTCAAATGTGGAGAAGACGCCCTCAGTTCCAATCCCGCTGTGTTTCCAACCGCCAAAGGGCTGTTCAAATGCGCGGAAGAAGCTGGCTCCGTTGATGACAGCGCCGCCGGCCTCCATCTTGGAAGCGACGTGGAATGCGCGTTTTTGATCGCGGGAGAAGACAGCGCTGGAGAGGCCGAAGATGGAGCGATTGGCCAGATCAATCGCCTCCTCATCGGTGTCAAAGCCGATGATGGGAACGACTGGACCGAAGATCTCCATATCGATGGACACATCGGCATCTTGGGGCACATCGATGAGTACAGTGGGCTCATAGAAAGCGCCGTTTCGCTTGCCACCCAGCAGGAGTTTAGCGCCTTGTTCGACGGTCTTTTCGACCTGTGCTTCGACTTTTTTCGCCGCTTTTTCACTGATCAAACAGCCAACTTGCGTGGACTCTTCATGGGGTTGACCGACTTTGAGCTGGCGGATCCGCTCGACTGCTTTTTCGGCGAACGCATCCCTTAGAGAATTGTGCACAAAGAATCTCTTACTGGCACAGCAGACCTGTCCAGTATTATACATACGTCCCCAGATCAGCTCTTCTACGGCCAGATCCACATCGCCGTCATCCAATACGATGAAGGCGTCGTTTCCACCCAGTTCAAGGGCGGTATGGGCGAGATTTTCCGCAGCCAATTTCGCCGTACTGATCCCCACCTCCGTGCTTCCGGTCAGGGTGATCAGATGGACTCTCGGGTCCTTGACGGCAGTGGATTTGACGGCTCCTGGTGCGGTCAAACACTGAACGGCGCCATCGGTTACGCCCGCTTCGACCAATAATTCCGTCAGCTTAATCAAGGTCAGTGGGTTGTCAGAAGAGGGGAGCACGATGGCCGCGTTGCCCATCATCAGTGCAGGCGCCACTTTTTGGTCATAGAGGTCACAGGGGAAATTAAAGGGGATGATGCAGACGACAATCCCGATGGGTTCGCGGGTTACGAGTTGCAGGTTATGGTCTTGTCCCCGTTCTTGCCCCTGGGGTATGATACTGCCATAGTAATGCTTTGCAGCTTCAATAAAGCCGGAGAAACCGATTTTGATATTCCCAATCTCCGCTCTGGCCTCGACGATGGGCTTTCCATTTTCAGCGCAGAGGGTTTGGGCGAGCTCTTCCTTATTGACCTCGACGAGATCCAGGAATTTATAGAGGATCTCAGCACGCCGCCAGATCGGGATGGCAGCCCATTTTTTTTGTCCGATCTGCGCCGCATCGATGGCAGCTGTCAGATCTGCCTCCGTTGCCTTGGGCACCAAATCGATGACGACGCCAGTGGCGGGATTTGTAATTGCAAAGGTCTCGCCATTTGAGCTGTCGACTGTTTTTCCGTTAATGATCATTTTCATTTGAAACAACCTCCTTTTCCGTTTCATCCATTTATTCTCGTTCAATTAAAGTAGCAAGGGGGAACGATGATTTCCTATTCTCCAAATGCGGTGAAGGAGAGCATCAATCCACCGCAGGTGTTCTTGCCATCGTCTTCGTAGCCGTATTCGCCAAAGGTAAACTCACAGATAAAGGGCACATCTCCAGCGGCCTTCTGAAGTCTCTCGGCGAGTTCATCGATTCGCTCACCGATTCCTGCACGCCGCCCTCCGCAGTGGACCAGATGATAGAAGGAAGGGGAGGTGCCGAGCTTCTCATTGACCTTGTCTATGGCCTCTTGGACGGATTCGAGCAGTCCGTCAATGCTCCCCTCCATCAGAATGATCGCGGTGTTTTCGGCGAGATTGTTGCCCACAGAGATCGTCCCATCCTCATTTCCATTCATGGGATGGCGGATGGCGACCAAATCGCCAAGGGGATCCTTGACTCCCAGTGGCGCCGTGATCGAATAGACTAAGAGATTGCCGCCGATGATCTCCTCGTGGCTCGTATTCGTCCATTCCTGGTATTTCTCAAGGGCGGGCACCCCGTCGATCTCTACAAGGGTCCTTAAGTCCTTCACCTTCGTCGCAATCCCCACATGATTGGATTCATCATAGGCCCCGGTGTATTCGTTGGCAAAGGCGTGGTCTGTATAGAAAAAGGCCACAGCGACACCATCTGTAGTCACCATATCCCCTGTGAACAGCTCCCATTCGCCTGTGATGGAATTATCCGCAGCGCTGCCTCCGAACAGAGGTACTCTGCCGATGACATCAGTAATGCCCTTGAGATACAATTCCTCTTCACCAGGTGATGCCACCATATAGAAATAGGAAGGAGCCTCTGCCTTACCGGCATTAGCCATGGCCAGCTCAGCTACCCTTCTCCCGGTCGCACGCGCCGTGCCTTCTTTCGCCAATCCAGCAATCCCTACAACTAGATCGTCGCCACTTACGCCCATCAAGCCGACAAAACCGTTTTCTCCTGCGATATAACCCTCATTGGTGATCACACCCGTAAATGATGTATTGCCGATGAGCGGGACGCCCGGCAGTTCATCCCCGATCGTTTTCAAGAGCTCCTTCTGATCGAACTGTACTCCGCTGTAGACAAAGGCCATCTTTAAATCCTTCAGATCTTTGACGCAGCTAGCCGCTTCTCTTCCTGCTAGTTGAACCTCGCTGTTGACACTGGAACCAATCCTCGCGTTAAGCATTTGAACCTCCTTTGGGTTTAGAATGGACATAAATATCCATATGTAGTAGGGCAAAGGAAAACCTTAACTCTATATAAGTATCATATATTCATTTAGAAAAACCGTCAAATCAGCCGTTCCTCATAGGGAAACCGTCGTTCCGCACAGCGAAACCAAAAGAGATAATATACAATCCAGATGAATAGACTTGAAGGATCCATTAATTAATCGGAGATTTAGAGATCAATTCCTAGAAGTATTATTGACAATCCTTTTATAAAACACTATACTGGTATTATCAGAGAAATATCAAAAGACAATAGATGTCATACAATAGGGGGCAGAGATGAAGGACTATAAAATAGTACTACAGGATGAACTAAAGGCGGCATTGGGCTGTACAGAGCCGATTGCAGTCGCGCTCGCCAGCGCAAAGGCAGCCGAGGTATTAGGGGAAGAATTGGAAATGCTGAAGCTGTACTGCAGCAGAAATGTCATTAAGAATGCCAATAGCGTCGTGGTGCCAAAGACAAATGGTCTAAAGGGCATTCGCATCGCAGCCATGACCGGTGCAGTCGGAGGCGATGCTTCCATGAAGCTGGAAGTCATGAATTCTGTGACAAAAGAGGATGTCGACCATGCTGCACAGATGATCAGAAACAACCAAATTGAGGTTCACGAAAAGAAAGAAGCGGATGGACTGTATATCGAGGTCCATGCCATTGGCGGGGGAAGCGAGGCCATCGTAGTCATCGATGGCACCCATGACCATTTTGCCCTGATCCAAAAGGATGGGCAGGTGATCTCTTCTAAAGAAGCGGAAGAAATCGAAGAGGGGATTGTCCAAGTCGATAAGGACAAGTGGAGTGTCCAAGCCATCTACGATACAGCCAAATCCTTTGTTCCGGAGGAGCACGAAGACATCACATGTGTTTTGGACCGGGTCATTGCGTTCAACATGGCCATTTCCCAAGAGGGATTGGCGGGCAATTACGGCCTCAATGTCGGCAAATTTTATCTGGAAGGTCGCTACGACAAAAATGAGCGCAGAGAGATCATCGGTCGAACAGCTGCCGCCTCGGATGCTCGCATGGGTGGCTGCAACTCTCCCGTCGTCATCAACTCGGGCAGTGGAAACCAAGGAATCACCAGTTCTGTCCCCGTCATCGTCTATGCCCAAAAACATGGACATAGTAAAGAAGAACTCTATAAAGCCCTCGTCTTTTCCAACCTGATGGCCATCTACCAGAAGCATTTTCAAGGCATGCTATCCTCCTTCTGCGGAGTAGTCAGCGCAGCGACCGCCTCTGTTGGAGCCATCGGATTTCTAAAGGGGATGACCTTGGAGCAGATTTCGCAGATGATCTCAATATCCCTCTCAACTGGGGGAGGAATTTTCTGTGCAGGCGCAAACGCCATGTGCGCTTCAAAGATCGCCGTCTCTCTTCACAATGCCTTTTTAGCCCTAGAACTGATTGAAGAGGGAGAGATCGCCCCCACCAATGAAGGCCTCTCCGGTGCCGATGCGGATCATACCATCCGAGAGGTCGGCAGACTCGCTAAAAACAGCATGCAAGGCGTGGATGATGAGATTCTACAGATCATGTTGTCGAGATATGAAGGAGAAGAGAATCCGGTTTAGCAAGAAAGGCAGACATATTTATGGACAGTGAATTATTGATGATCAGATCATTTTTAGACCCTTGTGTGCATATCATTTCCTCATTGATTGAAACTCAAGTGTCAATTGTAGATGTAAAACTAAATCGAATTTGTGCATCTGTTGGCTATGAATCACAAAGTTTAGGTAGACAGGGACCCATAGCGCATCATGTAGGGTTTCATAAAAAGGTACTTGAAACTGGACAAGCACAAATCGAGCTAGATATTTGCTCTTCAGAAATCTGTCAGAATTGCCCTACTTTATCAAATTGTTTTAACTTGGCAATGATCGGCTACCCGATTTATTTCCAGGGTGAAATAATCGGAGTCATCATAGTATCTGCACATAGTAAGAGAGAACAAGATAATATTGTTAAATATCAAAACAAGCTGTTGAGTTTTTTAGAGTATATTAGCTTGTTAATCGTCAGTCAACTAGATAGTATTGCTCAGGTAAATCGTTTGGAAGAACAGGTTAGTAATGTGATTGATATGGATCGTTCTTATACAATGATAGGAAATAGTCCCAAAATGCTAGCATGTTATCAACTTGCAGAACGAGTCGCAACTTCAGATTCAACAATATTAATAACCGGAGAAAGCGGTACTGGAAAAGAAGAGATGGTCAAATATTTTCATTCAAAGAGTCGACGTGCCGGAAAGCCGATGATTGCGATTAATTGTGGCGCAATTCCGGATACTCTTATTGAGAGTGAACTATTTGGATATGAAGGAGGCAGTTTCACTAGCGCTAAGAAAAGCGGTGCAATAGGGAAGATTGAGCTGGCAGACCAAGGAACTTTGTTTCTAGACGAAGTGGGTGAATTGTCACTTTCAGCTCAGACAAAATTATTGAGATTTTTGCAGGAAAGAGTAATCGAGAGGGTCGGAGGAAGCAAATCAATACCTGTTGATGTCCGAATCCTCTGTGCAACTAATCGAGATTTAAAACAAATGGTTGAAGAAAACAAATTCCGAGAAGATCTCTATTATCGATTGAATGTGATACCCATGGAGATGCCGCCATTAAGAGAAAGAGAAAGGGATACTATTCTTTTAGCAAATCATTTTCTAAATTATTATAATCAGAAAATGGATCGCAACATTGTCGGCTTCACACCAAATGCTGAAGCGATGCTTCAAGCATATTCTTGGCCAGGTAACGTGCGTGAGCTACGAAATCTAGTAGAATATCTTGTCAATATCGTTCAGGGAAAATTTATCACTGACATGGATATACCACCTCATATCGCTGGAAATAATGAAAACTCCGGAACCCAATATACACTTAAGGAATTAGTTCGTAACTACGAACGTTCGATTCTTGAGAAACGAATAAGTGGACTTGATACTCATGAAAATAAACTAGCATTAGCTGCAGAATTGGGAATTAGCCCTGCTACGTTATATCGCAAACTAGCCTCCTACAATTTATAGGAGGCTAGTTTGATTTTGATTCACATTATCTGTTTAGAGGAAAACATAATGAAGAAATAAATTTGATTAAGATTCTTGTCTTGACTTGTTCAAAAAGTCTATTGCTACTTGCACGTGCAATGCAGCGCCCCATGGTAATGCTGCTTCGTCAAAGATCACTTTTGGATGATGATGTGGATATACGATACCTTTGTCATCGGGCAGGCTCGCAGCCAAGAATGCATAAACCCCTGGAGCTTTGTCGATAAAGTATGCAAAATCATCTCCGCCCCCCATGGGAGGAGCATCCCATAAACCCTCTTCACCAAATAATTTTACCACAGCGTCATGCGATATCTGCAGCATCTCTGGATCTGTGTGAATGACAGGTCCTGTTTTTGTTATATATTCGAGAGTAGCAGTACAACCCAAAGCTGATGCGGTATCTTCTATCACCTTTCGGATCTTCTCCGCCACGCTCTCCTGTACTTCTTTAGAATAAGTACGAACAGTTCCTGTTAGAGTTGCAGTATCTGCTACCACATTATAATTTGTACCCGCATTCAAAGTTCCTACAGTGATAACTAGAGTATCCAATGGGTTAGTCATACGCGATACGATCGTTTGCAGATGCATAACGATTGAACTAGCCGCAACGATAGCATCATTACCTTGGTGAGGCATACCTCCATGGCAACCCATTCCTTGTATGTGGATATGAAACTCATCAGTTCCTGCAGTACGAGGTCCAGGATTCACACTAATTCTAGGTCCATTAAAAGGTGCAATGGCAGATAGGGTATGACAACCGAAAACCGCATCTACATCATCCATAATTCCTTGGTCAACATAGTACTGTGCGCCATTAGCTGTCTCTTCAGCTGCTTGAAACAAAATCTTTACAGAACCTGAAAATGTGCTACGATATTCAACCAGGATTTTTGTAGCTAACAATAACATAGCTGCATGGGTTTCGTGACCACAGCCGTGAAACACTCCCTCATGAATACTTGCGAACGGTAAACCTGTATCCTCTTGAATAGGAAGAGCATCATAGTCTGCTCGAAGCAAGATAGTTCTGTTCCCTGAATCCTTTTTATCTCCATGAATTACTGTCCAGCAGCCAGTATGCCCATCGAACTGAAAAACCTCAAGGCCAAGAGCTTCTAGATAATCTACGATAAACTTCGTAGATTCATACTCCTGCCAAGATAATTCTGGATGTTGATGTAGCCATCTCCTAATATCAATCAATTCAGATTCTAACTCATAGACGCGATTTTTAATCGCTGTTGGTGAGGGCACTTTACTTTTCTTTAGGGAATTGCATGTAGAAGTCACAACAGTCACCACCTGTCATCAGCTGTTTGGAACGTGACATTACCATCTTCATATTGAAGCCTCTGTAGAAGTACTCATCTCTCAAGCAAGACAAAGTAAATCCTAGGTCCTTCATCCCTATCCGTTCATACATATCTACATAGGCACAGCGTTTGACGGTCTGCCTTAAGTTAGTATCCTCTTCAATTACATTCTCAAGCTCAAGTGCATTATTCGCGGTCCAAGCTTCTTCTTGTTTCAATAAAGCTTCTACGTCATTGGCTCCGAGCATCTCAGCATAATATGCTCCTTGCTTTTCAGCTATTTCTTTAATGACCGATTCTACAATTTCATAGGTTTTATCTCGTCCTAGTTCCTTTTCAAACTCATCTAGAAAGGGCTTAATCATCAGAGCTTCAATTTCTCGTCGTAATAATACGGGAACATCATAAATACTTTCCATAAAATATTTTCTCCTTTTATAATATTGTAGTTCCTACATTGTAGGAGGTATTGCTACCAACAGATACATCCTCTTTACCAAATTGTAAGATAATTATTGAGCTGCAAGTTCTATGCCATGTTGCCGAATCGGGGTTCTATAACGATTCTGCTATGAATCAAGATAATCGAAGCGCTGTGATTCTCATGGAGAACAAGAAAATTGTCTCAATGTTGAGAAATGCATTACAATAATGAGAAGCAGCCAGATGCTATAGTAGCGAGAATAGTATTGTCAAAATCGCAAAGCTGATTCTCAATAATGAGAATAAGGATAAGTACAATTTGGTTCTTTACAAATTTTTACTTGGTATGAACATTGCTTATAATTAGTTTGCCAACAGATACACCCTGAAAGAAGAATTCTAAGGAAATGAGAGTAAGAAGCAACGATGAAAGGAGATAGTATTCTATGAATACGGGATATTACAATATTGTCAATAGTCCATTAATATGGTTTGCATGCTTTCCGCCAGTGTTTATAGTAATGTTTGAGTGTATTAAGTTTTACAGACAAAGCCGTAAGCAAGCGGAAATTCTTCGAATTGATCCAGAGCTAATCAAAGCCTCGATTAAATCTTCAGTAGTTTCTGCGATTGGTCCAAGTGTGGTAGTTATGGCGACGGTCCTGGCTCTAATTACTTATGTTGGAACTCCACTTGCCTGGATGAGAAACTCGATTATTGGTAATGCACAGGAGGAGCTATTAGCTGCAAATTTCGCAGCGGATGGAATGGGTTTGGCATTAAATGACGCATTGGCTAATGGTACACTAAGTTTGGAGTACTTTTCTACTGCTGCTTTTGTTATGGCTGCAGGGATGTGCGGATATGTCATCACCTCTGCACTGTTTTCTGATAAAGTCGCTTTAATCGGAGAAAAGTTCTCTGGAGGAAATGCCGAGCTATTACCAATTCTAACTTTAGGTGCTGTCGTCGGCGGGATGTCAAATATTGTAGTCGGACAATCTATACCTGTAAGTATGAATACACTGGCAGCAGTTATTGGTGCAGCAACAATGGCCGTAATGAAAATAATCGCAAATAAGAAGTCTGAGGCTATTTGGATAAAGGAATGGTCAATGACAATTAGCATGTTTGCAGGGATGGTCATCGCTTATTTTGCCAGTATTGCTTGATATTCAGAACATATTTAGGAGGAAATAATGGAGCAAGAAAAATATTACTCATATCATAATGAATATATGCCTAGTATTATCAGATGGGGTAGAGTCTTAAACTTACTCATGGTTCCCGCAATGTTTATTCCTGTACTTGCAATTCTGGTTGTTCATGGCATAGCTCCAAATATTGCAGGAGCGATCAGTGGTTCAATTGCCTATATTTCTTTTAGCTTACCATATTATTTCACGGAGCTAATAGCTTTAGGGCCAATTCTTCATATACCTGGAACCTATATCGGCTTTATCGCAGGGAATACACGGAATATCTGTGCGGTAGCAACGTCTGCAGCTCTAGATGTCACAGGTGTTAAGACAGGTACTCCTGAGGGAACGGTTATGGCAACGCTGGCTACAGCTACTTCGGTAGTTATGAAATTCATCGTGGTGTTTCTTACTGTAGTCACTGGTGGCTGGTTACTAACGGTCCTGCCTGCAGGGTTTTTAACTGCGCTTACGTATTTATTACCTGCTTTATTTGGTGCAATGTGGATGCAATGGGCAATAACAGATGTACGATTGGGTGCGACAATGCTAATCATTGCATTGATTACAAACTTTGCCTATCGTAATGGAGTCTTCTCCTTTCTGCCTGCTGGTGGTGAATATATGCCTGTCTTAATCTGTGTTTTAATAGGATATTTAGTGGCGAAGGCGATGTATAAGAAAAAGAACAATAACTAGAAAAGTCTAAAATCAGGGAGAAACAAAGTACGGGCTATTTGTCTATCTTATTTGAGAGAGGCTTATTTTATGATGTGATAAACATTTACGATTAATAAACAGAACCATCAACTGGGTTATGCTTACCTTGATGATGGTTCTGTTTATTATACTGTACTTAATCAAGCAATTGGTAAAAACGGAATTACTTTGTCTTAATTATTATGGCATCCGGTAAAATCCCCCTGCCTTCCTGCCCTCTTCCAATCTCTGTAGTTCTTCTGGCGTCGATTCCCTTCCCAGATCTTCGTTTTGATAGGGGTATCGACCAAATTCTTCTAGTACTGCCCGATGGGCCATTTCAAACCACATGGTCCCTTCGTCTTCAAGGGCTTCGTAGTATTTATGGGCCCAATCGTGGAGGGCGAGGGATTCTGAGTGCATAAAGGGGAGGAGCACAAATTTCTTTTCCATTTTGGATAGGCTCTCATAATCCGGGTGCTGTACGAGCTCTTGGGCGAGTGCAATGGCCATTTTGTCCTGGGTATAGGTGCGGATATCCCTTCGAAAGAGATTGCGAGAGAATTGATCCAATACGATGATCTCCGCTACGCGTCCCCTTATATCTCTGCGCCAATCGACGAGCAGTCCCTCTTTGCCCCTTTCCCAAGTCTCCAAGAATTCCCTGCGAATCTTATCATCAAACTCTGCATTTTCTGCAAATTGTAGTGGTATATGCTCTTCATCGAACCAAAAATCGAGTACGTCTTGCCAAGTCCTTTCCATCTTGTCCTCCCTTTTAAAGTCTATATTATTGGAATGCATTTATCTTATACCCGAATTCCCATTTGTTTCACAGCATCCTATTGGTCAGGGTTCTTCCATTATGAGATCCCGGTAAATAGACTTGGGGCAAATAGGTGGACTGCAAGCATTAGGATGGCAATTGCTGCAAAGAACTTATGCAGGCTAAGGGCTCTCCTATTCTTAGAATTGTAGAAGATGGCCCCCAGTAATACGGTTAAGGCGGCAGTGACATATAGAACAGTTCCAGTGTGCAGGCGGATCGTCCCCATGGCCAGATAGCCATGATAGAAAGCGGAGGCGATCAACAAAATACCTGCTGGCTTGTGAATGGAGCGAAGTGCTTTCACCAGGGAGAAAAACCTTTTGTCCTTGGATTGGAAGAGGAGCTTGTTCAGTCGAAGAAATACAAAGGGCAGTACGAGAAGCGCGAGAAGCCCTGCACTCAACCATCCAAATGTGGAATAATTCATTATTCGACCAGCTTTCCAACGACGGGCATACCAGTGAGTTTGCTGACACCATGGGGCGACTCCTCTTTGATGGCAGTTGTCAGGTCTGCCCCTGCTTCAAATCCGTTATGTCTTCCATCTTTCCATAGGCTGCTATCGGTCAAATCATAGACGATGCCATCAACGGCCACATAGGCTCGGTTGCCATCTCGACCATTGTAGGTTTTGAGTTCTTCTAGGGTAAACTCTTGCTCCTTCGTCGTATCAGTTGCCAATTCCTCAGTTGTCGATTGAGGGTCTTGAGTGGGAGCGGTGGATTCTGTTTGGGTAGAGGGAGCGCATGCAGCCAAAATCAGAATCGCCAGCACATTTATTAGAAATAGAATTTTCTTACTCATATCAATCTCCTTTCAAATTTGATATGCATTTTTTACCCCCTCGCCAACTGCGTCAATCATATGAATAGAGTGAGAGACAGGAGTATTAATGGAATGAAATATTTTTCTAGTGAATATTTCAAATTTATTATATTGAGAGATATTTTCTCGGATAGAATCACTTTGCTTTTTGTGTTCTAGAATCGCTAGAATTCAACATGCATTGCCCGCAACAAAGGATTGCTAGGTTCTGGATTGCGAGATAGGGCTTGCTGTTATACAATAAAATAAATGGAAAGGGGGATGGAGATGCTAGCTGAGAATATCAAGAAAATTCGAACAAAAAAGGGTCTGTCCCAGACGGATCTGGCTCAAGAACTCTTTGTGACACGCCAAGCGATCTCCAGCTGGGAACGTGGGATCAGTGAACCAGATGTGCAGATGCTGCTCAAGCTCTGTGAGATATTCGATGTGCAGCTTGCTGAATTAATCGGAGAGGGCGCGCAGAAGGTCTATGTCCCTGAGCGTAAGACGAGCCGTATCATGCTGGGACTGCAGTTGGGTCTGGCGATGATCGTCCTTCTCATATTTTTTCAGCCAAATTCTCCAATGGGAATAGGGGAGCTGATCATGCTGCTCTATTTTCCTTTTATGAGTGGAACCCTCTATCTGATCTTTGGATATATGTTCCGAACGGGCGATCTCAGTTTGTTGGCGGGATATGATCCGAAGATGAGCTATGTAAAGGAGGTCTTTTTTCGCCTGTTAGAAACCCAAGAGACTTGGATCCACTTCATCAATCTGATTACCTTTTCGATCAGCCTGCCGGTGCTATGGCTGGGTGATGGGGAGGAGTTAGCCTTGGGAATCTTGTGGATCTCTTATATTCTCAGTTTTATCGTGGGATTTTTTAAGATCGAAGACAATTATAAAGAGGAACTATATAAGGAGAAAAGGGATCGAGTAAAGGCGGAGTATCAGCAGAGAATAAACATATATTTGCTAGGACTGATCCTTTTTCCTGCACTATTCCCAATTGGTTATGGTATGCTCTTTCCAGATCGGGCATCGATTTTGGGATCTGTGGAGATGATACTCATGATTCTGGTCGCAACCCTTTTGCCCATCTTTTATGTGATCACGGAGTATGATCATCTTCATAAAAGCGTAGACGAAACGGGAAGCTATCAAACGACCAGAATGGGAAAGGGCATACTTTTTTTCTGTGTTATGATCAATATCATTTTTGTTTTTCTTCTGATAAAGGGATAGGGGTGAAGGGATGGTTAAGATTGGAATACTCGGCGCAGGGGCCATTGGGTTATTAATAGGGAAGCCCTTGGCAGACAAATATGGCCATGAAAATGTCTTTTATATTGCCGATGAAGAAAGGGCAAAGAAATATAGGGAGCAGGGTTTTGCGATCAATGGAGAGGAGTTTTATCCTCTGGTGAGAACACCGAAGGAACATACAACCGTGGATCTATTGGTCTTTGCTGTGAAGGCAGTTGCTCTAAAAGACGCTATGATCGAAGGGGACCCATTTCGATCTGAGAATACGAGGATTCTCTCTTTGATGAATGGGATTTCAAGTGAACGGACGATCGCTGAGGGATATGGGATCGACCCGCTGCTATTGGCAGTAGGGCAGGAAATGGATGCGACGAAGAAGGGGCGCAGCCTTGCCTACCAGCGACCGGGGAACTTTTCGATGGGAGAGAGAGACGGATCTCAGAGTGAACGGCTTAGATGGATGCGTGAGATCTTCGAAGGCGCTGGCATCGATATAAATTCACCTGAGGATATGAATCACCATCTGTGGAGCAAGTTTATGCTCAACTGCGGTATCAATCAAGTGCTAGCCGTACATCGTAAGACCTATGGAGCAGCCCAAAGGGGAGGACCTCTGCATGATGAATTTGTTGCTGCCATGGAGGAGGTGTGCCAACTGGGCATCGCTGAAGGGGTGAAATTGACGCAGACAGATATCGACTTTTGGGTGGCGGTCATCGACCGAATTAACCCTGAGGGAATGCCCTCCATGGCCCAAGATGTGATGAATGGGAGACCGACGGAAGTGGAACTCTTTGCGGGTACGGCGATTCAGCTAGGGGAGAAGCATGGGATCCCCACTCCGATGAATCAGCATATGTATGATGAGCTAAAAGAACTGGAAAAATCCAGGTAAGATCGGGATTCCGGCGATTCCCCTTTGATTGAGGGTTAGGACCAAGGGTATATAGTTTTCAAGCCAATTCTAAATATTTGGATAATGCAATAGGAGTGATTATGAAAACTTCAACCTGGAGTCAATTTCTGAAGGATGTATTGATCTGTGCCTTGGGGGCTTATGGTGGACCTGAGGCGCATTTTGGCGTATTAACAGACCAACTCGTCATAAAGAAGAAATACCTGACCGAAGAGGAGCTCATCGAATTGATCGCTTTAAGTGGCCTCTTACCTGGACCTAGCAGCACCCAGACCATCGTCGCCATAGGCTATAAGATCGGAGGTCCAGTGCTCGGCTTTCTGACCATGCTGGTCTGGGCGATTTTGCCACTGATCATTATGACGGCACTTTCCTTTCTGTATGGTTTTTTAGCAGTAAACGAGCTCTCCACAGAGGGACTGCGATTCATAGGACCGATGGCTGTGGGCTTTATCCTGGTGGCGGCCTATCGTATCGGCAAGAAAGTGCTAACAGATCCCTTGACCATTGGAATATTCATCGTCTCCGTGGCCTTGACCTATTTTATTCGCTCCTCCCTAGTATTTCCAGCGGTTTTGATACTTGGAGGGTTCGCAGCAATCCTAGCCAGTGGAGAAAGAGATCTTTGGAATCAAGAGCCCCTTACTCCTCGCTGGATATGGATGGGTTTATTTCTGTTTTTTGCCATCGCAGCTCCCCTATTGGCCAGAGGGACGGGATCCATTTTGACCATCCTCTTCGAGAAATTCTATCGATATGGCTATCTCGTATTCGGAGGTGGACAGGTCGTCGTACCGATGATGCATGGTGAATTGGTGGATCTATCCGGCTATATGACGAGCCAAGAATTTTTGACGGGCTATGGTCTCGTACAGGGTGTGCCAGGACCCATGTTTAGCTTTAGTGCCTATGCCGGGGGCATGGCTGCCAGGGGTTTTGGTCCTGCGGTGCAAATCATAGGGGCGGTGATCAGCGACATTGGAATTTTCTTGCCGGGAATTCTCCTGATCTATTTTGTCTATCCCCTGTGGGAAGATCTAAAAAAGATCCGCGGCATCAAACTCTCCCTTCGGGGAATCAATGCAGCGGCAGGTGGGATGATCTCTGCGGCGGCCATACGGCTATTCTTACAGAGTGGAATAACCGCAGAAAATCTATTGGTGATCGCGCTGACGACTTTACTGCTATTTACAAAAAAGGTGCCCGCTCCCCTGATTGTATTGGCGGTGGTGATTTTGGGCTTTTTAGTCCTCTAATGGAAAAGGAGAACAAATGTTAAAAATTGAAATCCCGGGCAGGGAAAAACTGGAGATCCATTCCGTAATTATGGATTATAATGGCACCATCGCAAAGGATGGCATCTTAAGTCCTGGGGCTGGACAGCTGATACCTGAACTGGCAAAGTTGGTGGATGTGTATGTCCTAACAGCAGACACCTTCGGCACGGTGGAGGAGGAATGCAGACATCTGGGCATCACCGTCAAGAGCTTTCCGAGGGAAGGGGCCGCCAAGTGCAAGGAGGAAATCCTCCAGGGTCTCGGAAAAGGCACCGTCGCCATCGGAAACGGCTATAACGACATCCTGATGTTTGATGCAGCCGACCTCTCGATCGCCATCATCGGCACCGAGGGTGCAGCAGGATCCCTTTTGAGCCATGCTGATGTGATCGTCACATCGCCAGAAGCTGCGATCAATCTATTATTAAAGCCGGATCGACTAAAAGCAACGCTACGAAGTTAGAAAATGCACTCTCCTATTCATTGAAAAATGATGGGGGAGTTTTTTTTATTGAACCTAGGTCGAAAATCAAAGGATCAGAAGATAAGTGACAAACTCAATTTCTTTATCAAAAATGCTATTTTAGTAAGACAAAGGAATGATAACTTTTGTTTTTTATATGGGATAATGGTCTGGCTTCTAGTTTCTCTATCCTCTTTCTCTATTCGTGTAGAGGACATTGAGGATAGGAACTGGAAGATCGACTTGGTTTTGGGAAAATCAAGTAGTAAAAGTCCCAAATATTTTTATTTTATCAGGAGGAGTAGATGAAAAGAATTGTTGTCATGCTGTCGTTGGCAATGGCACTAATGATTACAGGGTGCGCAAAAACACAGACGAAAGAACTGGAAAAGAAAGTGATACGATTCGCAACAAATGGACCACATATTGATATGTTTGAAGAAGCCAAGATCCAAATTGAAGAGAACACAGATTATACTGTAGAGATCACCACCTTTGATGATGTCGTTCAACCAAATGTTGCGGTTGTAGAGGGGAGTGCGGATTGCAATTTCTTCCAGCACAAACCCTATCTAGAGTCCTATGTAAAAGAGTATGATGCAGATCTTACGCCTTGGGGCGGTAAACCCGTCTATGCACTGGAGTTTGGAATCTACTCAGAAAAAGTGAAATCCATAGGTGAGCTTCGTGAGGGAGCGCAGATTGTATTTGGTAGAGACCCCAGTAACAAGGCAATAGCACTGCGTTTTTTAGAAGAGCAAGGGCTAATCAAGCTGAAGGAAGGCGTCGAACTGCCAGAGCTCGTTGATATTGTCGATAACCCAAAGAATTTAAAATTGACAGAGATGGATATCTCCGCCGTTGCGAAATCCCTTGAGGATCCAGAAGTGGATGCAATTGTCGTCATGGGAATGTCCTTGGCAAGGCAAGGAAAAGATCCCTCTACCGCCATTGCATTTGGATCCGATGAGCTGATCAGCAATTTTGTTATGGTCATTGCAGTCAAAGAGGAGAACAAAGACGCTGAGTGGGGACAAGTCGTATATGACGCTTTGACATCCCAGCGATTACTGGACTATTATGAAGAGCATTACAAAGGGACAATCCGTCCAATAAAAAACTGATCGTCACAGAGAAATAGTTAAATTTTATCTAATGGGCCATCTTCTATGAGGAATCATAGGAAGAATCCATTCATCATTGAAGGGATTCGACCATCGCATCAGAGAGCTGCTCGGGGATAAACTCGAGGTTGAAATAGATTTATGTGGTTTGAGATGAAGCACCCCTTGGAGAATAGAGATTTATTTATAATCCCAGGGGTGCATTTTTGTGCCAATTTTTAGGATAAGTCATAACTATCGGAATACGCTTGCCTGATGGATTCAGATGTATCGATAAGATAAACCAATGATGAATTTTCCTTTGATATGGGATAATGAGTTAAATTCTAGCCGGTTACAAGCACTTAACACCGTGGATTACCACGAAAAAAGTCAAGTGCGATATAACGAGCTAAATAATATCCAATAGGAGGATCATTTTGAAGAGAGTACTTATTATGATGGTGTTGGTGATAGCCTTATTCATTACGGGTTGTTCCAATACAGTGCCTGCACAAAAAGAGGAGACTACACAAGCTGCCGAAGAAAAGACAGAAGCAGCTACGACGGAAAAAGAAGAGACGACGGAAGCGGAAAAGACAGAAGCCACAGGCCAAGATAAAAATGTCATTAGGATTGCAACGAATGGAACCCATGCGAAAATCGTTGAGGAAGCCAAAAAACACATTGAGTCAAATACGGACTACACTGTAGAAATAATTGTGTTTGATGATGTAATCCAGCCGAACATCGCCGTATTAGAAAGTAGTGCTGATTGTAACTTTTTCCAACATGAACCCTATCTAAAATCCTATGCAAAAGAACACAATGTGGATTTGGCGATGTGGAACGACAAGCCGATCTATGCGTTAGAATTTGGAATTTATTCAGATAAAGTAAAGAGCATTGAAGAGCTCAAAGACGGTGCACAAATTGTATTTGGCCGCGATCCTAGTAATCGAGCGATTGCATTGCACTTCTTAGAAGAGCAAGGGTTGATCAAGTTACAAGAAGGTGTGGAGTTCCCTGAACTACTTGATGTTATCGAAAATCCGAAGAATTTACGATTGACTGAGGTGGATATTACAGCTGTTGCGCATTCGATCGAAGATCCAGAGGTAGATGCTATTGTGATCATGGGCTTTTCAATTGCAGGAGCTGGAAAAGATCCTTCCACAGCGATTGCATTTGGATCGGACGAACTCATCAGTAGATTTGTCAGTGTTTTGGGTGTTAAGGGAGAAGATAAGGATGCAGAATGGGGCCAAGCAGTTTATGATGCGTTGACCTCTGATGAACTGAATGCGTATTATGAGGAGCATTACAAGGGGTCAATTCGACCAGTAAAGAAATAACACCCAGTAATGTGATTTTGAAAAGTGCATCTCAGTGCGTAGATGCACTTTTCTGAAAGTAGTAATAGATTCAACGAAGATAGGTATGAAAACTCAGTAGCCTTTTCCTCGGTTGTCAAGATACTAACGAAAAGGTCTGTAATTAGTACCACTAAAGTACCAAGGAGGAGAAATGATTGAAATAAGAAATCTGAGCAAGTCCTTTGGAAATCTGCATGTATTGGATGATATTTCTCTGGATATTAAGCGGGGGGATATCCATGGCTTGATTGGACGAAGTGGGGCGGGCAAGTCAACCCTACTTCGATGTATCAATCGACTTGAGGATTTTCAACAGGGTAGTCTTAAAGTGGACGGCGTGGATATCGGCCATTTGGATTCCCATGAACTCAGAGAAGTGCGAAAGAATATTGGGATGATCTTCCAGCATTTTTCTCTGATGCAGAGGAAGACTGTGTTTGAGAACATCGCCCTGCCAATGGAATGCTGGGGCTATGATCAGCAGACTATAGACAAAAAGGTAAAAGATCTTGCAGAAGTCGTCGACATCACAGAGAAATTGCAATCAAAGCCGAGGGAGCTAAGTGGGGGACAAAAACAGAGGGTGGCAATTGCCAGAGCCCTTTCCCTTGATTCCAATGTACTATTATCCGATGAGGCCACCTCAGCCCTTGACCCAAAGACGACCGAGTCGATTTTGGATCTGCTCAAACAGATCAATAAGACCATGGGCATCACAATTGTCGTCGTTGCGCATCAGATGGAAGTAATCAAGAGATTATGCGATAATGTGACGGTTTTAAATCATGGGAAGATAGAAATTGAGGGTCCTGTTTCAGAAGTGTTCCTACATAATCCAAATAAGCTGAATCGGATTTTAGGTGGCGGGCAAGATATCGTATTACCGGAGACGGGCGTCAATATACGCATTGTGTCCGCAGAAAAGGATCGGTCAAAAAAGATCCTTTCGAGTATGGCAAGGGCATTGGATATCAACTTTGCAGTGCCCTGGTCGAATATCGAAACTTTTAAGGACAGCAGATATGCCGTGATCAATGTAAATGTGGATGACGAGGATGCGTCAAGAGTGAAAGAATATTTGAACCATGTCGATATCTTATGGAGGGAGGCAGGAGATGAATAGAGATTCTTTTGAATACTTGATAAAAATCGTAGGACCTGCATTTTTGGATACCCTTTTTATGGTCGTATTTACGACGCTGATCGCCTTTGTATTGGGTTTTGCTGTCGCTGTTGTGCTGATCGTTACTGATAAGGACGGTCTGAAACCGAATCCAATTGTGTACAAGACATTGGATGCAATTGTAAATGTCATAAGATCCTTTCCCTTTATCATTCTAATGGTGGCCATCATCCCCTTTACAAGGTTTATCATCGGCAGTTCTATAGGACGAAAAGCGGCATTGGTGCCATTGATCGTGGCGACCACTCCCTTTATTGCTAGGCTGATCGAGAGCAACCTAAAGGAAGTGGATAAGGGGTTGATTGAAGCGGGCAAGTCCTTTGGAGCTTCAACGACGCAGATCGTATTTAAAATCATGGTTAAGGAAGCTATTCCCTCGATTATTTCCTCCCTGACCTTTGTCGTAATTGCGGTCCTCGGATCGACGGCCATCGCAGGCACGGTCGGGGCGGGGGGATTGGGCTCCGTGGCAATTACTTATGGTTATCAGAGCTTTAATGACACCATCATGTATGGAATCGTCGTAATCTTAATCATTCTAGTGCAGATCATTCAGCTATTTGGCAAAAAGATCTATGAGAGATCGATGAAATGAGATAGGAGACAAAAATGGATTTTGTAGAATTAAAACGAGAATTCGATAAACAAAAACCAGAGATGAAGCCGAATGAGCGCTTTGATGCATATCTTAAAGGCGAAGAGGTAGATTTTTTACCATTTGATTTAAATGGAAGCAATCTGAGTGTAGTGGATAATCTGGGATACACGACGACCCAGATGGCTAAGGATTCTGACGTGCTTTTCCAAGTGGTCGACTTTAAAAGGGATGTATTAGGGATCTATGATGAATTAATTGGTCTCATTATGCACAATCTGATGGGTTCCGAGACCGTCACGCAGGAACATGGAACCACGTATATTACCTCCCACGTGCTAAAAGATTATAAGGACTTTGATTCTCTGCCCAGACTAGACCCTGAGACGAATCCCATGGTGCAGGGTTTGATCGAATATGCCGAGAGGATAAAAGAGAAATACCCCGATACTGAGATTCGTCTGTTTTCGAATGGGCCATGGTCAACCGCAGGTAAGATACGTGCCATTGAAGATCTATTAAGGGACACTAGACGGCATAAGGACGAGTTGATCGCCTTGCTTCGATTGGGGATGGAGACAAATCTCCGGTTTATGGAGTATTTTTGTAGTCGATTTGGACCTTGTAGGTCCTTGATGATGGATCCGGTGACCTGCCTCAATCTATTGTCCAAAAAACAATTTGATGAATTGTCGTACCCCTACTTAAAAGAGTATATAGCAGGGGTTTACAAGGTGACGGGATATCGCCCAGGTCTTCATATCTGTGGCTTGACTAAGGGGCTTTGGAAAGACTTAGCCACCTTAGATATTGAATATTTCAGTGTAGATAATAGTGAGAGCATCGTGGAATTAAAAGAAATCATTGGCATGGAAAAAATGATCAGCGGTAATATCCCACCAGTAACCGTGATGCGAGATGGAAGCACCGACGATGTCGTCAACTGTGTACGGGATACGATTCGAGCGGTCGCGGACAATCCAAATGGATTTCTGATCGATGTAGGTTGTCAATTACCACTCAGGGTCCCTATGGAAAATCTATATGCTTATGTATATGCTATTCGTAAATATGGAGCTAGAGCAAAGATGGGCCAGATGCCAAAAGGGGCTTGCACGATGGAGTAATGCTCCAAGAGTTGCCCTATGCTACGAGTAAGGACAATACTAGAATAAGCAAGAATATACACTTGGAAAAATGAGGGGAGAAAAATCTCTAACAAGGGGGTATTATATGACGATTAAAAAGAGAGTTCCTGTAAATTTGTCTGTTGGTGGGATTATGTATAATGCTTTTTACACGGGGCAGTATACAGCAGATTTGTACCTAGACCCACAAAGACAGTATAATACAGCGCTGTGGACTTGTGAAGCAGTTGGAACAGATGATTCTCCAGGATACGGAATACAGAATAGTACCCTTTGGGATTTCGGTGGTGAGTTAGTTTTCAGTAGAAAAGAGAAGGTCACTTATTCTATGGGAAAAGAACTTATTGTTCAGACCCCTGATGATATTGAAAAACTAAAGTTACCGAATTTAGAGACGGCACCAGCCTTCCAGTATGAAATTCAATTTAATGATATTCAGATCGCAAATGGAAAGAAAGTTGTCTGCCAGGCTGGTTCGATGCTGGAACATATGCAGCAATTAGCAGGTACAAAGAATGTACTGCGTTGGCTTGTTAAGCATCCTGAACAGATGCATGTGTTTTATCGAAAAATTACGGACTACCTCTGTGCTAAGATTGACTATAAGATAGAACGATATGGTGCTTCGAATCTGTCTTTGATGGGAACATATCAATTAGACAACGACATGATGATCTCTAGGAAGATCTTTGAGAAGATGAGTTTGCCCTATATCATCGAAATTCATGATCGATTTGTAGACGCAGGCATTTGTGGTTGGTTGATCCACCTATGTGGTGATCACCGTAAATCACTACATTATTGGCTGGAAGAGATACGAATTCCGAAGCATACCGCTTTTTGGATCGGGACAGAAATGGATATCGAGAAGACGGCGAAGTTGATCGGAGATCAACATGCGATTTCTGGAAATCTGGCGAATACCTTGATACAAACAGGCTCACCTCAGGAATTGTATGATGAGACGAAAGAACTGGTGTTAAAGATGAAACACCATGCCGGTGGTTTTATACTTCGCCCAGACTGTTCTCTGACAGTGAAAGCTCCACCTGCAAATCTCTATGCAATTGTTAAAGCTTGTAGGGAATTCGGAGATTTTGAATAGTAATCTCAATAGACGTATTGATTTATTTAGCGTATAGAGCTATCCTGAAAAATGTCGACAGCAAGTCATCAATTAGATTGTGAAAGTTTAAAAGTGTGGGATCCTCATAGTATTTTGGATCACACACTTTTTCATTGATGCTCATTAGAGTTTTGTTTCTATTCATCGAGCATCTTTTGGATTGCTTCCTCCACATGAATTTTTGTCGTATCGAACAAGGGGAGCGCCGTGTCTTCAGGGTGAATCAGCAGGCCGATTTCGGTGCAGCCTAGAATGATTCCCTCTGCTCCCCGGGCTGCCAGCTGATCAATGACAGAAAGATAAATCGCCTTAGAGGATTCGAGGGTTTTTCCCATACAGAGTTCCTCAAAGATAATGCGGTTGATCTGTTTCATATCATCTTCATCGGGGATTAGGACAGTCAATCCGCGCTCTTCTAATCGCCCCTTATAAAAATCCTGTTTCATCGTATATTCCGTGCCCAATAGGGCCACTTTGGTCAAACCGGCATCTGCAATTGCCTTCGCCGTGGCATCGGCGATATGGAGAAAGGGAATTTCTACATATCTCACCATCTGGGGCAGTACCTTGTGCATGGTATTTGTGGCCAATAGGAGAAAATCTGCTCCGATGCTCTCCAGTCCTCGGGCAGCCTCCCCTAAGATTTTGCCACAGGCGTCCCAGTTGCCGGCCCTCTGAAATTCTTCGATCTGCCCAAACTCCACGCTGTGAAGTAGGATCTTTGCACTGGTCAGACCACCGCAACGTGCGCCGATTCCCTCATTGAGTAATCTGTAATATTCCGCCGTACTCTCCCAGCTCATACCTCCAATTATCCCCACTGTTTTCATCCTATCCCCCTTTCGTGATCATTCGATCGGTCCATGTCATGCAATATCCCTATCTTGATTATATTCGAATAGCAGATGAAAGGGAAGTTTCTCCTTCGATCAACGTGTATAAGAATCGATCCATATCAAAATCGGCATAGTGAAGGATTTTTTATAATGATGGAGATGAGCATACAGTACTTCTATGCTACGCAGTACTCTGTATCAAACAGGGGACAAATATGCCTAAGCATAAGAAAAGCTAATGATAGAACAAAATGCATAAGGAGAACTTTGTGTACTTCAAACCCTATTCGTGATAATCTTAAAACGATTTTAAGGCAGTGAATAGAAGAAAATGGAGGAATGTATGGATATTAAGCAAAGTGTCGATCTGATTGAAGGTTATTTGGACCTAGACCGAAAGCCGGTAGGCATCAAGTTCTTCTTTAACAAAGAGGATTTTATGAACTTTGAGGTAGACCAAAGAGACCGTAAAGTGACGTATTGTAATTCCGTGCAGCTTGCCAGTAAGGGCGCCTGCATGAAGCTGACAAAAGAAAACCAGGGTTGCCCCAACGGAGCATTCGCATTGAACTTTGTCGATGTCCCACCTCCAATCGCAAGTGGCCAAGGACGTTTCAACAAGGGCATGTACAAAAATGTGGAAACCTCTAAGAGTATCAATGATGATATGCTCTTCATGAAGGATAGAGTCTATGGAATCGCCGTAATGCCTTTGGAAGCCTTTCAGGAAGAACCAGATGTCGTCATCGTCGTCAGCAAATCCTATAATATCATGCGATTGATTCAAGGTCATGGCTATATGAATGGCTATACCAACAATCTGAGAACCGTTGGGCTACAAGCCGTATGTCAAGACCTGACCACCTACCCATACAACACTGGGGATATCAACATTTCCCTTCTCTGTCCAGGAACTCGTTTGGTTGCCGATTGGGAGTTGGATGAAATTGGAATTGGCATTCCCTTTGCGAAATGGTATGAGACAGTCGAGGGGGTTAAACAGACGACCAATCCATTCGAACGAGATGCTAAGAAGAAGGGCATTGAAGAGCGTCTAAATGCGAAAGGCTTGGATACGAGCGAACTGAAATTCAGCAGCAACTATGATGATGGCTCCTATATTGGTGGGCCCGTTGAAATAGAAGAATAGAAGAAAGAGTTTAGGATATGATCGCCATCGCGTCGCTGGATGGAGATAAATATCCGGTGGAAAATCCAAGGGCCCTCTGCGATAGTAGAGGGCTCTCAAACTCTTTACGGGTACCACAGATGGATGCAATATCTAGCGAGGGAAACCATTTGCATTGCATTCTGGTATATGTTAAGATGAACACAATACAATAGACATTCGGAGCAGGGAATCCGGTGAAAAACCGGAGCAGTCTTACCTCTACTGTAAATGACGACGAGTGGGAGAAATACCATTGCGAAAGCGAGAAGGTTCCCATAAGGAGGACTCATGAGCCAGGATATCTGACCGGATGGCACAGACGAATTAAATTCTTAGGTGGAGAATTTAACTATTTTTGTACCGTTTTTTGGTAATGCGGATTGTGGGACGAGACCATTGGGGAGTTATCCTTCACTACCCCTCGACTTGTCGTATAATAACCAAAAATTGCAACCTCCTGGAAATTCAATTCGGCTGGAATTGTAAATTTGCAGGAGGTTTTTTATGAAGAGATGGGCCATGGGCATCCTAGTGATCATGTTATTGCTGTCGCTAATCGGATGTAGTACAAGCGCGGTTCCAGCCGAAGAGCAGTTGGACCAAAAGACAGAAGAGGCGAAGACGAAAGGGCCTGCCACAAGGGAAGATCAATCAAAGAAAACAGAAGAGAGTGATGGTCATGTCGAGAACTTGATCATCGGCACTGGAGCAGAGAACAATATCTTTAACAGTCAAGTCCAGAGCGATGCCTTTGGAAGAATGAACTACAATGGCCTAACGCAGGGGAACTTCGTCTATGTCGATGAGAATAATGACCTACAGCCCTATTTCTTCCGGAGCTTTGAAATCTCAGAGGATGGGACAAAGCTGGTATTCACATTTCCCAAGGATGCCGTCTGGCACGATGGAAAACCAGTATCAAAAGAGGATATTTCCTTCACCTTTGAGTATATGAGAGATGTGAAAAAGGTAGGGTCTCTAAAGAACTTGGTATCCTGTGAATTCACCGGAGAAAATGAAGCCACCCTGACCTTCAGCGAACCGGATGCCTATTATTGGCTGAATTCCTCAACGGCGAACACGGCCCATGTCTATCCAAAACATATTTGGGAAGGGGTTGAGGACTACCGGGAATACACGGGAGAAGATGGGGCAATTGGCTGCGGTCCCTTTAAATTAGTAAGTAGGGATAAGGATTCTCAAACCTCAGTATATGAAGCAGTACCTGAGAACAATTATGCTGGTGAGATCTCGATCGATCGAGTGACCCTTCAATCTTATTCTGGAGAGGATACCCTGATGATGGCAATGATCAATGGGGAGATTGACGCCATGTTCAACTATGCCAATCCCATCGATGCATCTATTATGGAGACGGTATTTGGAAATCCGGACATCGATCCAGGCGAGAGCGAATACTCCGGTCATTACCAGATTACTTATGGAATGGAGAGAACCCCCTGTGAAGACATTCAATTTCGAAAGGCCGTGCGATCTGCCCTCGATTATGAAATGTTGACAACGGTCATCAGCGGAGGGTATGGAACGGCACCAGGCGGTGGAGTCATAGCCCCGACGACAAAGGGATTTGATCCATCCATTCCGATATTGAAAACGGACGTAGAGGAGGCAAATCGACTCTTGGATGAAGGGGGATATCTCGATGCAGATGGTGATGGCTTCCGTGACTATCCAAACGGAGAGCGATTAGATGTCATGGTGACACCCCAGTTCTCAAAATCGAGCCAAGAACTGCTAAATCGAATAGCAGATACGATAATGGCATCTCTGGGAAGAGTTGGCATTAAATCACATATTGATGAAGAGAGTTTAAGAAATAGCGAGGTGTGGGAGCAGAATGTCATCGATGGGAAATATGATATCTCCATAGGCTACACGACTTCGGGAGTCGCGCGATACACGAGTGCGTTTCGGTACTTTGTCGCCTTGCCCAGATTCGAAGGGGAGCAAACCTGGCTATGGGGCACCTATCATGACGAGGATTTCACCAAGACTTTCTATGACACCTCCCTCGCCACCAATGACGATGACTATATCAATGGGATGAAGAAATTGCAGCAGATGGCGAATGAAGAATGCTTCGCCCAGGCTCTCTGCTGGGAGAAAGCTTTCTTTCCCTACCGTTTAGACAGATACACTGGATGGAGGAACTATCCCGCTTGGGGCGTCATCAACTCGAGGACCTGGTTTGATCTGAGAAATATTTCACCGCAATGAGATGGGCAGTAGGATTTTGGAGAAGAATGATCTATTCCATCGTCACAATATTCTTAATTATTTCAATCAGCTTTATGCTGGTTCATCTGATGCCGGGCGAGCCGATCGTCGGATTGATCGGTCAAGAAGAGTATTATTATCTATTGGACAATAACCCCGAAGAGCTAGAAAGACTTTCCCTAAAATACGGCTTAAAGGATCCGTTATTTATGCAGTATGGGAGATATCTGCAGAGCGTAGTAAAACTTGATTTTGGCTACTCCCATATCAATCATGAGGAAGTGGGCCAGAGGGTCATTAGAGCCTGTTTCAACACCCTGCTGCTATCCATCCCAACTTGGATCATAGGTGGGTTATTGGGTGGGACGCTGGGTCTGATTGCGGGATGGAAGCCAAAGGGCATCTTTGATCGAGTGACGACGCCGATCTTTTTGCTGCTGTATACGATCCCTTCAAACTGTATAGCCCTACTGTTATTGATCTTGTTCTCCTATAAGCTGAGACTATTTCCAATCAATGGAATGGTGTCCCCGGGTACCCATGGTCTCGCACGGACGATGAGCATGCTCCGCCATATGACACTTCCTCTGTTCATCCTCATACTAATGCGCACAGCAGGTAATTTCATGTTGATGAAAAGCGCCGTATCACAAATTCGAGAGGAGGAGTATATTCTGACAGCCAGCTCCAAAGGGCTGTCAGAATTCGGCGTGTTGTTCCGGCATGTCCTGCGAAATGCCCTCCTTCCCTATGGCACTTCGATGGCAATCCAAATGGGATTTCTGCTTTCGGGATCCCTAGTGATCGAAACGGTATTTGGATGGAAGGGAATGGGACAATTGATGCTGGATGCAGTAAACCGGAAGGATTTTCCAACGGCGCAGCTCTGTTTTCTGCTGTCTGCCATCTGTGTGGTGGGAGCGAATTGGATTGGAGAGTCGATCAATATGATGGTGGATCCGAGGCTGAGAAATGAATAGGAAAATAGTTGGGGCTATCAGGCCAAAGAGCTTCTATCTCGGCATGGTGATCATCGTCCTTGTGATGCTTATCGCAGTATTTGCGCCCTTTATCGCATCCTATGATCCCCATGAGATGATGATCCCTTATCAAAGGCCCAGTCGAGACCATCTACTGGGCACGAATGACGTTGGACAAGATATTTTTAGCGAACTGATCTATGGGACCAGAGCTTCCCTATTTGTAGGTCTCTTCGCAGCATTTATCATCACGGGAATGGGGACCACTCTCGCAGTCTTGTCGGGCTACTACCGGGGCATTACAGACCGAATCATTTCCGCTCTGACCAATATCGCGATGGCAATCCCATCACTCCCATTGACAATACTCTTGGTGGCCTTTTTAAAACCGGGGAAATGGAATCTGATCCTGGCCTTGAGCCTGACGGGTTGGACGGGAACGGCGAGGATACTTCGGACGAAGACGATGGAGATCGCCGAACAGCCCTTCATAAAAATCGAAAAGACCTTGGGAGTCTCGAATTTGGTGATCATGCTCAAGCATATTTTGCCCAATCTGAAAGACATCGTATTGATGCGAGGCGCCATGATGATATCCTCTGTCATGGTCACAGAGGCGAGCCTCAGCTTTTTGGGTCTCGGAACATATGGAGAGAAATCTTGGGGGAGTATCCTGCGCTATGCCTTTTTCCGAAATAGCATTCTTCGGCAGTTTACCTGGTGGTATTTACCGCCAATACTATGTATCTCCGTAACCGTATTGGGATTTATGCTAGTGGGCTACTATGGAGCGACCGATGAAAAGACAGTTTGAGCCAATTTTGAGGATAGAGGGTTTGCGTGTGGGCTTTGGCATGGACAAAATCCCTGTACTGCGAGATGTATCTCTCTTAGTCTATCCAAATGACAGAATCGGGGTCATCGGGGAAACGGGTAGTGGTAAGAGCGTGCTGCTGCTCAGCCTCTTGCAGCTCCTTCCAGCCAATGCGCAGATCGAAGGATCTGCATTCTTTCATGGACTCGATCTCTTGGGACTAAGCCGCAAGACCCTAGATGGAATACGGGGTAACAAGATATCTTATATTGCCCAGGGAAGTGGAAATAGTATGAATCCCCTGATCAATGTGGGGGCTCAGGTGGGAGAACCTCTGGTGATCCATCATCAATACACGAAAGCGAAGTCTTTTGACAGGGCGATTGAGCTATTGAGGCGGTTTAATCTCGGGGATGAGGAGCGACGGGCGAAGATGTACCCCCATAGTTTCAGTGGAGGAATGCGCCAACGGGCGATGATCGCCATGGGCATCGCCGGAGGGGCAGAACTGCTGTTGGCGGATGAACCGACAAAAGGTCTGGATGTCCAGCGAATAAAAATGGTCGAGGAGACCTTTCGCACACTGGAGGATCGGGCGTATATCTGTGTCACCCATGACCTGAACTTCGCTCAGAATATCAGTGAAAAACTATTGGTCATGCATTCTTCCTATGTCGTCGAAGAAGGACCGACAGAGGAAGTGTTCAATCGTCCCCTTCATCCCTATACGGAATCAATTATCCAGGCCATGCCTGAAAATGGCTGCGTCGTGCTACAGGAGCGTATGGACCACTCCATTGTAGAGTCCGGATGCAGTTATCGGAAAAATTGTATTTACGCGATGGACCAATGCATGAAGACGCCTCCGTACTTTAGTATTTCACAGACTCGTAAAGTGAGGTGCTGGAAATATGCTGAAATGTAAAAATCTGACGAAAGTCTATTCGATCGGTCCCAAAAAGAGATTACAGGCCATAAAAGATGTGAGTTTCTCCATCGGCGCTGGCGAGACCGTCGGTCTACTCGGAGAAAGTGGCAGCGGGAAATCAACAATTGGACAGATCCTATGCGGACTACTGAAGCCGACAGAGGGAGAGCTGCTCTTTCAGAATGAGGTTTTGACCTATCCCTTTTCGAAAGAGGTCCGTCCCAAAATTCAGATCCTATTCCAGCATCCAGAGGTCTCCTTCAATCCAAAACTGCGGATCATTGATAGCATCAAAGAACCCTACAGACTCTATCTCCACTCCAAAGATCGAAGCCGGATCATAGAGGATATTGAAAGGATGGGGCTAAGAGCTGAGCATCTTGACCGATATCCCAGAGAGCTCAGCGGAGGCGAGCTACAAAGGCTGGCGCTGGCAAGGGTATTGTCCATCCGGCCCTCCCTGTTGGTACTCGATGAGCCGACCAGTATGCTGGATGTTCTGAGTCAAGCGCAGATCATGCACCTACTGAAAGCCTATCAGACCAGATGGGGGACTTCCTATTTATTTATCACTCACAACCCCCAGTTAGCAGGGTTTTTTTCGGATCAAATCCTCGCAATTCACGAGGGAGAACTGGTAAGGAACTAGAGTGCATCGGGCATATCCGAGTAGCCACGACCAGAGGAGCGTAGAATCCAAGGTTTTGGCTACTTGGATCTGTTGGGAAAAGACCAGCAGCGTCACTACCCGTTGAGAATAAATTCCTTGTAAAAAGCGAAGAGGATGGCTATAATTAATTACAGGCAAAGGATAAGTAAAATAATTGTCTGGTGATATAGATGGTTATGACATGGTCTATTTATATGTTTCCAGTCGATGGCAGAACAGATGATATGCGGAAGTGGCTCAGTGGTAGAGCATTGGCTTCCCAAGCCGAGGACCGCGGGTTCGAATCCCGTCTTCCGCTCCACAGGGGAACCGATTCAATCGAGTCGGTTCTTTTTTATTTGGCTGGAGTTGTCGTTAGATTGGAGGAGGAAATGGGTAATATTAGCTAATAGGGAGGGGTGATTATGTGCAGACTGAGAAAAATGGTATAGGGAAGCTCCTAGATCGTAGATTTCTGGGGGCCACGGTCCTTGTGATCATGCTCCTCTTTGGGCTGTATATCCGAGGCTATAGTGGACTATTGATCGAAGTGCCAATCCTTGAGGGGATCCAGGGACTGATTCCGGCGTCCCATGGCTGGCCGTACTTCATTACGGCGATAGGGAATACGAGCACCTATTTTGCTTTTTATATTGCGCTGCTCGCGATCTGCTATCACTATGATCGGATGGAGACTTTCGTATATCTCCTATTATCAACTCTAGTGGCCTTTTTCTTGATGGAGGGTTTCAAAGCTCTCTTTGTTCGAATTCGTCCCCAAGATTTTATGCGTATCACCCAAGGGGGTTATAGTTATCCCAGTGGGCATTCGGCAGTTAGTATGGCCACTTGGCTGACGGCAAGCCGCTTACCTGAGGTGAAGGCCATTCGCGGTGGAAAGCTCTCGTGGGGATTTGCCGCAATGCCCCTACTCATCGGGTTCACGCGTCTCATTCTAGGTGTTCACTGGCCGACAGATGTCCTATTGGGCTGGGCTTTGGGCTGGGCGGTATCCATAAATAACAGAGGTCTTTATCAATGGATAAAAAAAGGGAACCCCTTCGCTAAAAATCCTTCATGATATCAACTTTATTCATCCATGTTTTTGCAAAAGGTCAATTTTACGTAGTTCTTCTTTTTAGATTTGTAAATCTATAGTATAATATGCAGTAGGCATGAATTAGAAATATATTGTAATATGGAGGCTTTATATGGAGCTAATCAACAAGGGCAAGACAAAAGATGTATATGAATTAGAGAATGGAAATTATCTTCTCGTTTTTAAAGATGATGTGACAGGGACCAATGGCGTTTTCGACCCAGGGGCAAATACCGTGGGATTGACCATGGAAGGCGCTGGACAAGCTGGTCTTAGACTGACTAAATTCTTCTTCGAAACCTTTAAGAAATGGCAAATTCCCACTCATTATGTGAGTGCAAATTTGGAGGAGAACACGATGGAGGTCTTGAAGGCGAAGCCATTTGGATCGGGCCTGGAATGTATCTGCCGATTTAAAGCAGTGGGCAGTTTCCTCAAACGATATGGAAAATACTGTGAAGAAGGTCAAAATCTGGACGCCTTAGTAGAGATCACCATCAAAGATGACGAAGCTGGAGATCCACTGATCACCGAAGATGCATTGGTGATGCTGGGAATTACAACATCAGAGGAATACAGTGAATTGGTTCGACTCACCAGGGAAATCTCAGAGGGCATCGCAAAAATCCTTCGAGAAGAAGAGATGGAACTCTACGATATCAAATTAGAATTTGGAAAGGATGCCGAAGGAAAGATCATGTTGATCGACGAAATATCTGGCGGCAATATGAGAGTCTACCGAGGTGATGAGAAGATCATGCCTCTGGACCTTCCAGGACTATTAATCGGCTAATCGGTGACGGAATGAAGTCGTCTGTAAAGCGGATCGTGCTCGCTGGGCTGGCCCTTGGGCTAGCCGGCGTTGCACTGGAAACGATGACCAATATCAATCTCTCTGGGTTATTTATGGAGTCGCTGAAAATTGCGGCTTTTGTTCTCTTGACCCTTTTTTTCAGTATCATCATACACGAATTGGGGCATGTGGTGGCGGGTCTCATCAATAATTATAGCTTTATGGGCATGCAGATTTTATGGTTATCGATTTATGTAGAAAATGGCAAGCTCAAAGCCCGCATAGACAGGGATTCAAAATCTGTTGGAATGGCCATCATGATCCCGAATGAAAAAGCCACAGAAGCCAATCATGTCAGTTATTTTATCAGCGGAATCCTAGCCAATGCACTGTCCTTGATTCCCTTGCTCTTCGCCTATATCTTTTTGCCCAGTATCCGTCTGTATCTCTTTTTTTCCATCGCTATCATCCTCTTTCTCATCTTTCTCAACGCCATGCCCAAAGAGGTGGATGGCGTATTAAACGATGGCTATCTCGTGAAACTCTATCGTTCAAATGAAAATCAGACCTTCAAACTATTTCAGAAACTCCAAGCCCAACTGATTTCCGGCACTCGACCAAAAGAGGTTGAACTGTCATCCTTTGTAGATGGAGGAGATCTGTTCTCATTGATGATCCACCTGTATTCTTATTATAAGGCGCTAGATGGTGGGGATATTTCGAAGATGATCGAAGAGATGAACTATATTGAAGGGAATTATCAGAAATTCGGAAACATCCACAGCGCTTCGATACAATATGAGCTCATCTATTACTATTCCCGCGTAGTCAAAAATCCGTTTGAAGCGACCCGCATCTATTCGAAGGTGGAATCCATGTTGGAGAAGGACTTTGATATCAATGGCCGCCGCGTGCTCGCTTACTATTCCCATGAAGTCCTATTGGATGAAGAAAAAGCAGAACGCTGTATTCGCGAAGGCCTGCGTGTTGCAGATAAATATCCGATTCAGGGCATGGCTTTGATGGAAGAGGATCTGCTCATAAATCTACGCAACGAAATTTTGAGGAGGGAGACTTGGAACTATGTCTAAAATGAGTAAAACCAACGCAATGCGTCTGCTTGATCGAGAGAAGATCCAATACGACATCACCAGCTATGAAACGGGAGATGGACTGGTAGATGGGATTTCCTGTGCTCATAAATTGGGCGTGGACCCAAGGGAGGTCTATAAGACCCTCGTTTTAAAGGCGAATAATGGGGAGTTTTTCGTGGGGATTATCCCCGTCAATACGGAGCTAGATTTAAAGGCCATGGCAGCAGCGGCTCAAGTGAAATCCATACAGCCGATACCCCTCAAGGAACTAAAGCCCCTGACCGGATATGAAAGGGGGGGATGCAGCCCCATCGGCATGAAGAAACAGCTATCTACCATCGTAGACTCTGCTGCCCTTTCCGAGGAACGAATCTACGTCAGTGCAGGCAGGATCGGTACCCAGGTCCACCTCAGTCCCAGGGATTTGATCGATATGACGAGGGCGACTACCGCAAATATTTCAAAACAGGAGGAAGACCATGAAGGATCTTATGGAGATCATACATAATAGAAAAACCATCCGCCGCTATCAGGAGCGCCCCATTGAGGAGGATATTCTGCGCCAAGTCCTCGACTGCGCAGTGCAATCACCAACGGCAATGAATCGCCAAGCCAGGAAATATACGGTCTTGCAGGATAAGATGCAGATGCAGAGACTGGAACAAGCAGTCCAATCCGCCTTGGAAAGAAACTCCTATAGCTTCAACAATCCCGCGGCATTTATCTTCATCTCTGTTCCAAGGGATTTGGAAAATGGGATGGCAGATACATCCTGTGCCATGCAAAATATGATGCTGGCATCTACCTATCTGGATCTGGGAAGCTGCTGGATCAACCAGTTGAAGCATTGTTATGATGACCCTGGGGTCAGGGAGATCTTGACAGATTGCCATATCCCTGAAGATCATGTCGTCTATGCCTGTCTGGCTCTTGGTTATCCAGATCAAGATCCAGCGCCCAAGGAAAAATCGGAGTGGATCGAGTTCCTATAGGATTTGTCATGCTATCTATTCGTTCGATTTCGAGAAATTGGGTATAAGATATCTAATAGGCAGCGTTAGGAGATGACAGGATGGAACAAAATATAGAAAAGCGAGACCGGCTGATTCAATACTTTGAAACCGGTGAAAAAAGAGATGGGACAAAAAAACTGGGATTGGAGCTGGAGCACTTCGTCCTCGATAGTGATTCTAAGAGGACCGTCTCCTACTATGGAGACGAGGGAGTCGGTCAGACGATGTCCGAACTTGAGGAAAAGGGCTGGAAGGGCTATTACAATGACGAGTATATTTTAGGTCTTGAAAAGTCCCCTTATACCGTCAGCACTGAGCCGGGTTCCCAATTTGAAGTCGCTTTCGAGGCAAGAGAGAAAGTCCAGGACCTAGAGGAAATGTATCTGCGTTTTATGGAAGAGGTCCTACCCCTATTCGCCGAAAAAAGCCAGGAGCTCGTCGCCTTAGGATATCAACCCAAGACAAAAATCGATGAGATCAGACTCCTTCCGAAACATCGCTATGATTATATGTTTGCATTTTTAAAAAATACGGGAACCATGGCACATAATATGATGAAGGGAACCTGTGCAGTACAGGTCACGATCGACTATCACTCCGAAGCGGATATGGTTCGAAAATATCGTTTGGGATCTGCCCTTTCCCCCATTCTCTACACATTGTATGACAATGCCTATATCTTTGAGGGAGAGGCCTTAGAACGGCACAATATCCGTCAATATATCTGGGAGAATACGGATATTAAGCGCTCAGGAGTACTTCCCATCGCCTTTGATCCCGACTTTTCCTATGGAAAATATGCGGATTTCATATTGGGGAGCAAACCCATCTTCTTTGACGACAAGGGAAAGCTCACAAGTACCGGCGAGCAGACCTTCGAAGAGGTCTTTGATCCGAGCATCCATGGGGATGATGTCATCTATCATGGCATCTCCATCGTGTTCCCAGACCTAAGACTCAAGCGCTATTTGGAGTTTCGGATGATGGATGCTGTACCCTATCCACTCAACCTATCCGCACCTGCCCTACTAAAAGGGTTGATGTACAGTGAGAAAAATCTGGATCAACTAGAGAAACTCTTTGCGGACATCAGCTATCAAGAGGTCATCGATGCCAAGAAGAGTGCAGCAGAAAAGGGAATGCTGGGCCAATACCGAGGTAAAAGCTTTTATCAATGGGGAGAAGAGCTCATTCAATTAGCTGAGAATGCCCTTACTCCCGAAGAGAAGAGCTACCTGAAACCCCTGGAGGAAAATATTGCTGCCAGACAAAACCCCAGGGATCTATTTAAGAGATTGTATGAGACGAAAGGGATCGATGCAGCCATCGAACTCGGCAGAATAGAGGTGGATTAATTGTATAATGAAAAATATGTAAGACCCTATATCAAAGAGATTCAATCGGACAAAGAGAATTATTTTGAAGATTATCAGAAGATGCAGACCATGGTGAACCAATCCGATGCCATCTACAAAGGACAGCCCATTCCAGTCACCTATCAGGGGATGTTTTCGGGGCCGGAGCATGTGGAAAACTTTCAGAAAATTTCTGAAACCCTGATGAGCATCACACAAAAAGTAACAGAGGAATATCTGAGAAACCCGGATTACCGTAAACTATTTCGTTTCGACTCCAAGGTGGAAGAATTGATTCTGCACGACCCGGGATATGCCCTACCCGTACCCATCTGTAGATATGACCTGTTTTACAATGGCATTGATGACTTCAAATTCTGTGAATTCAATACCGATGGATCCTCAGCAATGAATGAGGACAGCACCCTCGGAAGTATTATGTTGGGGACCAAGGGCTTTTTGAAATATCAAGAGAAATATGAGCTGAAACAGTTTGAACTCTTTGACTCATGGGTGAAGACGGCGCTGTCCATCTATCAAGGCGTGCCATGGAGCGTTGAGCAGCCGAATGTGGCCATCGTCGACTTTATCGATAAAGGCACCACCAACGAATTCCTCAAGTTTAAGAAGGCCTTTGAGGACGCTGGAGTAAACTGCGAGATCATTGATCCTAGGGAGCTGGATTACGATGGAGAGAACCTGACCTTTGGAGACTATAAGATCGACCTGATCTATCGAAGGGCAGTCACCATGGATATCATGGAAAAATTCGACGAGATTCAGCCTATGATTCGCGCCTTTATGGATGACAAGATCGTATTGATCGGCTCTTTTCGAAGTCATATCATGCATACGAAGCTGGTCTTTAAGATCCTACGCCTTCCAGAGACGAGGGCATTCCTGACGGAAGAAGAGAATGCATTCCTGCGGGACCACATTCCCTATACGGAAGAATTTATTACCCAAGACGATTTTGAGCGGGTCCGCCTGCACAAAGACGATTATATCCTGAAACCTTACGAAGGCTACGCCTCTTATAAGGTCTACGCTGGGCGGGAGCACAGCCGGGAAGAATGGGAGCAGATCCTCAAGGAGATCTTAAACGGAGACTATATCTACCAAGAGTATTTTGATATGGATAAGATCGACTTCGTCGAGTTTGAACAGGACGGTTCCCTGATCGTCACCCCCTTCAGCGCCGTCCATGGCATGTTTATCTACGGCGGAGATTTCCAAGGGCTCTACACTCGAATTGGAAACCAAGCTCTGATCAGTGGCGCTAGGAGATATTATACTGCACCGAATTTTTTAGTACGAGAGAGATAAGGGGAATTGCAAAGAGCGAAGGATAGGGGATCTTGGGATCCCAACCCTTCGCTCTTTTATTTGAATGATCCGTTCGGAAAATGAGGTCTCCCTTAATCGTTTGAACTATTCAAATCCCATCTCTTTAAACTTTTCCATCCTCTCATCAAAGGACACCACATGATGCATCTGGTGCAGCATCCAGACATAGCCAAAGGGGTCGGAGAGTACGGCATTGGATACGCCAAAATCCTCGAGTTTGACTACTGGCTGGATGGCAGTAAAGCCATTGGATACGGCCTTATCAAAGGTGTTTTGGATATCCTCTACCATCACATTCAGCCACATGGATCGGTTCTCCCCTGCCTTAGGAGCAAATAGCTGATAATCGGGGTTTTCGTCAAGTAGATGAAAGCGCACTCCAAATAGAGTAAAGACCACTTCATTGGAGCCGGAAGCAAAATTCGTCATCTCTAAAACTTCCAGGTCAAACACATTTTCATAGGCTTTGATCGCCTCGAGGCTGTCCTTTAAGACCATATCAATTTCCACGCCTACCATTTTTTATCACATCCTTTCGGGACTTAGATACCCCAATAGAGGAGACAGAACCAGCAAAGGTAAAAGAATTGGACGAGATGGCTGGTTCCTGCTATGATAATGTTCGAAGGAGATGTGAATGATGATGAATAAAATGACGAGAACAGTTCAGATAATCTGTAGTCTGTGGATATTCGCCCTGCTGCTTGCGGGATGCACTCCCCAGACGGCAGGAGAACAGACCGAGGCAGCGGTGAGTGTGACCTCTCAGGACCAGACGAGGACTCCTCCCACACAGCAGGAGGAAGAGATCTATTGGGCATTGGCAGAGAGACTGGAAATCCACCGAGATCCAGCCCTCGACCCAGAGTACGGCGCCAAGACCACAGAGGAGAGAAAGGCCCTGACCGATGCCTATGAGGAAAACACCTTTGGGGCGGTTATGAATGAATACAATCTGTCTCAATCAGAGGTGATGGCCGCATGGAGCAAAGTAAAGAACTACTACGTGGCGATGGAGATGCCCCTTCAGAAATCAAAGCCTCAGGCAGATCCAGATGAGAAGACAGAGATAACGGAGGACTCCGATCTAAATCAGGTGATCAAGGGGTTAGTAGAAGAGTTTGGAGCTGGAAAAGTTGAACTCTCAGAAGTTCTCATCACCAGTGACGACCAGTCACCGGATAGCAGCAAAGCCGAAGTACAACTTCGCTTTATGGACCCAAGAGAGATCAAGGAAGCCAACGATGGCATGAAGACCATTTCCACGAAGGTCGTAAAAGCCCTGCAAGACGCTGGGATATCGAAACTATCCGAGATCGGATTTATCTGGACGGATGAACCGAATGGAAGGGTTGCAAAATACCAATATATTTACTCTGAAACAGAAGCCGCATTCGAACTCGGCGAGATGGAGGACTGAGAAGGGGCAGATCTGCCCTTTCTTACAATTCTGTTATCCAAGTTGCCCTATAGTTATGTTAAAATAAAACAAGGAGGTTGTGTATGACTAGGATACTGTTAGTAGAGGATGATAATGCCTTGGCGACGGGCTTGAAATACCTCTTGGGAAACGAGGGCTATGAGGTGGATATCAGTGCTACAGTGGCAGAATCCGCGCGCCTGATTGGACAGAGGGAATACGATTTATATATTTTGGACATTGGGCTTCCCGATGGAAATGGATATGAGCTATGTCAACAGATTCGCGTGGAACATCAGACCCCCATTATTTTCTTGACGGCAAGGGACCAGGAACAGGACGTAGTCAAAGGCCTTGAACTCGGGGGAGATGACTATATCTCGAAGCCCTTTCGGACAAAGGAATTGGTGAGCCGGGTGAAATCAGTTCTGCGGCGTTTTTCTACGCGCATCACCAGCAATGTGCTGATCTCTGGGGATATCAAAATCGACCAGCTCCAGGCGAGAGCGTATCTACGGGGTAAAGAGATTGGACTGACCCCCTCGGAATACAAATTATTGCTATTATATATGAACAATTCAAAAAAGGTCATCACGCGCATCGCCGCCCTGGAGAATCTATGGGACGTGGAGGGGGATTTTATTAATGATTCTAGCATCTCTGTCTATATTCGCAGACTCAGAGAGAAGATCGAAGACGATCCATCTGAACCCCAGTACTTAAAAACGGCAAGGGGCATTGGCTATATTTGGGATCAGGAAGTGAGGCGAGGTTAATGCCGAAATCAAAAGAAATGAGGCGGCTTCTCGCCTCTTTTGTGATTTTATTCACCGTTTTTCTATTGGTGGAATATTTGATCTTAGAGGCGGGCTTTCTCTCGATCTCAGAGAAGATCACCGATCAAAACCGAGCCATGGTCGGAGCCATGTTAAATAGCCATCCTGAACTGGAAGAGGAAGTCATCCAGATAGTGACCAAGGAGGTACCCGAGAATCTAGTGCAGATCGGGCGAGATGCCTTGGAGAAATACAATTACAATGAATTCATCAGCCATCGCAACCAGATCGCATTGGCAGAAGCGGCATTTAATCTGCGCTCCCAGATGTTGATCCTCTTACTCGTGATCCTGTTTTTTGGACTCGTCCTCTTCATATGGACCTATCGATCCATCCGCAAGAAGATCGAACGTCTCTATCTCGCATCAGAAAAAGTCATCAATGGGGACTTTTCCGTCGCCCTTGTCGAGGAGGGGGAGGGATCCCTGAGCGTCCTCAATCATCAATTCAACAAGATGAGTCAAATCATTCAGAACAACTACGCCCTTCTCAATCGGGAGAAGAGTTTTCTGAAGGATGCCATATCCGACATCTCCCACCAATTGAAGACACCCCTTGCAGCTGCCCTGATGTTCAATGAGCTGATGCTGGACGATGAGGATATGGACCCTGCTACCCGCAGGGATTTTTTAGAAAAATCCAAGCTGCAATATGAACGCATGGAGTGGCTCGTGGTGAATCTGTTGAAGATCGCTCGAATTGAAGCGGGTGCGATTGATTTCAAGCGGGAACTCATGCCCTTTATGTCGGTGGTGGATGCGGCAATCAGAGGGGTGGAGTCCCGGTTGATGGAGGCCTCCCAGACGATCGATGTACGGGGAGATACGAAGGCGCAGTTCGTTGGGGACGCCAAGTGGACGGAGGAAGCCATCACCAATATTTTGAAGAATGCTACCGAGCATTCCCCAGAGGGAGCAACGATTACGATCATACTCAAAGAGGATCCCACTGTGCGCAGTATATCCATTCGAAATCCCGGTTCTCATATCCAAGAAGAGGACACCTCGCGAATCTTTCGAAGGTTTTACAAGTCTGGCGAGAAATCAGATTCCATTGGAATCGGCCTCAATCTGACCAAATCCATTGTGGAAGGCCAAGGTGGGATGATCTCTGCGACCAATGTCGAAGGCGGCGTGGAGTTTACCATTGCATTTATGAAGCTGGATTCCAAGGGCCTCGATCCGGATCGAGAGGCCTATATTCGCGACATGAACACAGCTGTGAGGAGAAAGTCATGGAAGTAGTACGAGCCATTCATTTGAATAAGACTTATCACAGTGGAGCGGTGCCCGTGGAGGCCATCAAAGACGTCAATCTGATGATCAAGAAAGGGGAATTCATCGTCATTATAGGACCCAGTGGCAGCGGAAAATCGACTTTGCTCCATATGCTGGGAGGGGTGGAAGCGCCGACTGCTGGGGAGGTGCTCATCGATGGTGTGAATATCCACGCCCTTTCCGACCACGACATCTCCATATTTCGGCGTCGTCGTATTGGATTCATCTTTCAGTTTTTCAATCTGGTACCCGTATTAACGGCAGAAGAAAACCTGATGCTCCCTCTGCTCTTGGACCGAAGGCGAGTGGACAGGGCCTACTCCAATCACCTGATTGACATGTTGGGACTGGCGGACAGGCTGCAGTTTCTTCCGAGCCAGCTCTCCGGTGGGGAACAGCAGCGGGTCGCCATCGGCAGGGCCCTGATCACCAAGCCCTCCATCGTTCTGGCAGATGAACCCACAGGAAATCTAGACACTCAGACCACCCAGGAGATCATCCGCCTGATCAAGCTATCCGCCAAGATGTTCAATCAGACGGTCATCATGATCACGCATAATCCAGAGTTAACCCAGCATGCAGATCGCGTGCTGCGTATTGTGGACGGACAGATTGTGGGGGATCCCTATGATTAGCGATATCTCTCAGATCTCAGTGCGCTATTTAAAGAAGGACAAGCTGCGCACCGCCCTCACCAGCATCACCATTATCGCCGCAGTAGCCATCATCCTCCTAGGAGGTGGACTCCTCGTGGGGATGCGGGACTTATTAGACTACGATCAATTCAGCGAAACTGGCTATCAACAAGGCACCATCGAAGAAGTGGATGTGGGCTTATATAGGAGATTGCGTCTTAACGTCAACGTGGAAGAGGTCAGCCTAGACCGTCCCTTGGGCGTTGCTACAAAGCTAGTCTTTGAAACGGGACCGCCAAGAGAGTATACGGTGGACAAGCCACCCCTTATTCGAGAATACGATGGGAACTCCGAGCGAATCAACCCGGATCTATTGGTAGCAGGGCGCTTTCCAAGCTCGCCGAATGAGGTGGCACTGGACAGCACGGGGTCTGACCCCATTGCAACAGAGGAAGACCTGGGGTTGACGGTCCACATAACTCGCCAAATTGAGTCAAGCGGTGAGGAGATGACCCAGTCCTATACAATAGTCGGTCTGATGCGCAGGCAAGAAGCGAGTTACTCCTCCCCTTATGCCAGCGTCGTCATCGGCATGGGAGAGCCAGCACCGGATACGGTCTATCGGGCCAATGTCTTCTTAAAAGATGATGCAGGAGCGCAAGCCCAGTTGACAGGGATCATGGGCAGGCTGGGCATTTCCTTTGATCAATTGACAATGAACCCGAAGTACGAGAATTTTGGAAACAACTATGGCGCTGCCCTGGTCTTTACCGGCATAGGGATTCTGTATTTTTTGACGATCGCCGCCCTCAGTTTCGGCGGGATCTATGCCGTATTCAATCTGACCTATTGGGAGCGCATGAGGCAATATGGCCTGATACGCGCCATTGGTGCCACAGAGAGTCAAATCCGGCAGATCGTCAAAAGAGAGATCCTCGTCTTATCGGCGACCTGCATCCCCATTGGAGCCATCTTGGGGACGGTTCTCCAGTTTTTCCTCTTTCGCATGCTCAATCAAGAGGTCTTTCTGCTCTTTGGATATCGGGATTTTCAGATCCGCATCTACCCCATGGTGATTCTGCTCACGAGTGCGATCAGCTTTTTCTTCGTATATGTCTCAATCTATAGCGCATCCTTGCGACGGGGAAATCTATATCCCCAGGACATGATGCGCCAAAGCGAAGAGGGCGGGAGGGTCAGCGGCTTTAAGAAAAAATACCGCATCACCCGCTTCCTATTTGGAATGGAGGCCTATCTCGCCAAGCGAAATTTGGATCGGGCTAAATCCAAGTTCTTCCTGACCTCCATCTCTATCGCGGTCACAATCACCTTATTTGTTTTGGCCCTCTTTGTGGCTAAGGCAAATACCCATACAGCGCAAAATATGGGCATAGGGTTTACGGATCTGCATATCGAATACTCCCCGGTGAACATGGACCAGGCCATCGAGATCAAACACAAACTCGAGGATCTCGAAGGAGTCACCGCCGTATACCAGCGTTACACAATTGCTGCCAATCTGATCCTCGATTCGGATCAGATCATGGAGGACTGGAAAAGAGAGCTCCCCATGGAAGAGCTGGCAAGTGGGCAGACCCTCTACTATAATCAAGCCGTCTATATCGCAGACCATGAGGAATTTGGCGAGATGATGGGCATTATCCCCGAAAGGCAGTCAGAGATCATGGGTGAGGTCTTAGAAGAGGGAGGGGCCATTGTCCTACTAAACGGCTCCACCATTCACGATGATACGGGTACGACCAGCAATACCGTCGAAATACAGCCGGTCTTTGGCGGCTATGCGGTACTTCCCATTAGCACCTATGCGATAAAGGGAGACTATCCATTTGGCCCGAATGTAGCGATAATGGTGATCGTTCCCTATGGGACCTTTCTCTCAAATTTTCAAAACACCTCACTGGAAGATGTGCCAGTGATTTTGAATATCAATGTACAAGACGAAGCTGCCATCAATAGGGTGTCCGGTCTGTTGGAGCAATATGGGGTCGGTAGTGCATCGATCTTTAGCTCCAACTATGAGGATCGAACGAAGACCCTGGCAAAATATGAGACCCTCAACTCCTTTATGTATTTGTTCATTGGAGCCATCGTCTTACTCTCGGTGCTCAACCTCTTCAATGCCATGAGCACCAACACCTTCACCAGAAAGCGGGAGCTCTCCATCCTAAAAGCCGTTGGAATGAGCGATAAACAGATGCTGCGCATGCTCTCCATGGAGAGTCAGGAATACTGCATAGTAGGTGCAATTCTCAGCTTTGTATTCAGCTTGATTCTCCTGCAGCTGATAGGCAGCGGTATATATGGCCAATTCCTATTGCCCATATATGGTGGCCCCAGTACCATACAGTATCCGATCATAGGCTATTTTTTGGCCGTGGCCGTCACCTTCCTCGTCAGCAACCTCGCCAGCCGATTTGCCTTTCGAAGGATAACGGGAGAAGAATTTGTGGAGAACTTGAAATAGGGTCGTTGTATTCTCTGCTAAAAAGGGAGCAATCAAAAGCGTAGAAAAGAAACTGGTTATGACCAGTTAAAGAATTCTAAATGGGATCCAGAGCTTAGAGTCAGTAAAGATGGCGCTGTCTCGAGGTCCTGTTGACAACGGAATGGATGGCGATGGGCTTTAACGAATGGTGGGAAGAGTTAACGCCCATCGCAAAACTTCGAAATTTCGATATTCAATTACTCTGCATTTGTAGTTGAGTTTTTTTGAAAATAGGGTTATACTAATAGATGGTTAGCGTAGACTAATCAAAATCGACACAATAGTTACCGAGATGATTTATTGTGGTCGATTATCGTAAAAAAGAGAAGAGGTGTATTTGATGGTTAGTCAGAACTATCAAAAAGAAAGAGATTTGGATAGTATTTCACCCAAACGGAAAAAAGGGGAAAGTGATGCGAGGAACGCGCAGAAGTCAATGGATGGTCAAACTGCGATGAAACGCCTTTCCAAACCCATTAAGGGGACCTTGGCATTGGCGCAGGTATTGACGGGGATTTCTGCGGTGCTAGGTGTAGCGCCCTATATGGCACTGGTTGAGCTGGGGAGGCTATTAATTGAAGCCTTTCGAGTGGGAAGTACCGATGAAGAGGCGATTCGCCGTACAATCTTATTCTTGACAGGCACATTTTGTGCAAGACTGGGAATCTACTTTGTAGCTCTATTGGTCACACATTTTGCGGATTTGAAGCTGAGAAGTCAGCTGCGCAGCGAGATCGTAGCTGGCATGGCAACTGCGCCACTGTCTTGGTTTACGACTTCAAACTCTGGCTCTATCAGGAAAGTTGTGCAAGATGATACAAAGCTGGTGCATACAGTCATTGCCCATGGTCCAATCGAAAGAATCAATGCGATCATGTCGCCAATTGCTCTATTGGCATATGCTTTTTATGTGGATTGGCGTCTGGGCATCCTATCCGTGGTGACGGTTCCAATTTATATGTTTATCTATTCGATCGGCATGCGAGGTATGCCAGAGAAAACCGCTGAGATGGACACTTATTTGGAGAGAGTATCCGCAACGATGGTGGAATTTGTCTCCGGGATTACAGTCGTAAAGGCTTTTGGAAGGGTTGGGAAAGCCCACGGAAGTTACAGCCGTGCGGCTGATCAGTTCTCTGCATTCTACAATGGTTGGTGTATGCCACTGGTGAATGTCACATGTTTTTCGAAGACTTGGATCTCAATTCCCGTATTGCTTCTGATCAATCTAGGTGTCGGGTCGATATTGATGCATAGTGGTTATGTAGATTTTTCGCAGCTGCTGGCAACGACATTAATCGCCCTTGTATTACCGGAGGCGATCATCACGATAGCGACGATCTCGTGGTCTTATCAGCTGGCTGGGTCTGCAGCTTTGAGACTATGCGAGATCTTAGATCTCGAACAGCTTCCCATGCCGATGCATGGGAGAATCCCTACTGGTCTAAAGGTGGAGTTTCAAAATGTGAGTTTCAGCTATGGCAAGACCCTAGCTCTCAGTGAAGTGAATTTGACCTTGGAGCCGGGAACAGTCACGGCACTCATCGGGCCCTCCGGTTCAGGAAAGACTACATTGGCGACCTTGCTTGCAAGATTCAACGACCCAGATTCGGGGGAGATCACTTTGGGCGGTGTATCCTTACGGAAAATGGACGAAGAAACCTTATATAAAGAGGTAGCATTTGTACTGCAAGACGCTCAATTACTTAATATTTCAATACTTGAGAACATACGCTTAGGCTCTCCAAACTCTAAGTTAGAAGAAGTACGATCAGCGGCTCGCATTGCGAATATTGACGACTTTATCATGTCCTTACCAGAACAATACGATACGGTATTGGGAACCGATACTCGCTTTTCCGGAGGCCAGGAGCAGCGAATCGCCATCGCCAGAGCGGTGTTGATCGATGCATCTATCTTGATCCTAGATGAGGCGACAGCCTTTGCGGACCCGGAATCAGAGGCAGAGATTCAAGAAGCTCTAAGTAAACTGGTGAAAAATCGGACGGTATTGGTAATCGCCCACCGTCCAGCTGCCATACTTGGAGCAGATCAGATTGTCGTAATGGATCGGGGAAGAATCTGTGCAGTGGGTCGCCACAGTGAAATCATGGCAGAGCCGCATTATCAGCTCTTACTTCAGCAATCGACGGCTCATGGTGAACTAGGAGGTGCCATACATGCGAACTAAATCGAATGCACTTACACCGCGCTATAAGCGGCTAATGGAAAAAGAGTCATGGAAGGATTTTTCGATCGGTATCACCCTGGGGATCTTAGCGGGGACCCTCACGGGGTTGGCATTGATCATATTATTACCCGCCTGTGTCAGCTTGTCAGGAGGCCACATAGTATGGGGTCTAAGATTTGACGGCTGGTTGATCACTCTTGCCGTTTTGTCCGTTGTTGTGGCAATTCTAGATTTCTTCGGACAAAAAATTGGCTACATTGGCGCCCTGGGATTTATGCATGATATGCACCATAAGATCGGAAACAAGATCGCAGGGTTGCCCCTTGGATGGTTTCAAGCAGATAGTGCAGGGACCCTTTCGCGGATGGTAACCCAGGAGATGATGAATTTAGCGCAGTCCGCTGCCACATTCATCTATCAGCTATTCTATACCATTGCCTCGACCATTGTCATCATCATCGGTTCCTGGATATGGAGTCCTCATTTGGGCATCTTGCTGAGCGTTGCGATACCAATCCTATTTTTCCTACTGCAGTTTTCGCGCAGGTTCATATCCAAGGGAAAGTCGATGATAGATCCCCATGAAGATGAAGTGGCTTCAAGGATGGTGGAGTTTGCCCGTTGTCAAGGTGCCTTACGCTCCTGCAACGCCAGCAGTGGTTACCCACCGCTGTTCAGAGCATTTGAAGAGGCGGATATCATAGGTAGACGAGCACTATGGTGGGAGGCCCTAGGAAATGGGCTATCTGGATCCTTTGTCCAAATGATTGTCGTCGGGATGATCTACTTATGTGTTAACCTGGCGATTTCCGGACAGTTGGGCGCCCTTGAGACTGTTGCGACAATCGGCATGTGCCTGCGTTTTACAAAAATGCTGGAGGACATTACTACGAATCTCGCGGGAATGGAGGAAAGGCGCATATTGATGGATCATGTGGATGAGGTGATGGACACTGTGGAGATGCAGGTACCATCCAAGTCCAAGCCATATCAAGAAAAAGGTAGCCTTTCCATGAAAAGTGTATCCTTTTCATATGAACCAGCCCAACCGATTCTACGGGATATATCCTTTGATATTCCCTCAGGGACGATGTGTGCGTTAGTAGGACCTTCGGGCTGTGGTAAGACGACCATTGTGCGTTTACTCTCTCGATTCTACGATGTGGACAGCGGTCAGGTCTTAATCGGTGGGGTGGATGTAAAGGATCTGACGACAGAGGATTTGATGTCACAGATCTCCATGATCTTCCAGGATGTCTATCTATTTGATGACAGTTTGAAAGCAAATATTAAAGTGGGAAATCCGATGGCGACTGATGCACAAATACGAGCAGCAGCTGATTTAGCTGGCGTTACAGAAATCGCAAACCGCTTGCCGGACGGATGGGATTCGAGAGTAGGCGAAGGCGGCCGAAGTCTCTCTGGCGGTGAAAGGCAGCGGGTCTCCATCGCACGCGCTTTGGTGAAACAGGCTCCCATCGTGCTCGTTGACGAGGCGACTAGCGCCTTGGATGCTGAAAACGAAGGCAATATCGTCCGTGCTTTTGAAGAACTTAGAAAGTATGCGACCTTGGTAGTCATTGCTCATAAACTTGAAACGATCCAAAATGCGGATCAGGTCCTCGTGTTAAATGATAGAGGTCAGGTGATACAGACGGGTTCCCATGAAGAGTTGATCGCTCAAAAAGGGCAGTATCAGGATTTCTGGGAGTACCGAAACCGAGCAGCAGATTGGTCATTAGTGTAAGATTAGAATATTTTTAAGGGAAAGGAAAAAGAGTTAAGATGATGAAAGATAGAAAAAGACGTATATTGGCATTAATTGGCACGGTGGTATTGCTATTCTCCTCCTGCAGGGGAACAGAGCAAGCGAAGCCGAAGCCGCAAACCGAACAGACAGTAGCGGTTGAGGACCAAAAGGTGTCAGCAAGCCCTCCCCTGCGCTTGGGAGTCCTATTCAATCCCGATGACTCAGTGGATCCGGCGACGATCACATCGCCAGGGGGGATGGCATTGGCATTTTATGTATATGACACCCTCTGTATGATGAGTGAAGATGGCATACGATATTCCTTGGCCGAGTCCATTGAACCCAATGCGGCAGGCGATATATTCACTATTGTATTGAAGGATAATCTCCAGTACTCAGATGGAAGTCCAGTGACAGGCCAGGATATTATCGACTCTATCGTGTATCTTTCGAAAAGTGCAATGTATCAATCCATGTACAGCAATCTGGATCAGGAGGGTTGCAGCGCTTCTGGAAATACGGCAATCCTCAAGCTCAAGTCACCGATGTCCGATTTTGTGTTTTCATCCCTTGCGATGTTTTCGCCAATTGCACCCAAGGGCGCATTCAAGGGGATAGGAGCCGGTCCCTATGTCATTAAAGAGGGAGACGCTTCGAGTGGCTACACATTGACAGCACATGAAGAGTATCATGCTGGAAAACCACCTATTCATGAAGTGATCTTGCTCCCAGTCACGGGATCGGCCTCCCAGGCCAATGCCCTTCGGGTGGGAGAGATTGACTACGCTTGGGGCTTAGATCCAGCGGCCATTCAGAGTCTAGAAGGCGCAGATGATATCGAAATGCCCGAGAGCACCTTAGACAGCGCCGTAGCCAAAGAGCTGGTCCTCAACACGCGGGTTGCGCCTTTTAATGATCCAGAAGTGCGACATGCTGCAAAGCTCACGATCGATCGTGAAAAAATGGTGAACACCCTACTAGGAGAGAGTGGGGAATTGGCCAACGATATGCTGGGAAAGGGATACGACACCTACCCAGAGGATATACCTCAGAGAGAAGCGGATAAAGAAGAAGCAAAACGCATCTTCCAAGAAAAAGGTGTTACGGAATTCACAATAGTGGCATCGGACATCGTACCTGGTCAAGTGGCTGCAAGTGAGCTGATGCAGCAGGAATTTGCGGATGTGGGCGTTGTGGTGACGATCAAGGAACTGGATCCACAGTCATTCTTTGCACAAATGGAAGACCTTTACAAGGAGTCGGCCTTCACCTTCTACTGGGTCAATCGCACGCCGATCGCTGAGTTTCGAAGTCAGGTGCTGAAGGATTCTCCCTACAATGTATCTGGGTATTATTCCGATGTGACGGAGGAGGAGTTCATCAAAGCCACATTCACCTCGGATGAAGCAGTGCAGAATGACGCGATTCGCGAGATATCAAAGGACATCCATGAAAATGGAGGGGAGCTGATATGGGGCTATCAAAAACAGCTTTCTGCACATCGTAAAGGTCTGCAGGGCGTGGTCATCACCCAATCCATTCCTTGGATTGCACAAGCGACCCTAGATTATTAAGTCTTATCATGGAATACCAAAGGAACAAACACTATAGGCTGAGAGCGTCGCAGTATGCCCTTATTCCGTGGCTCCTGCGTCGCTTCCTCCGCGGATTGGCATTGTGGATGATAGCCTGTTTTGTGCTATATCTCCTGCTAGAATTATTGCCGGGGGATGCTGCGACTCAGTTGGTCGGAAAGGATGGACCTGAGGCGGTGCAGAAGGCGAGGGCTGAGATGGGACTGGATCAGCCCTGGTTGATGCGCTATATCAGCTGGCTAAGAGGACTACTTCAAGGAGATCTCGGTCATAGCTTGGCGAGCAGAGTACCAGTGGCAAGGCTGATGGCCAAGCCCCTATTAGCTACGCTCCTCGTGTCTGGTATCGTAGTGGTGGCACTAATACTGATCACAATTCCAGCATCCCTACTCCTGGGTTATCAAAGGAGCCGGATGACTTCTCTTGTCTCGGCAGGGGCGATCACGATCAGCGCATTGCCGGAATTCGTCACCGGTATCATCATGATGGGGGTCCTATGTATTGGAGCTCGTATTCTTCCGGTGCTTTCCGTCCCTGGACCAAACCAGTCAGTCTGGGATCGGCCAATCACCCTCGTACTACCAGCTCTAATTCTCTGGTTGACCTGCTCAGCCGGAATTTTTCGACGCGTGCGAGCCATGGTGTCTACCTATGCCTCTTCGGCTTATGTGAGGGAGGCAGAGCTTGCAGGCCTATCCCATATGCGGGTGCTCTGTTTTCATTTGTTGCCGACGATTCGCGGTGGAATTGGCCAATTACTCGCCCAGAACATTCCATATCTCTTGGGTGGTGCCGTGGTTGTCGAATTTGTCACATCCTTTCCCGGTATGGGACTGACTTTGACAATGGCCATTGCAAACCGAGAGACACCGATCATCATGGGGATTTGTGCACTATTGATGCTAGTTTTCGTGCTCTTCTACACCTTCGCAGATCTACCTAGCAAGAGCAATGAAAGGATTACGGCGGTGCTATGATGAGGAAAATGGCGAAGTTCTGGCTGGGGACTTTTCTCTTTGTGGCCGCAGCGGCATTATTTGCGCCCTTTGTACCAAATTATGGTGAAGCGGCGACCAAGACAATGGCATTTGCCTATCAGACCGGTGGCATATGGGGTATGGGATATGACTATTTGGGACGCCCTATCGCCGCTCAACTCATGCAAGGAGGACAGCAACTGCTCCTCGCTTCTCTTGCAACTGCGCTGTTCTCACAAGGGTTGGGCATGGCCATAGGTTTATGGCTGTCTACTAAGCCTCCCATAGAAAAAGGAGTATCCCTTCTGCTGGACGCCCTGCTGATTCTACCAATGACGGTGGTCGCTTTGGTCGCCTATAGCAGTGCAGGGTCCTCCCTCTATGCGACAATTCCAATTACGACGATGCTGAGCATTCCCTTCACATCTCGCTACTACCGTGCAAATGCCCAGCCGCTCCTTCAAACGGCTTTTGTCGAACAAGCTCAAGTGGCAGGAGAGGCAATGCCCAAGATAATGATTCGAGAAGTTGTCCCCATCCTGATGCGCAGTATCCGAACAGACTTGGGTCAGGCATTCATCACAGCGATGTATCTATTGACGACGGTCAGTTTTTTAGGTGCAGGAACCGAAGAAGTCGGATTTCTGTGGTCGACGATGGTCGCCAAAAATCTGCCAGGATTGGGATTAAACCCATGGGCTACGACAGCTCCCATCCTGGCGATTATTGCCATCACCGTTCCCCTGAATCTCTTTATTGACGCTGTGGAAGAGGACTGATTATGAATAGAAAAAAGTATAATGCGAGTGGGGAAATGGCAAATTCTGCAGCTCCGGTGGTATGCGTCGACAGACTGTCAATTCAATCAAAGGATCAATCCATACTAGCGGGATTGAGCCTTTGTGTTTACCCGGCGGAGAGGGTGAGTATCGTTGGATATTCAGGCACTGGAAAGTCGACCTTGGCTCTTGCCCTTTTAGGCTATGTGGCACCAGGATTGTCGATAAAAGGCGGATCCGTTAAGATATGTGGCCTCGATGTCATTGAAGATGGTCATATAAGATCAAAGGGACAGCTTCGTGCAATTCGCCGACGGATCGGCAGAATGGATCAAGACCCAGCGGCATCTCTGACCCCCACACATAAGATCCGCAGGTTAATCCGTCAACTGTCGCCAGTTCGGGAGATTGACACCGAGCAAATCCAACGGGCACTGGAGTTGTTCTCGCTACCTACTGACGATGACTTTTTGGATCGATATCCGGCTGAACTATCCGGTGGTCAGCGAAGGCGCGTCGCATTGGCTCGCATTTTACTGCGTCAGCCGGAGCTGCTCATTCTAGATGAACCGACTGCGGGACTTGATGTAGTCACTCGGGATGCCGTCGTGAGTCAGGTAAAAACACTCCAAGAGCAGCTCAAATGTGCCCTGCTTTTGATCACCCATGATCCCTGCGTGGCGTATCAGCTCTGTAATCGACAATTGGTGCTAGACAGGGGTGAATTGGTAGAGCAAGATAGACTTAAACCAATAGCAAGAGAAGATCAAAATATCACCATTAGACCGAGGATTGTGACAGATAGTCCCGTGCTTAGCGTCAAGGGATTGGTGGCTTCCCCTCCCGCACTATTGGAGGCGCCTGTTCAATCCCTGAGCTTTGAGATTCATAGTGGTGAAGCCCTCGCCCTCATAGGTCAGTCTGGATCCGGCAAGTCCACCATTGCTCGGACTCTAATCGGCCTCTGGCCGAGGCGGGGAGGGAAAGTATATTTGCAGGGAGTAAGTCTGCCTGAAAAACTGGAGTCTTGGCCGACTCCATTTCGTGGGCGACTAGGCTGGGTCCCGCAGGATCCCGTGACCAGCTTCAATCCCATATTAGAACTAGGATTAAGCATCCAAAGGGCATATGATCGCAGAAAAAACGACAACTTTTCCATCGACGAGGCAATACACTTGGTTGGCTTGGATGATCTCGATTGGAAGAGAAGAAAACCGAAGGAGGTTTCTGGAGGCCAATTACAGCGAATCGCCATCGCCAGAGCCTTAGTCGGTGGAGCCCAAGTCCTCATACTGGATGAAGTGACCACAAGCCTAGACCCTACCACCAGATCCAAACTATGCAAGCTGCTCGTCGAGATAAAAAAGAAAATCCCCCTAATCGTTATCACCCATGACCCAGAAGTGGTGAACATGGTATGTGATCGATGTGTCAGCTTGGATTGATTGGAAGATTGAAATAGGAGGGAGAGGCAGTGACCTATTTGTAACCTGTCCTTCCATTTTGTTTGAGTTCTTATTTTGCTGCACTTTATCAAAAGACTAAGCATTGAAAAAGTGAATGCAAACATGAGAATTCATAAAGAAGACGATTACAATAGATCTTTCAATTCATATATAATGGGATGGATCCTACCTTTAAGAGCTCATTATTCTAACGATCAATCCAATTTCGTACAAAAAGAAGCCATTTAAACTTTGTAAATCGAAAGATATAGAGCATCCTTCACGCTATCTGAGAATCTCCTTTGACGTGTCGGATGCTTATTGTATATGTAAAGAATTTTTCATTATGACTATGAAGAGGATTAGTGAAACGGGGATTGGTTGCATTGAGGGTTTGATTAGACCATTGTCAAATAGGAGGAAATATGAAAAAAACACTGAAACTAAAAGAGATCGTGGTATTGGCCATGATCAGCGTAGTAATTGGGGTCGTGTTCTTGGGAATTGATGCAATTTATCGACCGCTTCAAGCCATCGCCGGTCCCATTGGAGGGGATATCATTTATGGACTATATTTGATATCAGCACTACTCTCCACGTATATTGTTCGAAAGCCTGGGGCTGCCTTGGCAGGGTCGTTGTTTACTGGAATCGTAAATTTATTATTGGGTAGTCCCTATGGAATTAATATTATTGTTGCCTCAACACTCCAAGGTCTTGGTGTAGAACTTGGAATCGCATTGGGCGGTTACAAGAGGTATAATCTCTTTCAGATGTCATTGGCATCCATCTTTGCGATGACCGTTGTTTCGATCCGTGACTATTTTGTGTTTGGATTTGCCCTATATGAAGGATTGATTCCAATTATGTTGGTGGTACGGGTACTCAGCTCTATTGTCACAGGAGCAGGGGTATCGATGCTATTGGGCAATGCCCTCGCTAAGACGGGAGCACTGTCTGGATTTGAAATCACGAAATAGGATCCATGAAAGTTCGTGATTTAAATCTTCAGATAGGGGATAAGTTGATCCTAAAGAACTTGAACTTCGATCTTCCACTGGGAAAAATCACCTTGTTGAAGGGGAAAAGTGGAGTTGGGAAATCCTCTTTGTTGAAGGTGCTTGCTGGAATTATCCCGAACACCATTGATGGGGAAGCCAGCGGCAGTATTCAATTTCATGGAGGAGATATACTAGGTCAAAAGACAGAGGTACTGGCAGGACAAATTGCCTATATGGCACAAGATCCGGAAAGTCAATTATGTAGTTTTACTGTGGAGGGAGAGATTATTTTCGCTCTGGAAAATATACTGTGTCCCGTTGATGAAATCATGACGAGAGTGGATGAAGTACTAAGCCTTCTTCAGATCTCACATCTAAAGCACAAGAGGTTAAACCATCTCTCCGGAGGAGAGCAACAGAAAGTTACCCTTGCTTCCCTATTGGTACTTGGAGCAGATTTATTCATTCTCGATGAACCAACTGCGAATTTGGATCCAAAATCTACAATTGAGATGTTATCTCTGATCGAGAGACTCTCAAAGGAAATGGGAAGGACTGTATTGATTATTGAGCACAAACTATCAGAAGTTATTGGGATGGTTGACCAGGTTTTAGAGCTCACAGAGGATGGTATCAAAACAGTTGATAGGGATTTCTTAGCCCAACGCCTGAAAACAGATTCTCAATTTCCCCACCGAAGGTTTTTTGAGGGGGAGCACGACGTGGTATTGTCTATCGAGAAAATATCTTTTGGTTACGAAGATTCCCCTGAAATTTTTAGGAATTTGGATTTTTCGATTAATAGAGGAGAGATCGTTGGAATTACTGGTTTGAATGGAGCAGGAAAATCCACATTAGCAAAACTAATAGCTGGCTTGTTAAAGCCTAATAAAGGGCAGATTCTTTTAAAAGGGCACAATACTACTAGAATTTCACACAAGAAATTAGGCAGGCTGATCGGATTGGTTTTTCAGAATCCGGAGCACCAGTTTATTAAGTTCAGAACAGAAGATGAGATCAGTATAAGTCTTACTTTACTTCAATTAGACAAAGATGAGGTTAAACGAAAGACAGAAGAGTATCTGAAGATGTTCGATTTAATCAATGAGAAGGAAAACAATCCCTTTACATTGAGCCAAGGTCAAAAGAGAAGGCTAAGTACCGCAAGTATGATCATCAATGAACAGGAACTTCTATTGCTCGATGAACCCACCTATGGGCAGGACCGTGAGAATTTGCTTCGATTAATTGAATTGCTCTATGAAATCAATCGTAAAGGAATGACCATTCTGATGATCACACATGACAAAGAATTGATCAAAAAAGCCTGTGATCGAATTATCTATTTAGAAAATGGACAAATCGCCTATGTTGGACCACCGGAAGGATTTCATGCTTATGATATCTACTGATGCATTGGAAAAAATGAATCCCCTATGGAAGAGTATTGCGCTCCTTTTAATCTCGTTAATTGCAACCTTTGACTATAAACCCTTTTTAGCTACAGTACTAGTGCTTATAGCTGTTGCGATTACACTGTTTTTTACGCGACAAAAACTCAGTGAATTCGGGTTTTTTTTAGCGCCATTCCTAATCATTGGAGGAGGGTATGTCTTCATTATTCTCCTAACGAGATATTTGAGTGGAGAAAATATCCAGCTCATCAATACATTATCCATTGCGACGCGAATGATACTCGTTGCGGCCTACTCTTACCTATTTGTGAAGACTACAAAGCCGGAGGAGCTGGTGCTTACGTTAATCACATATTTTAGAATGCCTGTCTCATGGGGATACGGTTTTTTATCGGCATATCGATTCTTGCCAAATTTCAAAAATGAATTGGAAATCATTCAATATGCCCATAAAGTCAGAGGGATTGAAGTGGGAAACAATATTCTCACGAGGATTACTAAGGCCCGAATCTACCTTATTCCTCTGTTGACGACAGCCATCCGTAAGGGAGTACGCGTTACCATTGCTATGGAGACTAAGGGATTCGGAAAATTCGAGAGTAGAACGACATTTCGACCACTACAAATTACAAGAAGAGATCTGCTCTCTTTTACCACTTTTCTATGTATTATCGTATTCGTAATCGTGGTTATGACGGCTCTCGATCTCACGCAATTCCGTTTATTGTACACGGACACATAGGAGGAGAAAATGGAAATCAGACGTCAAGATGAAAACGAGATGCTTGCACGTTTGCATCAAAACTTTGAATACCTGCAACGAGAATTAGGATTGACTAGACAGCCCGTCGGTATAAAAATCTTTTTCTCGCAGCAGGAGTATGAAGCCTGTAGTTTCCCCAAATCTGATTATAGAATGTCTTATTGTGTCTATGTCGAGAAAGCTACAAGGGGAAGGGCTCTTAAGCATCGGCTAGAAAATCATTACTGTGATGGAGGGACGACTGCCTTCCATTTGGAGTACCCAAGTGATCATATTGAGTCGGGAGCAGAGTATTTTTCGTACGGATTGTATCGAACTCAAGCTGCAGCAAAACGTGTAAGAGATGGAGTAGAGGGACTGTATCGAAACAGAGTAGAAGTTGTTGGTATTGCAACGGGACCCTTATCTGCTTTTGATATTGTACCAGATATTGTACTCATACTTGGTGTCTCCGGACAAATCATGCTGATGGTGCAAGGATATGTATTTAATAGTGGTGATCGCATGGAGTTCTCGACTGCGGCAATGCAGGGGATCTGCTCCGAAACTAGTGTACAGCCCTTTATAAAGGGTAAGATCAATGTCTCAATGCTCTGTCCCAGCACCAGGACCCTTGCGAAATGGAAAGAAGAGGAAATGGCAATGGGCATTCCCTTCGAATTGCTGGATCAAGTGGTAGAGGGAATCGAAAATATTCGAATCAATCTAGAAGGCTAATTGAATAGAGAATTGGCTAGTCTAGAAGCGTGAAGCGAAAAGCACTGGACCTACCGGATCAGTGCTTTTGCATATGGATCATGAGGGAGTGCTAAAATTCGACTATATATATTAACAAGACTTATGAAACAAAGAAAGTAATAAAGAAAATCTAATAATGAGTGTTTTACTGCAATGCTATAATTGAGAATAGAAGCATTAGAGGGAAATTATCAGTAAATGACAAGGTCGTGTGATTAGTGTGACAGATGAAAAAGTTTTTCTAAAGGCGCAGGATATTAAGAAGAGCTTTGGAAGTATTGAGGTTCTCAGAGGGGTAGACTTCTCTGTGAGACTGGGAGAAGTCGTAGCTTTGGTTGGGGATAATGGTGCAGGAAAATCTACCTTGATCAAGGTCCTTTCTGGTGCTCTGGTTCCCGACCATGGAGAGATATGGATTGATAGTCATAAAGTACAGCAGTATACGCCACGGTATGCTATCCAGAGCGGAGTGACCACAGTATATCAAGATCTTTCCCTCGTGGATACAGCGGATGTGGCATACAATATCTTTTTAGGACAGGAGCTTCTAAAAGGGTTCTTTATGGATAAGAAGGCGATGAAGACCCAAGCAGAGGGATTGTTGAAAAGCCTAGATATCGATATTTATGATGTAGAACAAGAAGTGGGGCTACTGAGTGGAGGACAAAGGCAGGCCATCGCTATCGCAAGAGCAGTATATAACAAGAGCAAACTGATTATTATGGATGAACCGACGGCTGCCATGGGTATCAGGGAATCAGGAAAAGTCCTCAAGCTGATTAAGAAGCTTGCTCGTGAAGGATATGGAATATTGATCATTAGCCATAATCTTCAGTCGGTCTTTGATGTGGCTGACCGCATTTGTGTAATGCTTGGCGGGCGGATAATTGAGGATCAACAGAAAGTGGAGTTGAGTCCAATGGATGTGACAGCGTTGATTACTGGCATTCTTCCGGGAACGGGGAGAGGGGAAAATGGATCTAGCGAAGAGGATTAAACGGAACAGCAATATCATTATTCTACTCATCTTACTAATGGCTTCTGTATTTGCAGTGAGCATACAATCGGAGTATTTCTTTACTTTTCAAAATCTTAAGAATATCTTGGAACAATCCTCCATTTATTTAATCTTGGCGTTGAGTATGACTTTTGTGATCACATCGGGAGGAATTGATCTATCGATTGGCTCCATCTTGGGTATAACGGGGGTCATTATGGCAATGCTACTAAAAAATGGTCTGAATTCACCGGTGGCTATAGCTATTGGTCTACTGCTTGGTACGATAATCGGGAGTATCAATGGATACATTATCGCCTATTTGGGGATGAGTCCGTTTATTGTCACCCTCTGTACGATGTCCATATTTCGAGGAGCTTCAGTATTGATTTCAAAGGGACAACCTATCTTTAATCTCCCCTATGAATATCAGTTTATCGGTAGTGGAAAGCTACTGGAAATGAGTATCCCCGTAATTGAATCTCTATTACTATCTGTCATCGCATTTGTTGTGTTTCATTATACTCGATTTGGCTACTATACCCTTGGTTTGGGAAATAATGAGGAAGCTCTTCGAAGAAGTGGAATCCCAGTTCAGCGATTGCGACTGATCATCTACGCTTTGAGTGGTTTATTCGCTGCAATAGTTGGACTCATCGTCAGTGCGAGGCTAAATACAGCGGAGCCTTTGGCGGGTTTAGGCATAGAAATGGATGTCATCGCCATCGTAGTGTTAGGAGGGACGAGTATTCGTGGAGGCCGAGGATCCGTATCGGGAACGTTTATTGCATGTTTTTTGCTCGGTGTCATTAAGAACTCCTTGATTATGCTGAAAATTGCATCCAATTTCCAACAATTGCTGATAGGAATGATTTTATTGATCACAGTGATTTTATCGGAGATGAAACACAAGAAGGTGGGAGTCTAGTATGGTGAAAGAAAAGAAAATGAAAGTATTGGCGATCGGTGCACTTGCGATGGATGTGAGCATACGTGTAGACGAATTACCGAAAGAAGACGGGTTTTCTCTGATTTTAGAGGAGGTGATCGTACCGGGGGGGAGCGGAGCGAACTTCTCGGTTGCGTTACAAGCCCTAGGATCAAAAGTCTATCAGACTGGAAAGATAGGTAGTGATTCTTTTGGAGAGAGATTTCGGGAGTCGATCGTACAAGCTGACATCGACGATCGGTATTTAATCACAAAACCAAATGGCACGACACTTCATACTTATGTATTTGTGGCAGGCAATGGTTCCCATTCCATCCTTTTTAATTTGGGAGATTCTGTTAATGAATTGACTACTGAGGAGTTGCCAACCGATGTATTGGATGGTATCGATGTCTTTTATACGGATATGTTTTCTCCTATTGCTTCGATCCAACTTGCAAGGAGGGCGAAGGAAAAGGGAATTAAGGTGGTCTATAATATGCAATGCTCCCATAGTACGATGGCGTCCTTTGGGACGACAGGGGATATGATTGACGAACTCATATCGTATACTGATCTTTTGATATGTGGAAAAACAACCTATAGTGAGCTGTTTAATGAGGGCAGCCACGCTGAGAATATCGCAATTTTCTATCGAGAAAAATACAATACTCATAACCTTCATGACGGTATCATTTTTACAATGGGTGAGAAGGGATCGATTTGGTTTGACGGCAGTCAAATTTATTATCAACCCAAATACGATGTGGCCACCGTTGATACGACGGGTGCTGGAGATTGTTATAATGCGGGGGTGGTCTACGAATATTACCAACAAGGCAAGGAAAAAGAAGCAGCATTGAAATTCGGATCCGCAATTGCTGCGATGAAATGTACACAGCCGGGTCCAAGGGTGCAATGCACTCCGGAAGAGGTAGAGCAATTTATGCATAGTATAAGAATGGAGGGTTAGTATGAATACAACAATGAAGAGATTTTTGGGAATGGTGCTGGTTGTTACAATGCTACTTACGCTTTTTGTAGGATGTAGTCCCAAGGAACAGGATGTGGAAACAGAGAAAACAGAACAGGCAGCGAAAGAGGAAACGACAGAAGCAGCTTCTACGGAAAAAGCAGAAACTACTGAAGCGGAGGAAACAGAAGCAACTAAAACGACAGAAGCAGCCGAGGATATTACGAACTCAGCAATGAAAGAAGCGGAAGAGGCCTTGTTAAAAGCCCTCGAACCACTACCGGAGAAGGACACTGGAGCGAAGCTCGGAGCTATTGAAAGTACCCTTTCGAATCCATTCTGGATTACGATGCAAAACGGATATGAAGATGCTGCTGAAGAATACGGCGTTACAATTGAAGTAAAGGCGACCACGACAGAGACAGATCTAACAGGCCAATTGGATATCATGAATGCCATGATTGCACAAGAATTCGACGCAATTGCCATCTCTCCACTGACTGAGCAAAATCTTATTCCGGGCATTGTCGAAGCCAACAAGGCAGATATTAAAGTAGTCACTGTGGGCAACAATGTCAATAAAGAGGCTTTAGACGCAGCTGAAGGTGTGGTCGTTGCACATGTCACTTCTGATTTTAAACTGCAAGGACAAATGGGAGCGGACTTCATCATTGAAAAGCTAAATGGGGAAGGAAAAGTCGCTGTCATTGAAGGGATACCCGGAGCAACACAAAGCGAAGCTCGAAAGAATGGTGCGCTGGAAGCCTTCGAAGCAGCGGGCATGGAAGTGTTACCGGTTGTAACAGCAAACTTCGATCGACAAGCGGCTTATGATGCTACCCTGGCTCTGATTACAGCGAATCCAGACCTAAAGGGTATTACTTGTGGTAATGACATCATGGCATTGGGTGCAATACAAGCACTCAAAGAAAGTGATATGAAAGAACAAGTTTTTGTAGTCGGAGTGGATTTTATCGATGAAGCAAGGGAATCGATAAAGAATGGAGAGCTTGATGCCACAGTTGCCATGTCTCCTTACTTATTTGGTAAAGGTGGTACGATTGTCGCACTAAAAGCGATTCGCGGAGATGAATTCAACGAAGATATTATCTGGACACCGCAAAAACTGGTAGAAAAGGGTAACGTGGATACCATGGAAGGTTGGAAATAGTGGAATTGGAGACTGCTTCTAGGAGTGGTCTCCATTGTTAAGGAGGCATTATGAAAAAAATCTTGGGCGGACTCATAGGGGCAGCTACGGGAGATGCCATGGGTGCGGCGACAGAAGCCCGAACCACCGAACAGATTCTGGAACAATTTGGCCATCGAGTCACGGATTTTGAAACTCCCCCAGAGGACACGTTCAGCGCAGGTAGCATCGCAGGACAGGTGACGGATGATTTTAGTTCTGCCTATTTCATTGTACAGGCGATCCTAGAAAATGATGGAAAAATCAATGAAGATGCGATAAAGAACGCGCTAATTCATTGGTCGGAGCACCCACAGTTTTTTGATCGTTTTGCAGGTCCAACGACGCGTATGGCGATCAAACAGTTCAAAGAGGGGATCATCGAGGACTACAGTGGAGTCAATATCTCCTCTCGGCAGGCAACAAATGGAGCAGCTATGCGGATATCTCCCGTGGGATTATTCTTTCTAGGCGATTTGGATGGAGCTATAGAGACAGCCGTTCGGATAACTAGATTAACACATGACAATTACTTAGCAATATCTGGTGCATGTGCGGTTATAGCAGCTACTTGTAAAGCGCTGGAACCAAAGGTGGATCTCTACGGAATTATGGAAGCAGGTCTATATGGCGCTAGGGAAGGTGAGAGAATCGGAAGAGAGGTATCTAATGATATCGCTGGTCCATCGGTCGTCAAGAAGATGGAACTGGCTATTGATATTGGGCTCAGTTTAGGAGAACATTCCGAAAAAATCAAAGATATTTGCGATTTGATTGGAACAGGACTGCATATCTCGGAAACCGTTGGATCTGCTTTTGGGATCATCGCTGCAAATAAGGGAGCGGCAATGCCTTCGATCATTGATTGTGTAAATGCGGGATATGACACGGACACTTTGGCGACGGTAGCAGGTGGAATCTGTGGAGCTTACCAAGGAGCAGAAGCTTTTCCAAATCATTATCTACAGGTTTTAGAAGAGGCAAATGGGTTTCGATTGCAGACATTAGCAATGGGCATACAAAAGATCACAACTGGATCCGAGGTGACGAGATGAAAGAGCGAATTCGGGGTAGTCTGCTTGGCGCAGCCATAGGTGATGCCATGGGATCTGCAACGGAGACCATGTCAGAGAAGCGTATTCTTCAGGTACATGGAGAGAGTGTGATGTCTTTTTTGACACCCAGCGAAGGGAATATCGCTTATGGGAGAGAAGCAGGACAAATTACAGAATCCTTTGGGATCGCACAAGCACTACTCACCACTATTGCAGAGAAAGATGGGGAATGCAGTACACAAGTGGGTAAAGAAGCCCTCTTAAAATGGGCAGAAGATGAAGCGGTCTTCGAACAATTTGCTGGGATGACAACGAAGAAAGTCATCAATACCCTTCGAGATCAAGGGAGTAAAATGAACTATTGGGAGTATTCCGGCAGACTGGGAACAAAACTCTTTAAAAGTCATTTCTATGCCCTATCCTCCAATGGAGCGGCAACAAAGGCCTTTATTCCAGGTCTGATTAACGTTGATAATATCGATAGAGGGATTCAAGATACGATTGATATCACGATGTCTTCCCATGATGATGTCCACAGCATATCTGGAGCTTGTGCAGTTGCTGCAGCCACTTGTCAGGCCTTAAGAGAAGGAGCAACAGTGGAGAGCATTGTAGACGCAGCTTTTTATGGGGCAGAGGAGGGAATAGCTCGTTCAAGGGTACATGCTCTCCATTATCCTGGACCGTCGGTGATCAAGAGAATTGAGATGGCAGTCAAACTCGCCTTAAGAGGGGCTTCACCAGAGGAACGGATACAATCTCTTGTCGACTATATCGGCACTGGTCCTGCAATTGCCGAAACGGTTCCCGTCGCCTTGGGGATCTTGATCATACGAAATGGAGCCCTAATGCCCGCAATCTATGATGCGGTCAACATAGGAGATGAAACCTCTGCGATAGCCACCATCGTTGGCGCTATTGGCGGAGCTTACCAAGGGGATAGCACGATTCCATTTGAATTAGAAGAATCTATACAGAAACAAAACCATTTGCAGATAGACGAGCTAGTAAAAATAGTTGAACAACTGCAACGAAAATGGACAGAGGCATAGAGATAGTTGAAGAAAGGAGCCCCACAATTTGCACATTGAAATTGAGAGGCTCTTTTTTATTGATCTCATTTGTATCAAATCATTTGCGAAAAAATAGAAGGGAAACCACCTGAGTGGATCAGACAGGCACCGTCCAAATCAATGGACCTTTGAAGGAGGTCCATTGTCCCGAAGGCGGTCTTCGCCATATAGACACCCTCGATAAAGATCCCCTCGTTTCTAGAAAATTCAAAAATCATTTGCGTTGATTCTTCCGTGCTATGCCCCCAGCCCTCACCCATATAATCCTCGATGATCTCAAAACTCAGATCCGCTTTGTTTACGGCTGGAAGTCTGAGGAGATGCTGGATCTCGTTAAAGAGTTTATCTAGTATGCTATCCAGTGTTATTTTGTCATTCTCTACAGAGATGACAAAGGTCTTAAATGGGTTTCCGAGTAAATAGGAACCGAAAATCAATCCAGCCGCCATTCCGCCATTTCCTCCGCAGACAAATACATTTTGAAAGCAGTGGTTGGACTGCTGCTTGGCTAATTCATTTGCCAATTCGACATGGCCAAGACATCCGATCGGCGTGGTTCCTCCATTCTCGATGACATAAGGCCTACGTCCCTGCTCTTGTAATTGAACCGTCAGATTCTCAATATATTCATTTCTCTCTTCTTCAGAGACATTGCCAATGAAGTGTGGCTGCACTCCGAGTATTCGGTTGAGACGCATGTTGCCGGTGTCAAAATCGCTGTCGTTATTGTGCACCAAAATACAATCCATCCCCATCTTTGCACAGGCAGCGGCAGTCGCCAAACAGAGATTGGATTCCCTCTGCCCAGAAGCGATGATGAGATCAGCCTCTTTTTGTAGGGCATCACCCAAAAGATATTTTATATTTCTGACTTTATTTCCACCTGCACCTACTCCCGTCAAGTCATCTCTCTTTATAAAGAGATTCGACTTATTTAGCAGCCTTTCAAATGTTTTTAGCCTCTGGATAGGAGTATCCCAATCCAGAAGATCTGCGGTTGGGAAAGAGGAAAGTATAGCATTTAAATCAGTCGACTTCATTCTTGGATACCTTCGATAATGTAAAGAATTTTTTCATTGTAATCGGTTCGTCTTTCGTGAACATACCATAACCTATGTAGGCAGTGATCACAGCAAAGGTTGGGGAGAAAAGAGCTAGATAGTTATAGGGGAGGTATTGACCGACAGAAACTCCAAACAAACCGGTGTAGAGGATGGCCGATGCGTCCCAGGGAACCAATGAACCTAAGACAGTACCGCTACATTCAAGGGTTCGCGACAGAACTGCTGGATGGATATTGTACTCTTCAAAAGCTTCTCGGAATGCAACGGCTGGCAAGGTAAGCGTACAGGATTGTCCTGCACCACCAAACATCATTGCGACACAAGTTGCAGTTACAGATAGTACCAAGCTTCCAGCTGTCTTTATGATGGTTCGAATATGATCGACAAGAGTTGCAAGTACTCTGGTTTCCTCGAAAACTCCTGAAAGCATCCCGGCGCCTATACACAAGAAGATAGTACCGGACATGCTCATAAGTCCGCCCCTAGATAGGAGTTTGTCGATGCTTTCATTTCCTGTTATGCTGGTAAAGCCCTTTATGGCAGCATTGACCACATCTTGCATGGAATGTCCTTGGATTAGAACAGACCAAATTATTCCAATCGCGACGCCCATTGCAAATACCGGTATGCTAGGCTTTCTCATCGCAGAAGCGATGAGAACAAATGCAAGGGGAACGAGCATAAGTAGGCCGATCTTGCTAGATTGCTGAAGTCCGGCTGATAATGATTCGATGGCCGTTAAGCTATAGGTATCTCCTCCTATATTCCAGCCTAATAAGGTGTAGATAATAGTGGCCACGATGGACACTGGGATGGTCACATAACAAAGAGACATAATATGATCAAATAGTTTTACCTCTGTTACGGCAGAGGTCAATAAAGTGGTGTCGGACAGTGGCGATAGTTTATCTCCAACAAGTGCGCCCGAAATAATTGCGCCTGCTGCCATCTCTGGGGGGATACCTAGTCCTTGAGCGACTCCAATCAATGCAATCCCCATCGTTCCAGCGGTACCCCAGGAAGTTCCCGTTATTAGTGAGGTGATGACACAGATGAGAAAGGCCAACGGTAAGAATAACTTGGGATGTATTAAGTTAATTCCATAATAGAGAAGTGTTTGTACGCTACCTGCGGTCAACCATACTCCTATCAGCATTCCAATTAACATCATGACGATAACCGTTTGACTGACTTTTGAGATTCCCTTCATTGCAGATTCTTCTAATTCTTCCCAAGTGCAGCCCAAGTAAATACCATATAAGCACTCAATTGTAATTCCCGCTGCCATCGCTAACTTGATATCCAGCTTAAAGCGTAACATGATCAGAATGACGATGAGTGGTGCTAAAAAGCCGATCGTAGCAAGGGGGAGAGTGAGCCTTCTGCGTTCTTTCATGATAAATCCTCCATTCTATTGTGTTATTAAATTATACTGCAATTCTCGGACCAGTAAGAATGGATCCAAAGTCTCCGAGTAATCGGATGCATACAAGAATTTAAGAAACAAAAACTCGAATTAATGTAATATAATACAATTAAAAGAAATTAAGGAGAAGCAAATGAAACCAATCATAGGTATCCTGACTAATGATGATAGAAGTGCAATGCTATATAAAGCGCAGCTTTCCAAGATATTTCATCATGGCGTAATTCTACAGATGAACACAAGAGAATCTCAGAATCTGGACCGATTAAACAGTGATTTATATATTACCTCTACGGAAGATCTATTGGAACTGGCAAGTTACTGTTCAGAGAATTCAGATCAGGTGATTCTAATGGATCTATCCTATAGCGAGGAATCATTAAAGATTATCGATTCAATGAACTATGGACAGCCAATCTTATTGGTGAATTACAATAGACATATGGCCGAAGACTCTATGCAAAAACTGATGCTCCACTACCCTAACAAGCTTAAATTACTACCTTATTATCCCGAAATGTCTACTCCACCGACTGCAAGCATAGCTATTACTCCGGGAGAGATCGATCTAGTTCCAAAGATAGCGGAGGAAGTCATCGACATTGGCCATCGAATCCTTTCGATGAACACAATACTCAGTTTGATCAACAAACTATTTGAAATGGGGCATATTGATGAGAGCTCAATGAATGAATACTATTTGCGTGCATTGAACCAAGACCACTCATATCGGTCGACCTTTGTCGATCAGATCAAGACTAGAAGTCAGCTGTCTATTTTTCTGAATCAGAAGGAAAAGGGGCTTGTATACTATAACCAATACGGAGGAATCCAATATGTAAATGACAAAGCAGAGTCAATTTTCAATTGGAGGGGAGGTGGGAGTGACCGAGTTGATGGATTGCAAATCGCCTTGAGAGGAATTGACTTCTCATCCGTCCGTTTTTATATGAACTTAAATCGATTAATAAATGGTACTTGGTATGAGATTTCCATCTATGAGCTGAGCTATATCGGAGAAGCTCAGGAATACCTCTGTGTCTTTGATCTCCTCGGCAAAGCACATGTGAGAAAAAAGAGAAGTGAATACGGATTTGAAGATATCATACAAAATAGTAGCAAGATGAGCGAAATTATCAACAATGCAAAACAGATTAGTCAACTTGACTCCGCTATTTTCTTGACAGGAGAGTCCGGAACAGGTAAGGGAATCCTAGCGCAAGCCATACATAATCACTCATTCCGATCAAAAGGGCCATTCTTTGCTGTAAATGCATCGACCATTCCTGAGGCATTAATGGAGAGTGAGCTTTTCGGATATGAAGAGGGCGCTTTTACTGGAGCAAGTAAAGGTGGAAAGAAGGGATATTTTGAATTCGTCAATCAGGGCACCTTATTCTTGGACGAAATCGATGGGATGTCGCTATCCTTACAGGCTAAGATCTTAAAGGTAATCGAAGAGAAGTCCTTTCGAAAAATCAGTGGATCGAAGGAGATTTCAACGGATTTTCGATTGATCACCGCCACCAATAAGAGCTTGCAGGAGATCTTAGACGGACAGATCATCCGTAGAGACCTATATTACCGCATTGCAGTCTTTTCATTACAGCTGCCTCCAATTCGAGAGAGGGAATCCGATGTTCTCATTCTATTAGATCATTTTATCAAACAATTTAAGTTGAGTATTTCCCTTACAAGGGATGCAAAAAGATTACTTCTGGGCTATCCTTGGCTTGGAAATGTTCGGGAAATTCACAATTTTGCAGAGCGACTGAGACTTTTTGATGGAAAGATCATCGGTGCCGGTGATCTACTTACCAGTCCCGTTTTTTATGATATGGATTTTATAATAAAGGGAGAGATGCAATCATCAGATAGGCATGAACCGGAAATGGCACGAGCGGTATTGCAGCTGCTTTACGATCAGTATATGAGGGACCAAAAGATAGGTTTTCAGCGCTTATTTCGTCTACTAAATGATCGGGGCATGGAAATATCTAAGAACAAACTACAAAAAATACTGCAGCAGTTCGTAGTGGATGGCATGGTGACGATATCGATAGGCCGTGGAGGGACGCAGATTACTGAAAGAGGAATACAGATGGTTTTGGAAGAGAGTTAATGGAAGCACGCAGTACGAAGCATGAGTTGTGACTAGAAAGATAGTATAGGCCATGTTCATTTCTGGTGCTAAGATGCGCGGCTTACATGAGTGAGATAGATGTAATACTTCCTAATGGTTACAGCCTTTGCTTTATCCCCAAATAATGTGATAACAAGACTTATTAATAAAGGATGCTTATGGTTGGGAAACTTATCATTCGACATCTGAATTATACTATAGAAAGCATCTGTGATAATCTGATCATTAAGTTGTTTATACTTGATTGCGATATTCGGCAAGTACTGAGGAGCAACAAATAATGATGGAAAGGAAGGATATATGAAATGAAAAAGTATTGGATATTTTACTTAGCAATTATTATGGTGCTGTTTGTGGGTTGTAGCAATAATGCTGCAGAGGATCCAGCTGTATCTACACAGCCAGCGAAGGCGGAGGAAACACAAGGGATAGAAGAGGCTGCGACTATAGCTGAAGAAACTAGGAGTGAAACAGTACGCATTGGGATCACTGCACAGTATCTTGATATCTTTGAGTATGCGCTGGAAGAATTTGAAAGACTGAGCGAGAAGACATTGGAGATTATCGTTTTCGACGATTATGTTCAGCCGAATGTGGCATTAGTTGAAGGTAGTATTGATGTGAATGCATTCCAGTTTAAAAACTATCTAGATACATACAACGAGGAGCGTGGTACGGATATCAAGATGTACGGGGACAAGGGCATCTATGCAACGCCTTATGGGATCTACTCAGACAAATATACTACTCTGGATGATATCGAGAATGCGAAGATTGCAATCTCAAATGATAAGACGAATAGAGGACTGTGTCTGAGATTGTTAGATGAACAGAAACTAATCACAGTGGGCGGTGACGATCCTCTACCAGATCCATTTGATATTACAGATAATCCCTACAATCTAGAATTAATTGAAATTGGAAACACCAGAGACGTATTCGCATCCCTTAAAGATGTTGACTATGGAGTGACTACAGGCATCATCGTACATTTAGCGGGAGAGGATGCAACGAAAGCCATAGCAGTGGGATCTAGTGATCTACTGCAAGAAACGGCACTAATCATTGCAGTGACAGAAGAAAGGCTAGAGGAGCCTTGGCTAGAAGACCTTTTTGAATCACTTACAAATGAAAGAATGAAGACTTATCTAAAGGAAAATTATGATGGAGCCTTGGTGGTGGAGTAAATAATGATTGATTTTTGAAAGAGCTGAGATGGCAATACGGGGATAGAGTTCTATGATTCGAACAAGTCATGTATTGAGTTCGAGAGGATAGACTAGTGGTGGAATACTTTGTCAATAGAATTTGAAATAGGGAATTAATGACTGAAGCCGGCGCAATGCACCGGCTTTTGTAATGGCTGGGTTCTTCCCCATGCTACCATATGAGCGTCTATACAAACAGAGCCTTCTTCACTCATATCTCCAACTCCAACATCTTACGATTGATCTGTGCAATTCGTTTTTCGGTGATTTCGTCGGTGAATTGGATTTCCGATTCGATTTTTCCGTCTTTCATAAAGAGGACGCGATTTGTCTTAGCTGCCACTTTGTAATCGTGGGTGACTAGGAGTATGGTCATTCCATCTCGATTTAGCTCTTGGAATAGCTGCATGATCTCGTCGGCGGTTTTTGAGTTGAGGGCACCTGTGGGCTCATCGCCAAAGAGGATGGACGGGCTATGGAGGATGGCCCGGCAAATGGAAGCTCTTTGCAATTGTCCGCCGGAGACTTCGGTAATATTTCGGCTTTCAAGCCCTTCGATGCCCATTCGCAGCATCTGTCGTTTTGCCCTTTCGATGAGCTCTTCTTTCTGTTTCTCTACATATGCCGGCAATATGATATTGTCCAAAATATCCAAGTTTTTTAGCATGGTGGGCTCCTGAAAGACGAAACCCATTTGGGTTCTGCGCAGGTCTGCCATCTGCTCCTCCGTCATCCGCTCTAAGGATTGGTTTTGGAAGAGCACCTCTCCTTCGTCAATGCCGTCCATGCCACTGAGAGCGAAGAGGAGGGTCGATTTTCCAGAGCCAGAAGGTCCCATAATCGAGACGAACTCCCCCTCATAGATATCCACAGCCACTCCGTCAAGGGCCGTGACTCTACCCTCTGCCTGACCGAAGTATTTTTTTAGATTTCTCGATTCCATAATCTTTTCCATATTCTCTACTCCTTAATGTAGGCTGAAATATCAATGCGATGAATATTTCGCAGTCCCAATACCGTGCCAATCCAAACCACGGCACTGATCACGATAGGTGCAATTCCCAAGACAAAGACCTTATCCATGACGAAACGAAAGTCTGCAACGCCAAATCGGCCAATCAGAGCACCTGTAAAGCTGCGGCCACCAGTGCCGGCGAGGAGAGTCGCGACGATCACTCCGAGTAGGACCAGAAACAGGGCTCCGCTGTAGTACTGTTTCTGAATCGATTTC
>JAUNUQ010000006.1 GCA_030538075.1 Tissierellia bacterium
CAATCGAGAAAACCAAATGCCTATTTGCAAAAGCAAAAGGCCAAACTTTGATCCAAGAGCTTCGAATACTCGCATGGTATACTCCCTTCAACTTTTGTATCGACTCTAAACTATTACCAGTTGCTTTACTGCCATTCTTTATCTCAATACTATACTAGAATCAGGATCCGTGCGAAGTTGCTACTATAATGCGAAAAGTTGCATCTATCTTGTCAAAAAGCACTTAAGCTAGTTTGATCGTTCCAAACTAGCTCAAGTAATAATTGTTAAAGAATTAATTTAGTACATTCATTTAAAACTTACTTCATCTCATTGGTCAATTAGATGGATATCTACGACAAATAGGGCATCTGTGTCGATGTCAATTTTACCTCCATAGTTTTTTATGATGTCTCGGATTGACCTTAGTCCATAGCCATGGGCCTTTGGATCTTGCTTCGTCGATGAAAAATCTCGATTTATCTTTGTATAACTATTGCTGAATTTCAGAAAGATTATCCCATTCACTTTTTTAATTTCTATACCCAGAATCCTCTCTTCCAATGGCATTTTCATTATTGCCTCAACCGCATTGTCCACACAATTACCAACTAGAACAGCTAATTCTATTGGATCCATTAAAAGCTTATTTGGAATATCGATCATAATCGTTCGCTGATTTTTGGGTATTATTATGTTTTGTATTTTTGATGTAATCAAGTATTGCAGGATTGGATTGCCCGTATAGAATTCACTTGACTCGTCAATTGTCCCTATCATATTCAGAATTACTGCTTGTTTTTCCTCATCTGGTATACCTGCAATCCCGATGAGCATATTTTTCATATCATGTCTCTGTTTTTGGAGTCTTTTCTCAAAGTCAAGTAACTGGCGATATCTGAGGCTGTCTGCGGCATACAACAGCTGTAAAGTCTTGTTTTGATGTTCTGTTTGTAGAATCTGTGCATTCAGGTTGACATAATAAAATTGCATGAAAATGATAACTATGAGAAAAACAGTTGAAATCATGTGTGGAATCGCATCTTCTAGCGTTTGAAATTCATAAGATATTAAACTGAAAATAATAAATGTGGCAATCGCTACGATTAGTAGTAGCTTTATTTCTATGTCTCTATTTTGGATGAATTCGCTGTCTTTATAGAGGACCCGAACCAGCAATATAACCATCGTATTGAGTAGATGTAACATAGTAACACTCTGAATTGGTGATGTTTCTATGTTTAAACCCATCATCATAATTGTCCAGTATATCATGATCTCAACTAGCGAAAAAAGAACTTGATAGAGTAGAACATATATCAATTTCTTTTTCCAAACACCTTCAAAAAATAGAAACGCTATAAGCAACGAAGACCCTATGCTCGTCAAATAATTAATTATTGGTACAGGAAAATATAGGTTTGCAGATATGGTAATAATGATATCAAAAACAAGATACAATGTACTCCTCAGTGGTTTCCACTTTTTTCTCGCAAAAAAGACAGAAAGAAAAGCAAAGTACAAAATCGTTGAAATTATATTATTAACAAAATGAAAAACAATGACTCCATCCATCTCATATCCATCTCCTAGACATATTGTCAATGAATGCACTATAGCAAGCTCGACTTAAGCTATGTTTCTGTCCGTTTGAAAGTAGTATGGAATACTTTTTTGATGTGGTCTTTTCTTCTCTTTCTATTCGATCAATGAAATCCATGTTTAATAGTATGGATTGATTCGCTCTGATGAATATATCCTCCACTGGCATACGGGTATAAATCGATTTAATACTCTCTCTTACAGAATACTCACTCTCATCTACCAGATGAATTATGGTACGAAAGCTTCTTCTCTCAAAATACACGATATCGTAGAGATTGAGGCTCTCTTTGAGATAATCTATCGTGAATTTCATGAACAATACTCTTTTTGTAAGCTTTTGTAATGCGTATTGAAAGACTTGCACTAGTTTCCCTGAGTCAATGGGCTTAACTAAATACTGCAATGGGTATGCGTCGTAACCGTATAATGCATACTCACTATGCGATGTAATGAATATAATAATCGCTTGTTGATTTTGCTCTCTAAGTTCAATTCCATAATCAATTCCATTCCGGTGCTCTTGCATTTCCACATCTAGTATAAAAACATCAAAATCAGCAATCGTCCTCGCCTGTTCTAAAGCTTCTAGAGTCTCATAAATAAAAAGTTGCAAGCTTTGCTCCGCAAAATGCGATTGTAGGATTTCTCTGATCTGATCTCGATACAATTCTTGGTCATCACAAATCGCCACTCGAATCATTTTGCCCTCCATGTATTCTTAGTATTACATTCTAGCATTGTTTAATCTTATAAGGTCAAATACTATATTATAATACTGTATGAAAGTAGTCAAATAAAATTCTGGTGACTTTTTAATGAATTATTGACTTAAGTTGATTATTCTCTCAATTGAAAAAGCCAAGTGGAGGACTTCTCTTTGCTTGGCTTAAATAAATGGATCTTCTTCTCTGACAGGTTCATAGTGCTGTAATTGAGCTATTTTTGTAGATCATCAGTGTTTAGCTGTGACCCTGATTTTTTCTCAGATGTCCAAGTGCGAACGCTTTCTAAATTCTCTTCGTCTACCCATACAATTCGAAATACCCCGCGGTCTTGTTCCGTGGTATTGAGGACAAACTTCCATACTCCCCGAATAGGTTTCATGATCAAAAGTTTTTCGTGAGATAGATTCACAACATTCTCAGTTAAGACTATCTCACCATTTGGATCAACCACCTCATAATCCACCTCTCCATCTTCTAGTTGAAACTGTATTAGGATCGCTAGATTCTCGTATCTTCCTGTTTTGACATCCATCTCTTCAATGATGTACTTTGTCTCTTCGGAGAACACCTCCGGATCAAATCGTCGAGAGTATTCCAACTGAAACTCACTCGGATAGAGTATTGGACCAAGTAAGAAAACTCCTGTCACGATAAGGACTACTAAAACTGGAATAAAAAACCACAGGATTCTTTTCATTTGTCATCTCCCCTATCTGTTTTCAAGTCTTGTATGATACGTCCATCAACCATTTTTAGTATGCGTTTCGCATATGATGCGATTCTCTCATCGTGGGTAATGACGACGATGGTCTTGCCCATCTCATTTAATTCGATGATCTGATCCATTAAAACCATGGAGTTCTCTGAGTCCAACGCCCCAGTTGGTTCGTCTGCTAAGATCAGTTGGGCATCTGTGACCAACGCTCTGGCGATGGCGACGCGCTGCTTTTGTCCACCGGATAGTAGGTTCACGTTTTTCTTTTCCATCCCAGCAAGACCAACTTTATCCAGTGCCTCTACCACTCGGAGTCTCTTTTCTTCGGCTTTGAGTTTATTGCGAAATAGTGGAAGCACTACATTGTCGTAGACATTGTAGCCCTCCATTAACGCAAAACTCTGAAAGATGAAACTCAGCAGCTCCGCTCGTGTTTTCGCCTTCTTTTCATCGTTAAAGCTTTCTGTATCCAATCCATTGAGTAGATATTTCCCGCTTGTAGGTCGATCCATCAACCCAAGAATATTTAGTAGTGTTGTCTTTCCACATCCAGATGGTCCCATTATGGATACAAATTCACCTGGGCTTATGGACAGATTAATATTTCGTAATGCACGAACTTCTGATTCTCCACTTCCAAATACTTTAGTAATCTCATTTATATTGATCATCTATTCACCTCCACGGAGCAGGTCGACAATTTCCAGCTTGCGAATTGCCCTTATCGGAAATCGTATGCTGATTATTAAAATTAGACACAAAATAGTGACTATTATGAATAGTGTAAAAGGATCAGTCAACACAATAAAAGGCGAGTAGATATTCACGATTGCATCTGCTTGGTATTGAACAAATCGAAATCCATAGGCAACAAATAGTCCAAATGCATTTAGTATCAAGATCTCTAGTGCTACTTGCCTAGACAAGCGCTCTCTCGTATACCCTATAGCGAGCCTGACGCCTAGCTCATATCTCCTCTCCTCTAATGAGGATAATGTACTGGAGATCACTCCACTTATAGCCACGATCACCAAGATCACAGAAAGTAGCAAACTGCGCAACAGAAAATCTCGAGAAGACTCCTCTTCCCTGATTCGCTGCGTCTGAAGATTGGTACCGACGATCGTAATCCCCTGCTCTTCAGAAATCTCTCGTATTGCCGCCAATGTTTTCTCTTTATTTCCCATGCCTTCCACAAATCCTTGATTTGTTCGGATCGCAATCGTACTTCGATCTCTATTTCGCATCTCTACTGGAAAGGGCATCACCCAACGATAGTCAAGATTTTCCATCCTGCCATATTCAAAGCCCTCATTAATGAAAGAAGAAGAATGATTGAGGATCCCTACTATCTCACAGATGAAATCTGTCGTTGCCATGGCGCGTATCTGAATCTCACTTCCCACTGGAAAAAGGTCTGATAAGCTCGCTCCTACAAGTACTGGAATGGGCGTAGAGTCTTGAGTGAAGTCCTCTTCTTCCAAAAGCCTACCACTGCTCACGTTCAGCTTCATCCGATTATAAATAGAAGAATCTGTCATCAACGCCTCTGTACGAAATGAGTTGTCCCCATACTTCTGCTGCAGCAAATCCATCCACCCTTCCATGAGGCTCCTATCCGTACAAACGATGTTCGCTTTATCCATCGTACCATAACTCAGTATGTCGCCATCTAAAACCGATTTGTTCAATCGCCTTTCTAACTGAATCACTTTTTCCTTATCTTGCTCCGTCTCTATATCCAATTGAACACTTAGGCGATAGGAATTCTCTAAGTCGAGATCCGTATACTTTTTCATTTGTCTATTTCGAAATCCAAGATCTGCGATCTGTACACTTGCATCCACGATCAACAGATAAGCGAATACCAATTGAATCAGAATGAAGAGGAGCACTAATTTCCGCTTTACCATTGACTTAAGAACATCAATTATCATCAGATCCCCCTTATCGTGTCTGCAGGTTCCACTTTTGCAGCTATCCACCCTGGAATAATCACCGATAAAATTGACGTGATTAGGACAAAGAGTAGCCCCGCATATAGATTTGTCCATGTGATTTTCAACTTTATCAAAAAGATGCCCTCGAGAATTGGTGATAATAAAAGCTGCACGCCAATAGCTATCATGAAAGATAAAGCGGCAATCAAAAGCATCTCTTGAAAAAGCATCCAAATGATATCAACATTCGCATATCCAAACGCTTTGCGAATCCCAATCTCCTTCTTCCGGTTATTGATCCAAAATATTGAGATATTAAAGGTATTCAGAATCGCCATTGCATAGATGTAAGCGCCTGTCTTTGCGAGATGGGTAGAGGCAAAATCCACAGAGATACTATTCTCTTTCGGCGCTGGTACATGTTGTAGACCATGGACTGAAAGCTCTCTTTTTAAATACTCTATGAATTCTGGCGAGGGATTAAGAAACGCTATTTGTAGATTCCCCTCCCCAAGGAGATAGTTTATAATTGCTTTTGGCATAAAGTCAAAGCGAATCTGCCTTGTATACGAATAAGGAGGGACTTCTAGGTCATCAAATCCAGCGACTCCAACAATTCGATATTTCTGCTCGCCCATTGAATAAAAGGACGCCCCCTGTTCTACCAACGATTTGCCAATGACCGCTACCGGATCATCCTCTTGAAAATCTTCTGCCTTAAGTTGTCTTCCTTGAATCAATGGGACGGGCAGTCCCTCTACATCATGAATATAAGATGCTAATACAGGGGATAGCCCCGCCTCTATTGGGATGTATGCATTTGTCACCTGCGCCGAAAAAGGATGGGGTGATTCTGCAAATATGTCCACGATCTCTGTGATGTCCTCTTCTTTCGACAGCTGGATCATGATGTGCTCACTAAGATTTAGTTTTACTTCTTCAGATCGTTGATGGATCTCCAACGATTGATTCAGCTGTGAGATTCCAAGTGTAATTGTGAGTATTGCTATGACCAATCCCATTATTAAGAGGACGATGCTCTTAAAACGATTTTTCAATGCGTGTATCATTTCATCACCTATAGGGAGCTCCGATTACGAACCGGAGCTCATCCGCTCTCTGTTTTCTGTAAGATTATTTAGTTTTCAGTAAGACTAATACCTACATACTCTACACTGTGATCAGAATTATCAATCGAATGATAACTACTAATCTTATTCAATCCTGCAACGTGTAAATTCTGTTCACCCCACGAATAACCAGTATCCTTGGCGTAGAAAACTACATCACCATTTGCATTGTAACCTCTTAAAGTCACCCAAACCCGGTACTTGTACCAGTCTGGATTCACCATATCGGTTCTCGCTTTTGCAGTTGAAGTTCCAGATTTTTGTAAATCTGCTAACAGTGAACATTTTGCTTCCATATTTCCATAACTAATCCATCGATAGTGATTCCAGGCAAATGCAGGTACGATCAAAGTGCTGAATATCAGCAACGCACATAGAAACAATTTGTGTAATCTCTTCATTTTTCCTCCATATATCTCATCGTTATGACTTATTTCATAACTTGACTTGTGCTTATAGCACTTATCTACAGTTTCGATCGATTTATATTGTCTCCTACCAATCTGCTGGCCATACAGGTATCAAAGATAGAAGAAAATATTGAATTTTACGCAGCTATCAGATCGTGCTATTAGTTCTTAAGAAAAGTATATGCCAAAGATCACCTCTAACGATCTTATACAGACTTCTGAACTCCTTCTATTATTTAGATTATACTCCAGAATTCAAACGACAACGAAGTTGCTATTATTCAGTCAAATATTGCATCTATTCTGTTGAGATTCTGTCGATGAGTCACTCTCAGAAGCATGGCAATTTATGCTATCATAGTATTCTAAGAGAAAGGTTATTTAGCAATTGAATGACACTGATCAGTTAATTCCACCAACTGAAAAAGCCAAATAGAGGACTTTACTCTACTTGGCTTTTCATTTTGGGTAGCTGTTTTATCCTCTCTGCTCTATGTCACAGTTATCAGTCTGGAATATCGTACAGATACAAATTTTAATATCATGCTAAATCTACTTTCACTGAGAGTCCCGTTTTATCCCCGCTTATCGACATGCTGATCGGCGTAAAATCAGCTCATCGTATTCTCATCCTTTCCGTCCGTCGACCCTGCATTTCTATAACTTCCATGCCATTGGCCAGTTTTGGTTCACGAAAAACTCCAAACAGGTAGATGACCACAGCCAATAGTAGCACTGAAGATATGGTTTACATTAGTTTTGTCCCCTTTAATCTACATTCTTTGCCCAGGATTAATCTCATAATAATATATATTAGAAAGTGCATTGCCATTGGCATCAATACATATAGTAATACATCTCCTGTAAGAGCTGCTCCCTTGAACACAAAGAAGAAAGAGAGAAAAATGGATATGAGTGTTCCTGATAAGGGAAGAAAGGCAAGATAGGTCATTGCATTTTCTCTCGTTCTTTCACCCATGATAACCTCCAATTTCTAAGTATGAATTATTTCCCTATTGGGTCTATACCCATTGTTTAAATGGATTACTCACTAGGGGTTGGGGAGATAGAGGTATACTTGGATTGAAGGAATATACTTTACCTAATTGTTTAACCTTCATACTGAACTGCTTCTATGTTCGATTTTTCACAGTTGAATGCTCCTGTTTGTCCTCTTGAGAAATGAAAAATGCCAAGCAGAGTATACTTCAACTCCGCTTGGCAAAACTTAGTACATACACAGCTTCTCTATTATTTCTTCTTCGCTGCAATCAGTTTCGTGATCTCCTCTGTGAACTCGATGCTGCACCATGGGATGTCGCCCTCGTTACAGACTCCCTTTTCCATTTCAAATAGGCCTCTTTCATCTGCTTCTTTCTCCAGATAGGCCATCATCTCATCCTTCGTGAGGGTGTAATCGTCAATATTCAGTCCGTTTACTTGTTCTTTAATGACTTCCATAACTTTCGCTTTTTCCATTCTACTTCCTCCTTTGGGTTAATCTGTCTAGATGGATCACCCACCAGACTACTAGCTATTTTATACCCAAAAGTTAAAAAGTATAACAACACCAAGCTATCGAACTAAAATCCCGGGAATCCATTTTGGATATATCGAATACCCCCGCGCTCCCAATAGACTTCTGCGACGTCGAAACGCGGCTGTAAGTCCGTTAGATTGTGCTGTTTCATAAAGAGTTCCGCCGTCATCATGATGCGCTGCTGTTTGCGCTTGTCAACGAAATCTCCCGGTTCCCCGTAGAGGTTGTTGGATCTGGATTTCACTTCCACGAAAACCAATACCTCTTTGTCCATGGCGATAATATCGATCTCTCCCAATTTCGACCGATAATTGCGCTCGAGAATGCGGTAGCCCCTCTTTAGTAATAGTCTATGGACCATCTCCTCGCCTTTGGTTCCAGAGACCAGATGGGAAGGCGGATTGGAGGCATGAAATTTTTTTAAGAAGCTGCGGCGATGGATAGGGGTGATCCCCTTGGCTTCAATCCCCTCGAAATGGGCTTTGGTCCCATAGCCCTTGTTAGAGGCGAGGCCGTATCCGGGGTATTGCTCCTCATAGCTTTCAAACATCTGATCCCGATACACCTTGGCCACGATGGATGCCGCGGCAATCTGATAGATTAGATCGTCTCCGTGGAGAATGCAGCGCTGAGGGAGCTTCGTTTCGATCTCTTCCGCATCCACTAGGACGATATCTGGTAATATAGGACTGCCCCCATTGTCTTTCAGATCTTCTAAGGCCAGTTTCATGGCCAATCTGGTCGCCTGCTTGATATTGATCTGATCGATGATCTCTGGCTGCACAGTCCCCAGCCCAATGGCTAGAGCCTGTTCCCGAATTACTCGATTGATCTCTTCTCTTTTCTTAGGGCTGAGCTTCTTAGAATCTCGAACCCCTTCAACCCGAGGCTCCTTAGGAAGCACGACGGCAGCTGCAACCACAGGTCCCGCCAAGCAGCCTCTGCCCACTTCATCGATGCCGCAGATGAGGGAGAATCCCTCATCAAAGACCATGGGCTCTGAACTATGCATCCCTTGCCTCCTCTAGGGTGATCCTTCCAAGGGTTCCCTTACGAAACTCTCCCAGTAGCACATTGGCGATCTTAAAATAGTCGATCTCACCTCGCTTGAGAATAGCACCTCGCCTTTGGGCGATCTCTTCCATCATCTGAAGCGGCTCTTCGATCTCCTCAGAGATTCCATATCGATTGGGGAGGATGGCAGGGTCGATCCGCTGTAATTTTTTGATCAGTTCAAAGGCGAGATCCTCCACATCCAAAATCCGATCCGTGATTGCGCCGGTGATGGCCAGGTTAATCCCCACTTCTCGATCTTCAAATTTAGGCCATAGAACCCCGGGCGTATCCAAAAGCTCTATGCCCTTGTTGGTCTTGATCCACTGGTTCGTACGGGTCACCCCCGGCAGATTTCCCACCTTTGCCCCGCTTCGTTTGGAGATGGTGTTGATGATGGTGGATTTCCCCACATTTGGAATACCCACGATCATCATCTTGATGGTGGTGTCGAGGATGCCCCTTGAAGCGTCCCTCGCTCTCTTAGCCTCCAGCACCTCCTCGGATTTGGACTTCAAATCCCCTAAGCCCCGATTGTGGAGGGCGTCCATCATTAGAACTCCATAACCCAAGCTCTCATAGTGACTTCGCCAGCGATTGTTCTCGTCAGGATCTGCTAAATCCGATTTATTGAGCGCCACGATCCTGGGTTTGTCCTGTAGGATATCGTCTAGGTTGGGATTGCGGCTACTCTTGGGTATTCTCGCATCGATGACTTCCATGACGATGTCCACCAATCGCAGGGAACTTTGTAGTTGTTCCATGGTCACTTTCATATGACCCGGATACCAGTTGATGTTCATTATGCCCTCCTTCTCTATACTAAAAAAAGGGGCTCCTTGACGCTCTACGCGATAGGTATCCCCTTTCCTTCGATTAATACATCTTCTTTTCTTTAACTTTCGCCGCTTTACCAACACGATCTCGCAAGTAGTACAGTCTCGCTCTACGCACTCGACCACGACGTGTGACAACTAGCTTTTCGATTCTAGGCGAATGGATTGGGAACGTACGCTCCACGCCAACGCCATAGGAAACTCGTCGAACTGTAAAGGTAGCACGAGCGCCATGTCCTTGTTTCTTGAGTACAGTTCCCTCGAAAATCTGAATTCTCTCGCGGTTTCCCTCTTTGATCAGGTAGTGAACCTGTACTGTATCTCCTACGTTGAACTCGAGCTTGTTCTCTCTAATTTGTTCATTTTCAATTTGTCTAATGATATCCATGTGTAAAAACCCTCCTTTTCTTACAATGTTCTTGCTTCTATCCGCAGAGGAACACCTGTTTTACATACTGAAATAGTATACCACAGAGTCGGTGGAAATTCAAATTTTTTCTTGTAGGATCCCGGATGGAGCAATTGGGAAAGAGAGGTCAAATGCCCCTCTCTTTCATCAACCTCTATTACAAATCGTAGGTCACCCTTGCGATCTTCTTGACGGGATGTCCCAGTTCCTTAATCGAATTGAATACCTCGTCAACAAATTCCTTTCGTTTGACTATGGCATCCTCAGGGATGAGGATCCCTTTTTCTGGAATCTCACCCTTAGACAGGAGAACAGCGCCTAGCGCAAGGGGGTATCCTGTTAGAGTGCCCATATCCGCAGTAAATGCACTCACAAAATGTGCTTTCTTTCCGTCTTTCTCTCCAATGATGTCGATCACCGTACCCGTTCCTCTATCTTCAGGATCTCGGGCATAGGGCTGAAATCCGCCTGGATAATCGGGATTCATCAGGGTTCCCTCCAACATCTTCAAAAAGACGCCTCTAGGAGAGACTTCTACTCCATCTACATTGACTTTTTCTGTATCTAAAAATCCCTGCTCTGCCATATTAATTACATATTCCATGCTCTCCCGCGGGTAGAAAGCGCATTTGATTTTGACATTCTGTACTTCTGGGATCGCCTTGGGAATTGTAAATACCTCAGGATGTCCCAAGTCATAGAGTTTAACTGTCCCAATATCGCCAAATACCTCTTCTGGGAAGGGAAATTCGATCACTTCGGATAAGCCTTGCACGGTGACGAGTTCACCATTTTCAAAGGTGTTCAGCTCTCCATAGAAGTTTTCAAACATATGATCCCAAACCGCTGGACCGCCTTCTTCTTTTTCGTCCATCAACATGCTCAATTGCACGGTATCCGTCTTATCTAATAGGGAAGCCCCATACATTATTTCAACGGGGATTAGCCCTGGGCTACCGCCGAGTCCAATTATCAGAGTCTGTCCTTGTCTCTTCGCTAGTTCTTGGTTCTCATCGGTCATTAGAGCCTCGATGGCTTCGAAGTCATCACAGAAGTCCACATAGTTCTTACAATTTGATTCAAAAAACGCATCCATAACAGGTTTTAGAAGGAGATAATAGGGTCCTGTACAGTTTGCCACGACATCCACTTGATTCATCAAGTCGATCAGTAATTCCTTGTTGTGTACGTCTGCAGCTCTTGCTGTCAGTTTATCACTCTTTGACTTTGCTACAACTTCTTTAGCTGCTGCTTCATTGTAGTCGGCAACAATAATCTCATCAAAAAAACCATCCGCTAACATCTTCTCCAATGCAAAACCAGCCATTGTCCCAGCGCCACCAAGTAATAATAATTTCAATCAGATCACCTCTCCTATTATGATAAATTTACCATATCATAGACTGAAATATATTACAAGTTTATCGATATTATTTTTCTAGTTACAACCCCAATAAATTTCCTTAATCCTATAGAATCCTCATAAATACCAAGCTCTTGTATCTCACTATCATAAATAGCTAAAGTGTTTATGGATTGCATAAAAGTATTTTTATTTATTCTAGCTTCCATTTCATGACGATGAAAACTCGTCATTCTACAGGGTTAAAAGCTGGCGCATATCCTCGATATTATTGGACTGAAACGCAAATAATTATCCCTTTATCACCTTTCGTAACATATACCAGGGTTTGGTTGGGCCGATTTTCAATCTGAGGATTTGTTGGGCATGAGGGGCGATCTCGATGGGTTCATCTTTTTCATTTCGCATATCAAGGATTTGCACTTCTCGGTATCCCCTCTCTGGGCCAAACACTTCGACCACATCGCCGTTTCCAAAGCGGTTTCTCTGTTCGACCGTGGAGATACCGGTCTCCTCGTCATAATCCAATACCAAACCGACAAAGTCGTAACCCCTTATATAGGAGGCGGAGCCGTAGACCTGCCCCTCTTCGTTGGGCTTTCCATACAGGAAGCCGGTGGTGAAGTCCCGGTGGCTGGCTTTACGGATCTCGTCGATGAGTTCGGTAGCAAGCTCTGCATTAAAACTGCCATCATAATAGGCATCCAATGCGACTCGGTAGCTCCTGAGAACCGTGGCCACATAGTACTGGCTCTTCACCCTCCCCTCGATCTTGAGGCTGTCGATGCCTGCCTCAGCCAATTCACCGATATGCTGCAGGAGACAGAGGTCTCGGGAGTTTAGGATATAGGCCCCTTCCTCGTCCTCTATGACAGGCAGGTATTCTCCTGGTCGCTTCTCCTCGACCAGGCTGTATTTCCAGCGGCAAGCATGGGCACAATCCCCTAGATTGGCGTCTCGTCCCGTCATATAATTGCTCAGTAGGCAGCGGCCAGAATAGGATATGCACATGGCTCCATGTCCAAAGATCTCCAATTGCATATCATCCGGGATATGGGATCGGATTTCCTTTAACTCTTCTAGGGACAGCTCCCTAGCCAAGATCACACGGCGTATGCCATAATCGTACCAAAAATTTACTGTCTCGTAATTGGTCGTGCTGGCTTGGGTGGACAGATGAATCTCCAAATCCTTTGTAACCCTTCGAATTGCGGCAACCATCCCCGCATCGGACACGATCAAGGCATCTACGCCGATTTGAACGAGTCCTCTGACATAGTCCTCGAGCCCATCCAGATCTTTATTATGGGGGATGATGTTCAGCGTGATATATAGTTTTTTACCGGCATGATGGACGATCTCCACCGCTTCTTCCAATTCCTCTAGACTAAAGTTCTTGGAGGCCTTACGCAGCCCAAACTGATCCCCTGCCAAGTAGACGGCGTCTGCACCATAGGCAATGGCGGTCTTTAGTTTGGTCAAATCCCCTGCCGGGGCCAATAGTTCCATTTTTTTCATCATTCACCTTCTCCTCTTTCCCCTATGTCCCCTTTGAGCACGCTGATCGCCACTCCGTCGCCCAGAGGAAGTACACAAGTGTTTACCCTCTCATCTCCTGTAATCATCTCTAAATAGCTGCGCATTCGGTGGACGATGGTCCGCTTGCGCCTCACGGCCAGACTGGGCTTCGCAATGGTCCCACGAAAGAGGACATTGTCTGAAAACAGGATGCTCCCTGGTAAAATCAAGGGCATACAGGCTTCATAATACTCTTGATAGTGACCTTTTGCAGCATCGATAAAGACGAAGTCAAAGGGCCCATTAAGTTCTTGGATGCTTGGAATTGCATCTCCGACCACGACTTGTATACGGTCGCTATAGCCCTGGCTCTCTATATTATCTCTTGCTATCGCAGCGAAGTCCTCCCGAAGCTCGACGGTTGTGATCAGTGCATTCGGCGCCGCTTTTGCCATCCGGATGGCGGAATAGCCAATGGCCGTGCCCAGTTCCAATATGCGCTTAGGCTTGTGAATACTCAACAGGACTTCGAGCAGAGCCGCCGTTTCCGGCTCTAGGATGGGGATAAACCTCTCCTCTGCGATCTGCTCCAAGGCAAGGAGAAAGGGGTCTTTTTGTTTACAAAGACCCCTGATGTATTCCACCACATATTCTTGATTGATACCGTCCATTAGTCCAGATTGATCGATTCCAACAAGATTTTGTTGATGTCTTCGTACATCTGCGAAAATTTGAGCTCCGCCTGTAAAAACTGGGAGATCTCCGAGTTCATCATCAGGACATTCTGCAATTGTTGGATGCGTTCCAGTTCCTCTGGATTTGGCTCTTCTTTCCCATAGTTCTCAATTTGGAATTTCATGATCTTCTCGCGGAAATCCTCTACCATCTTCTTGTTTTCTTCATTTGCCATTACCAGGCCATTGTACTTTTTGTATTCTTGAAACTCTGGGGAATCTTTGATCCCCCTTGCCAAGTCATGGGCTAGATCGTAAATATTCATATATTTCTCCTTTAAAACATGTTTTGTATCTCTAAACTTCCATGATGATCGGTAGGATCATCGGATTTCGTTTGATTTCATGGAATAGGAAGGATTTTAGGTCATCCCGGATCCTATATTTCAGCACCGTCCAGTCGGAGGAGTCCATGCTCCTGAATTTTGCCAAGGTGCCATCTACGACTTTCTTGGCTTCATCCATCAGATCCCCAGACTCTCGAACATAGACAAAGCCGCGAGAGATGATATCCGGCCCGCCAATGACTTTCTTGTCTTGACGGCTGATGGTGATGACGACGGCCAGTATTCCGTCTTCTGATAGATGCTTACGGTCTCTTAGAACGACATTTCCAACATCTCCAATCCCCAGGCCATCCACTAGGATATTTCCTGCTGGGATGGAGTTGTTCATGGAGATGCCCTGTCTGTCCACATCAAATACAGTTCCGTTGCTGCCGACAAATACTTCATCTTCGGACATGCCCAGTTCCTCCGCTAATTTTGCATGGAGTACGAGATGTCTGTGCTCACCATGAACGGGTATGAAGAACTTAGGCCGAACCAGTCTGTGGATCAGCTTGAGCTCTTCCTTAAAGGCGTGACCCGACACGTGGACGTCTGCCAAAGCCTGATAGATCACATTGACCCCGATCTCTGTCAGCTTGTTGATGACATTGAACACGGTCTTTTCGTTGCCGGGAATCGGTGAGGCAGAGAGCATGACGGTATCCTCTGGGACCAGCTGCACCCTTCGGTGCTCGTTGTTCGCCATGCGGGACAATGCCGACATCGGCTCCCCTTGACTGCCCGTCGTCAATATGACGATCTCGTTTCCTGGATAGCGGTTGATCTGGTTGATGTCGATGATGGTACCCTCTTTCACCTTTAGATAACCCAGTTCCAATGCGACTCCCGTGGCGTTGAGCATGGATCTACCCGATATGGCCAGTTTTCTTCCATAATGCTCAGCTGCATAGATCACCTGTTGGACTCTGTGTAGGTTGGAGGCGAAAGTGGCCACGATCAGTCGGGAAGGCGCTTGAGCAAAGACGGACTTAAAGGTCTCTCCGACCGTCCTCTCGCTCATGGAATACCCTTCTCGCTCGATATTGGTACTATCTGCCAACAGCACATGTACTCCCTCGTCTCCGAGCGCTGCCAGCCTGGGCAGGTCCATCAAGCCCCCATCAATGGGAGTGTAGTCGATCTTGAAGTCCCCTGTGAACAGCACGACGCCCACCGGCGTGTGTACGGCAATGCAGGCGGAGTCCGGAATGGAGTGGCTGGCTCGGATGAATTCCACTTCAAAACAGCCAAATTTCAACTTTTGACCATAGTGGGCTTCCTTTAGAAAATCTGTACTCAAGCCATGCTCTGTGAACTTATTTTTGAGCAGGCCCAGAGTCAGCCGCGTTCCGTATATGGGGGCGGACAGCTTTTTCAGGAAATAGGGAATCCCTCCAATATGATCCTCATGACCATGGGTCAACATGATACCCCGGATCTTTCTGGCCTTGTCCTTCTTTTCCAGGTAACTGATATCCGGGATGACGATGTCGATCCCCAGCATATCCTCATCGGGGAAGGTCAGACCACAGTCTATGATGACAATATCATTGCCATATTCCAAGACGGTCATATTCTTCCCGATTTCATCGATCCCCCCTAAGGGAATGATCTTCAACTTTGTATTCTGTTTTCTTACCACTAAATATCTCCTTTATTTTTATCTAGGCACTTTTTACAAATGCCATAAAATTTTAAATCATGATTTTCTATTCTAAATCCATGGTTCTTTTCTATTTTATCCTCCAGATCATCGAGTAGGTCCAATCGAACCTCCACCACTACACCGCAATGGGAGCAGATCAGGTGGTGGTGATGATGGTTTTCGGCCATGCTCACCAATTCGTATCTGGCACGATTATCGTCAAATTTATGCTTCTGTACAATTTCGAGTTGCTCGAATAGCAAAAGGGTTCTATAGATCGTCGCAATTCCGATCTCGGGATGTGTAAAGCTCAGTCTCTGGTGGATATCCTCGGGACTTAAATGCTCTCCCCCCGCCAGTTCCAACACATAAAAGATCTCTTTCCGCGGCTCTGTAATCTTATAGCCACTTGTCCTCATTTTGTCCATAGCCATTTGAAGGTTCATACTCGTCCTCTTATTGCAGTTTCTCCGCCTTGAGCTCATCATAGATCTTGATGGCGTCCTGCATTTCCTCTTCGTCGTCAATGGTCACCAAGACGATTTGGCCATCCTCATCCTCTTCAATCCGCAGCAGATACAGCTCTGCATCCTCCTCATCAACAGGGAGCAATACGGCGTAATCGTCCTCGTCCATTCCAAAGGAATCCAATAGCTTAAATTCCGTCTTGTTACCAAATTCGTCAATCAGCTCGATTTTATCCATCTCATCTTCCATCCAAATAGTTTTGTAAGATCAATGTCGCGGCGATCTTGTCCACGACCTTTTTTCGGTTCTCCCGTCGCACCTTTGACTCAATCAATACGCGGTTCGCAGCAACCGTAGATAAGCGCTCGTCTTGATAGACCAGTTCCAGACCTGATTTGTCCTTTAGTCTCTGAGCAAAATTCATCACCCGCTGGGCCTGTGGACCTAGGCTGTCGTTCATATTGCGGGGCAGGCCTGCGATGACCTTGGTCACCTGCTGTTCTTGGAGTATTGCGATCACCGCCTCTAGATCTTCCTCCAGGGTCTTTCGCTTTAATGTCATCAGCCCCTGTGCAATCAAGAGCATCGGATCGCTAATGGCAATGCCGATCGTCTTATCTCCAATATCCAGTCCTGCGTATCTCTTCATCTCCATCTCAAATCACCTTTATACAAAACTCGGGGCAGTATCGTGCACAGTAGCCGCAGAGAATACAATTCTCAGTCGGCGTCGCCCTGCCTTCCACGAGTCGAATCCCGCCACTTCGGCAGGCCCTTTCACAATTTCCACAGCCAATACAATAGTCTGCTACGATCAGTCTTCTCTTCTTTTTTCCAAGGGCTAACCGAAGCTCCTCGGGCAAGACCCCATGCTGCCAAAGGGCAATATTTGCCTCCAGCTCCTCTAAGGACTGCATGCCAACCGCAACTGCGTCCAAAATACGCAGCCCCCGTACAAAGGCAAAGGCCCTCTCCACCTCGGGAATCAGATGCCCACCACCTAGAATCTTCATGGCGTAAATCCCCCGATTTTGTGCTTTTATGGCTTCCAATTCCCTTAGCATATCCTCTAGGTTGCCACCTTGAATCCCGATGCCATCCACGTTGAGGATGGGGTGAATCACATCCAGTTCGGGTATCTGGCGAAATCCTCTAGCCCCTTCTACTCGATGGGTGGAAATCCCCACAGCGCGAATCGTCCCTGCCTCCTTTTGCTGGAGCAGGTATTCGATGGCCTGCATATGACCGCGGAGGGTGTGGATACTCTCCTGCTCATGGAGTAAAAATAGGTCGATATAATCCGTCCCCAGCTCCTGAAGGGCTCTGCCCAGGCTCTTCTCTGCACCAAGTCGATCATAGGCATAGGTCTTCGTCGCCAACACCCATTGATCCCGTGGGACGCCCTTAATCCCTGCAGCTATGTATTCATAGTTTTCATACAATTCTGCCGTATCAATAAAGTTAATGCCTCGTTCTCCTGCACTGCGAATCAAATGTGCTCCTTCGGCAATCGTCAAATTGCTCTGGAAAGGTGTCATGGTCAAACTTCCCAGACAGATGGGAGAAACGAAGATCCCGGTACGGCCTAAGCTTTTCTTTTCTATCATCTAATTTTCCATAGCGCAATAAGCGGATCTTGAGGAACTAAGCCCTCTACAGACCCGCATCCATGCAACTTCAACTCTTTTTTCCAGTGTTAAACCTCTTTATCGACCTTTACTTCCAGATAGGTCGTCAACAACTCCTCTAGGAGTTCGTCTCGATCGATCTGACGGATCATATTCCTCGCATTGTCGTGGCTCGTAATATAAGTCGGATCTCCGGACAGAATGTAGCCAATGATCTGGTTCTTTGGATCGTAGCCTTTTTTCTCCAGTGCCGTGTACACGGATCGGATAATCTCCGTAACCGTCTTGGGAGCTTCCTTCAGCGGATCAAACCGCATGGTCTCATTGAATTTGTCGTTCACAGCAAATCCTCCTTTTTAAATTATACTCTATTTAGTTATACCCTGTTGAATCAATTCTTTAACATATTTCAGAGCGGCGTCCACTTTTGCGGGATCCTTGCCACCTGCCGTCGCAAAATCCGGTCGTCCTCCTCCATTCCCGCCAGTCTGTTTTGCAACTTCTCTGACGATATTGCCCGCATTTAGACCGGTCTCGATCAAGTCCTTCGTCACGGCCGCAGTAAACAGGAGCTTGCCCTCATGGAGACTGCCCAATACCACTAGGCCTGATCCCAATTTGTCTCGTAGAGTGTCGCTGAGCTTACGGATTGTGTTCATATCTAAGTTGTCAATGCGCTGGCTGATAAAGCGCACTCCCTGCACCTCCTGGATTTGCTCCAGGATCTCATCCACTGAGGAGGTCTTCGATTGGAATCGGATCTTTTCGATTTCCTTGTCCTTTTTCTTCAGTTCTTCGACTATGGAACCACTGCGTTTGACGACATCTTGGATATGGGTGCGCAGGTTTTCCGCTACCATCTGAACCGTCTGCTCCATTTCCCTCAGATACTCATAGACAGCATGACCTGTAATCGCCTCGATACGGCGCACACCAGCTGCAATGCCCGATTCGGATAGGATCTTAAACATCTGGATCTCACTGGTGTTGTGCACATGGGTCCCCCCACAGAGCTCCGTAGAGACATCTCCCATCTGAACGACTCGGACCACATCTTTGTATTTGTCTTCGAATAGTCCAATGGCGCCCAGTTCATTGGCCTGGGTCATGGACATCTCCCCGACTTTCACTGCATTTGCCCCTTCGATATACTCATTGACAATTGCTTCGATCCTCTGTAGATCCGCCTTGGAAATCCCCTCATAGTGAGAGAAGTCAAAACGCAATCGGTGCTCGTCTACATAGGAGCCCGCCTGCTGCACATGATTCCCCAATACGGTCCGCAATGCCTTGTGGAGCAAATGGGTTGCGGAGTGGTTCTTCATCGTGCGCCCTCTCTCCTTCGGATTCACTTTGAGCTCTATTCTCTGTCCAGTTGCAACTTCACCTTCCAGTACTTTCACATGATGTAGGTAAACACCGTCAGCGTCATGGGTGGTGTTGGTAACCTGAATTTTCGAGTTCTCAGTGGTAATCTGTCCACTATCGCCCACCTGTCCTCCTCCCAATGCATAGAAGGGGGTTTGCTCTGCGATCAGGATCCCAGTATCCCCTGCCTTTAATTCTGTCACGGGACTGTGGTCTAGGAAGAGCTGCTGGACGACGGATTCTCCTTCAAGTGTATCGTAGCCAATGAAGACGGTGGCTGGGGCATTCACCTCAAGATCCTCTTTTGCTTGAATCCAACCGCCGTCATCTAGACGGGATTCTCTGGACCGGATCTTCTGCTCTTTGACGAGTTCATAAAAAGCGTCCTGATCGACCTCAAAACCCTTCTCCGCTGCAATTTCCATCGTCAGATCTAGGGGGAATCCAAAGGTGTCATAGAGGCGAAAAGCAGTTGCTCCGTCGATCAAGCCCATGGACTTGGAGTCCAGTCTATCGATCAGATCATGGAGTCGTTCCAGTCCCTGATTGATGGTCTCACTAAACTTTTCCTCTTCCGTGGAGATGATCTTGAAAATTCGTTCGCGATCCCGATCCAGCTCGGGATAATGCTCTTTATAGGAGGTGATGACCGCCTCTCCGATCTTCGTCAAAAAGGGTCCTTCAATACCGATCAACCTTCCGTGGCGGACAGCTCTTCGGATCAGACGGCGTAGAACATAGCCCCTGCCCTCGTTGCTGGGAATTACGCCATCTGCGACGAGGAACATGACCGCCCTCACATGGTCGCTGATCACGCGCATGGACTCGTCGATCTTGGCAGAGGAATGATATGCCTTTTGAGACAATTCCTCGATCTTGGAGATGATATTGCGGATGACTTTTACTTCAAAGATATTGTCCACACCCTCGATGACCATGGCCAGGCGTTCTAGACCCATTCCGGTATCGATATTGGGCTTGTCCAATAGATGGTATTCCCCTTGGGCATCTTTATCGAATTGCGTGAATACCAGATTCCAAACCTCTAAAAAGCGGTCACAGTCACAGCCAGGCTTACAATCTGGATCTGAACAACCGTATTTGATTCCACGGTCCACATAGATCTCGGAACAGGGGCCACAGGGACCCACTTCCAGCTCCCAGAAATTGTCTTCCTTACCCAATCGGACGATGCGCTCTTCCGGTACTCCCACTTCATCTTTCCAGATGTCATATGCCTCGTCATCTTCTTCATAGACGGACACCCACATTTCCTCTGGGTTTAGCTCCAGGGTCTTGGTTAAAAATTCCCATGCCCATGCGATGGCCTCTTTCTTAAAGTAGTCGCCGAAGGAGAAATTCCCCAGCATCTCGAAGAAAGTGCCATGTCTTGCCGTTTTTCCAACCCGATCAATATCGATGGTACGAATGCATTTTTGGCTGGAAACCGCTCGGTTTTTTGCCATTTTTTTGGTGCCGACAAAATAGTCCTTCAGCGGAGCCATCCCCGCATTGATCAACAATAAACTGGCGTCCCCCATGGGCACCAAGGAAAAACTCTCTAGGCGATTGTGATCTCTCTCTTCAAAAAAATCCAAAAACTCATCGCGTAACTCATTTAAACCTAACGACCTCATACTATCTCCCCCTGTAACTTTTTCATTATTTTATACTCCTAATCCTGCCAGATCTCGGCAAGTCTTTCTCGAATATACGGTCCAATATGTGTCAGGATGACCTTAATCGTCGCCACGATCGGCACCGCGAAGATCATTCCAAAAACCCCTGCCATGCCTCCACCGACGATCAGGGAGAGCAAGATGATCAATGGATTCATCCCAATCGACTCCCCTAGAATTTTCGGGCCGATGATATTATTCTCCATCCACTGCAATAGCACAAAGATGACCGCAACCCAGATCGCCTTGATGGGGCTTTGGATAAAGGCCAGCACCACTGCCGGTAAAAAACCCAGGAAGGGCCCGATATAGGGTACGATATCCGCTACCATGGTCACAATCCCCAGCACGATGGCGAAGTCAACTCCCAGTATCATCAGGGCAATCCCAGTTGCAACCCCGACGAAAATGGCCATGATCACCCTTCCGCGGACAAATTCTGCCATGGTGGTGTCAATATCTCTGAGCAGGCTCAATGTGGCGTCTTTATACTGGGTCGGAATCAAACTCTTGACCTTTTGAATCAGTGCTTCCTTATCCAACAGAAGATAGAAGGAGACGACGGGTATCAGGATGATCCGCAGAATATTGGAGAAGTAGTTTGGAACGCGCTCTGCAAAGCTGCTGAGCCATGTAAAGAAGGTGGTCTGCAAGGTTCGTAGCAGTTTATTAAATTCCACGGTAAAACTATCCACGACGTCCCCAACCGCTGTCTGGTCTTTAAACAATATCTCTGTCAATTCATCCATCGTCTGCTGAGCAGAACCAAATATATTCGGCAGGGCGACGACTAGATTGCGCAGCTCTGTCACCGTCTTGGGTATGATGATGCCCAGCAAGATGGCAATGAAGCCGAAGATGATCACATAGACCACTGCGATGGAGAGTAGCCGATTCAGCCCCATTTTACCTTCGACATATCTCACCAGAGGATTGATGATATAGGCTACGACGATGGCGATGAACACAGTGACCAAGGTCGTCGGAATGATGGGATAGGATCGAAAAAACAAGATCACCACGGTGCCAGTCACGATGATGATGAGGGCTCTCAGGATTGTATTTCTCGTCAATACGATCATATTGTCCGGCTTGACGTATTTGTTCCCGATATTGATGATGTAATAGATTAACACGGAAAATAGCGCGATGAGCAGCACGCTCATGGCATTATTCAGGGTGATATGACCCAAGTTTTCTCCTCCTTCTCAAGAATGATCCTCGGATGGCCTCGACTTAAAAAAGGCCTTATCCTGTGAGATAAGGCCCAACTGCATTCCTAAACGGCAAGGTCTACCAGAGGTCTACTCTTCTTCCTCTGGATGATCATGTGCGTCTTCGTCTGGATCAAAATACTCCAATCCATCGATATGAACATTATGCTTTTGCGAAAAATCCAACAACGCCGCTTTGATCGCCTGCTCCGCCAACACACTGCAATGCATCTTGACCGGTGGCAATCCGTCCAATGCGGCGGCCACGGCCTTGTTTGACAATAGCATCGCCTCCTCAACGGATTTACCCTTGATCAACTCGGTCGCCATGCTGGAAGAAGCAATTGCAGAACCACATCCGAAGGTCTTAAACTTCACATCTTCTATTATACCATCATCGTTGATTTTTAGATACATCTTCATAATATCTCCGCATTTGGCATTGCCGACTTCACCAACGCCGCTTGCCTCTTCGATTTCACCGACATTTCGTGGATTTCTGAAATGCTCCATCACTTTATCTGAATACATGTCCTTCCTCCTATTTCCTCTGATACAAGGGAGACATATCCCTAAGACGCTGTACAATTTCCTTCAATCGCTCGACGACATAATCCAATTCTTGCTCCGTATTCTCTTCGCCAAGGCTCAATCGAAGGGAGCCGTGGGCGATTTCATGGGGTAGTCCAATCGCCAATAGCACATGGGATGGATCCAAGGAGCCAGACGTACATGCCGAGCCACTGGAGGCGCAAATGCCCTCCATATCTAACATCAGCAGGAGAGATTCCCCTTCTATATATCGAAAACATAGGTTTACATTATTCGGTAGCCTCCGAATGGGGTCTCCGTTCAAACGGACTTCTTCAATCTCCGTTGTCAATCTCTCGATGAGATAGTCTCGAAGCGTGGTGAGCTTCGCATTGCGCGCTTCCCGATCATCGGTGGATCGCTCAACGGCTTTTGCCAATCCTACGATCGCTGCGACATTTTCTGTACCTGCCCGGCGTCTGCGTTCTTGCGCACCCCCGTGAATCAGGTTGGGCAGTTTAATCCCGCTGCGTATATAGAGGGCACCAACGCCCTTCATCGCATGGATCTTGTGGCCGGATAGGGACAATAGGTCAATATTCATCTGGTTCACGTCGATGGGCAGAACCCCAAGGGCCTGCACGGCATCCGTATGAAAGAGGACGCCCCTCTCCTTGGCGATGCGGCCAATCTCCTCTATGGGCTGAATGGTGCCGATTTCATTGTTGGCGAACATGATGCTGATCAAGATCGTCCGATCGGTTATGGCCGATTCCAATGCTTCTAGGGAGATAAATCCGTTCTCGTCCACATCCAGATACGTGACCTCGAATCCATTTTTCTCCAGGTATTCACAGGTGTGCAGCACAGCATGGTGCTCGATCTTCGAGGTGATGATGTGATTGCCCTTGGCGCCATAGGCCTCCGCAACTCCTTTGATCGCCCAGTTGTCGGCTTCGGAACCTCCAGAGGTGAAAAAGATCTCTTTTCTCTCGGCACCAATGGAATCTGCCACCACTTCTCGGGCATTTTCAATGGCCACCTTGGATTTGCCCCCCAATTGATAAATACTAGACGGATTTCCATATAAATCGGTCAAATAGGGCATCATCGCCTCTAATACTTCCGGGGAAACCCTCGTCGTCGCAGCGTTGTCTAAATAGATTTGACGGTTCAAGCTCTTGCCTCCTCCTGCTCCATGGTTTCCTTCTCGTCATTGATCATATCTTGTAGCGTATAATTGTCAATAATATCGTTAATGCTATCTCCTATGCGAATCCACAGTCTTCGAGTGACACAGTGATCTTCTCTCTCACAGATGTCCTTTCCCTCCGTGCACTCACAGGGGGACATATGGGTTTCTAATATACGTAAAACCTCTCCTACACAGATCGCCTCTGGCTCTCGGCTGAGTCGGTACCCGCCATAAGCTCCCCGAGAACTCGTCACTAGGTCGTATTCCCTGAGTTTGCGAATCAGTTGTTCGAGATAACTCTCTGACAAATCCAACTCGCCAGCGATCTCCGATAGGGGAACTGGTTTGGAATTTAAATTTTTTGCCAAGTAAAACATAACACGCAGACCATATCTGCCTCGCGTTGATAGTCTCATCTTCCACCTCCCAATGTACTTTGCCATTATATTATATCCTACTATAGCTGTCAACATTAAAAGTGGCACAATGGACCACTGCGTAATATTCGATCTACCACGCGAGGCCATGTGCCACCTGATTGAGGTTTCATTTGAAATATACCTATTTAGTATATAATATTTCCGTGAAAAAAACTAGTTTATGCGGCCATTTCCATTGAAAAGACCATATCATCAAATGGAGATATTGCGAATCATATCCTCTGTCATTCGATCGATGTCGTATTCAGGACTCCAATCCCACTCTTCTCGAGCACAATGATCATCCAGTGAATCTGGCCAGGAGTCCGCTATCGCCTGTCGGATCGGATCCACGTCGTAGCTCAGTTCGAAATCTGGAATCTGCTTGCGAATTGCCTCTGCCAATTCCTCTGGTGCAAAGCTCATGGCCGTGACATTGAAGGCATTCCGATTGACCAGTCGCGCCGGATCTGCTTCGATCAAATCCACAACCGCTTTTAGCGCGTCTGGCATATACATCATATCCATCTTGGTCCCCTCAGCTATGAAAGAGGTATAGGCCTTTTTCTGGAGTGCGGCATAATAGATATGCACAGCATAGTCCGTAGTGCCCCCGCCCGGCAGGGTCTTATAGGAGATGATGCCCGGATAGCGCACGCCTCTGGTATCCAGACCAAATCGCTTATGATAGTAGTCGCAGAGCACTTCGCCTGCCACCTTGGTCACTCCGTACATGGTGCTGGGTCTCTGGATCGTCACTTGCGGAGTGAGAACTTTTGGTGTACTGTCCCCAAAGGCCGCGATGGAGCTGGGTGTGAAAACAGAGCAGTTCTCCGCTCTAGCCACTTCAAGCACATTGACAAGACCTCCCATATTGACCTCCCAGGTCAGATTGGGGAGCTTCTCTCCTGTAGCCGATAAGATCGCCGCGAGATTGATGATGGTGTCGATCCGATACTCTTTAACCAATTCGTGTAGGCGCTTTCGATCTGTTACATCCAATGGCTCGAAATGCATTTCTGGAAGTGCCCGTTCCTTCTTGTCCGATAAGTCTGTCGCCAGGACATTGTCCTCGCCATAACAGTCCCTTAAATAGAGCGCTAATTCCGACCCTATCTGTCCCAGTGCACCTGTGATGAGAACCCTTCGCTTCGTCATATTTTCCTCCTTGAAAGTTGAGAAATCGATATCCTCGTTCATTTTAATAATAACATATTTCCACATATTTGCATAGGACTTTTGCTAAGAATCTACACATATTTTCACGAATAACAGTAGAAATTCCAATTTTTTATGACCATAAAATAGGGAACGGATCCTCGTCCCTTAACAGGGGCAATGATCGGTTCCCTATTTTTTATAAGGCGGTTTTTCCTTGGGTTGGGATAGCTGTTCTTCTGTTTCAAACTCGTATTGTTCGAGAGCTCGTAAACTCCGCTCGTCGAGCTTCACCAGATTCCGATGGCTGATTCGCTTTAAGTCCTTTGCCATCCGCTTGCCAGAATTCTTCACCGTCTGGACTTGGATTTTCAGTTCAGCACCAGATAAGCGGACACCACCGCGACCTAGAATGATATTCTGTATCATGGAGTCCGAGGTGGCCACTTTGACGATATCCTTTCGGCCAATCCGATCCAATCTGCGTTCGATATAGGTGTCCGCCGTTTCAAATTCTCGAGTATAGACCACTTCGATGCCCTTATAGCGCTCATGCTTACGCACCGAGCCCTTTACCTGATGGGCGTCGAAGATCAATACGACGATTTCTCCCGTCAAGGCGGCGTATTCAGCCATTGTTTCCATCAGTCCCAGGCGGGAGGAGTCCAGTCCAGTTGCCTCAAAGTCCTGGAGTTCCTCCCACTGGTTGATGATATTATAACCATCTACCAGTAGATAGGTCTTTTTCTTACGCATTTTGCCGGAGGACCTCATAGATCAAAATCGCCGCTGCATTTGATGCATTCAGGGACTCAACCCGTCCCTTCATGGGAAGGCTCACTAGATCATCGCATCGCTCTTTGACCAATCTGCCTAGGCCACTGCCCTCATTGCCGATGACCAAGCAGACTGCCCCGCGATAATCCGCATCTAAATAGCTCTTTTGCGCGTCACCATCTGCTCCAAATACCCAGATATTCTGTTCTTTCATCCGCATAATCAGCTCCGCCATGCTATTGACCTTTCCAATTCGCATATGGGCGGTGGCCCCTGCCGAGGATTTGTGCACTGTTTGGGTGATTCCACTTGATCGGCGTTTCGACAAGAAGACACCATGCACTCCTGCGGCTTCGCAGGTCCGGATGATCGCGCCAGTGTTGTGAGGATCTTCGATCTCATCTAAGGCGACGAGGAAGGGCGGCTCTCCCCTGGACTGTGCATATTCTAGCATATCCTCCAGCTCGTAATAGTTGATGCCCGAGACATGAGCGATCACGCCCTGGTGTTTGATTCCCTCTGCCAATTCCTCCAGTTTTTGCCGATTCACTTCGACGACGGGAACGCTGGCATCTTGCGCCTTTGCCCGAATCGCCTTCACAGACCCTTGTAGATCGCCCCTTTGCAGGTAGATCTTATCGATGGCTGCTCCAGATTTCAACAGCTCCATGACGGCATTTCTGCCGGAAATATATTCTCCCATCGCTCTACTCAACTCGCTTCCAGACCACGCCGGTTGGGGTGTCTTTGAGCTCAATTCCCATTTCTTTGAGCTGATCTCGGATGGCGTCTGCTCTGGCAAAATCCTTCGCTGCGCGGGCTGCCTGTCTGTCTTCGATCAGCACTTCGATCGCATTGTCGATGTTCTCCTGTTTTCGAAACAGCAATCCCAATACATCTGCCAGTTCCATCATCCCCTGATAGACCTTCTCAACTGTGTGGCGCGAGCTGTTTTCATCTAGCTGTGTATTTGCAAGCCGAACGATCTCAAAGAGTGCGGAGACGGCATCTGCCGTATTCAAGTCATCGTCCATTACCCGGACGAACTCCTTCTTGAAGTGCTCCAGTTCGGCTAGGATGGATTCCTCCTCATCATTTGAAACATCCGCGCAGGTCTCCAGAAGCCTCTCCAGTTTCTCCTTCGCGTTATACATTCGTTCCAAGGCGCTCTTGGATTGCTCCATCACCTCTCTGCTGAAGTTGATGGGGTTTCGGTAATGAGCGGATAACAGCCAAAGGCGTATGATCTCACGATTGTATTGCTCCGCAATATCTCGAACCAAAAAGAAATTGCCGAGAGACTTACTCATCTTTTGGTTGTCCACATTGATCATCCCGTTGTGCATCCAGTATTTAGCAAAGAGCTTTTCCGTTAAAGTCTCCGTCTGGGCAATCTCATTTTCATGATGGGGAAATTGCAAATCCTCTCCCCCCGCATGGATATCAATTGTATCGCCTAAGATCGACCTGGACATGACCGAGCATTCGATATGCCAACCGGGGCGTCCCATCCCCCAAGGGCTGTCCCAAGCAGGCTCCGATTCTTCTTTTCTCCGCTTCCACAGGGCAAAGTCCAACGGATCCGCCTTTTCGTCCCCAGCCTCAATTCTGGCGCCAACCTTTAGTTCATCGATATTCTTTTTTGAAAGCTTCCCATAACCCTCTGCCTTATCGATGTCAAAATATACATTGCCATCCACTGCATAGGCGGCTCCCTTGTCCTCTAATCCCTTGATAAACTCGATCATCTGTGGGATATACTCGGTTGCCTTGGGGTGAATCGTATGACTATCCAAAATATTGAGGCCTTGACAGTCCTCTAGATAGGCATCGGTGTAGCGTTCACTGATCTCTAAGAAGTGGACGCCCTCTTCTTTTGCCTTGTTTATGATCTTATCGTCGATGTCTGTAAAATTGGACACAAAGGTCACCTTGTACCCCCGATACATCAGATACCGACGAAGGGTATCGAAGATCACGATGGGCCTGGCGTTTCCTATGTGAATATAATTGTACACCGTCGGTCCGCAGACGTAGATCTTCGCCTCGCCTGGGATCAGTGGCAAAAAATCTTCCTTTTTTCTAGTAAGTGTATTATAGACGCGCATCTAAACCTCCCTGAACTGTGGTTCTGTTCACTTATCCATTTGCTTCTTTATCTGTTTCACGATCCAAAGCCATCCCGAACGGATGAGATCAATCAAAATTCACATACTCTCTCCTCTAGTCTGTAAGGCGCTTGAGCAATATGTCCTTGCCCAATAGCTGGATCACATTCACTAGCTCTGGGCCATGGACTTTCCCCGTCAATAGGGCTCGCATGGGCATGAACAGGTCCTTCCCCTTTACACCCGTCTGCTTTTGGATTCGCTTCATGATGGATTTTGCAAAAGCCTCATCCACGACCTCTACTTCGTTCAGCGCTTCTATAAATGCAGTTCTCAGAGCGGGGACATGTTCCTTTGCCGCGTACTCAACGGCATCTGCCTCGGTGATGTCCACCTGATCGATGAAGAGGAAACGGGCCTGCGCCTGGATGTCCATCAGCCTATCCAAGCTGTCCTTAAAGGTATTGCCAAGGAGGGTCAGCTTCGCAGCCGGATAGTCCCCAGTGATCAGCTTCTCTTCCAATAGATAGGGCTTTAGGAGCTCACCCAATTCCTCATCTGAATATTTCTTGATATGATGGGCGTTGACCCAGTTGAGCTTATCTCGATCGAAGATTCCACCTGTCTTGGAGACCCTTTCAAATCCAAATTGCTCTACGAGCTCCTCCATCGTCAGAATCTCTTCTGTACTATCCGGAGACCAGCCCACTAGAGCCAGATAGTTGACCAATCCCTCTGGCAGATAGCCCTGGGCGATAAAGTCCTCCACCGCCACATCGTCGTTTCGTTTGGATAGTTTTTTTCGATCTCTGTTCAACACTGTTGGGAGATGGACAAATACTGGCGCTTGCCATCCAAAGACCTCGTAGAGATACACATGTTTCGGTGTAGAGGGCAGCCATTCGTCTCCTCTAACGATATGGGTGATTCCCATCAGATGGTCATCCACGACCACGGCAAAGTGGTAGGTGGGAAAGCCATCGGATTTAATGAGCACTTGATCATCCATATCATTGGTGTTGATGACGATTTTTCCCTTCACTTCGTCCATGACGACAATGTCCCGGTTGACCGGCAGTTTTAAACGGATGACATGCTCTTCTCCTGCTGCGACACGCTCCCTGGCTTCTTCCAGAGTCACCGCTCGGCAGAGCCCATCATAGCGTGGAATCAGGCCATCGGATTTCTGCTGCTCCCGAAGATGATCCAGTCTCTCCTTTGAGCAAAAACAATAGTAGGCGTCTCCCCTCTCTAGGAGATCTTCGATATATCGATCGTAAATCCCCTCTGCCATTCGCTCCGATTGGATGTAGGGGCCAAATTCTCCCCTCTGTTCTAAGCTGCCATCGGCATTTAAGAAAACCCCTTCATCATAGGTGATACCCGCCCATTGTAGAGAACGAATCAAATTCTCCAAAGCCCCCTCTACAAAACGAGTGCGGTCCGTATCCTCAATTCGCAGGATGAACTTTCCATCATGTCCCTTCGCATATAGATAATTATATAATGCTGTGCGAAGCCCTCCAATGTGTAAATATCCCGTGGGACTTGGTGCAAAACGCAATCTAACTCCTGTCATTCCCTTCCTCCTGTTCTCGTATTCGCGCCGCTGAGCCCTTTGTGTTGATGGGCCCTAAGCCTCTCTATATGCTTGATCGCCACTATCCCGTTGATATTGAGCGCTCGATCGGAGAGGGAGTCAAACTCCTCCTTCGATAGAATCTGGTACCAACGGTGGATATGGGTGTCGTATGAACCCTTCAACTCCCTATTCTTGCGACGAGCCACGAGGCTGCGAAAGAGTTCAGAGGACAACAGTCGCACGACGTCTTTTAGTTCGTATTTCAGATCCAATTTTGGCGCTCTGGAGGGCCCTGCTCCAATCGCATCCCGAAGGGGTTGCTGAAACGCCTTTGTATAGATATAGTGCAGATTTCTCTCGTATCTGTATTCGATTGGAACCCGCATCCAAAAATCCACCACTTCTTTGTCCCAGAGCAGCATTCGCCAAGGATGTCCAAAGTATTCGTAGACCCTGATGCTGTTGGCCAAAAACTTGCCATGTTTTTCCTTCCAATCGTAGTATTCCAATAGCTCACATGCCTTTTCTCGGGGATACTGCCCCCCAGGGGGCAATAGTTTGGTCATGTCCTGGATCATCGAAGCCCGATGGGAATTCACCTGCGCCGTCCATTTGGCATTTCCGGCTAGTTCCCTGAGATTCTCGGTGATCAGTCGCTCTTTGGAGATCTGATCCCGTAGTAAAAACAGTTTGGGGATGTGGTTCCCATGGAGCAGGTCCCCCGTATGGCCGGGGGCGAAGATGGCATCCTCTGGAATTCTCCCCTCTTGAACCAGCGCTTTGACCGCATGAAAATCTTGAAAATGAGGTATGGAGACGAGATTGCTAGCGTAATCCGAAAAGTCCTGAAATTCCTCGGACTCATACCAAGCTCTCCAGTCCAGATCGTCATACTCCAAAAAATACCAGGGATATCCCAAGTAGTCTGCGATTTTTTTAGAGATCTCCCCTTCGAAATTACCCCTTTTACCATAGGAATAGCAGATGACTTTTTCATAACCAATCTCGTGTAGAGCATGGACGACCAATCTGGAATCCTCTCCACCAGAGAGTGGGATGACGATGGTACGACCCTGGATGTCCTGAACAAAACGACTTGCCGCTTTGGTGTAGACCTCGTATAGATCCTTCGCCCATTCCTCAGGAGAACCAGAATATTTCTCCTCGTAGGACAGATTCCGATACTCTAATACCTCCAGCGTTCCACGCTGCTTATCATAGAAGAGACATTCTCCGTTTCCAAGTCCATGGATCTCTTCGGATAAGGTCCGATTGCCCCAAGTGATACCTGACACCAAGAGCTCTGCAGCAGCCACCTCGTCAATTGTCAGCTTCCCTTTAAGGAGCTGGGCTGCGGTGTCGCTGAGCTCCAGCTTATCATCCAGCCTATAGAATAGGGGGATGCTTCGGATGAAATCCACAGCGGCAAAGAGAAATTCCTCAGTATCCAGGACCAAGGCAAAACAGCCATTCCACTCTTTAATAACTGTAGATAATTCCCCGATGGTCCTCTTGCCTCTGAATCTCTCTGCGAGATGCTGAATCCCATTGGAGGGGGAATCGGTGTAGAGATAGCCCTTGAAATGCAGATCTCCAGACTGCTCCCAGGCATATCCCCTGTTATTTATTAATCTCATCATACCTCCTAGAGTAATGCTCTTATAATAGATGGAAGAGCAGGTCCTCTTCTAATTCTCTTCTCTTATCCGAGCCCATTATCTCCTCGACGATCTGCAATGCGAAGAGCATGGCCGTGGCGGGACCACGAGAAGTGATCAATTTCCCATCGGTCACAACCAATTCCTCTGAGTGGCTCGCGCCTTCTAGCTCTACTTCCAGTGTAGGATAACAAGTGGCCGTCTTTCCCTTTAAAATGCCTGCTGCAGCGAGCACCAATGGACCGGCACAGATCGCAGTCACCCATTTACCACCTTGGTACATCTCACGAACGAGTTCTAATACAATTGCCGAAGCCCTTAGATTATTGACGCCTCCCATTCCTCCAGGCACCACCAATAGGTCAAATTCACCCGTTAAAGTGTCTAAAGTCTCATCCGCCTCTACTTTAAGACCATGGGCTCCCTCAACCAACTTGTCCGGATGGATGGAGACCGTCGTCACGTCCATCCCCCCTCGTCGAAGGATATCGACCTGTGTTACAGCTTCAATTTCCTCAAAGCCCTCTGCAAATAAAATCAATGCGGTTGTCATCATGTCCTCCTTATGGTTATTTGATCTGATAGTTGTTGTCCTTGCAAAAATCCCGTAGGTATTTCACCGAGAGCGCGCCGTGAATATTCGTGATACTATCACTGAAGTGTTCGAACTCCCTACGACTGAGTATGTTATACCAGAGCATTGGATGATGGTCATACTCACCTTTTATCCGATTTGCGCGCAGTAAAAAGCTCAATCTGCGATATATTCCGGGGAAGCGGCTTCGCATGAAGTCTTTGAGTCCTGCCGTAGGCAGAATTGCCCTGACTCCAGAAATCCCAATGTATTCCAAGAGCTCGGCTTCATAGCGCAGATCCAGTTCTTGTTGAATCCGTTGGGTGTATTTATACGCATCTGGCACCCTCTCCCAGAACTCGAGAATCCCCTTTTCCAATTGAATATTTCTCCATTGGTAATGGTACATCTCATAGATGCGTCTGGAGTTCGTTTGATTTTTACCCGTGCGTTCTTTCCAATAGGCGTAGCGGAACTTCCATGAAGCAGATGCCTCTTGGAATGCTGGATTATCTGCGTGCTTATTGAAAATATCCTCAATATAGTCGCCGATCATCTGGTAGTCCCTGCGTTGCCATTTGATATTCGAAGCGATCTCGTCCAGAATTTCCATCCTCAGTATATCCTCTGAAGGCGGATTCTCCTGTATCAGGGTCGTAGGCATTTCCTCTCCGCGGAGGATATTCGTAAAACAGACATTGACAAAGATTGCATCTGCGGGGACCATTCTCTTTTCCATCAGAGCTTTCACCGCTAAATATTCAGAGATATTGGGAATGGTCACCAATTGTGAACAATAGTCTCGATATTTGCGATAATCTGGTCCAGTAAACCACTTAAACCAATCCACCGCCTTATATTCGATAAAATACCAGGGATACTCATAGTATTCGGCAATTCCTCTGGCCAGCGCCACCTCTGGATTTTCTAGTCCTCCATAGGTGTAGCAAATCACCTTTTCAAAGCCCAGCTCTTTAAGCTTGCGCACCAGAATCCTCTCCCACCAGCCTGAGGTCAAGGGGATGACAATGGTGCGATCCCGTAGGCCATCTAGACCACCGAGTACCGCTTGGGAGTAGACTGCATCCGCCTCTTCCACCAACTCCTCCAGCGGTCGATCGACCTGATTGTCCTGGATGATGCTCATGTATTCATTGATGGTCAAAGAGCCACTCCGCTTATCGTAGTAGAGGATCTCCCCACATCCCAAGGTCTGGATCTCCTGATAGAGGGTGCGATTGCCGAAGGCCGTACCTGCTATTCTAAGCTCTCGCACCGCGATCTCATCTACCGTTGGCTCTTTGATCAGCTTCAAAATTCCGTTGGGCGAATCAGAAACGATCAGTTTCTGGTCCCGCATACTGTAGAACAGGGGATAGGATCTCGCAAAGTCCACTGCTGCAACGAGAAAATCATCGGTCTCTCGCAGTATGGAAAACTCTCCGTTCAGATCCTGAATATATTTTTCATAGTCCTCTAAGGCTTCTAGCCCCAACAGATCCTGTAGGATCTTCTCATGGTTCTGAGAGTCGTTGTAAAAATAGCCCTTGATATAGCACTCTTCACGTTCATGCCATTGAAAAGCGTCATTTTTCGAAAGAAGTATCATTCATGATCCCCCATAGGAATTTCTAGTTTAATGATCCAATAGAAAACAAATCGTCATTGTATTTATTCTACCATATCCTCGTCATTTGTGGGATAGCGGCGACCTAGGACGGGTTTCAGAAACTGTCCTGTAAAAGAGGCTTCACAGGCAGCCACTTCCTCTGGCGTGCCGCAGCATACCAGTTGACCACCTGCATCCCCGCCTTCTGGCCCCAAATCAATAATATAATCTGCCGTCTTGATCACATCCATATTGTGTTCAATCACCAGCACGGTATTGCCTCCCTCTGCCAACTGGTCCAAAACCCGGATCAATTTGTGGATGTCTGCAGCATGAAGGCCTGTCGTAGGCTCATCTAGGATATAAATCGTCCGACCTGTTGCGCGTTTACTCAGCTCAGAGGCGAGCTTCACCCTCTGGGCCTCTCCACCAGACAGCTCCGTTGAAGATTGTCCCAGTTTGATATAACCTAGCCCCACCTCGGACAGAGTTACGATCTTTCGGGAGATCGAAGGCAGATTTTCAAAAAACTTCACAGCCTCTTCTACGGTCATGTCCAGTACATCGGCGATGCTCTTGTCCTTGTACTTTACCTGTAGGGTCTCTCTATTGTATCGCTTCCCCTTACATACCTCACAAGGCACGTAGATATCCGGCAGAAAATGCATCTCCACTTTGATCGTGCCGTCCCCGCTACAGTGTTCACAGCGCCCCCCTTTGACATTGAAACTAAAGCGTCCCTTTCCATATCCCCTCATCTTGGCATCTGGGGTCATCGCGAAGAGCTCTCGAATCTGGTCAAATACCTTTGTATAGGTAGCCGGATTGGAACGAGGGGTTCGGCCGATTGGGGATTGATCGATCTCGACGACTTTATCTAAATGCTCAATCCCCAGAATCTCTCCATAAGCACCGGGCTTGGTCTTTGCACGGTTGAGTCGATTTGCCAATACTTTATGCACGATTCCATTGATCAGGCTGCTCTTGCCCGACCCAGATACTCCAGTCACACAGGTGAAAACGCCCAAGGGTATCTTGATATCTAAGTTCTTTAAGTTATTCTCCCGAGCACCTCGAATCTCCAAATACTTATCCGATTCTCTTCGCTTCAAGGGGATTGGGATCTGCTTTTTCCCAGATAGATATTGGCCGGTAATCGAATCCTCAGCGCTGAGGATGTCCTCTAGGGAGCCCTCGGCGATCACTCTACCGCCGTGCACTCCTGCACCTGGTCCAATATCCACGATATAGTCCGCTGCGCGGATGGTCTCTTCGTCGTGTTCTACGACGATCAAGGTGTTTCCAATATCCGTCAATCCCCGCAAGGACTTTAGCAGTAGAGAGTTGTCCCTCTGGTGCAGCCCGATACTCGGCTCATCCAGGACATATACTACACCGATCAGACTGGATCCGATTTGTGTGGCCAGTCGAATGCGCTGGGATTCTCCACCGGACAGAGTTCCAGAGGAACGGGCGAGGGTCAGATAGCCCAGCCCCACTTCCTTCAGGAAGTTCAGACGAGCGCGGATCTCCTTCAGCACTTGCTCACCAATGGCCTCTTGGGTCTTGGAGAGCTGAAGATTTTGAAACCATGCCAGAGAGGAGATGACCGGCAGTTCCGTGACTTCCGCAATATTTAAGTCATTGATCCGTATGGACAAGATCTCTGGGCGCAGTCTCTTCCCGCCACAGGCTGAGCATACCGTCTCAACCATATAGTCTTCTATCTTATCCTTCATATAGTCTGATCCCGTCTGGTGATATCTTCGGTTTAAGTTGGGGATGACGCCCTCCCAGCTCCCTAAGAATTCCTTGTTCCCTGTAAAATGGGACTCGAATTGAAATCGGAGCTGCCTACTACCGGTGCCATATAAGATGTCTTGTATCATCTGTTCCGGTGCTTGGGCCAATGCCTGATCAATTGGAAAGTCATAGCTCTTGGCGATGGCTTTGAAGATCTCATAATAGTAGGTTCCATTCTTAGAGGTGCTAAAGGGATCAATCGCCCCTTCTGCCAAGCTGAGCTCCCGATTTGGGATGATCAGCTCCGGGTCTATCTCTGCATGAAAACCCAAACCATTGCATTCTTCGCACATTCCAAAGGGACTATTGAAAGAAAAAGATCTCGGTTCGATCTCCTCGATGGAGATATGGTTGTCAGGGCAGGCCAGCTTTTGGCTAAAGGTGAGGAGTTCCCCATCTATCACTTGGATTTTAACGAGGCCCTCTGACAAATGCAGGGCCGTCTCCAGTGAGTCGCTGAGCCTGGACTGGATCCCCTCTTTGACCACCAATCGGTCGACGACGATGTCGATATCGTGTTTTTTATTTTTCTCCAGTTTGATCTCATCTGTGATCTCGTATTCCACACCATCTGCGATCACCCGATTAAAGCCCTCTTTGCGTATATTGGCCAAGAGTTTAACATGTTCACCCTTCTTGCCTCGAACCACCGGCGAGAGAAGCAAAAAACGGCTCCGCTCCGGAAGCTCTAATACCCTATCTACGATTTGATCAATGGACGAGGCGACGATCTCCTTTCCACAGACGGGGCAATAGGGCGTGCCCACTTTGGCAAAGAGCAAACGCAAATAGTCATAGATCTCTGTCACAGTTCCCACCGTCGAACGGGGGTTCTTGCTCGTCGTCTTTTGGTCAATGGCAATGGATGGGGACAGGCCTTCGATATACTCCACATCGGGCTTGTCCATCTGTCCAAGAAATTGTCTCGCATAACTGGAGAGGGACTCGACATAACGCCTCTGCCCCTCTGCATAAATCGTATCAAAGGCCAGGGAGGATTTCCCCGATCCACTCAAACCGGTAAATACGATCATTTGATCGCGCGGGAGCTCCAAATCTACCGATTTTAAATTATTTTCCTTCGCTCCCCGAATCGTAATTTTATCTAAACTCAATGTCTAAGCTTCCTTATCTCATCTCGTAGGTTAGCAGCCCGCTCAAACTCCAATTGCTCCGCTGCCTTATACATCTCTTCTTCTAATCGTATGATCAAGCTGTCTAAATCCCCTGGGGGAATGTCCACACTATATTCGACTTGCTCTTCTGCGGCGACTGTCGCCTCTATGATATCTCGTATGCCCTTGACGATGGACGTCGGGGTGATGCCATGCTCCTGATTATAGGCATCTTGGATCGCCCTTCTGCGCTCGGTCTCGTCAATGGCCCGCTGCATGGATCCAGTGATCTGATCTGCATACATGATGATATGGCCACTCACATTCCTGGCTGCTCGACCGATGGTCTGAATCAGCGAAGTCTCCGAACGGAGGAAACCCTCCTTGTCCGCATCCATAATCGCAATCAGAGATACCTCCGGGAGATCGAGCCCCTCGCGAAGTAGGTTGATTCCGACGAGGACATCATATACTCCGAGGCGCAGATCGCGAATGATCTCCATCCGCTCGATGGTCTCTATATCCGAGTGCATATAGGTGACCTTGATTCCAATCTCCTGCAGATATTTGGTCAAATCCTCTGCCATCTTTTTCGTCAAAGTGGTGATTAATGTCCTTTCACCCTTTGCCGTCGTGCTGTGAATCTCATGGATCAGATCGTCGATCTGGTTTTTGGTCGGCCTTACTTCCACTGGCGGATCCAGCAGACCCGTTGGACGAATCAGCTGTTCGACCGCATCTGGGGTCTGCTGGAATTCATAGGGACCGGGCGTTGCAGAGACATAGACGATCTGATTTACCATCCCCTCAAATTCCTCGAATTTCAGTGGTCGGTTGTCGAGGGCAGAGGGCAAGCGGAAGCCATACTCCACCAAATTCTCCTTACGGGCTCGGTCTCCGTTGTACATGGCTCGAATTTGGGGTATGGTGGCATGGGATTCATCGATGATGGTCAAATAGTCTTTTGGAAAGTAGTCGATCAGGGTATAGGGCTTACTCCCAGGCTCCCTTTCACTCAGATGGCGGGAATAGTTTTCGATGCCGGTGCAAAATCCCATCTCATTGAGCATCTCCATATCGTAACGGGTTCGCTGCTCCAATCGCTGCGCCTCCAAGAGCTTGTCCCTTTCCCTGAAATAGGCCAATCTCTCTTCGAGCTCTCGGTCAATCGTTCCAATTGCTCGCTCGATCTTCTCCTGTGTCGTCGCATAATGGGATGCTGGAAAGATGGACACATGGCTGCGCAGCCCCAGCACCTCTCCCGTCAGATAGTTGATCTCCGTGATTCGATCGATCTCGTCACCGAAGAATTCCACACGGATGGTGTTCTGATCCGTTGAAGCCGGGAAGATATCGAGGCTGTCACCACGGACACGAAAAGTTCCCCGCTCAAAATTGACATCATTTCTGAGAAATTGGATGCCGATCAGTGCGCGGATCACGTCATCGCGATCCTTAGTCATCCCAGGGCGTAGAGACACCATCAGATTCTCATAATCGATGGGATCCCCCAGTCCGTAAATACAGGAGACCGATGCGACAATGATCACATCTCGGCGCTCAAAGAGGGCTGCCGTGGCAGAGTGCCTGAGCTTGTCGATCTCATCATTGATAGAGGAGTCCTTCTCGATATAGGTATCTGTCATGGGCACATAGGCCTCTGGCTGATAATAGTCGTAGTAGCTGACGAAATACTCTACGGCACTGTCCGGAAAGAACTCCTTGAATTCGCTGGCCAATTGATAGGCCAAGGTCTTGTTATGTGCAATCACCAGGGTTGGTTTCTGCACCTTTTCTATGATATTCGCCATGGTAAAGGTCTTGCCTGAACCCGTTACACCCTTCAGGATCTGGTGCTTCTCACCCTGCATTAGACCTTCGGAAATCTTCTGAATGGCCCGAGGCTGATCCCCTGTTGGCATAAAGGATGACACTAGGCGAAAGGATTGATCTTCGATGGTCATAGGTCCTCCTCACATAGCACAAACCGGGATCGATCTCCCGGTCCTTTTTCATGTCCTACAATAATAGATACAGAGTCATTATATCATTCCATTGGACTTTCATAAAGAGATCTATTCCCAGTTCCTATTCAATCAATAAAAAAAGCGCATCCCCTTCAGTACTTCACTGAAGCAGGATACGCTTTTTGACCTATTCTACGGCGACGGATTTCGACTTTTGATCCTGTGCATCTCGGTTCTTCTTTCTCCTAGATTGAACAAAATACATCAGAATAACCACGGCCAAGCCGATGGCATCGGAGATCCAACCAGGGATCAAAAGGCATAGAGCAGCGATAAAGAGTATGAGGCGTTCGTAGAGCTTTGCATGATCGAACAGATAGCCCTCCAGCGCTCCTCCAAGGCAGACAATGCCCAATATGGCCGTTAGGATATTTGGCAATGCATCCATTATAGACAGCCAGTGGATCGTGGATCCTACCGTGTCCTGAACCATGATCAGCGCTGGATTGATCGCGAATATATAGGGCACTATAAAGGCCGCCAAGGAGAGCTTGAAAGCCTGCACCCCCGTCTTCATCGAGTTCGCACCCGCTATTCCCGCGCCAGCATAAGCGGCGAGAGCCACAGGCGGAGTGACATCGGCGACTACGCCGAAATACAAAATAAATAGATGTGCCGCCATCAGATTGACATTGAGTTTTGTAAGGGCTGGCACTGCCATTGTCGCCAAGACAATATATTTTGCCGTCGTGGGCAATCCCATTCCCAAAATCAACGATGCCACCATCGTCAGAGCGAGGGTTGGAATCAGCATTCCTCCTGCTACCTGTACGATCAATTCCGCGATCCTAAGACCAAAGCCCGTCAAGGTGACGACGCCAACGACCATACCCGCACAGGCACAAGCACAGATCACTCCCAGCGCAGCTTTTGCTCCAGAGTCCAGCGCTGCGAGGATGTGGCTGAGCGTGAAGGAATTGTCCTTCTTAATTATGGATGCAGCTAGGGCAATCACTACGGCGGAGACGATTCCAATCAATGCGGCTAGAGTTGGAGTATACTGCTTGATCAGCATATAGATGATGATGGCCAGTGGGATGACCAGATATCCTTGCTCTTTAAAAATCAAGCTGAGTTTTGGGAGCTGACTCTTGGGAACTCCTTTCAGATCCCTCTTACAGGCCTCCAAATGCACCATCGTGCCTATGGCAAGGTAGTAGAGCAGAGCGGGAATAATCGCCGCTTTTACGATTTCAATATATTTAAATCCAGTAAAATCTGCCATGATAAAGGCTGCCGCCCCCATGACTGGTGGCATGATCTGTCCACCTGTGGAAGCTGCTGCCTCAACTGCACCTGCATAATAGGGCGGATAACCTGTCCTTTTCATCAGGGGAATGGTAAAGGCCCCGGTGGTCACCGTATTGGCTACGGAAGAACCGGAAATGGAGCCCATCAACCCACTGGATACGACTGAGGTCATCGCAGGGCCGGATTTTGTATTTCCCGTTAAGGCAAAGGCGAAATCAATAAAGAATTTCCCCACACCTGTCTTTTCTAGAAAGGCCCCGAAGAGAATGAACATAAAAACGAAAGTGGAGGATACTCCCAAGGGCGTACCGAGGATCCCCTCGGTGGTCAAATACATATGGCTGACAATCCTCTGGACGCCAAACCCTCGATGGGCTAACATGCCGGGCATCTTGCGTCCAAAATAAGCATAAATCAAAAACACGATCGTCACGATCGGCAGTTCTGGACCGACGACTCGCCTGGTCACCTCCAGTGTCAGCAAGATGGCGAGTACGCCAAAGATATAGTCGATCTGGGTCATCTGTCCGCCTTTGATGGCAATGGCTTCGACATTCATAAAGATATATCCAAAGACTACGACGGACAGCACCATCAGGATATAATCCAATATACTTGGCTTCTCCTTTGAAGAGTTCTTCCAAGCGGGATACAGCAGAAAGCCCAGCGCAAAGGCGAAGACCACATGTAGGGATCTCTGCTTCATGGCGAGTAGCGTTCCAAAAGCTGCGGTATAGACATGGAACAGGGACATGACGATGGCGATCACAGTGGCGACGATCGCAATGGGCCCAACGAGCTTTCGCAATTTGGAGCTGTCCTTATCATATTGTTCCAATAGGTCATCCACATCATGTTCCTCATAATCGGACATGATGGGAGTGGATTGTTCTTGGTTCACTCCATTGTCATCGTTCGGTAATTTCTCGGATGGATTCTCTACTTCCGTAGCTGATTCGCCGGATTGTAGGATCTGTTTCTCATTCGAAGGATCTCGATTCATTGGCTTTGCACCTCCAGTACAAATAATGAAAGGGGGATATTCTCTGGATCGATAGTTCAACGGCTCCGCCTGGCTCACTAAACTCCAAAAAGGGAATCCTCTTGCCGCGGTAGACCAGTTGATGCTCTGCTAAGCTAGCCCCGGTGCGATAGATCACATTGGGGAAGGATATATTCATATCATAATAGCGGTAACCATCTTTCATCCTCTCAAAGGGATGGGGAGCCGATGCAGGGAGCCCTGCTCCCAAGGATTTAAAATGCTCTTCCATCAAGAGTAGCTCTCCTTTCCCAATCTCATATATTTCACAGACTTCAGTTCGCTCGACGGAATGCGTATAGCATACCTGTATGTCCTCACCCTGGCGGACCGTTCCCATCCAGAGGAGATCTCCCGTAAATGGGTCCCTTAGGACGAGGGTTCCCATACTGCCAAAAGTCATCCAGAGAATGAGCATCAATGGGATTGCGAGTAAAAATAGAGAGGAAGGAGGACAAGTCCTCACTTCCTCTTGACATTTGTAGCGTTTAGTTGGCTTGTACTCCCTTTTCGTCATAGTATTTCTGGGCTCCTGGGTGTACTTCGATTGGCATACCATCTAATGCAGACTCCAGCGTGATGTCACTCCCTCTAGCATGGGATTCAGCAATCGTCTGCGTATTTTCAAAAATGGCCTTCGTGATATTGTAGACGAGGCCTTCATCCATATCTTCTGAGACGATGAGCATCGCCATGACAGCAGCCGCTGACACGACCTCTTCCTGTCCACGATAATCCCCAGGCTGAATATCCACTTGGATATAATATGGATATTTCTCGCTGAGTTCTTTGATCTTTTCCGCAGTAATTGGAATCAATGCCACATCTGCAGTTGTCGAGACTTCTGTTACAGCAGATGTTGGAACCGCTGCTGTGACAAAGGCCACGTCGATCTGGTTGTTCTTCAATTGATCTGTGGCTTCCGCAAAGGATAGATAGTCCACCTTTGCCAGATCTTCATAGCTCAGGCCGTGGATCTCCAAAATCTGTCTGGCGTTCACTTCCGTACCAGATCCAGGAGCACCGACTGCCACACGTTTTCCAGCCATATCCTCGACCGAGGTCAGTTCAGCATCTGCTCGTGCGATAATTTGTACGACTTCTGGATATAGAGTTGCTAAGCCGCGGATATTCTCAAACTTCCCCTTCTCTGCAAATGCCTCCACTCCGTTGAAGGCATAATAGGTGACGTCATTTTGTACGAAAGCCACCTCAGCATCTCCACGGGTGATCAGCTCCACATTTTCGACAGAAGCTCCCGTCGCTTGGGCTGTGGCCTGTAGATTGAGCCCATTGTCTGGGCTATTCAAGATCGTTGCAATGGCCCCTCCCAGTGGGTAATAGGTTCCGCCAGTTCCACCTGTTGCAATGGAAAGGAAATCGAGTTCTCCAGATCCTGAAGCAGCAGGTTCGGTTGTTGTCTCCTCTTGTTTCTCATCTGCTTTTTCCTCAGTAGCTGGAGCCTTTTCGTCGGTGGCCGTAGGTTCCGTTGCCTGTGGTTGACATCCAACAAAGGTGAATATCATGACCAGTACTAAGAAAAATGCGACTACTCTCTTATTCATTGGTTCCCTCCTCTTTTTTTTAAGTGTGAAAACATTTGCACTCTATTTTAATTATAACACTGTCTCCACACCGGGTCAAGAAAGCCACTATCTTCGCAGGATTAGTTCATATAGACCAGCAGTTGTAAAACCATATAGGCGACCATTCAGAGAGTAATCATGAAATTTTCGAAATACTATTTCCTCTAATCCCTCTCTTCCCTTTTGCTGCATCCGAATGAAATCGATGATCACGATTCCACCGATTCGTCTTAGTGCCAGTTGGCGAAAGGCCTCATCCACCGCTTCCATATTTACGATCTGGGCCGCAATTTCTTTGCTCGGTGCGCTATGAAAGCTACCAGAATTCACATCGATCACAGTGAGGGTCTGCAGCTCCTCGATCAGAATATTGCCTCCGCAGGGCAGCGGCAGCTCCCTCTGAAGACGTCCTTTGAGGCCAAGCTGAACAGCACGATCCTCGAGAACAGAATAGGAAGGATCGAAAAACATTATCTCTGAATATTTAGATTTCTTAATAATTTCAGCCACCCGATTGTCATTGACGATCAAGCGATCGATCTTCCATTTCCAATCTTCTAGAATCTTCAGTACATCCAGCGGCTTGTAATAGATGAGCTTGGGAGTGGGAAGGAAATGCTCTTCCATGCGAATTGCCTCAGCACAGAGGAGAAGACTTTGAAACTCTTGAATTAGCTCCTCTTTTTGCATCTTTGTACTTTGCGTACGAAAGATCACTGCGCCCTCCTGGTCTTGGAGCATTTCTCTTCCGAGCTCCAGTAGCCATCTTCGCTTTTCTTCCTCCAAAATACGCTTTGAAATGCGCACGCCCTTGGAAAAGGGATCTAGAACCAGCCCCTTTCCCTGCAGACTGTAACCCATTGTCAACCTTGGATCCTTGCCATTTGTGCCTTGGGAACGCAGCTCTACTAGGACCTGTTCCCCCTCATGGAGAGGACGCAGCGCCTCTTTGAAGGGCAGCACGCCCGTCTCATCCTCTGCCAGTTTGACTAAATAGGTCTGGGTGGCCGGAAAGAGCTTCAGGACCCGACCTCGATAGATGGAGCCTTCTGGTACGACCTGTGGGTTTTGCTCAAACCAATGGACGAGCCGCTCCCCTTCGACGATCCCGATCTGCAAATTGGGATTGGTATCAATAAATGCGTAATTCATGACGATTCCTATATTAGGATCTGGTCATATTGACCCGATCGATGAAAGTAGACTCCCTCTACGGGAATGCAGCGTCCCAATAATTTAGCGAACGCCTGGAGAAGCATATCACAGCGCAGATTTCCCGCCTCTCCAGAAGCCCCAATAAAGCGAAGAACCACGAAATCTTCCACCTGTTCCACTCGTAATTGGTATAGGAGAGGCCGAATATCAATGGGAATCTGTTCCTTCCTCTTTGTCTTTTTGTTGCGCTTCTCCCGTAGGATCTCAAAGTGGTCACAATGCAGTAGCTCAGCCGCACTCTTCATGGCTTCCTGGAGGGTGAGCAGTTCCTGTGGGATTCGGATCTCGTATTCGGAGAACTGCATCTTTGGCTGTGCCCCACTGACGGGAACTGCGTCCAAGAGCTGAATACCCTCGGGTAGTTGCAGATTGATTTGCTCTAGTAGCTCAGCCGGCTCCCAGCTCTCGACCGTTTCGATTTCCAAATACTCTGCCTGGGAAGATACTCCCAGTGGCAGTGGATTTCCGATACTGAGCCTAGGTGTTGGATTGAAACCCTGGCTATAGACTAGATGGACACCACTGCGCTTTGCAGCTCGCTGTAGTAATTTCATCAGGTCCAGATGCCCGAGGAGCCGGAGATACCCTAGCTTGGTAAATTTTGCTCTTATACGCATGGGCAATATCCTCCTGGATAGTTCTTGTTGACGCCGCAGCCCACACAGGCATGTCGGCAGTCTGGTGTCACCTCGCCCTTGATGGCCTTCTCGTATTCTCTTCTGAGAAAACCCTTGGTGAGGCCAGTATCCACAAAATCCCAAGGCAAGACCTCATCAAGGGGCCTGGGTCTACTGGCATAAAAGTCGATGGATAGCCCCGTCTCTTCAAAGGCCTTCTCCCATATCTCATAGCGAAAATAATCTCTCCAACCATCAAATACTGCCCCCAGCTCCAGAGCCTTTAAGATGGCTGCTCCCACTCTGCGGTCTCCTCGAGAGATGGCCCCTTCCATCCGGCTGAGCTTGGGATCGTGGTAATTGACACTGATCTTCTTATGTCGAACGCCATCTTTTAAGGTCTGGCCTTTGTGTGCGAATTCCTCAAGAGAATCCTGTCCACACCACTGAAAGGGGGTAAATGGCTTGGGCACAAAACAAGAGGCACTGACAGTCACCCTGAGATTTCCCTTTATCTTCTCCTTCTCACGATCAAAGAACAAATCCACCACATGGTGGGCCAGATCTGCAATTCCCTGAATGTCCTCCATGGTCTCCGTGGGCAGTCCGATCATAAAGTAGAGCTTGATTCCAGCATAGCCATCATCAAAGGCATGGCACAGAGTTCGGTCGATATCCTCTTCTGTGATCCCCTTGTTGATCACATCGCGCAGCCTTTGGGTCCCCGCTTCCGGTGCAAAGGTGAGCCCACCCTTTCGCAGGGTTTCGATCTGCCGCAAGACCCCCAGACTCTCTGAATCCATGCGAAGGGATGGCAAGGAGACCTTTATATTCTCAGATGCGTATTGATCGATCAGCTCGTTGATCAGCTCCATCAGCCTAGGATAATCACAAGTGCTCAAGGAGGACAGGCTGACCTCATCGTAGCCCGACTGAAGGAGCTTTGAATTCACCTCGGAGAGAATCGTCGACACATTTTTCTCACGTACGGGGCGATTGGTCATCCCCGCTTGGCAGAAGCGGCAACCCTGAGTACAGCCCCGAAAAATCTCTGAGACGACTCGATCATGGACTACCTCGATATTGGGTATGATCTGTCTGTCGGGAATATGCATCTCATTCAGATCGGGTATATAGCTCTTTGAGACGACCATCGGCGCATCCTCCGCGATGGCTACGCGCTCTTTGATGGTACCATCTGCATGGTAGCGCAGCTCGTATAGACTGGGCACATATACCCCTTGGAGCTGTGCGGCCGCTCTGAGAAAAGCCTTTCGTAAACGACCAGCCGCTCTATACTCCTGATAGAGGCGCAGCACCTCCAGCAAGCTCTCCTCCCCTTCTCCTATAAAAAACAAATCGATAAAATCCGCCATGGGCTCCGGATTGAATGCACAGGGTCCACCAGCGGCGATCAGGGGGTATTCTTCATCACGCTCCTCGGCCATTAGGGGAATCCCTCCGAGGCGCATCATATTCAAAATATTCGTGTAGCTCATTTCATATTGAAGTGTGAATCCCAGGATATCAAAGTCCTTTAATGCCGTCTTTGACTCCAAAGAGTACAGCGGGACTCCCTCTATTTCCATTTCCCGCTGCATATCCGTCCAAGGGGCAAAGACCCGTTCACAGGCATAGCCCTCGATCTGATTGATCAATGTGTAGATGATATCTAATCCCGTATAGCTCATACCGATCTCATAGACATCGGGGAAGGCAAAGGCAAACCGTAGGTCTACTGTCTTTGGGTCCTTGACGATGCTTCCCACTTCCATGCCAATATAGCGACCTGGCTTTTCTACCCGGTTGAGTATACGGTCTAATTTTCGTTTATCTATCATAATTCTCCTCAGTTTCCAATTCGGAACAGATCTAAAAAACGCTGAAATATACCTCGATTGGGGGGATTTGCCGATTTCTCATCCCTCCAATTCCCATAGATTTCCATCCAGGTCTGGTGAGAGACCTGTCCATTCACCAAAGCCTTTTCCTCTAGGTATCCGATGACCAGAGGAGGAGGTTCTGGCAAGCTCTCATAGACCTGCTCCCACTCGATTTTTTCATCTGTGTATTCCCATACCAGATAGTCGATGGAATCCTCAATGGGGTGGTGGGTGGGAACTATATAGAGCTCCTGTGCACCTTCAAGTTCTATGTCCAGCAAATAGGGCTCCGCCAGTAATAATAGGATCTCATACTCTCCCTTTGCCTCTTCTATCAAGTCTTGAAGCCTCTCCACACCCGGCTCTACTTCCCCCTTTTCGAAAAAGGGACCGGGAACGAGAGAGAGGCTTTCTGTCACTTCAATACTGGTTTTGTACAGGTCAGATCGGCCTAGCAAATAGTCGTAAAGGTCATAGATGCATTCATTCTCGACCCCAAAGTGGATGGGAATCCTGCGATCTGCTTTTTGTGAATCCACGAGGATTACTCTTTCCTCTTGGGATAGTCTATCTGCAAAATAGCTGATTAAGTCCGTGCTATGAATGGAAGTGGTATTGACTCTGAGTATTCTCATTCGATGATCTCCTCTTCTGAGGCTTCGGTTGGCTCCACGACCTCCACCGTAGCTGGATCCAGCTTCAAGTATTCTGCTACCAGCTCTCGTACAATCGGTGCACAATTGGCCCCTGAGCCAGCTTGATAGAGTAAAACGGAGATGGCGATCTGTGGATCGTCGTAGGGGGCGTAGGCAATCATCCAGCTGTAGTCGTCAAAAGCCTCTCCCGTGTCTGGATTGACCCCTGAACGTTCAGCGGTACCCGTCTTCACAGCGACCTCCACGGGCAGGGTTCCAAAGGTATCCCGCAGGCTTCCATAATAGGCGGCCATATTCATGCCGATACCCACATGCTTTAGATTCTCCGGATCATTCAGTTCAATTTGATGACGGATGGGCTCATTTTTCAAGAGCACCTTCGTGTCGTCAAAACTCTTGACCTCCTTGATCACCGTCACTTTATTTCGATAGCCTCCATTTGCAAAAATGGACATATAATTCGCCATTTGCAATGGAGTATAGGCGTTTTGCCCCTGTCCTATCACGACATTGAGCATATCCGAAATATTCCAAATGCCTTGATCGACATAGGTGTATTTGATGATGTCCGTCAGATTCTCTCGTCCCCCATCCAATACCAACTCCGAATCGATCTGCATTTCCTCCAGCTTCTCGGCGATTTCTTGATATTCGAGAGTTTGATCCTGCTCAACCCATGCTGTAATGGTACGGATCATCTCCTCTTTTATGACCGGATTGATATTCTTTGAGGGCTTTACATAAGACTCTAGGTTCTCTTCTAGGAATTGCTGGAGTAGGGCCTTGATGGTCTCTTTCTTTTCCATTGGATTGGGGATACGTCCACCATTTTCGTAGGGGATATTGATCTCGATCCCCGTTGGCGCGTCCAAGCCCAATAGAATGGTGGTCTTTCGAATATCCGCTAAATCCAGCTGTACCTCGAGTCCATCGCCCGTCTGCGGATTCTCCCCCATTGCCAAGGCGTAGTAATAGTAGTTGCACGAATCTCGAATGGCATCATATAGGTTTTCCAAGCCATGGGTTCCCTTGACCGTATTCCAGATCCAGCATCCAAAGATGGTATCTCCTAACTCTACATAACCCGAGCATTCAATCTCCCTATAGGGGCTAAAACCCTTCTCCAGAGCCGCTAATGAAGTGGCCAGCTTGAAGATGGATCCCGGCTGGATTTGGGACTGCATCGCGATATTCAGCAGCGGTCGATCTGCCAAGGGGTTGTTCTCATCCTCTGGGAATAGACTCTTCCAATCGCTATTGGAAATCCCAGTAGCAAAGAGATTGGGGTCATAGGAAGTCTCATTGGCTAAGGCCAGGACTTCTCCTGTCTTGACATCCAGCACGACTGCGGATCCACTTGTCGCGTGATAATGGGGCCGACCTTCGGACTCGTTGATGCGCAGGGGAGCTGTGCCCCATTCGGACTCAAATGAGCCCCCCACCTGGAGCTGTTCTAGGGCATGCTTGAGGGAGGACTCTGCCTTGCGCTGTAGTTCAATATCCGCACTTAAATAGACGGAGTTCCCTTGGGTGGGAAGGATCTCCTTGAGGAGATTCGTGCGATTTCCCATCGCATCCACTTCCACCACCTGTTTTCCCACCTCGCCTCGTAGTACCGACTCAAAGCTCTCTTCGACGCCAGTCTTTCCGATCAGGTCATTGGGACCATAGCCCTTATCCTCCACATAGCGTTGTATCTCATCTGGCTGGGATATTCGACCGATATACCCGAGAAGATGGGCAGCGCTCTTGCCCTCAGGGTAGTATCGAATGGGCTCAGCAGAGATATTGATGCCATAGTTATTCCCCAGTTGTTCTTTTAATCGAGCGATGGTCTCTTCCTTGATACCATAGGCGATGGTTATGGGCTGGTAGCTATAATGCCCCTGTTCCTCAATACGCCTGTGGAGAGAGATCACAGAAAGGGCTTCAGGATCACTCATCTCCTCCAACTCGTAATACTTCTTCATCTGATCGAGTAGCTCCTTTGCACCTGCCTTCTCCGATGCATCATAGTACTCAATGAGATCCGATTTGTTTTTAATAAAGATATAATCCCATTCCAACACGGAGATCTGGGGTAGAATACCCAATTCCGTGTTCACCTCTTGGGCGATGAATTTGATGCGATCATCTACTGCGAATTTTCCGATCACCCCAGCTTCCTTGGCCAATCGAGTCAGCCGCTCCATAGGTAGCTCCGCAGTTTCAACATTTTCATCCGTGTAATGCAGATGGACTGTTTCCTGCTCTAAATCCACCTCAGAGCTGATGCCCGCACTCCGTCCCGTCTCCTTCTCAATCATCTCCAGCAATATCCCTGCAGGATTGATCAATGTGGAGTCCTCTTGTATCTCAATGCGTTCGAGGATTGGACGCAGAGAGTTTTCAGAGACGATGGCGATAAAATCCTCTCGTGCACCGCTCTCCAATGTGATCTGTGGATAACTGCGATGCAGGTCTGCTTTATTTTGTAGAAACTGTTCATCATAGGTGATGACATAGTCTTTCAGGACCAGATTCTCTGCCAAACCGCGGCTCTCCAGTAGCCCATAGGCCAGCTTTCTAGCCAAATGATGATCCAATACCGATCGCAGGATGGTCTTGTCCTCATCCACCAAATCGACAATGGTCTGGATGGGATCTTCCTTTCCAGTCAGACTATGCTTCTTTAAGAAATCGTTTAAAGTATCCGACTCCACATAATCTCCTGTTACCACATCCTCCAGCTTAACTCGAATGGGAATGGATTGCCCACGCTTTTCCAGGGCAGTCAATGCTCGATTGATCAGCAAAAACTCGATGCCTTCATCCCCTTCTGTATGATAAAGACGCAGAAAGTCTCCCGTCAGATTATTGTCCACAATAATTCGCAGAGCCTTCTCATCCGGTGAACTCTCTTCCGAAAAATAGTCCGATTCTCCTTGGTACGCAAAGACATTCATATCCACAGGCATGGATTCGACGTATTGGGTACCATCTTCTTCTAGAATTCGGACCAGATCCAGAAATTCCTGATTCTTTTGTGCCAAGCTGCGTTCCTTGAGATCGTCTAACAGGAGCTGCACAGCAAAAGACGGCCTAGTTCCAGCGAGGAGCACGCCGTTTCGGTCGTAAATATTGCCCCTTGGGGCTGTGATATACACGTCCTTGATGCGCTTGTTGTCCGAGATCTCCCGGTACTTCTGTCCATCCACCACCATCAGGCGGAAGGTCTGGGCCAGGAGTAAAAAGAGGAGAAGGGCCAGTAGCACGGTCATAACGGTATAGCGATTGAGTTGATCCCGTGATTTATTCATAAATACCTCTAGTAAAAACGCACATTTGGAAAGATGAAAAGCCGTCCAATCCCCATTGCCACCCCATAGTATAGAAGGGAATTCATCAGGATCTCCAGCAGCAATGGACCCTTGAGATGGGCGATGTACGCAGCAGAACTTCCCGTGAATAAGCTTACAACCAATTCAAAGGCGAAGATACCCAAAGTGGCCAGAGCAGTGATCAACATGCCCGTCTTATTGTCTTTGATATTGAGTCGGTACTCAAAATTCCCAATGACAAAACCAGTAACAAAATAGATCAGTGCATGGTAGCCGATTACTGGTGAAAATAAAATATCCTCCACCAGACCTATGGTCAGTCCACTAAAGCCCCCAGCATAAGAACTGAAGCCTATGGAGAGTAAGACGATGACGGGCAGGGCCACATTGGGCTGCACGCCCAGTATTTGAATGCGGCTAAACACAGTATTTTGTAGGAGAATCGTGATGAAAAGCACGATTCCCATTCTAATTCGATTCATATTTTCCATCTCCCTGATTGAGGATGAACACACGAGATAGACTAGAAAAATCCACCTTGGTCTCCACTATCACCTGTAGGAGCATCTCCTCCGTCTGCTTCACTTCCAGGACATCCCCGATATACAAGTCCTTTGGGTAGATTCCACCTATGCCGGAAGTGATCAACTTGTCGCCGACCTTAATATCTGCGTCTGCATGAAATGCGTAACCGATCAGCCCTTTGTCCCCTCGACCGCTGATGACCCCATAGTCCATTGTGCGAGCCGACTTAAAAGAGATACTCTGATTCTCATCGATGATCGTGGACACTTTGGCCCAGTTACTACCTGCCTGCTCCACTTTCCCGACTACGCCCTCCACATAATTGGCGTCTGTATAGGCAACTCCCATTAGGATGATATCTCCCTTCGACACATCATCACCGGAGCCCTTATCAATCGTGAAATTGACAAAAATATTGCTGGGATCTTTGGCGATAATATTGGCTGTCTGCAGCGGGTACTCTGTCTTTTTCAACAATTCGTATTCCCCCTGCAGAAAGTCCATACGGGAGATGACATTTTCGTAGAGTAGTATATCTTCTTTTAATGCCTCATTTTCTTGTTTGAGGGTCTCGAAATCCCGGCGCATCTGCGCCGTTCCGAATACATAGACAAAGGCATCTTGCGCCTTTGTTCCGATGGTGTAGACCATCTTATCCACGGGCTTGATCACGATGCCGACGACATTCTGCAAGATGCCAACCGTCGCCGAATTGCGGCTGGTGATCAGCATCATCACACAGAGGAGCAGGACCGTCCCGATGAATACGAGGGTCTTTTCTCTATTGGAGTATTTATTCATGATCGCCTCTTATCGTAATCTTCTGGTCTTCTTCAGATTAGCAAACTGCTTTAGCAGTTTGCCCGTCCCACTCACAGCTGAGGTCTCTGGGTTGTCATCTAAAATCAGCTTCATATTGATGGCGCGAGAAATCCACTCCGCTAAGCCGTTCAGTCGACTGCTCCCGCCTGTGAACAGGATGCCATCTCGGATGATATCCGAGGATAGTTCCGGTGGAGTGCGTTCTAAAACGGATTTGATCCCGTCGATGATGTCCACAATCGATGGCAAGAGTACCCTTGTGATCCCTGTCGAACGAATGATGGCAGTCTTCGGAAGTCCCGTGATCAAATCCCGTCCGGAGACCTCGCTTTTCATCTCCTCATGGTCTGGATTGACCGTCCCTATCGTCATCTTAAGGCGCTCTGCCGTATTGTATCCAATCATCAGATTGTATTCTTCTTTGACATGCTCTGTGATCAATTGGTTAAATAGGTCTCCCCCGATAAAGATGGACCTCGAACTGACCATCCCATTGAGGGATACTACGGCCACCTCTGTCGTACCGCCTCCAATGTTGATGACCATGTTTCCCTTGGGCTCATCTGCAGGTAGCCCCGCTCCCACTGCTGAGGCCAGAGGCTCTTCGATCAGTAACACATCCCGCGCTCCAGATTGAAAGACTGCATCCTCAACGGCTCTTTTCTCCACATCCGTTATCCCTGATGGGATGGAGACGATCACTCTGGACTGCAAAAAGGAAAATCCAGGACTGGATTTATCGATAAAGTATTTGAGCATCACCTGGGTGATCTCGTAATCAGAGATCACACCCTCTTCTAAGGGGCGCATCGGCACGATATTGCCCGGGGTCTTTCCGATCATATCCCAGGCCGCTTTACCCACGGACACGATGTCTCCGTTATTGATATCTATGGCAACGACAGAAGGTTCGTTGATGACGATCCCCTTTTTGTCCACATAGACCAAGGTGTTGATCGTCCCCAAGTCGATTCCGATGTCCCCAGCGACTAAGCTGAAAAATGTAGCCATCTATTACTCCTCTATTCTATAATGTCGTGTTCACGCATACTGTAATACTGATTATAACCGATAATCAAATGATCCAAAATACGAATCCCCAAGATCTTGGCGCCCTCCAACAGTCTCTTGGTCACTTGAATGTCCTCTCTTGAGGGCTCTGGATCTCCAGAAGGGTGGTTATGTACGAGAATCATCGCATTGGCACTGCGCTTGATCGCCAGTTTGAAGACTTCCCTTGGGCTGACGATCGATCGATTTAGGTCTCCTGTCGATACCCGAACCTCGCCGATAATCCGGTTTTTCGTGTCCAGAAGCAAGGCGATGAAATGCTCTTTGTCTTCGTATTGAAAGCGGGCAATGAACAGGTCTGCGATCGATCTGGGGCTGTGGATATCCACTTTTCGAATGGACTCCCTCGTCTGCAATCGGCTCCCCAGTTCCAAGCCGGCGATAATTCGACAGGCCTTCGAAAGGCCAATCCCCTTTATCGCCGTCAATTCCTCGATGGTCATGGTCATCAGATTTTCGTGATTGCCCACGGCGATCAGCACCTGATTTGCCAGGGCGAGAGCGCTCATGCCACGGGTTCCCGTTCCCAGCAATATGGCGAAGAGCTCGTTGTCGCTGAGTTCATTAGGACCCAGTAGCTGCAGCTTCTCCATTGGGCGATCACTCGCCTGCATATCCTTGATCCGGGCTGCCGATTCCTCAGCAAGGGAAAAATAGCCCTTACGCTGCTCCATAGAAAGCAGCTGATCCGGTTCAAAGATCTCTGTATTTCCACTTACTATCTCTTCATTGCACTCCCAAATCTCATCCCGTTTCATACACTCTCCATTCTCAAGTTCAAAGCTTATAGATTTAGTTTAAGTCTCCTGAGATGATTGGTGAGATACTCTGTGGTCAGGCCGACAAATATCCCTGTCCCTATCCCGATGAGTACCAGTAATGGCAGATATCCATACATCCAAAAATTATTTAAGATCAGTGCGGCAACGGTAATCTGCGCAAAATTATGTGCGACAGAGCCCAATACACTGACGCCGGTCAGACTAAACCAATGACTCAAGTATCGATAGGCGAAAACCATCACCAAACAGCTGAGGATGGAGCCGGCCATGCTGTAGATCAGGCTCGTCACGGAACCAGTCACCAACATCAATACAAAGGGCTTGATCACAGCGATCATAAAAGCCTCTCGGAAGGGAAATAGGACGATGGCCAATAATAGGACGATATTTGATAGTCCCAGCTTGGCTCCAGGGGCGACAAAGGGCAATGGCAGGGACATCTCCAAAACGGATAAGGCCAATGCCAGTGCGACCAATACGGCCATACTAATTAACCGGCGCATCGGGATCTCCTAATAGTTGATGTGGTCAATATCATCCACCTCCGCAGGGTCAATAATCTGAAGGATCAGACGATGGGGAAGGCATACAAGGGTCTCCCCTGGCTTGGAAATCCAACCCTGGAGCACATCGATCTGATCTCGACAATCCGCTTCTAAGACGCGAATTCTCCCATCTCCAATTTCAATGAGATTGTATCCCCCCTCGGTTTCGACTCGAACCGTCTTTCCCACCATAGTCTTGTCCAATTGAATCTTCTGTACTTCCTGACCGTTGACCTGTACACTCACATAGGCTCTTTCTGTCAGCAGCCCTCGGTCGGTAAATATCACCATCGACAGCAGACTCCCCAATACGAGGATCAGGATCAGAAATTTGTCTCCTCTTGTCATAAATTCCCCCAGTTTAGTAGATATAGTCTATCATTATTTTGACTATGAAACAAGTCAGAGCCTCATTGTACCTCAATAAAAAAGTCCCATAAAGGGACTTTTTCTAGTCGATTATTCTGCTTTTCTTTCGAGACCGGGGTGTATACACTTCGTTGGGCATTTGTCGATCGCCAGTTCCAGTTTTTCCTGATCTGGATTTGCAATATCATAAGTCGCGGTTGCCAGCCAGTTCTCTACGACAAAACCCTCCGGATACTGCTTGACGCAGATCTTACATCCGATACAGCCGACGGTGCAAGCGCCTCTTACTATCTTGCCCGCATCCTTGCTCTTACATTTGACCATGGATTTCTGCTCATAGGGCAGCATTTCGATGATATGCTTCGGACAAGCATCTACACATTTTCGGCAAGAAGTACATTTTTCTGGATCTACTATGGCCAGACCATTGACCATCTCAATGGCGTCAAATTGGCAGGCGTCTTTACATGACCCTCCGCCAAGGCAGCCATAGAAACAGATCTTATTTCCGCCATGATGTCCGGCGATGGCTCGACAATCTGCTATGCCATCGTATTCGAATTTGTCCTTCGCGCGGCTCTTGTCCCCTTGACAGAGGACGACTGCGACTTCTTTGGCAGCTGCCTCTGCAGTCTGACCCATAATTTCAGCTAGGGCATCCACCAGTGCCTGCCCGCCTATGGGGCATGCGTTGATCGGTGCTCCGTCCAATGCTATGGCCGCGGCCAATCCATCACAGCCAGGGTATCCACAGGCGCCACAGTTGGCACCAGGTAATGCCTCTCGAACCTCTTCCACTCTGCGATCAACCGCCACGTGAAACACATGGGAAGCATAGGACAGAAGTGCTGCAAATGCAATTCCCAAGGCTCCCAGCGCGAGTACGGGAATGATAATTGAACTAATATCCATATCCGCCTCCTATACCAATCCTGAGAAGCCCATAAATGCGATGGACATCAGACCGATGGTAAATAACGCAACGGGTACGCCCTTGAACATCTCCGGTACAGGAGCATGCTCGAGGCGCTCTCGAATAGAGGCCAGAATGACGATGGCGATGATGAAGCCTATCGAAGCGCCGAGTGCGTTGGCGATGACTTCAATTAGATTATACTCTGCATCGATGTTCAGAATTGCCACACCGAGGACGACACAGTTGGTCGTGATCAGAGGTAAGTAGACACCCAGGGCATTGTAGAGATTCGGCACCGATTTTTTCAGCACCATCTCCACAAATTGTACTAGAGTTGCAATGACCAAGATGAATACGATGGTCTGTAAGTAGCCCAGATTAAAGGCATCCAATAGAAAGCTCTGGATCATATATGTGATGACAGAGGCCAGAGTGATGACGAAGGTGACCGCCAATCCCATTCCCAGGGCCGTTTCCGTCTTCGAGGACACTCCCAGTACGGGACAGATTCCAAGGAATTGTGCCAGTACGAAGTTGTTGACAAAGATCGATCCGATAATTATCGTAAATAGATTTTCCATTAATTATCTCCTCTCGACAGCTCTTTGTTCTTGTTCTTAGTCAAGATCAGGTTGAAGACGCCGATGATGATTCCCAGAATGATATAGGCCCCTGGCGCTTGTGTGAAGACACCGACCGTATAGGCTTCAGGGATGATCCTCGCACCCAATAGGGTGCCTGATCCAAACAGTTCTCGGATCGTCGCAACTAAAACGACTGTAAAGGTATAGCCTAAGCCCTGTCCCAGGGCGTCTATTGCAGAAGCAAAAACCGTCTGTTTTGAAGCGAAGGACTCCGCCCTTGCCAGGATGATACAGTTGACGACGATCAACGGGATAAAGATTCCCAAGGCATTATTAAGAGCCGGTAAATACGCTTCTAGTACCATCGCAACAATCGTTACGAAGGTCGCGATGATGACGACATAGGATGGAATACGCACTTTATCCGGGATAAAATTCCTGAGCATGGAGACCACTATATTGGAGCCTAAGAGAACGAAGATGACCGCCGCTCCCATTCCAATGGCATTCTCAATGGATGTCGTAATCGCCAGTACAGAACAAAGGCCTACTAATTGTACGATGACGGGATTGTTTTTGAAAATTCCATCAAAAAAGATTTTTTTCATGTCCGCCTCCTACTTGATCAGCTCTCTGGCAATTGCCAAAGTACCATTGAGTCCACCCAGCACAGATTTTGTAGTGATGGTACTGCCACTGATCGCCTGGATGTCGTTGTCCGCCGATGGAGTCTCCACGGCCACTAAATCCTCTGCGATCTGATTTCCCGTTATCCCCTCTGCAAAGAAGGGCTGCTCGATCTGCTGACCATATCCTGGGGTTTCTGAGTGATTGAGCACCTGCCAACCAGTGATTGCCCCCTCCTTGGATATGCCGACGATGAAGCTGATGTCCCCACCAAAGCCTTGCTTTCCAATGGAGCTAAACACATAGCCTGCTTCTTGCCCACCGACCAGTGCCTTATAGATCTCCTTGACATTTGGATTGTCTCCAATTGCCGCTGCCGTCTCCTCAGCTGATAACGGTTCAAAGCTCTCCGCTTCAGGATATGCCACGATTAGTGATTCGGCCAATTTTTTTGCCTGCTGCTCGGCTATGACCGGCGCCGTGGCATTATTGACCAAGGACAACACCAATCCGGCAACCGCTGTGATCAGAAACAGCCGAATGATTAGAGTTCCCATGTCTTTCATTCTTTGACACCTCCCACTCCAAAGGGTTTGTCCGACGTGAATTTTTCAATCAGTGGTACACACATATTCATAATGAGGATGGCATAAGATACCCCTTCCGGATATCCACCAAAATTTCGAATGATGGCAGTCAATAGACCCAGCCCGACGCCAAAGACAATCTGTCCCTTCTTCGTGATGGGACAGGTCACATAGTCTGTCGCCATGAAGAAGGCCCCCAAGATCAAGCCTCCAGAGAGAACCTGATTGAGTATTTGGTTCGCTGGGGTTCCAGTGAGCAGTAGGAATACAACTGTTGAACCTATGTATACCAATGGTATGCGCAGGCTAATCACCTGGCGATAGACCAGATAGGCAGCTCCTATGAGCAATGCTAACTTGGATACTTCGCCTATGGTACCAGGCATATTTCCGATGAACAGATCCATCACCGCAGGCATCGGACCACCACTCAGCGGCGTGGCCTGTGAGACCATATCTGTGAGGGGTGCTGTGAAATTGCTCATCTCCTTGCCCCAAGAAGCCATCAGTACCGCTCTGGCAGCAAGTGCCGGGTTCATGAAGTTGGAGCCCAGCCCACCGAAGAACTGCTTAACCACTATAATGGCGAAGACACTGCCCAGTACGACCATCCAAATGGGCATACTGACCGGCACGTTGAAGGCCACCAATATACCTGTGACTACCGCAGATAGGTCGCGTATCGTCACTTCTTGTTTCAATGCTCTCTGGATCAGGGCCTCTGCGACGACAGCGCCGATGACTGAGGCAGCAATCGTGATCAAGGACCGGATCCCAAAGAAATAGCCAGCAGCTAGAATTGCTGGCGCCATCGCGATGATGACATCCAGCATGACTCGCTGAACTGTTAATTCCGTTCTGATATGAGGAGCGGAAGAGACAACTAGAAGCTCGTCTAATACGACTTCGTTTCCTCTAACTTCTGTATTTTCCATGCTACCCCCTTATACTCTCTGTGATTTCTTGCGCAGCTCTTGCTTGCCCAATTTGATCAGTTCGACCAATGGGCGTTTCGCTGGGCAAATATAGGAACAGGAGCCACACTCTATGCAGTCCATCGCATGCAGTTCTCGAGCATTGTCCATCAGATCATTATCTACCGAACGCGCGATGTACAGAGGTTGTAAAAATACGGGACATGCATCCACGCATTTTCCACATTTGATACAGGCTTCCATCTTGGGAGGCTTTGCCTCCTCCTTTGTCAGGACCAGCATGCCGCCAGTGGCCTTTGACACGGGAGCATCAATGGAGAACTGCGTTGCACCCATCATGGGGCCACCGATAATCACCTTTCCTGGTGTTCCCTGTAGTCCTTGTGCTTCCTCCAGAAGATATCGAAGGGAAACACCGACTTTGGACATCACATTGATGGGGTTTTTAACGCCGTGGCCTGTGACGGTGACAATCCGTTCGATCAGCGGTTTGCCCGCGTGGACTGCTTCATAGATCGAATGGGCTGTATAGGCATTGATGACCACCACGCCGATATTCATCGGCAGCCCTCCCGAGGGGACAACTCGCTTCGTAGCCGCGTCAATCAGCCGTTTTTCATCCCCTTGGGGATACCTTGGCTTAAGGGTCACTACCTCCAATTGGGAATGGGCCGCCACCTTCTGTTTCATGATCTCAATGGCTCTTGGCTTATTTGTCTCAATACAAATAAATCCCTTCTCGGCCTTCACAGCCTTCATGGCCAGAAGCAGTCCGCCGATGACTTTGTCTGCTTCAGACTCCATGATCATCTGGTCGGCTGTGAGATAGGGTTCGCATTCCGCACCGTTAACTAAAACGGTGTCTATTGGTTGATCGGCTGGAGGCGATAACTTAATATGGGTTGGAAATGCTGCTCCGCCCATCCCGACAATCCCCGCCTCTTTGACAAGGGCTACGATTTCCTCTGGGGATAGATCCTCAGGAGCTTTTCCCGGTTTGACATATCCAATCTCCTCATTGCCGTCCGATTCAATTGTGATGGCCATGCACTTTGTGCCTGCCGTTGTTGCGATCTCCGTGATCGCCGTTACCTGTCCCGACACACTGGCATGGACCGGTACCGACATGAACGCTTTTGACTCTCCGATTTTTTCCCCAACCTTAACGACATCCCCGACGCCAACTAGCGCCTCACAGGGAACACCGATATGCTGCTGGAGGGGAATGGTCACTGTTGTTGGCCGACTGCCTGGAACGACGGGCTTGTCATTCGTCAATTCCTTGAAGTCGTGCATATGTACGCCGCCTCGGAAGCTTGCGTTTTCAAGACTCATCCAAATCCACCTCTCATTTTGTACTATTCAAATTAATGGTGCAGAAGGGGGGACTCGAACCCCCACGAGCATTGCCCACTACCCCCTCAAGATAGCGTGTCTACCAATTCCACCACTTCTGCTTTCGGATTACCCTTACTATTATATACTATTTACGCAATTTTTCAATAGAACAAATGAAGTGCAGTGAAGTCTGACAGGAAATTAAAATTTTTCCCATATGTCCTTCACAAAGGTCACATAATTGTCCCAGATAAGCGTAATTGGATTGTCAAAGGCCTTTTGGTTTGGAATCCCCCTCTTATAGAAGAGTTTGTAGGTCTCGTAGGTATTCATCACCTTCTCCACATAATTCTTCGTCTCTCCAAAGGGAATATTGTCCAATTTATCTCCGTGATAGGAGATCTGCGGATCCTTTAGCCACTCCTCCACATTACCCATGCCACCGTTGTATGCAGCCAAGGCGATCTCCACGTCCCCAAAGTGCTCGTAGAGGTATTCGTAATAATACGCACCTAAGTGGATATTGTAGTCAGGGTCATATAGCTTTTCGTCATGGTAGTCCTCTTCAAGTTTTTCTGCAATCCATTCCCCCGTATCTGGAAGGATCTGCATCAGTCCTTTGGCATTCATCGGCGAGGTGGCCCCTGGGTCAAAACCGGATTCGACTTTGACAATCGAAGCGATCATCAGTGGATCCGAATTGTATTTCTTACTGTATTTTTCGATGATATCCACATAATTGATCTGCATATCATAAGTCTTCATCGTGATCAGGGCCAGGCTCAAGCCGATGGCCAGAATCACGGCGATCACTAAGGTCGCCAATAGATTTCGAATGAATCTCATTCTCCACCTCTCCTTCATATTTTATAGGGTCTGTTGGCCTCTAACAGTGGCAATAGCTCCGTCAACTGCCCCGATAGATCCACTATTCCCCTGCTGTTATCCAGGATATAATCTGCCATTTTACGCTTCTGTTCGATGGGTATCTGGGCTTTGATTCTCTCCAATGCCTCTTCATAGCCCAAAGCATCACGGATTTGTAGACGCTGGAGCTGCTGCTCAAAAGTGGCGTAAACGAGCACGGTGGCCGTCGGTTGAATCAAGGGCTCAAGGACATCCCGCTCTTCAAAATACAGGGGCACATCCCAAAATACCAAATCTCCCTCAACAGACTTCTCCTCCTGGAGCATCCTCTTGATTATAACCGGATGGGTCATTCGATTCAACACTTTTCGCTCTTTCGCGTCTCGAAAAATCCTCTCCCCGAGTTTTTTCCGGTCCAGCTTTCCCTCAGCAGTCAGTACTGTCTCACCAAAATGCGCTCGGACCCGAGAGAGAAGCGCATGATCCTCATAGATCCCACCAGCGATTCGGTCCGCATCGAGCACGGGATAACCGCGCTCGATTAGCATTCTAGTCACTGTCGACTTTCCCGTTGCAATTGAACCGGTGATGACAACTCGTCTACTTTGATTCATACCAAGTGCTTCCAGTATTCACATCCACCTTGATGGGGATGGACAGAGTCATCGCAGACTCCATCGTCTCCTGGAGAAGCACCTTCACTTCCTCTACTTCATCTTCACGTGCTTCGACGATCAATTCGTCATGCACCTGAAGGATCAGTCGAGAGGCGAGCCCCCTTTTCTTCAACTCGCGATAGACATCCACCATCGCCACTTTGATGATGTCTGCAGCAGAGCCTTGGATCGGCGTATTCAGGGCGATGCGTTCGCCAAAACCCCTAATATTGTGGTTAGAGGAAGCCAGTTCCGGAATATACCTGCGCCTGTGTAGAATCGTCTCCACATATCCATCGGACCTCCCCTGCTCGACGATGGACTCCATATACTGCCGAACCATGGGATAGGTGTCCAAGTAGCGCTCAATATACTCCTTCGCCTCGGCTCGTGGAATGTCCAGGTCCCTAGACAATCCAAAGTCACTGATCCCATAGATGATCCCGAAGTTGACCGCCTTGGCCCTTGATCTCTGGAGCGGCGTCACCTCTTCTAAGGGTGTATGAAACACCTCAGAAGCCGTGCGTGTATGAAAGTCGTCCCCCGCTAAGAAGGCTTTGATCATCGCCTCATCCTGGGACAAATGCGCCAACACCCGCAGTTCGATCTGGGAATAATCCGCGTCCACTAGCAAATACCCGGCTTTGGGGACAAAGGCCTTTCGTATCCGCCGCCCCTCCTCTGTCTTGATGGGAATATTTTGCAGATTGGGATCTGTGCTGCTGATGCGGCCGGTCGCAGCAATATTTTGTTTAAAGGTGGAGTGAATCCGTCCATCCTCTCGAATCAGGGGAGTGAGTCCATCGATATAGGTTCCGATCAACTTGACAATGCTCCGATACTCCAAGATCTTCTCCACGATGGGATGCTGTCCAGAGAGCTTTTCTAATACCTGGGCATCTGTGGAATACCCGGTCTTGGTCTTCTTGACAACAGGCAGCTTTAGCTGATCAAAGAGCACCTCACCCAATTGTTTTGGGGAGTTAATATTAAAGGAGACTCCGGCATCCTCATAAATTCCATGTTCCAGCCGCGTCGCCACCTCTTGAAATTCCCTTCCCAAATCCTCCAGCACTTGGATATCAACCTGAAAACCCTGATGCTCCATTTCCGTCAAGACCTCGATCAAGGGTAACTCCACCCTCTGATATAGCTCTGTCATCTGACGTTCTTCCAGCATGGGAGTAAAATAGGGGAAGAGCTTTTCTATGCCGTGAACCACCTGCGCTATATAATCAAAGAGGGCTTCCTGCGCAATATCCTCCAATGGGATTCGCTTTTTCCCCTTACCCTGCAGTTCATCGCGGGAGAGGATTCGTATGCCCACATGTTTTTCGAGTTGTTTTTCCATGGTCATCCCCGTCTGGGACGGATCCAACAGATAGTCCATGATCATGGCATCATCGTAGTTTTGGAGGGCTACGCCCCCATTCTTTAACCAGAGCATCTCCTCCTTTACATCAAAGGAGCCTTTGGTGAGCGCCGGGTCTGTAAAGAGATCGTTAAAGCACTCCCAGTTTAATCTACTGGAGTCCGTAGTCTTTATGGAGCTCTGCAGCTCTTCAGGATCCGTTTCAAAAAGGGATCCCTGGGAAAATTCCACCTCTGCATCTGGTTTTTGGATCTGGGCCAAATAGACCCTTGGTTCCCCGGGTAGTTTAAACCCAACCGCCTCAATCCTCTTGCGCAGGGCATAACCCTCATCAGAAAAGAACTTAAAGGTGACACGGCCGGCTTTTTTTGCCGCTAATAAGAACTCTTGGAGATTCTCTTCGCCCAAAACAACCTGTTCTAGTCTCACTTCAAGCTCGACCTCTGGCTTTGGAAGCCGAGAGGCAAAGGTGCGAAATTCAAGTCGTTCAAATTTCCTTCTGAGCTCCTCCACATCTTCACTCCGCAGGAGATAGCTGTCTAGCTCCAGGTCGATTGGAGCATTTAGAAAAATCTCCCCCAAACTGCGACTTAGATAAGCTATGTCCTTCCCATCGATGAGCTTCTGCTTTATGGCCTTTCCGCTCACCTGATCGATGCTCTCATAAATACCATCCATGCTGCCGTATTCCCGTATCAACTTGAGTGCGGTCTTTTCACCAATTCCCGGGATGCCTGGAATATTGTCGGAGGTGTCTCCCATCAGGCCCTTTACATCGATGAATTGCTGCGGCTGTATTCCATATTCATCGAGGATCCTCTGCGTATCGTATTCGATGATCTCGCTGATCCCCTTTTTCGTCAGTACCACCTGTCGATTTTCCCCCACCAATTGGAGGAAATCGCGGTCCCCGGTAAACAGGATCACCTGATGTCCCTCCTGAGAGAAAACACGGCCCAAAGTCCCACAGATATCGTCGGCTTCATATCCATCCAGATCCAGATGCACCACACCCATCGAGTCCAGTACATCCTTTAGAATTCCAAACTGGGCACTCAACTCACTCGGGGTCTCTTGTCGATTTCCCTTGTAGGCGGCATAGTCCTCCTCCCTGAAAGTTGGACCACTGCGGTCAAAGGCCACACAGACATAATCAGGAGCATATTGGTCTACAATGCGATAATACATGCTCAAGAAGCCGTAAACCCCATTCGTATATATGCCATCCTTTGTCGTCAACTCGCGAATTGCATAAAAGGCTCGAAACAACAAACTGGAGCCGTCAATCAAAACAATCTTCCCCATATTCCACCTCACTTAAACTTAAGTATATAATAGGAACGAAGAAATGAAAAGCAATGAAATTTCGCTACCCTATCGACAATAATTAAAGATTTCGGAAAATTCATGCAAAATTCACTTGCAAAGTACCCCCTCTTTATGCTATTATCTATTGGTAACTTAAGCCGAAGTGATGGAACTGGCAGACGTGCTGGACTCAAAATCCTGTGGTGGCAACACCGTGCGGGTTCAAATCCCGCCTTCGGCACCAATCATACGCGTATCTTCTCAAATCGTCCCGCGACGTGAGAAATACGCGTTTTTACTTTGTCTTTTCTCGTACCTTCTCGTATTTTCTCACCCTAGTAGCAGATAAAAAAGATAAATATAATCGTAAAAAACTCAAAAATAATGCGAAAAGGGGCTGATATTGATCAGCCCCCAAATAGGATTCCCCATAAATAAATTCCACAGTCAGCGGTTACAGCATCTTCTGCCTTCTCGCGGTACTCCACTGACAAATCCAATTTGTTTTGGATGTAATCTGTAAATGCAATCAACATTCGCCCTGAAAAGCCAGCATTTTAAGATCCCAATATACTTGAAAGGCATCTTCCACTAGATCAGCTGGGAACGGATTGCTGCCAGGGCCGTATAGTTCGAAAGAATATAGGGCTTAAGATGAGAATCGCTAAGAAGGGCGATTGCCTCTTTGGGATCTAGTATGATCTTGAGCCGATCTTCTGCCAGTCCCTTTTCCAGCAGGATTCCCTTCAGATATTCCGCCTGCTCTCCAGCGCAGATAAAAGTCTCTAACCCACTTTCTATCAGCTGCTCAAAATGCACTGCTTGGAGCCAACTTGGGTCTTCCCCATCCGCTGGACGGCTGTTGATCGCCAGATATAAATTGAAAGGGTCCTGTCTTTGTTCTGCCAATATGAACTCTAGCGATTGGTTTAGGCCTGCGGGATTCTTTACCAGATTGAGAATGGTATTGTGTCCCCCCAGTTGAATTTCTTCCATTCGTCCCGCACCGATCGAATAATCTGCAAGAGCCTTATCGATCACCGAATCGATGATCTCGAGCTGTTTGGCATAGGCGATTGCCCCCAGCATATTATAGACGAAATATTTGTTTCCATATTTTGAATGGTATCGGTAACCATCGACGACAAAACTCTTGTCAACATCATCCACATCAGTGGCGAGGTATTCTATGGGAGGGGTTTCAAAACCACATTTACAGCGGAATTCTCCGATCTTGTCATAGTATCGACGTTCGTATTCCAAGGGCTGTGAGCAGACAGGACAGTTCGATTGTTCCATTTCTACTTGGGTCTCGTCTGGAAATGCCTCTACGCCAAAATAGATTTTATGGCAGTCTATCCGATCATTTCCCAGTTTCACCAATAGGGGATCATTTCCATTCAAAATCAATTTGCTGCCCTGTGGTATGGCCTCTGTCAACTTTTTTGCCAGCTGTTTTGCGCTTCCAAAACGGTCAGCCTGATCCTCAAATAGATTGGTGATCAGGATGTATTCTGGTCGTATCGCCTCAGCTAAGGAACCCAAAAAGCCCTCATCGACTTCGAATACACAGACCTGCGCATCCACCTTCCCCTGAAAATCCGTCTTCTCCAATACGACGGTGGCAATGCCCTGGGGCATATTGGCACCTTCCCTGTTGTGGACGACTCGCTTTCCCGCCTTTTCCATGATTGCGGCAATATAGTGGGTTGTCGAAGTCTTGCCATTGGTGCCCGTGACCATCACCACATCTTTTGGGTAGTCCAACTCTTCCAATAGGTCTGGGGCAATCTGTCTGGCCAGCTTGCCCGGCATACTGGATCCTCGCCCCAGTAGTCGCCCCACAAAGAGGACGAGTTTCCCTATGAGTATTGCTAAATTCTTCATAGTCTTCCTTTATTTCGTCCAAAGACGATTATTTTCCTACGAGTAGGTTTAAATCCATCAGATTTCGGTTCAGGTCCTTAAGGGCCTGTTTTACCGCAATGGCCTTCTCTTCGGGGAACTGGTCCCACTCGACTCCCTGCTTAACCTTGTCGAAGGAGTCCATATTCAAGTCCAAATCGACCATCTCCTGATGCACCGCAGACAGGATCTCCTCCTTGTTGACTGGGCTTTCACTGCGGTTCAGGTGACCCAGTTCCACGGTCTCCCACAATTCTGGTATCTTGACTTCTAAGTCCAGTTTTTCTCGAAGCACCATGGCAAGGGGTTCGCTCTCCTCAGGCTCCCCATGAACCAGAAATACTTTTGATGGTTTGGTCTTCATACTATCGACCCAGTTGAGGAGCATCGGCTCATCGGCATGCCCAGAAAAGCCATCCAATCTGTGAATATCACAGTTGACGGCGATGGTTTCCCCCAATAGTTTGACGGATTTCGCACCGTCTTCGAGGATACGGCCCAATGATCCCACAGCTTGGTAGCCCACAAAGACGACTGCTGACTTCTCATCCCAGAGGTGATGCTTTAAGTGATGGCGAACCCTGCCTGCCGTGGCCATCCCGCTGGAGGAGATGATCACACGAGGAAAGCGTACAGTATTAAGCATTTTGGACTCTTCTGCGCTCTGGACATATTTCAGGTTGCGAAACTCGAAGATATTATCCCCTTGGCGGATTAAATCCCTCGCTTCCTCGTCAAAGACATAGGAATTTTTCATAAAGGCCTGGGTTGCCAGGATCGCCATTGGACTGTCGATATATATTGGGATTCGCTGGTATTCCTCTATCCTCTGGTTATGCTCGTAGTATTTATTCAGCTCATAGATGAGCTCTTGGGTTCGACCCACGGCAAAGGAGGGGATGATCACGGAGCCGCCCCGGGTTGTCACCTCGTCAATGATCTCGATCAACCGCTGGATGCTGGCGTCAATGGGTTCATGGACCGTATTTCCATAGGTGGATTCGAGTAGCAGGTAATCCGCCCCATCCACGATCTGTGGATCCCGAATGATCGGCCTGCCAGGCATGCCCAAGTCTCCGGAGAATACGACCTTCGTCGTCTTCCCCTCTTCGTGGACCCACATCTCCAATATGGCAGAACCGAGTATATGACCTGCGTCGACAAAGCGAATCGTCACCTCTTCGTTGATCTGAATCAAACTGCCGTAGTGGTTGGGGACGAAGTGTTTCAAGGCGTCCTCGGCGTCCTTCATCGTGTAGAGGGGCTCGATCAGCTCCTTGCCCGAACGCTGTCTCCTCTTATTCTCCCATTGTGCATCGGACTCTTGGATCTTTGCACTGTCCTTCAGCATCACATCACAGAGATCCACGGTGGGCTTGGTAGCGTAGATGCGCCCTCGAAATCCATCCTTGACCAATTTGGGCAATCGGCCACTGTGGTCGATATGAGCATGGGTGAGAATGGCGAAATCCAGCTCGCTAGGAACAAAGCGAAACGCCTCTTCATTGAGTCGCTCTAGCTCCTTCCCACCTTGAAACATCCCACAATCAATAATGAATTTCGAGTGATTCGTCTCGACCAGAAAATTGCTGCCCGTCACATCCCTCGCAGCTCCTAAAAATGTAATTTTCACTTGATCCTCCGCCTATTTTCAATGATCTCATCTACATATTTATCCTTCGAGGAGATATCCCCATAGATTACGATTCCCATGAGATGACCCTCTCGATTTGACTCCCCATCTCTCTTCCAAAACAGTTGTTTGAAACCATCGCTATCCCGAAAGAGTTCTTCTCCCTCTGCTCCCGACGTATCCCCAAATGCGAATAGCTTTTTATCGCCGATCGGCATAATGGAGATCTCATCTGGATACCGGTAACTGGTGGGCTGATAGATCATATTCTTTGCGGCGGCCACCCCCTGCTTCAGGGATGCCTCCCACTGCCCGACCAATCTTTTATCAAATTCTACACAATCACCTGCTGCATAAACCCCATCGACATTGGTCTTTAAATTTTCGTCAACTTTGATACCGATGTCATATTCGATCTCTGAGCCAAATAAAAACTCGATATTGGGCTTGATCCCCTTATTGAGAATCAGGCCGTCAATGGGCATTACCCTTCCATCCTCAAAGGCCAGCTCCTGTACATTGCCATCTCCATGCATGGCCTGAAGGGTGAGTCCAGTCATGATCTGTATCCCCATCTTCTCTAGATCCTCTGCAATGATCTTTGCTGCTGTGGCATTGATAAAGGGGTGTAGGATGGACTGACCCCGCTCCAGTAGCAGCACAGATTTACCCATTCGGCGGAGTTCCATGGCTTGGGTCACCCCCAAATAGGTACCACCGAGTATGGCAATGCGATCCATTGCGGATAGATCCAAGCCGATCAAGTCCTCAAGGGTCTTTAGCATAAAGGCGTTGTCGTAATTCTCGATCTGAATCGACGGCAATACAACGCGGCTGCCCGTCGCGATCAGCAGCTGGGAATACTGAATTCCGCTGCCACCTTCCAGACCTACGATCCGGTTCTCTGTATCAATTCGAGTCACATTGGTACTCAGACGTAGCTCCACATTATTCTCATAATACCAGTTTGTGGATCCCAACCATTCATCCCGCTGCAAAAAGGCATCGTATTCCTTCTTGGTCAGTCGTTCGATATATTTATTCAAACTCTCATTTCTAGAAATCACTGTGATCATACGATCCGGATAATACTCGCGAATGGTTTTCGCTGCATTGTAGCCGGCTATTCCACATCCCAGTATCAGGTATTCCGTTCTGTCCATGTCATCACCTCAACAAATATGATATCAATAAAACCGCCGATATGCAATCAGCGGTTTATCGTATTACTATATTTTACTGGTCGACAACCCCGTTCGATCCCAAACTAATTGGCTAAGACATCCGTCCAAATCTGATCGTATACAGTGATCATCTCACCTGGATCATTAAAGACTTCCATATTTGCGTGTTTGGACAGATCCGGATAGGCGATTAGAGAGCCTTTCATCTCCTCTGAGAGCAGATCTTTCGCCTTTGCATTCGGAGTCGAATACCCTACATAGTCTGCGTTGCGCATGGCAATCTCAGGATCCAATAAGAAATTGATGAACAGCTCTGCATTTTCTTTGTTCTCTGCGTCCTTGGGAATGACACAGGCATCAAACCATAGGTTTGAGCCCTCCTTTGGAATGACATATTCCAAATTGGGGTTTTGTCGAACTGCATCGTAGGCATCCCCAGAGTACATGACGGCGATGGCAGCCTCTTCTCCAACCATCATATCCTTGGATTGGTCCACTTGATAGGCCAAAGTCAGGGGTTTTTGCTGAATTAAGAGCTCCTTCGCCTCTGCCAACTCCCCTTCATCCATAGAGTTGATGGAATAACCCGACTTGATCAGGGCAATCCCGATGGAATCCCTGGAGCTATCGAGCATCAAGATCTGGTTTGCATATTTTTCATCCCAGAGGATGTCCCAGCTGTCCACCGGCTCCGATACCATAGTCTTGTTGTATACGATGCCCAATGTCCCCCAGAAATAGGGCACGGAATACTTGTCCTCGGGATCATAGCTCTTATGCAGTAATTCGGGGTCGAGGTTCTCAAAGTTCGGGATCTTTGAGAAGTCAACCTCCGCCAATAGATCCTCCTTGATCAGCTTTTCGATCATATAGTCCGATGGAACCAGCAGATCGAAGGAGCTTCCGCCCTTCTTCAGCTTCACATACATGTCTTCATTCGTCACAAAAGTGTCATATTTCACTGTAATGCCGGTCTGTTCTTCAAATTCGGCGAGGAGATCCTTGTCGATATACTCTCCCCAGTTGTAGACATTGACTACCTTTTTCTCTTCGCCTCCACCACAGCCCACCAGCAACAGGACACAGGAGAGAACCAAAATTAAAATTTTCTTCATCAGTATAAATCCTCCGTTTTCGTATTTCTATTGATCAATATTAGCAAGAGTAGCATTGCTACAAACATCAGAGTTGACAATGCATTAATAATCGGATTGATTCCACGTCTTGCCATGGAAAAAACCGTCGTCGAAATATTCGCCACTCCATGACCCGTCGTAAAGAAAGAGATGACGAAATCGTCGATGGAGAGGGTAAAGGCCAGCATGGCTCCCGTTGCGATTCCCGGTTGAATCTCAGGTAAGACCACTTTGAGAAAAGCTTCCAGAGGCGTTGCTCCCAAATCCATCGCCGCTTCGGGAATATGGCGGTTCATCTGCTTGAGTTTCGGCAAGATGGATAGGACCACATAGGGGATCGTAAAGGCCACATGAGACAATAGCATCGTAAAGAGCCCAAACTTCATCTGCATCGCCCCATAGAGCACCATCAACGAAACCGCCGTCACGATGTCCGGGTTCAGCACCGGAATATAGTTGAGGTTGAGGACAACCCCCTTCCACAATTTGGAATAATTTGAGATTCCCATCGCTGCCAACACGCCGATCACCGTGGAGATAATCGTCGTCAAAACGGCGATTAGAATCGTATTGTACATGGCCTGCATGACTTCTCTATCCTGAAAGAGCTCCACATACCATTTGAGGGTAAAGCCCTCCCAACTGCCTCTGAGCCTTGAATCGTTAAAAGAAAAGACGATTAAGACGATGATGGGAGCATAGAGGAACAAAAAGGTCAAAGCCAGATAGAGCTTTCGAAACTGAAATTTCACCACATCCCCCCCTCTCCCTCTTCACCGAATCGGTTTGTGATCAGCATGGAGATCACGATCAGCACCATCAAGATCATACTCATACTGCTGCCAAAATGCCAGTCCCCTGTCACGCGAAACTGCTGTTCGATGACATTCCCGATCAAACTCACCTTATTGCCTCCGAGTAGACTTGAGATCTCGAAGGTGGAGACAGCGGGGATGAAGACCATCGTGATCCCAGTAATAATCCCTGGCACGCTCATGGGCAGCTTGATCTTCCAAAAAGTCTGACTATGGTTGGCCCCCAAATCCCAGGCCGCCTCCTCCAAGTCCAGTTCCATCTTCGCCAAGACCGAGTAGATTGGAAGGACCATAAATGGTAAAAAGTTGTATACCATCCCAATCAGTACCGCTCCCTCTGTGAAGAGCATATCGACGGGACCTAGACCCAACAGACCCAAAAAACTGTTGATAATCCCGTTTTTGCTGAGGATGGTCAACCAGGAATAGGTCCTCAATAGGAAGTTCATCCACATGGGGATGATGACCAACAGGATCATCGTACTACGGATATTCGCTTTCGTCCTCGCGATAAAATACGCCATCGGATATCCGATCAATAGACATAAAACCGTGGTGATAAAGGCCAGCCGAAGGGACTTAAACAATATCTTGAGATACTGCGGAGTAAAAAAACGCTCATAGCTCGCAAGACTGAATGAGACGCCCATTTCGCTCAGACTTCCCGAAGTCACCGAATAGTAGAAGACGAGGAGCAATGGCACGACGATGAAGATCGCCAGCCACAATAGATAGGGATAGGCCATCTTCTTAAATCGCATGGCCAGCCGCCTTCATAATATGGATATTCTCCGGGATGATCACGATACCGACCTCTTCGCCAACTCCTCGGTACTGGGTCGAATGTACCAGGTATTCGAAGCCATCCACCACTACGACCATCTCATAGTGCACCCCCATAAAGATATTGGACTGAACGATGCCGCGGAGCATCCCCTCCTGCGGTGCAGTGATCTCCATATCCTCTGGTCTGATGACCACCTCCACCCCTTCCTCTGGACCAAATCCCCTATCCACACAGACAAATTGTTGACCGGAAAAGCTGACCGAATAGTCCTTGTGCATGACACCCGGAACGATATTGGATTCACCGATAAAATCTGCAACAAAGGAGTTGATCGGTTCGTTGTAGATATCCACAGGTGTTCCGATCTGCTGAATGACCCCCTTGTCCATCACGACGATCTTGTCGCTCATCGTGAGAGCCTCTTCTTGATCGTGAGTGACATAAATAAAGGTGATCCCCACCCTCTTTTGAATGGCTTTTAACTCCAGCTGCATCTCCTTTCGAAGCTTTAAGTCCAGTGCCCCTAAGGGCTCATCTAGCAAAAGGAGCTGAGGCTCATTGACCAATGCCCTGGCGATTGCAATACGCTGCTGTTGCCCACCACTCATCCGGTCGATGCTCCTCGTCTCAAAGCCCTCCAAGTTGACTAATCGCAGAATTTCCTTTACCCTACGGTCGATCTCATCCTTTGGCACTTTCTTGATTCGAAGACCAAAGGCGATATTCTCATAGACATTGAGATGGGGAAATAGCGCATATTTTTGAAAAACCGTGTTCAACTGCCGCTCATAAGGAGGCTTATTCGTGATGTCCACGCCATCAAAAATGATTTTCCCCGTGTCTGGCGTATCAAACCCACCGATCAAACGGAGAGTCGTCGTCTTCCCACATCCACTAGGCCCCAGTAGAGTCAAAAACTCTCGGTGGGCTACAGACAAATCGATATTGTCTAAGACCACCTCTTCTCCAAAGCTCTTGGTCACCCCTTGTAACTCAATTAAATTCGTCATCATACCTCCTAAAAACTTGGGGGGGTCGAAATCCAAAGCACCTCAGATTTTCCCCTAGCAGCATTGCTCAATTTTCTCGTATTCTCTCCACCTGTATAAAAACATTCGCCCTTTTTCAATAGATGCTCCACACCATTCACAGTCAGGTGGATTTTGCCCTTTAAAACATATCCGAACTCCTCACCTTCATGGGGGCTATACTCTTTTGAATGGCCTTTTTCCGTCAGTTCCAAACGAATCGGCTCCATACGGTTTTTTTGTGCATTTGGCACAATCCAAGAGATCGAAACGCCACTCTGCTCATCCTTAGAAATATAATAGTCTTCTTCTCGAAAGACAATCCGTCGATCTACTTCTTCTTTGAAAAACTCACTGAGACTCGTCCCCAGAGCTTCCAATAGATCCTCCAGAGAATCTACGGAAGGGGATGTCAGATCCCGTTCAATCTGGCTGATAAACCCCTTTGTCAGCTCCGAACGCTCCGCCAGCTCCTCTTGGGTCAACCCCAATTGCAGCCTAAGCTGTTTTATCTTGTCTCCGATGTTCACAGACTCCTCCTCTCGTAGCTTGAACCCTTTTTCTTCAACTATTCCCCAGAAATGACATCTGTCCAGATCCGATCGTAGACGACGATCATCTCCCCCGGGTCATTAAAGATCTGTATATTTTCAATCTTGGATAAGTCTGGAAAGACGATCTCCGAATCCTTCATATCCGACACAATATATTTTTTCGCCTCCACATTTGGAGTGGAATAGGCCACGTATTCAGCGTTTTGGGCCGCCACCTCAGCATCCAATAAAAAATTGATGAATGCCTCCGCATTTTCCTTATTCACAGCATCTTTTGGAATGACCATCGAATCAAACCACAGATTCGTGCCCTCCTTGGGAATCACATATTTCAGACCGGGATTCTCCCGAACAGCATAGAAAGCATCTCCAGAATACGTAGCCGCCAAAGCCGCCTCTCCCGTCGCCATCATCTCCTTGATCTGGTCCACTTGATAGGCATAGACGAGGGGCCGCTGCTGTATGAGCAGTTGTTTTGCCTCTTCCAACTCCGTCTCAGACGTCGAGTTGATCGAATACCCCAGCTTTAATAGGGCAATCCCGATGGACTGCCTGGAGCTGTCCAGCATTAGAATCTGATTTTCGTATTGAGGATCCCATAGGGCATCCCAACTATCGACGGGCGCCTGTACCACCTCCGGATTATATAGGATCCCCATCGTCCCCCAGAAATAGGGGATGGCATATTTTCCATCTGGATCATAGCTCATTCCCATCAGCGCAGGATCGATGTTCTTAATATTCGGGATATTATCAAAATCAAGGGTTGCCAACATATCTTCCTTGATCATCCTCTCGATCATATACTCCGAGGGGACAATCAAATCATAGCTTCCCCCTCCCTGCTGCATCTTTACATATAGGTCCTCATTGGTCACATACATGTCGTACTTCACTTGAATTCCCGTCTGCTTCTCAAATTCAGCGAGTAGCTCCTTGTCGATATACTCCCCAAAATTATATACATTTACAACCTTTTCATTATCCCCATTGCCACAGGCGGTCAACAGCAATAGCAACACTGCCAACACAGACAGCATCCATTTCTTCATCCCATCCCTCTCCTTATCTCTATGATTTTTAGTCACAATTTATTAAACATCTTGTTTCATATATTAAACTTGCAAGTAGTATTATATAAGAAAAAAACAGGAAGTCAATCATCCAAAGCAAAAAACTCGTTAAAAGCAGATGGTCTATAAAATTGGCGTGAAAAACGAAAAACTCTTCAGTATTCAACTTCAATTATTCGTGTATCACCATCATTCCCCCAAGAAAAAAAGGTCTATTTCCGTATCCAATACCGAAATAGACCTCTTGTATGATTTTTTAAACCTGATAGAAACCAACTTTTTTGTATACTTTTCGCAGAGTTTTCATGGCCGCATAGGATGCCCTTTGGGCGTTCTTCTTACAGACCTCCTCCAGATATCCCTTATCCGAAGAGATCTCCCTATATCTCTCCTGAATCGGACGAAGTCCTTCTGCCACCAACTCTCCCAGCTCTTCCTTGAATCTGGAGTAGTTTTCGTTCTCATAGCGCTTCACTATCGTTTCAGAAGTCTCTCCGGTGAAGGCGCTGTATATATTAATCAGATTCATCAAGCCGGCCTGTTCCTCTGAATAGCGGAACTCTCCCATCGAATCCGTCACTGCGCGCTTGATCTTGCGTACGATCGCATCCTTATCATCCAAGAGGAGAATCCTGGCATTCTCATCCGGATCCGATTTTGACATCTTCGCCGTTGGATCCTTTAGGCTCATTATTCTCCCACCACTATCGGGAATCAATGGCTCAGGCACTACAAAGGTGTCGCTGTATTTGTTATTGAAGCGCTCTGCCAGATCTCTGGCCAGCTCTAGATGCTGCTTTTGGTCCGACCCTACGGGTACAAAGTCCGCCTGATAGAGCAATATATCCGCAGCCATTAGCACAGGATAGGTAAACAGCCCCACATTTTGATTATCCTGATTCTTCGCCAGTTTTTCCTTGTATTGGGTCATTCGAGACAATTGTCCCATATAGGTGATCGTGCTGAGCACCCAAGAGAGCTCCGCATGTTGGGGAACATGGGACTGTATAAACAGCACAGATTTCTCCGGGTCAATCCCCGTGGCAATATATAGCGCCATTAAAGACAAGCTGTTCTTGCGCAGCTGAGCTGGCACCTGATTCACCGTAATCGAATGCATATCCACCACGCAGAAATAGCAATCATTCTCCTCTTGTAGACGGGCAAATTACTGAATTGCCCCTAAATAATTCCCTAGGGTCAAATCCCCCGAGGGCTGCACCCCACTAAAAACTGTCTTCTTCGTCTCCATTCTTCCTCCCATTGTCAAAATAAAAAAGCCGTTCACTCCAAGGAGCGAACGGATCAGGTTCACGGTACCATCCTATTTTTTGGCAAAGCCACTCAATCGGTGCATAACACCTTCGCCCTATAACATGAGCCCACGGCTTTAGCTACTGTCCTTCACCAAAGCATCTCCCGAGTCCATTCCCCGCCCTCCGCATATCCCCTCTCAGCGACCAGGGACTCTCTGTAAATTGGAGCTTGCAGCTACTACTCTCGTTCTCAGATTCTGAAGATACTCTATCAAAATGCGGGTTCTCTGTCAAGACCAGATCCGCATACAAGTCGGATTCTCATCACAGACATTAGCTTCTCTTCGCAATTTCGTCTTTTGCTGCGGACTTACTCTGGCATAAAGAAAAGCGGTATCACGATCGATCTCGTTAAGCCGCTTTCTCCTTCACTATCTCAGTTCCCGAAGTTCCTTTTCCACTTCCTCAGAAACGGAATTCTCCCCTCCGATAATCGTGACGCGATGAATCTCATTTTCCTCAATAAACTCTGCAATTCCAGGCGAGAGTTTGTTCGGTGATGTGAGTAGGATCACGGCATTTGTATAAGTAGCGCATGGGCCTGCCGCCAGTGCATCAGGATAGCTCGTTCCATCTACTATGATCACTTTTTTGAGATCTATGTCCTTATTCTCTTTCAGTAGCGCTTTATGGGCATCTGCGACCTTTAGTGCGGTTTCATAGCGATTATCCCCCGCTATTCTCTCTTTTTCACCTTCACCCGGCACAGAGTTCCTACCTCCGATGACGAGGTCTCTTTCATACAGGAAATCCGTATAGGGAACAAATCGGCCATAGCCTGCACTTTTCTGCAATAAAAACGCATAGGGCGCTGCTGAAAGGGCATCTGCAAAGTCCGACCCACTGACAAAAATAGATGGCGTATCTCCTAGAACCTTAATCCCTCTGAGAGTAGCGGCCTCCTTGTTGATTCGGGCAGCTGTCTCAACTCTATTTTCTCCTGCAATACGAGTTACCCCATATCCCAGATCCTCTAATTCTGCTACCACTTTTTCGGAGATGGTATTTTCCCCACCTAGTAGATAGATCAGTTTTACTCCCAGGGACTTTAGCACATCTGCCATACCAGTTGGCAGATGATCCTTGGATGTCAATAACATCGGTCCACTTACCTCTGATGCCAAGGGTCCCCCGAAGAGGGCATCTGCAAAATTGTCTCCACTGGCGATGACGGCGATCCCAGCTTGAGAGATCATCTCACTCCCTTGCATTGCAGTCTCATATCGATTATCTCCAGAGATCCGAGTTACCTCGTATTTCTCTTTCTGATCAAAATATGCCTGTAGCTCTTCTTCCGTATCAAAGGCGATCAGATCTAAGCGCGGTTCCACAAAGGGTTGACCATTATATAGTACCACTTTCCAAACCCCTTTTTCGTCTGGAGTCACCTCGAAGAAATATACACCGGGCCGAGCCGCACTCTCTATCGCGGTAAATTCGGCATAGGATTTATCTTCTCGCTGATACGTAAGCACTGCGTCCTTTGTGATCTGAATCGATCCAGAGTGCACCGTTATGGCGATCCCGACCTTGGTCTCACCGGACTGCCCCTTTAACAGTGGTGATTCCCCCACTTGGTCTTGATCCGAAGTCGGTACTGGATCCTCATTCGCTTTTTCCGTCGATACGACTGCGCTGTTGTTGTCGTCACTGGCTAGAGCTGGAATACTCGTAAATAATAGCGCTACAACCAATAAAGAACTAAAAACTCTTCTGCTCATCTATTCCCTCCTATATTGTATTCCACTGACAAGAGATGTCAGATGGTTTAAGAGTTAGTTTAGCTAAACGCCCTACATTACAAACCTTTTTTATTATTAGTTTATTATTACCAAACTGCAGATTCTCTATGAGACTTGAGAGTGATCGAATATCAGCAGATCCAGCAGACCTATCCATTCCAATATGGAATAGTACCCATTCAGATCGATTAAGACGATAATGAAAAGAGCTGATCGAATCTCGCATCTCCCTTATCTTACCGGGTACTCGGGCGAGCCGATATGCGTAGTTGTAGGCTCAATTAAGTGCAAGGAAAACGCCCTGTCCTCGCCTTTGTAGAGGTTCAGGGCGTTTTCTTCCTCTTATCTGAGAAATTCTGATTACCAGAAATACATCCCGCTGTTGATGCAAATCAAAAACCTAGATTTTGGCATCTCAAACTAGACTAGAGTCATACCCAGTCTTCTGCACGCAGCCAAGCCGGCTGCATCTGGATATTCGTTGAGAATTAAGTATTCATGCACCTGCTCTGCCCCAAGGCCCTTGCATCTATCGTCCCAATCTCTCATCCACTGACCGTCTCCCCAGCCATAGGAACCAAATAGAGCAATTTTTTTACCCTTTAATGCCGATTCACAGGATGCAAACATCGGCTCAAACTCCTCCTCTTCTAGCACCTCTTCACCCATAGAGGAACAGCCAAATGCCAATATATCATAATCCTCTATCATGCTGGCATAGAAATCCGTGCAATTAAAAAGAGATGCTTCACTACCCGCTTCTTTTGCCCCTTCGAAAATTGCCTTTGCCATTTCCTCCGTGTTTCCCGTACCGCTCCAATATACAACTGCCACTCTACTCATTGCTTTATCTCCTATTCATTCGAATTTTTTCATATTCTCATATGCCAATTGCCAGATAGTCCATATGCATTCCCCAATCCCATAGCATATGATAGATGGCCTTGCATCTCCTATAGTCATCAAATTTCTTAACCGCATTCTCTACATCGGAATACACCTTCCAATCCCCTGCCAGTATGAAATTCTTAGCCTTATATTTGATGAACCCATCCACATCTGCTGGAGGGTAGCTGAGAAATAGTCCAATTTCATGGGGAAATCCATCATTCTCCTTCAGTCTCATAGCCAATTTCTTTACGCATAGGCCTGCATTGCCGCAGTTGTAGCCCCTACTTTGCATGAGTTCACATGCCAGATCAACTGATAAATCCGCCTCTAAATACTCCGGTCGATATATATATACAAGTGCTTTACAGTCAAAGAATTTTAATGGGACAAGCCGCATGCCCTTAGGGACGAGCCTCGTGTTCAAGCAGCGTATTTCCTCCCAGAATTGTCCTAGATCCTCATAGGGCACCGTAGAAATATTTCCCGTTTTTATTCCGGCCAAGGTCGGAGAACAATGCCTTACAATGAACTCTTCAAGCATGGGATGGAATTTGTACATGTGTTCATGTCCAAGATGTCTCTCAGTGCACTCATAGAGCTCGAGTGGGATCTGGCTATTACGGTTTCTTTCCCCTTTATTCTATCCAGAGCCATTTCTAACATCTTATGTGAAGTTGTATTGGTAAAGATCACCAATAAGTCCGGGCTGCCAATTCTGTCCTTTAGACCATATTTCATCTTTGTAAACACCTTGACATCATAATTGTACTCTCGACACAGATCTTTATACCTTCTCTCCATTCTCTCATTGCCACCTACGATTACTATCGACATATTCTCTCCTTTTCTATTTAAATTTTAAATGATATCCATTATCATTAAGTCAATACTAACAATAAAACGGAGCCCTTTCTACTCCAAAAGATCAGAAAAGGCTCCAAAAGGTCACGAACAATTGTGTCAAAAATCATTATTTCAGCTTTGTCATATTCTTTAATCCCAGTCCTATGGTGGACGCATTGTGTAGAAGTGCCAAGGTCGTAGGTGTCAACTGACCTGTGATCCCCAAGCCCAAGAGCATCAGATTAAAACCCAAGATAAAATCATAGCTATGACGGATTCTCCTCGTCAATAGCTGACTCAGGATCCGCAGCTCCGCCAGACTGTTTAAATCCCTTGTGGAAACGGTAATATCTGCCACTTCCCTCGCTATGGCGGCTCCTGAGCTGACTGCAATCCCACAGTCCGCAGCAGACAAAGCGGGGGAATCGTTGATACCGTCACCGATCATCAACACTCTGTTTCCCAGCTTTTGTTCCTCCATAATATATTTCGCCTTAAACTCCGGCAAAACCTCGGCATAGAATTCATCAATTCCAATTTGTTCTGCAATATGCGCTGCATTTTTTTTATTGTCCCCTGTCAACATCACAGTTTTTTTGATGCCCAATTCCTTTAGCCTTCGTAATGTATTGGCAGCCTCATCCTTTAATGGGTCCTCAATGCAGATTACAGCAGAGAGTCGATTTGAAATTGCTAAATATAGCAGGGAATACGCAGATGGAAGGGCGTAAAATTTCTCCTCTTCCCCTTCCGGAACTGCACATTGTTCATCTTGAAAAACGAAATGATAGCTGCCGATGATCACCTTATCACCCTCTATGGTACTGGCAATCCCGTGGGCTACGACATATTCCACCTTCGAGTGTTTTTCCTCATGATGTAGATTTCTATTCTTCGCCTCTTTCACCACGGCATTTGCTACGGAATGTGGATAATGCTCTTCGAGACAGGCCGCCAACCTGAGCATTTCGTCTTCGTCCCTTCCATTAAAGGTGATGATTTTCTTTACCTTCGGTATGGACTGGGTCAATGTACCCGTCTTATCAAAGACAATGGTATCCGCCTCCGCTACGATCTCCAAAAACTTTCCACCCTTTACGACCATATCATAGGAGCTGCATTCTCTCATCGAGGATAATACCGCCAGGGGGATGGAGAGCTTCAGAGCACATGAAAAATCCACCATTAAGACCGAGAGGGCTTTCTCGAAGCTGCGAGTGAGTCCATAGACGAGCGCCGTGCCCAAAAATGTCATGGGCACCAACTTATCCGCTAAGCCCGCAGCTTTACTCTCGGTTTTTGATTTTAACCTCTCTGATTTTTCTATCATACCGACGATTCGATCGTATTGTCCTTGTCCAGGGGATTTGTCCACTTGGATCCTACATTCACCATCTTCAACCACTGTTCCTGCGTAGACATAACTGCCAGGAGCTTTTCGAATGGAATAGGGTTCACCTGTTATCGAAGCTTGGTTGATGCTGGCTTCACCAAAGACCACGACCCCGTCAAAGGGAACGGTGCTGCCCATCCTCACTACGACTTCGTCCCCTTCCTCCACACAAAATACACTGACGAGCTCTTCCGTTCCGTTTTTATTTATCCATACCTTATCGATTTTTAGTGCAATCGTCTGGGCGAGATCATTGACGGATTTTTTATAAGTCCAGTTTTCCAACAGCTCTCCCACATTTAGCAAATAGATGATCGACGCCGAAGTCGCCATATCATTTCTCAAGATAGAAATAGAAATCGCCGTAGCATCCAAGACATTCACATCTATTTTCCCTCGAAGCAGGGAAATAACGCCCTTCTTAATGAATTTAATGGATCGGAGGATCGTAATCACCATGCCCACTATCGGTGGAAATAGATATTTAGCGCCCAATCTCATCACCGTCATCAGTATCAGCTTGTCTTCGCTATCCCGACTCAGCTCTCTACCTGTGTTCATAGGGAGTAGATTTACCGTGTTTTTGTCCCGGTAGGAGAAATGAACTAGATATTTTAGTACCTCCGTTCGAGTCGTAGTATAATGAATAATTGCATTGCCCGTCCTGTCAAAAACCCTTACATTTTTGATTCCCGCTTTATCCTTCAGATAATATTCCAAAAGATGATATGAACTCTCATTCGATTTTTTGACTCGTGTAAAATACAAAACCGCATTCTGTCCTCCGTCTTAATGTAAGAAGCCGCCTTTAGGCGGCTTACAGATTCCTCTTATACTGTATTCTCGATTGCCCGAAGTGGATATCCCTATTATTCGTCTCCCAGATCACAGCCACATGATTGTATTTCTATATCCTCAAACAATTCCGCTTCTTCACTTTCCGCTCTACTCTCGTTAATATCCTTGGCTTCAGCCATTACATCATCGATGTTCTCCCGTATTTCTGTAACCGCTGTCAGTAGAGATTCCTTAGCTCGTAGAGCCGCCGCAGCCGTATGTGCATATCTGTTCTTTGCATCCTTGCTTCCGAGTATTTTAAAACCAGCTGATCCCATCAAGATACCGCCAATAAAGATACCCATCCTCTTCATACTTATCATATTGAAACCTCCCATTCATTAATTTCTCCTCTTAATGATATCGTTTTATTCCATCATTTTCTGCTCCAAAAGGACACTATCTGCCCTGTGGTTTTTCCGATATTTCATGGGTGTACTTCCCAGCACATCCGAGAAGGCCTTTGCAAATTTACTGCCATTGTCATAGCCTAAGCTCCCAGCGATCTCTAGAACAGACAGGCTGCTCTGTCTGAGTAGAGAAGCGGCCATATGCATTTTCTGCGATCGAGTATGGGAATAGATCGTATCTCCATATACTTTTTTAAAACAAGATTTTATGTATGTCTCAGAAGTGTCAAATTCTGTTGCAAGCTCTTTAATTGTGACCCTCCGGCTCAGATTATTATTTAGGTAATGACAAAGTCTTCTGGCCAATAAAATCTGGGATTTGGGAATGTCCCCCTTAACCAACTGATCTTCCTCAATATTTAGACTATTAAGATACAAGAAGAGTTCAAGGACCTTAATCTTGTAATAGCCTTTCAAAATCTCTTTTGGTGCATCAAATAAATCCTGGAATACTCTCTTGATATTCGAGCCGACATTCGTAACAAAACAGCTTCTATCCCCACAGAACTTCATCGCCAAATTCGTTGGCCGAACATTCACATCCTCCATAAAGCAAGACAAACAACAGGGCACTTTGCCCAGATCTATGACAATCGAAACTCCATTGTATTCACTTAACGGAAAATAGGATAGCTTTTCCATCCCTCTTCTCAAACTGATGCTCAGATCTCCCGGCTTTAGATAAAAGAAGCTGTCCACCGTCTCACATTCAAATCTACCTTCTTTACAAAAATTGATTTCCAGGATTTCACTACTGCATTTACAGTCAAAACTGCACTCCCTATTTTCTACATTATTAAACAATAGGTGGATCCCTTCAAAGACTTGATAACCGGTGAAGCTCGACTTTCCATTTACACCACTAAGTCCAAAATTCGCAGTTTCACCATCTCTTACGATCAGATTTCCCTGACAACCATTGATACAATATTTTGGGGACCGTTCTTCCAATATCATCACCACCCAACACAGCATAGTTATGCATGACTAACTAAAGGATAGCGTATATTCTAAAATGTGTCAATGATAATTGTTATCATTACTCTTTTGCTGTCGTTCCGTTTTGGAGTATCCTCACCCCTTCTCGTAATTGAAAAGACCTCCCTATCGCCGGAGGTCTCTGTTCACGTGTTGTGGTTTGATCTTCAATTCCATTTTATTATCTCAGTCCCTTCAACTCCTCCTCTACTGCTTTCGACACCGAATTCTCCCCTCCGATGATCGTCACGCTTTCGATATCATTCTCCTTGATAAATTCGGCGATGCTCGGCGAGAGTTGATCTGGTGCAGTCAATAGGATCGCTCCATAGTTATTCGTTGCAAGGGGTCCTGCAGCCAATGCATCCGGATAATTCGTCCCATCCACCAGAATAACCCTACGAAGGTCCAGGCCTTTCCTTTCTTTGAGCAATACACGGAAAGCCTTGGCGACTTCCAGCGCAGTTTCGAATCGGTTCTCCCCTGCAATCCTCTTCATCTCCCCTTCGCTGGGAACGGAACTCTCTCCGCCGATCACGATATCTTGCAGAGTATTGTAACCACTATAGGGAATAAATCTACCATAGCGCTCGATTGTCTGAAGCAGATAGGCATAGGGCGCAGCGGACAAGGCATCCGCAAAATCAAATCCGTTCACGAGGACGGAAGGGATATCCCCAAGGATCTTTACGCCCTTTAGAGATCCCGTCGTACTACTGATAAGCGCAGCCGTCTCTATGCGATCCTTTCCGGCGATCCGGTTGACTCCGTAGCCCAGACTCCTCAGTTCCGATTCCACTTCGGCGGAAATAGAGTTCTCTCCACCCAATAGATATACAAAACGGACCCCAATGTCCTTTAATGCTTCAACCATCCCAGTAGGCAGCTTGTCTTTATGGGTCAGTAGCATCGGTGCGCTGACTTGAGATGCCAAAGGACCTCCAAAGAGGGCATCGGCAAAGTTTTCACCACTGGCGATAACTGCAATTTCCGATCGGTAAACCCCTTTACTCACTTCGAAGGCTGTTTGATATCGATCCTCCCCGAAGATACGCTGCACTTGGTATCTGTCTCTTTGTGCAAGATAAGTATCTGCATCTAGTACAGTCAGCTTCATGAGCGGCTCCTCAATCGGCTCACCATTATAGAGCACCATCTGCCATTCCCCAGTCTGGTCTGGCGTTACGGTGAAGGAGTAAACCCCAGAAAACACATCACTTTCTACCGCAGTGAATGCAACCCGGGTTTTGTCATCTCTCTCATATGTTAATACTGCATCCTTTGTAATCACCGTGGTCCCTGAGTTTATCTTAAAGGGTACCCCCAGTTTTACCTCGCCAAATTGTCCAAGGAAACGCGGATGGTCAACCCAGACCGTTGACTCCGATCCCTCTTCACTGAACGCATCCACCTTTTCATTGGGCGTCATTGCCGCTCTATCTGCCGCGCTCGCCAATATCGGTGTGCTCATTAGCAAAATCGCCAGCACCAATAACCAGCTAAGTACTCTTTTTTTCATCCTTTCCCTCCAAAAATTATTCCAAAGGCTAATCCAGCCGATTGGTAAAATATAATCATCACAGACGATCCATCAAGGGATATCACGCAGAGGCATATGCAGAGAAGATAGATCCATCCCCTCTTATAGAGTACTATATCAAATATGTTTGATAAGGTCTTTACAAAGCAGTTGCAATATCCTTTCAGACTAGTTACAATTTTTCCATTCATAAACAATTCATCAAGATGCAGGTTTCCCCAAATTTTATTATAGAATTGAGAAAATCATGATAGGAGGACCTCAGATGAGCGAAAACGCAAAAGATCGTATGCTCAGCGCACAAGAAATCTATGAAGAAGTGAAAAAGGACAATGCAGAATTAAATGCTATGCTAAATGCATTTCCGGAGAAATTTGCTCGTATGAAGCAGCTCTTGTCCTACTACGAATCGGACTGGATGGAAGATATGGAGACTTTAGATAGACAGGGCGTCAATATCGAAGTAATGGGACAAGACCCCATTTACGAAGAAATCCAAGAACAATACCAAACCATTAAGAAAATCCTATTAACATGTGCTGAATACATTAACAGATCATAAAACGTGAGTTTACTCAGATCTATTAATGCGATTTCTAACTATTGGGCGTGAGTTTCTACCACGATAGAAACTCATGCCTAGTCAGCTTATTGAAAAGACCTAAGTTTAGGCAGCATAACGGTTCAATAATCAGCTAAAGAAGTCGATTAAACAACTCCTGATCGGATATTATGAAACTCGATTAACCATATCGATAAAGTCTTATTGGACGAAATGATTGCCTCTAAGCCAATTATAAACGGCTTCATTTGCGTTCTCATTTACATAATAAAACCGTTTAGGTTCCATTATCGAACGATCTGAACTTTTGATAATTTTTCCGGTTTTATCAATTAAAAACACCTCACTATCAGCTCCGTTGAATTTTGTACCTAAATATAGTCCACTTCCTACTCCATCAAATGCGTCATATACTCCTAACTCTTGAACACGGTTTCCTTCTTTGTCAATCAAATAATACTCTTTACGATCTTCACTCACCGGCGCAACGCCATGATTAAAAGCATCGGCATAGGCAAGCGATTTTGGGAGAATATCCTTTCCACTCGTGTCGTAAAACTTAATCTCACCATTCGCATAAACCATGATGATGTTTTCGCTCCAATAAACACGTCCCAATGATCCGTTGATTTGAAGAGAAGAAGCTATAGTGGTTAAAGTTTTTCCTTCATTGTCCAAAATGGCACATCCAGAAGTAGACATATCATCATCAGTCTCGTTAAAAACACCACCAAATCTGTCTTTTTCTAGGGGGTAAAGATTAATATAACGATCACTAACAGAAAACAATTCATTTCCATTGACGTCAATTACCCGTTTGACATCACTTTGTATTTCTCCTCCAAGAAAGTAATCTTTCCCAATTCGACGACTCCGGTCAGCATCTCCAATATAGGTGAGTGTATTTTCATCTTTGTTATAGATATTAGCAGTCCCATTGTGCTTTACAAAAGCAACTCCATTCCAGAACTCCCCTGCATTGTCAAAAGTTAATGGGATAGCAACTCGTCCCGTACTATCAATATAGCCTTCCTTACCTTGCTTATCGCGTACAGGGGCTAGTCCTTCAGAGAAAAAACCAACATGCTGGTAATCGTTTTCAAGTTTTGCTAATTTATTACCACTAATATCCAGAATACTCCATTTTCCTTGATCATCTTGGGCAGCAACCTTCCCTTCAGAGGGCCAACTCACAAAACGATACTTGGGTTCAATCAAAATATTTCCTTTACTATCCATCAACCCTACCCTAGATCCTTTGTCATACCTAGAATAAAAAGTAGAAGCAATGATAGGAGCATCATTTTCTTGGTCAGAGGATTCCCCTTTGTTTTCCATAAGTTCCTTCAGAGATTGCTCCACCTGTGCTGATATTGAATTAACGCCTCCTAGAATATAGATTTTTTGAAGGTTTTCGCGGTTTTCTTTGATGTACTTTTCTACAGAATTTGGAATACTGTTTTTTTGTATGAGAAGAATTGGTGCCGATTCTTTACCTGCCAAGGCAGATCCAGCCAATGCGTCAGGATAACCTTCACCTGCAGCTAAAATAATTGTTGAAGGATTGTGAAAGTTTTCAGCAATTTTCATGCTTGTATCATAACGAGTATCACCGAAATAACGCTTTAAATTTTTGTCAAATTCTCTGTAGAGATTTGACGTTTCTTGATCAAAGGCAAGCTCTCCTCCAAAGAGGGTGAGTTGAGGTGCTTCAATGCTCTCTAAATAGTCTTTTGTCAAAGTCGGTATACCAGCATTATTTCCTAAGAGAATGACTCCTTTGTTTTCTAATGCTAGGGCCGAACCTGAAAGGGCATCTGGAAAATTTAACCACTTGCAACATAGATTTGATTTGTCCTGATCTCCTTTGCGATTAATGCAGCTGTTTCATAACGGTTTTGACCAGAAATACGTTTGTAGAGAATGCCTTCGTTTTGAAGTTCTGTTGTAACCTCAGAAGAAATGGTCAGTTCTCCTCCCAAAATAGTGACTTTAGGTTTAGAAAGATTTCTAAGTTTTGTAAGCGCTTGCGAATCTAGTGAATTTTTGCTCGTGAGTAGAATAGGAATTCTCCCTTTTGAAAGAGGAGCGCCTGCTAAGGCGTCGGGGTAATTCTCTCCGCTCACCAACAAAAATTCCGTACTATCAGGGTTAACTTCTTCAGCTATTTTCAGTGCAGTTTCATATCGGTTCCCTCCAGAAATTCTCTGAATGCTTATTTCTTCAGCACTGACAGTAGATGAAAAGAGAGTGATGAACATACAGGATGTCAATAATAGCAATACTCTCTTTTTAAAGCTTATTGATGCTTTCGTTCTCATGAACATTCTCCTTTCTACATTATCAATTAATACTATGTGTTTTTTTCGTTCATCTAGATTATGTTGTAGATGAAATAATATTAATACAACAATATGTTTTTTTATTACTATATCATATGATATAGTAATCGTCAATTGTAGGGTTGCAATTGACATGATACCGATAGACATAAATGCGAGTATTATCCAATACAACTGAATAATCCCAACATCTTGTAAATTTCATCCAGTATTCTAACTGCACAGGTATAACTTCGATTAAATGGTTTCTACTTGTCGTCCTGAAAGAATTGGTTAAAAAAATAAATTCAAAGAGCGGTCGTAGCCGCCCTTTGAATTTATATCGATTACAGTATTCTGATCCGATTACCGTTGACGTGGACTGCTAACATCAATCCCCTATCCGAAAGACTTCCATCTCCTCCACCGCTTGCTTTACCAGCCCCTCTACATCCAATGCCTCTTCGGATCGCTCTAGGTCTGAGAGTCTGGGTTTGGTGACGGGGCGCTTTGGTAAGAAGACGGTGCAGCAGTCTTCAAAGGGGAGGATGGAGGTTTCGTAGGTGCCGATTTCCTCGGCTATTTTGATGATCTCAGTCTTATCCAGACCAACGAGGGGCCTGAGTATGGGCAGATCTGTGACGGCGCCACTGGCGGTTAGGCCTTCGATGGTCTGGCTGGCAACTTGGCCCAAGCTTTCGCCGGTGATGAGCATTTGGGCTCCCTTCTCCTTGGCGATGCGGTCTGCGATGCGCATCATAAAGCGGCGGGACAGAATGGTCATCTCCCGCTCTCTGCAGTTTTCACCGATGGCCTTTTGGATGGGAAGTAGGTTGACGCTGTAAAGGGTCATCCCCCCGATATATTCTGTGAGGAACTCCGCGAGGTCACGGACTTTTTCGAAGGCACGGTCTGAGGTGAAGGGATAGGAGTGGAAATGCACGCCCGAGATCTCGACCCCACGCTTTGCGACCATAAAGGCGGCCACAGGGCTGTCGATGCCACCGGAGAGCAGGACCATTCCCTTACCAGAACTGCCGATGGGCAATCCTCCAATACCAGGGATGCGCCGAGTGTAGATATAGGCCTTTTCTTTGATGTCCACATAGACGGAGATCTGCGGGTTGTGGATATCGACCGTGAGCCCTTCAGAGTTTCGTAGGATAAAGGCACCCAGTTCCCGGCTGAGCTCCGGGGATTTGGGCGTAAAGCTCTTGTCTACACGGTTGACGAAGACTTTGAAGGTCTTGGTCTGACCCTGGTACTGCTTGATTTCCTCCAATACCCCCTCTTCGATCGAGGCCATATCTTTCTCCACGCGAATGCTGGGGCTGATGTTTACGATGCCGAAGACTTTTCGGATGGCTTCAGTCATCTCCGGATACTGCGCTGGATCGGCATCGATATAGAATTTCCCCATCTGCATATAGAGCTGATCATAGTGAAAGCTCCGGATGGCCCGCTTTATTTTTTTGATAGCTCGATCGGTGAACAGTTTCCGATTGGCACCTTTTAGCATCAGTTCGCCAAAGCTAATTCCCAGTACTCTTTTCATCGTCCCCTCCTAATGATGCTACGAATCTCTGCAACTTTATCTTTTAGTGCAATGATAAATTGATCTATTTCTTCTTCTTTATTATATTTTGATAAGGAAATGCGAATCGACCCATCGATATAGTCCTTGGGGACTCCGATCGATTCTAAAACACGGCTTCTCTTGCTCTTACCGCATGCGGAGCCGGAGGAGATGCAGAAGCCCTCGTCGTCCATCATGTGTAGGAGCACCTCGGCGCGAATGTCCTTGAAACCGAGGTTGAGGATAAAGGGGGAGTAGTTTTCTAAGGGTGAGTTGATCTTGTGGTCCTCGATATCCTGAATTCCTCGAATGAGTTGACTGCGAAGGGTATCGGTATGGGCCCAGTTCTGTTCTCTCGTTGTGGCCGCAATCTCTGCCGCTTTTCCCAAGCCGATTATGCCGGCTACATTTTCTGTACCCGGAAACATTCCCTGTTCCTGGTTCCCTCCAAACCATTGTTTTCGGAGGGCATTTGGATCTGCGATATAGACTGCACCGATTCCTTTTGGTCCATGTAGTTTATGTCCGGACATGGAATAGAAATCCACCTTGCATCTTTTTAGATCAATTGGTACCTTTCCAAACCCCTGTATCCCATCGACGTGAAAGAGGGTTTTTGGATTTGCCTTTTTTATAGTCTTCCCCATCTCTTGAATGGGCTGGATGGTACCCAGTTCATTATTTACATGCATGATGGATACGAGTAGGGTGTTTTCATCTATCAGAGAGGCGATCTCCGCGGAGTCAATAAAACCAGTCGAGTTCACTGAAGCCATGCGGACCTCTTTTTTCTCTTGATAGTTTTGAATGGTCTGATAAACAGAGGAATGCTCTGTCATGGCGGAGATGATATTTCCCTTTCCTCCACGACTTAAAACGCCCTGGAGCACCAGATTATTGGCATAGGTGCCCCCTGGGGAAAAGTAGATATTTGCGCTGTCTACATGCAGAATACTGGCTATAATCTTTCTGACTTCGTTGATCTTCTTTTCACATGCACTGCCGAATTGATATAGAGCAGATGGATTGCCATATTCTTCTATATAGATGGGGAGCATGGTCTCCCACACCTGTTGATCCACGACTGTGGTCGCGGCATTGTCTAAATAGATCATTTCTTCTCTCTTTCTCGTCTCATATTTCATTACATTATATCCTAGAAACATGTATTTTTAAAGACTTCGTCTAATCTGTCATTTAAGGTATAATGAATTCATCAGAATCAAAGGAGCTAATGATGATTGAGAATAAACAATTGATTGTAGTGAATAACTTACAACCGAATGACATCGTCCTGGATATCGAGACGACAGGTCTTTATGCAAACCGGCATCAGATCACGGTATTGAGCTTTATTCGTGCAATTGACGATGCATCCTATCAGCTGGAGCAGTATTTGGCAGAATCGGTCTCTGAGGAGCGTGAAATCCTCATCTATCTACAGGATATCCTGATGGAAGATGCCCGTTTGATCACTTACAATGGAGTTCGTTTCGATCTTCCCTTCATTAATACCCGTGCACATCATCATCGACTGGCTGGGGTTGAAGCCATGTCCCATCTTGATCTGTATCTCTATTTGCGAACCTTTGGTAAGCTAGTCAACCGACCTTCGATGGGACAAAAAGCCCTGGAGATTGAGATGGGAATCCAGCGCCCCTTTGAGATGGACGGTGCGGATGCAGTGGAGGCATATCAACGATTTAAAGATTACAAGGATCGTCAGAGTGCTGATCTTCTGCTCGAATACAATAGCTATGATGTGGTGTATTTGGAACAGTTATTGTCTTTACATCGGGATATTGAGGAGAAGCGGAGTGTTGAGGCTGTCTTATCTGCTGGCGACTTTTCAGCTAGGATCAATAGCATTCTACGAAATCGAGATGTCTTTATGATCCATTTTGAGATCAGCTCCAACCCTTATGAGATAGAGGTCAATCTTGCAAAGGATAACTATCAGCTCAAATTATCAGAAGAATCCGGCTCTCTTTCAATTGTCACGAAAAGCGGCTATATTTCACCTGGAGTGATGGGATCTGTATTTGCTGTAGAAGGACTCGGTGAGCCATTAATAGATGCCTCCTCTTTTGATATCATGCCTGGTTATTTAGTCATAGCTCGGGATAAGGAGCTGGTGCTAAATAATATCAAACAGGTACTCAGTGCATGCCTATTGCAATTGAATGAGATATCGTGAATCTGCTGCATATAAAAAGGAGCCTAATAGGCTCCGTACTCTCGTAATATATAATGATCGCCTGGCTCAATCTCCTTATGGGATTAGGACAGGCGATTCTCTTTGGTGGGCCTTCGGGGACTCGAACCCAGGACCTGCCGGTTATGAGCCGGATGCTCTAACCAACTGAGCTAAAGGCCCGAATAAATGAAGATATAGATTTGGTGGACCTGGGTGGACTCGAACCACCGACCTCACGCTTATCAGGCGTGCGCTCTAACCAGCTGAGCTACAGGTCCACATTTGGCAGGGGTAGCAGGATTTGAACCCACGACATTCGGTTTTGGAGACCGACGTTCTACCACTGAACTATACCCCTTGAGTGGATGGGTAACTTCCTTCTACCTAACCAAGTTTAGATTTCTTGGTGCCCAGAGCCGGGATCGAACCAGCGACACGCGGATTTTCAGTCCGCTGCTCTACCGACTGAGCTATCTGGGCATATAAACGGTAATACATATTGATCGAAAAGCTATTAATTGGTTCCAGATCTTTGCAGTCGGACCGACTGGTCGGCTACGTTAGCCAAATCAGAGATTTGGACTTCGCGACATCTGACCTACCTACGATTTTCGTAAAGATGAAAACCGGGTTAGGTCATAAAGCTATCTGGGCATATCATACGGTAATACTTACATACTTAACTTACTTCTTACACAACTTTGACTATTATACCATATCCTACCGATTTGTAAAGACTGGCGGAGAAGGGGGGATTTGAACCCCCGCACCCCGTGAAGGGTCTACTCCCTTAGCAGGGGAGCCTCTTCAGCCACTTGAGTACTTCTCCATCG
>JAUNUQ010000044.1 GCA_030538075.1 Tissierellia bacterium
TAGTCCTTGACCTTGGCCTTGGCCACCATTACCAGCACCGGATCCATCTCTCAATCCCTGACCTTGACCTTGACCACCACGTCCTGCGCCAGATCCATCTTTTAAGCCTTGTCCGAGTCCTTGACCACCTTGTGCTGCTCCTTTTCCTTGTCCTTGACCTTGGCCCTGTCCCAGATACTGAGGATCACAGGTGCCGTCGCAATTGCCAGAACAGTTGATTCCAAGTCCTTGTCCTCCTGCAGCCATCGCAGTTGTTCCAAGCACCATTACCAGTGCCAATACCAATGCCAAACCTTTAAATCTCTTTTTCATTCTTACAACCTCCTTAAGTTGTTTTGTTAATGCAAGTATACTGCCCCAATGTGGCTTTATTGTGACATAAAAAAGTCTTTTCTGTGAAATCGACAGAAAAGACTTTTATCATGGCTTATTCATTGTTTTCTTCGGGCATCATCTGGAGGATGCATTTCAGTAGACCTTGGAATTTCTCTCCTGCCTCGGCTGCAACCACCATTACCTCTTCTCCAGAAAGGGGTTGATCCAAAATCCCCGTTCCCAGATTGGTGATACAAGAGATGGCTAGTACTCGAACCCCGCTGTGATTTGCTACAATCACCTCCGGTACCGTCGACATCCCCACTGCACTGCCTCCAAGCAGCTGGAACATCTTGATTTCGGCAGCTGTTTCGAAGCTCGGTCCAGAATAGCTCACATAGACCCCTTCTTTTAAATCAACCTGTTCTTCCTTGGCCGCCCGTTTCGCCGTCTCGATCAGATCGAGGGCGTAGGGCTTGCTCATATCGATGAAGCGCTCTCCAAAACTCGCCTCATTCGGTCCTATGAGAGGATTCGTGCCTAAAAAATTGATATGATCCCGGATGACCATCAGATCACCTGGTACAAACTGGGGATCTAAACCGCCAGCGGCATTCGTCAATATGAGGGATTGAACTCCAAAACGCTGCATCACCCGCACGGGATAGGTCACTTCCTGCATCGAATAGCCTTCGTAGTAGTGGAAACGGCCCTGCATGCAGAGCACTTCCCTATCTGCCACCCTCCCTAAAACCAGCCTACCCCGATGTCCAGGAGCAGTAGATATCGGGAAATGGGGGATGTCCTCATAGGGGATCACCACTTGGTCTTCAATCTGATCGACAAACCCGCCCAGTCCAGACCCTAACACAATCCCGATCTTTGGCCGGATCGTCGTCTGTTTTTCGATATACTGCACGGTCTCTCGAACCTTTTCCAGCAGTATCGAGCCTCCATTCTGATAAGCGATTCCGTTCATCTCATCCATTTTGCAGTCGGACAAACTCTAATCCACGGATGTCCAACGCCCATCCTCCTTTGCACTGAGAAATATTCCCTGACAGACTCTCGTCATATAGACTCCATCCCAGAAATTAGGATAGTCTGGCGTAGAAGCCGGTCTGCCCTTTTCAATATCCTGATAAACTGCTTGAAAGAACCCTTTAAAGGTATTCGGAAACCCTCCCCCAAAGGCATTGGTCACGGTTTGAACTCCTGTGCCCCTCTTTGCTTCATGTACTGCGTAGGGGTCTTGGGAATCCCACCATATGCTCCCCTGACTTCCAGTCACTTCTATAACCAGCTGATTGCTGCGCCCATGAGATACCTCTGAGATCGTCATATGACCGATCGCACCATTTTCTAACCGAAAGTTGACCAGTGCAGCATCCTCTGAATTCACCTTAATTCTCAATGCTCCATCACTGGTCTCTTCATGCATGATGCCCTCAGTTAAGAATCGAGTTGGACAGAACTTACCGTAGATCGCACTGACATTGATCGCCTTTTGACCTGTCAAATAGTGCGCTAAATCCATCCAGTGGGATCCAATCTCCGTCGTCGCTCGCATGGGTCCTGCAAGCTCTTCCCTATATCTCCATGAATACCCCGTCGGGAGTAAATGAAACTCCTGAAGATAATTTCCATGGACCAAACGGATCTCTCCTATGGCTCCAGAGGAGATAAATTCCCGCATTCTCTGCACGCCCTCATGGAATCGGACATTGAAATTCAAGCCATGGACGACGCCCTTTTGCGTTGCCAACTCCGCCAGCTCCAGAGCCTCATCCGGATTGATCGTAAAGGGTTTTTCACAGATCACATGCTTTCCAGCTTCCAATGCCCTCTTGACCATCTGATAATGTAGCATGGGCGGCGTACAAATATGGACTACTTCGACAACTGGGGAAAGTGCCTCTTGAAAATCCACTGATGCACTCACTGCTCCCGTATCCAAAACAAACTGTTCTGTTCGCTTCTCGTCTCTGCCTATTGCAACTACGATCTCATGCCCCATCTCGGATAGTATTTGGGCGTGAAGTCGAGCGATATTACCGGTGCCTACAATGGCAACGCGCATAGTAACCCCCCCTGTTGATACAAATGAAAAGCTTTACATCATCTTAGGAACTATTCTGAGAACTACTGCATCCCTAAGATGCAACCACTATACGAGATCCTTTAGACTATCGCTATAGTGAATCTGCGTATTCGAGTCCTTGCAATATTTTACAATCTTTTGCATATCCGGGGTCAAGCGCTCCCCTTCAGTGATCATGTGATCAATCTCACTCAGATCCGCTACCGAATAGAAGGAGACCGTGCCGAACTTACTCGAATCCATCAACAAAAAGGTGTGTTCTGCAGAGCTGATGATCAGCTTTTTCGTCTCTCCCTCGTCACTTCCCGCATTGGTCAGTCCGTGGACAGAGTCTAGGGATGTCGAAGAGAAAAATGCCTTATTTGTATGATATCTCCGCATCGTATCCAATACATCTGTGCCATAGGTATATAGAGACGACCCCTTAACAGAGCCCCCCAGTAGGATCACTTCGGTGTTTTCCGATTTATTAAAGCCGAGCGCCACACTGATATTATTCGTTATTACCGTAATCGGTCGATTTTGTAGATATTCGACCATAAAACTCGTCGTCGTACTGGCATCCATGGCGATGACATCCCCATCTTCCACCAACCTAGCCGCATATTGGGCGATCATCTCCTTGGCTTTTCGATTCAATAGCAACCGATCATCCAATGATGCTTCATAGCGATGGGATGGGATTCTTCTGGCTCCACCATGTACCCGCAATAAAAACCTGGCTTCCTCCAACTTCGTCAAATCCCGTCGGATGGTCATTTCCGACACCTTTAGGACCTCCGTCAAATACGCAACCTCTACATAGGGGTTCTCCTTCAAGCAATTCAATATGAATTGATGACGTTCCGGCATTTTTAATGTCATTTTTACTTTCATCTCCCAATTCTCGTTCCGGTTAACACCAGTATCGTTTGATTCAAACATTTATTAAAGTATAGCATGTTGGTATATCACTGTCAATATCAGCATAAAATATGAGCTATTTACTTGGTTTTCAGTCTACTTATTTTTCATCGGATAATTCTTCTTTCTGTCAGTTTGATTGAAGGATGTTCGATTCGTCACCATTTTATTTCTTTACAAAAGAGCTATTTTGTATATGAATACAAAATAGCTCAAGTCGCTTTCTATATAAAAAGATCAACCAATTGATACAGATAATTTGCAAAGATACCTGCACAAAGCCCACCGACAGTGTGGCTGATAATCGCTTTATTTGTGAGTTTTCTCAGATTTAAAGCATCCATCATCGCAATATGCGTGCTCAAATACCCACTCCAACACATGCCCATTGCCGTAAACACAGCGATGTCGTGCGGCTGTATAATTCCCTTGGACATTAGAGACGGCACAGTGCCTAAAGCAGCTCCAACCGATCCCAAGGCTGTTATCGGAAAGGCGATACTTTCAGGATTTGAGAATCCAAGAAGTGGTTTAATCAAGAAATTCAGTTTTTCCCCTAACAGGGGAAGTACTCCGATTCCTTCGCCTAGAGCCCCGGTGAATTCTCCATCTGGACCAGCGCCATTGGTCAATAGCAACACCGCAGTAGTTATGATGACAACTCCCGGGATAATGTCCAAACCCAAGGTGACACCGACTTTTCCACCATCTAATAAGGCTTCAATAAATCGCTGCATCACATTCCCATCGCGAATAGTGCGAATCTTTTCCATATCAAAGGAACCCGTCCCCATTTCCGATACCTGAACGCACTCTTCGGTTCCAAAAATCTTTTTTGTTTGGCGGAGCATGAGCCGAACGCTAACCACACTGCCGAACACCGCTCCGATATTCCCGACGAGAATGGCCGGTAAAAAGGAATTGCCCTTTGGAGATAATGCCATCATATAGGTGGAGACGATCAAACCCATGCCAAACGCTGTCCCAAGATTTGTAATTGCAGGTAGCTGATATTTTTTGAAGTATTTTACAAAACTCTTATTCTCAGCCAGAGTGATAATTGCTGGATTATCAGACAAATATGTGGTCAGTATCCCTAAGCTGGCTACACCAGGCAGATCGTATAGTGGTTTCGTCACCTTTTCTATGGGTTTATTAATAAAATTAACCACTCCAAATTCCGACAACAACCCTGATAGTCCCCCAGCTAGTACCGATACGCCCATAATATAGAAGCAGGTATTCAGCAGGAGATCATGCGCAGTTGACATCAGGGTCTTGAACATATTTGATAGACCCATCCGAAATGCAAATATCCCCATTACGCACCCTAGGATCAAGATCGCCAAGATCGGCTCCTTGCGATGCTTGTCCACCTCAACAAACTTCATGAAAATCCCCCATAGAAATATTTGTGGAATCACAATCCAGAATGCAACCTGCTATCTGGTAACGCTTTCTCACAGATTCCATCTTAACCCTTTCACAACCGTCGGTCAAGGGGTTCTGAAAAATTGATCATTTGACATTTTTCATAACAAACCGCAGAATTCCAACCACTAACGAGTCCTTCTTCGTCCTCACTTTAATAAAATGATATTGGTCATTGTAAATTATTGACAATTCGTGTCCTAAACTTCTATGGATTATAAACAAAGGACAGAATTCTACGACGAAAAGTAAGAATCCTGTCCTTGGAGTTCTAGAGATTTTTTATTGCCATCTTGTCTCGGTAGGCCTTATGAAGTTCCAACAAACTCTCTTCATAGGGTGGATACGCAATCCCCACATCTGTGACTATAGCATCCCAATATTTTGCTGGTGTTACATCGAATGCATAGTTAAGAACGGGCGTATCCTTTGGAGCAATGTAATTGCCATTAATACAAAGAACTTCCTCAGGTGAACGCTCTTCAATTTCAATTTCATCACCACAAGCTGTTTCAAAGTCCAGGGTGGACATGGGGGCAAAACAGTACACCGGTATCCCATTTTCCTTTGCTACTACTGCCGCTCCATATACACCAATTTTTGCGGCTACATCTCCATTTCTCACAACTCGGTCTGCGGAGATAAATACCATATCAATTTTTCCCTGCTTCATTAAGAACGGTGCGGTATTATCCGTTATCAGAGTGAAGGGGATCCCCGCTTCTTTTAAGTCAAATGTATTGATTTTAGCCCCTTGAAGTCTTGGACGGGTTTCATCCGTATACACGTGAACTCTCTTTCCTCGCTTCATCGCCGTCCATACCACACCCATTCCAAGGCCATGGTCAACGGTACAGAGCTTTCCTGTACTACAATGTGTGTGAATGTTCGCACCCTCTTCAGGAATCAAAGTCTGACCAAATTCAGCTATGGCATGTGCATTTTCGACTTCCTCATCGGCAATACTCTCCGCAAACTGGATCAATTGTAGTAGTAGTTCCTCATAGCTTTCTCCCTTCAAAGCAAGGGCCTTTCTCTCCATAAGATTCACTGCCCATGCCAAGTTCACTGCCGTTGGTCGCGTATCTCGAAGCCTTTGGCAGACTTGTGGTAATACCTCAAAAAACGCCTCTAAATCTCGGTTATGTTGATTGATCAAAGCTGTCACGACACCGAAGGCACCCGCTACTCCAATGGCAGGCGCACCGCGCACAGCTAGAGAATAAATTGCATCGATAATCTCTTCTACTGTTCGTAGTTCTTTTGTTTCGTAGGTAAAAGGTAATTTAGTCTGATCTATGATCAGTAGATGATCCTTGTTCCATTCAATTGTACGCATTTTTACACCTCTTATTCTTGTTCCTCAAAGGGTTTCCCCGACGCTGCCGGGGCATGGACAGATTTATTAACAAAACTGCTCAATACTAAGATGGTCAAAACATAGGGTATCATTTGGATAAACTGAGTATACTTGACGGATGATTGAAGGTGCATTTGCAGAGAATCGGCAAACCCAAATAGCAATGCTCCTGCAAAAGCACCCGCTGGATTCCAGCGCCCAAATACACAAGCAGCTAACGCCATATATCCCCTTCCACTTGTCATGTCCTGCGAAAAAAAGGATAGCTGCCCGATGGACAAATAGGCACCACCGATTCCGATCAATGCCGCTCCAAAAGCTGTAGCTAGGTACCTGTACTTAGATACAGACAACCCAAGGCTCGTCAATACTTCCGGATTTTCTCCCACTGTCATTAGGCGTAGTCCAACACTCGTACGATATAGTAACACCCATACCAAAAGCAAAGCTGGTAACGCTAAGTACACCAGAGGATTTTGTCTCCCTACAATGTCACCCAAGCCAGGGATTTTATCTATAATTGGAATGGACCAGGGATTGAGGTTGTTTACGACATCACTTTTCCCATCCATATTCCAAACTATCTTTAACATCATTGCAGAAAATCCACTAAGCAACATATTTAATCCTATTCCACTGACCGTATGATTAGCGCCATGACGAATACAGAGATAGCTACGAAGAAGAGCAACCGCTACAGCAAAGAGTACTGCACAGAGCACTCCCATCCACGGGATGGTGAAGTACCAACTGCCCATTACCGCACCAAAAGCCCCTGCCAGCATAATTCCCTCTGTAGCCAGTGCATTAATACCTGCCAGTTCCATGACGACAGATCCCAATGTTGCGAAGGCAATTGGCGTCGTTAAGCGCAGAGCTGCGCTCATTACAGAAACGATAATATCCATAATCAGCCCTCCTTTCGTTGTATTGTACTTTGAAAACGCTTCTTCAAATTGGGTATGAGCTTTGGAGCAGCAATGAATAGTATAATGAGTCCCTGCAATACAGAAATGAATTTTACCGATAGATTGGTCCCAAAGTTCAATGCTATGCCACCTGCTTTTAAACCTCCAAAGAGCAGGGCGCTAAAGATCACACTGATGGGTGAGGAACCAAGCACAGCTACCGCAATTCCCTCGAATCCATACCCCGATGAAAACCCCTGTATCAGACGATGATAAGAGCCCAATACCTCCATCGTTCCTGCAAGTCCAGCACATAATCCCGATAAGAGCATAGATAGAATCAAGATTCGATTCACGTGAATTCCACTCGCAGCAGCAGCTTTTACATTTGAGCCAACTAAGATTATTTTATAGCCTAATCGAGATCGGTATAAAAGAAAGTAGATTCCGCACCCCAAGAGAATACCGAATAGGATTGCAATTGTGACCTTACTGCGAGGAAACAGCCTAGGCAGTTGTGCCGTTGTTTCGATTAAAACCGTTTGAGCCACTGAACTATCGGGATCGCGAATTGGATAATTGAGGAGAAAATCCAGAAAAAGTACGGCGATGTAGTTCATCATCAATGCAGTGACCACTTCATGTGCTCCCCTTTTGATTTTAAGCCAGATCGGTAAAAAAGCCCAGAGCATTCCTCCCAACATACCGGCTACAACGCAGAGCAGCACGTGGAGTGGAGCTGGAAGCCCCTTCAGATAAATTGCGACTAAAGAGCTAAAAAGAGCACCAATGTAAAGTTGTCCCTCCACCCCTAAGTTGAGAATACCACCCTTTAGTCCCAAAAGTACAGAGAGTCCACAGAAAAGCAATGGAGTCGATTGGAGAATGGTCTGCAAAATACCGCTCTTGGAACCTATAGCACCATTCAATAGAATCCCGTAGATTTCAAATGGAGAATTTCCACTGATATAGATGATCATACCGCCGCAAATAAAAGCTAAGAGCAGTGAATACAGTGACGATATATTTAGCTTTCCGAAATTCATTCGATTATATAGCTTTTTCATCCTGTCGACCTCCTCCCATCAATCGCCCCAATTCCATCATGGAGAATTCTTCCGCTAATTTGGTTTGAACGATTTTGCCATCATAAATGACGGCAATACGATCGCTGAGCTCCATCAGTTCATCAAGATCTGATGTGATCAGCAAAACAGAGATACCACTTGCTTTTAAGCGATGAAGATGAGTATGAATCGCAGAAGTCGCCATTATATCCACCCCTCTGGTTGGATGCGCTGCAATAAGGAGTTTTGGATTTCTACCCGTCTCCCGACCAACAACAAATTTCTGTTGGTTTCCTCCGGAAAACTCGTAGAGATTACGTTCAATATCTCTTGGACGAACATCAAACTCATCCAGGATTTTTCTAGCATCCTCTTTCACTTTTTTCCAATTAATCAGGAATCTATTCTCGCGATATTTTTCTTTATCCTGAGCGCCCATTAATAAATTGTATGGTATCGTGAGATTTGGCGCTATACTATAAGCCTGTCGATCTGCATGAATACATGCCATACCCTCGTCAATGAGTTGCATGGTCGTCTTGCCACACAGCGGATGGCCACAAAATAGAATTTCTCCCGACCATTGTGGCAACAGGCCGTATAATACATCTATCAATTCCGCCTGCCCATTTCCTTCAACACCAGCAATCCCGAGGACTTCCTGTTTTTTTATCTCCAGATCAACACCCTTTAATACTTCGACTCCATCCGAATCTACATGGCGAACCCCTTTCATTTTGAGGATGTATTCATCAGAATAAAATCTGGTCTTTTTGCTCTTAGGAATAGCCTGACCTACCATCATCTGGCTGAGCTCTTCAATATTCGTCTCCTCGACTCTGCGATCTCCCACCATCTTTCCTTGGCGAAGTACATAAATACGATCGGAGATCGCCATCGTCTCCTTCAGTTTATGGGTAATGATGATGACTGTCTTGCCATTGCTACACAGATTTCGAATCACTAAAAATAGGTCCTCTACCTCCTGTGGAGTAAGCACTGCAGTTGGTTCATCAAGGATAAGTACATCGGTGCCTTGATATAGGGCTTTGATAATTTCTACTCTCTGTCGTTCTCCGATGGAAATGTCGCGAACGAGCTTGTTCATAGGTACCTTAAGTCCGTACTCCTTCGAAAGACTCTCCACAATTTGATGCCCTTTTACTCGATCATAGAACAGATTCTTGCCGGGCTCCTTTCCGATCATCACATTATCCACGACGCTCATGGTATCTACGAGCATAAAGTGCTGATGCACCATTTGAATTCCTGCGGAGATGGCAACCCTTGGGCTCGTCATCATTTGGGAAGTCCCACGAAAAAGAATTTCCCCTGCATCTTTTCGATACATCCCATAGAGTATTTTCATTAAAGTCGTTTTTCCCGCACCGTTTTCACCAAGCAAACAAACCACTTCACCCTGGTGACAATGAAAATCCACATCATGTAAAGCGATATTATCTCCAAAAACTTTATGGATACCCTGCATTTCTATGAGTGCCTTCAAACCTCAACTCACCTCCGAAAACCTAGGGAGGGCAATCTCATCCCCTCCCATGGATCATCACTATTCAAATGTACCGACTTCTTTCAGATAAGCGTCCACTCCATCTGGCTCATTCGGAATCTGCACCTTCGCTTCTACCAAAAACTCTTTCACTTTTTCTAATTTGTTCAAGACTGCCTCTGGCGTAGTTACATTGGACTCTGCAGTTAATAACTGTGACGTTGCCGAATCATCCTTCATCGATACAGTAAAATCCCCTCCGACGAAGTTCCCTTCCAATGTATCCTTTGCGGTAGTATAAACCATGTCGCCTACTCCCCTCGCTCCAGAAGCAATGACATTCTCTGGATACAAACTGTTTTGATTTCCGTCATATCCGATCGAATAATATCCAGTCTTCTCAGAAGCTTCCAATACTCCCATGCCAGACGCACCTGCAGCTTGGAAGACAATATCTGCCCCTTGGCTATAAAGGGATTGTGCCAATTCTGATCCCTTTCCGGGATCATTCCAAGCACCGACATAAGTTGCCAATACTGTGATATCCGGATTGACGTATCGAGCTCCAGCCTCGTATCCAGCCACTAAACTACGGATGATTGGGATGTCCATACCTCCGACTATCCCAATTGTATTCTTGCCTTGAGATTTTTCAAGATTTCCTTCTGCTTCCATTAAGCCGGCATACGCACCAACTAAAAATGCAGTGTCCGTTTGGCTGAGCATGACCGATTTTATATTCTCATTATTTGCTAAGCCATCGATGACCAGTATTGGCTGTTCCGGATAATCCACACTCACCATATTTGCAGAATCCACAGAATCTCCACCCATCGTCACGATCAACGCATAGCTGCCATTCTCTGCAAAATTCCGTACCAATCCTTCCATTTCCGATATGGCCTTTGGCTCAGCAACATCACATTCGATTCCTTCAGCCTCAAGCTGTTTAATCCCTTCATAACCCAGATCGTTGAAAGATTTATCACCCAAGCCGCCTGTTCCAGTTATAAAAGCAATCTTTTTACCGCCTTCCCCAGCTGCTTCAGGCGCCCCTGAAGATTGAGAAGTTGTCTCGCTATTTCCGCCACACGCACTAAACAGCATGCTAATCGACAACAGTAGACTTAAAAAAAGCATCTTACGGTTCATTTTTCCCTCCATTTTTATAAGTAGGAATCATCCAACGCATGATGACAGGAGCAATTCGTGTCATCCATTCGCCGAATAGATTCTGCTAAAAGCAGTTGTACATGATCAAAAATCTTGGTCATATTCTCTTTCATCTCGGTTGCGCTCACTGGCGCAGCGGTTAAACCCGCCGCCATATTCGCTACCATACCAATCGCACAATAACAAATCTCAGCTTCCCGAGCCAATACTACTTCCGGATACTGGGTCTGTGCAACCAAATCTGCTCCTAGGGTTTGATACATCCGAATCTCCGCTGCTGATTCAAATCTCGGTCCTTCCACACAAGCATACGTTGCACCGGTTTTCACAGGAATATTAACAGCCCTACCTGCCTCCAGAACGATTTCACCAAGACGAGCACAATAGGGATGGGTTACATCAATATGCGCCAACTTTCCCTTCTCATTTTTTCTATCTATGAAAAAGGAGTCCAATCGATTTCTTGTGAATTCAATGAATTGATCAATCAAGACTAAAGTCCCTTGGGGTAATTCTGTGTTTAGGGAACCACTACAAGCTGTCGCCAAGATCTGCTTTACACCTAGCTCCTTTAGCGCCCAAATATTTGCTCTGGCGTTGATTTTCCCAGGCGCAATCGAATGATCTTCTCCATGTCTCGTCAAGAATGCAACTTGCTTACCAGACAAATCGCCGATGGTCAATACGGCATTTCCATAGGGTGTTTTCATAACTTGTTGCTCTGTATTGATTACTTCTGGTAACTTGTAAATCCCTGTACCGCCGATGACGCCAATCTCTATTCCCATATTCTACTCCTAACGAAATTTTGCTTCACCAGTCAGGCGATCGATCTCCTCCGACATCTGAGGATAGGATTCCTTGAGCATTTCTGGATCCGTAGCATGTTCATAGTCTTCTTCATCAAATCCCGGGCTCATCGTCGTTCCCATCAAGGCGTATGTACCGCCCTCTTTAAGACGAGATCCCTGCCAGTTTCCAGCTTTTGCTACATACTGTACTTGTTCACCTGCCAGTATGTCCGAACCGAATGTCGTCTGCTTCACAGTTCCATCCGGCAAGAGTTCGGTAAACATCACTGGATCCCCACCATAGAAATGATAAACCTCATCAGTCGGAAGTCGATGCAAGTGCGAAAATGCATTCCCTACCAGCATAAAATAGATGGCAGATCCCATGTCTTTTCCATCGCATTTCCCAACAGATCGATACGTTGACCGGAAGAGACCACCTTCACGAGCCAAGGGCTGTAAGTTCAACTTTTGAATAATTTCTTCTGCTATCTTCATTTTTCCTCCTCTCATACTATGGATAGAAACAATATTCCTTCTTTTCTTCATTGCACGATCTTATGATTGCGGTCACCATCCAGCGATGGCAACCCCGTGTTCGAATCGAACATTTTACTAAATTGTAGCATGACAACGTTTCTTTGTCAATAGAATCTAGCTTCTGTACGCCTGTATATTACAATATTCTTAGATATGCTAGTTCCATTTAGGATCGCTTTCATCTATGTTCGCTACGAACATAACAACTCACATCTATGCACAACTTTTTTCTTTTCTCATCCTTTGTTTAGTAAATTTACGCCAAATCAGATGAGGTATTAACCAAAATGACAACAGAAGTTTGACTTTCCTTCAGTTTCATGCGTTAATAGATTAGGAGGTGAGTACCATGAAGAGCTTTCGAAAAGAACTGATCATACATACCAATAATCGCAGGGAATACGTCAATATCACGAGCGAAGTGCAAAAAGCCTTGACCGATAGTGGTATTAAAGAGGGATTGGTGCTGGTCAATGCGATGCATATCACGGCTTCTGTCTTTATCAACGACAATGAGAGTGGATTGCACCAGGATTTTGAGACCTGGTTAGAGGAATTGGCACCAGAAAAGCCCCATAGTCGATATCATCACAATGGCTACGAGGACAATGCAGATGCCCATCTGAAGCGACAGATTATGGGCCGGGAAGTGGTCGTCGCGGCAACCAATGGCTGGTTAGATTTCGGCCCTTGGGAGCAGATTTTCTACGGCGAATACGATGGGAAGCGTAACAAGAGAGTGTTAATCAAGATTATCGGAGAGTAAAGCTATTGCTTGATTGCAATGAAGGGTATCAACTATACTGGAGGTGTTGTTATGAAATTAAGTGCTAGAAATCAATTGAAAGGCGTCGTAACCGAAATCCAAAAAGGCGCCGTAAACGGAATTGTTAAGATCCAATTGGGTGATGACCAGATCATCACAAGCTCAATCACCGTAGCGGCCATTGAAGAGCTGGGGCTGGAAGTCGGCAAAGAGGCTTTTGCCATCGTCAAAGCTTCCAGTGTAATGGTCGGTGTAGAGGACTAGAGAAGCAAAATGCAACCTGGGTGTAAGTTTCCAGGTTGCATTTTTTCTATAGCAGATTAATCCCTATCCTCCAGGGGGATATATTCCCTTATATTTCCCAAGGTGATATATCCTGGTCGAATGATCTTCTTATCGGCCAGCTGTTCAATTCGATGGGCACACCAACCCGCAATTCGTGAAGTGGCAAACAACGCGGTGTAGAGCTCCTTTGAGAAACCGAGCATCTCGTAGACAAAGCCCGAATAGAAGTCCACATTGGCCGCCAAGGGATATCCTCTCTTGTATTTTGCCTGGAGTTTTTTCCCGGCGATCTCCTCGAATCGAATCAGAAAATCCAATTTGGAGACATAGGGTTCTCCTAAAAACTGAGCGACTTGCACCGCTTTTTCTCGTAATAGGACTGCCCTTGGGTCAGATACGGTATAGATGGCATGGCCCATGCCATATACCAAACCAGATCGATCATATGCCTCCTTCGCTAAGAGCTGATCGACATATGCCGCCACCTGATCGTCGTCCTTTAGATCTTCAATCCATTCCTGTGCATCCTCAAACATCGCACTGACAGCCAGAGCGGCACCACCATGTTTGGGTCCCTTGAGGGATCCAAGGGCAGCTGCGATCGCCGAATAGGTGTCCGTACCTGAAGAGGAGACCACATGGGTTGAAAAGGCTGAGTTGTTCCCGCCGCCGTGCTCTGCATGAACGACTAAGAGTAGGTCGAGCAGTTCCACTTCCTTGCGGTGATACTTACGATCTTCCCGCAAGAGGGATAAAATAGTTTCCGCTGTCCCCATACCGGGTATCGGCTGATGGATGATCAATGTCTTCTTATCTGTATAATAGCGTTTGGCCTGATAACAATAGGTCATCATCATGGGGAATTTGGCGATCAGATTGAGCGCTTGAATCAGTACATTGGAGGCCTTTGTATTATCTGGATCCTCGTCATAGCTGTAAAGGGATAGAACGCTGCGCTGTAATTTGTTCATAATATCCGGTGACGGGGTCTTTAAGATGACATCTTCCATATAGAAAGCCGGCAATTGCCGAAAGGTGTCCAAAAGCTCCTGAAAGGCTGTCAGCTGATCTGTAGTGGGAAGATTTCCAAAGAGCAGAAGGTAGATCGTCTCTTCATAACCGAGGCGTCCTTCCCCTTGAAAACCCGCGACGAGCTTTTGTAACTGGATTCCTCGATAATAGAGCTCCCCCGCTTTGGGGACCTTTTGCTCATTTTCCTGGGTATAACCGATGACCGATGCGATTCGAGTCAATCCCACGAGAACCCCTGTGCCATTCTTGTTCCGAAGACCTCTTTTGATATTGTATTGATCAAAGAGCTCCGGTTCGATCACACTAGAGGTCTCCACAAGGCTTACGAGCTCATCATAGGTCTTCTTTTTTTCGCTTGTAAGATTTTTATGCATACTGCCTCCTATCTTAATTGAAGAGCCTTGATAAAGCCGTCAGTAAAGGCAGTCGTCGTCAATTCTCCCCCTAGGTCCCTCGTTCGGTTTTGGGGATTCTGTAAGTAGCTATGCAGAGTTCTCCGGATCCTCTCCCCCTCTTCAAATCCCAGATAATCGAGCATCATCGCCGCACTTAGAAATAAGGCGGTCGGATTTGCCATATTCTTCCCGGCAATATCCGGCGCAGAGCCGTGAACCGGTTCAAACACGGCCATATCCGTTCCGATATTGGCGCCTGGAGCGAGTCCAATGCCGCCGATCAAACCGGCACATAAATCCGAAAGGATATCGCCGTAGAGATTTTCCGTCAAGATCAGTTGATATCGAGTCGGGTCGAGGACCAATTGCATACACATATTGTCGATGAGAACCTCTTCTACTTGAATTTCGGGATAGTCCTCTGCAACTTCCCTCGCCACCGCTAAGAATAAGCCATCTGTCTTTTTCATGATATTGGCCTTTGTCACGACTGTTACTTTTTCAATCCCATGGGTCTTTGCATAGTCGAAGGCAGCCTCGGCGATACGGGTCGATCCCTTCCTTGTGATCACCTTGATGCTATGCATCTCATCAGGGGAGATCTCCTCTTCTATGCCGGCGTAGAGGTCTTCTGTGTTCTCCCGGAAGATAATCAGATTCACGGCAGGAAAGAGGCAGGGTATATCCCCATAGCCCCGAACGGGTCTAAGATTTGCATAGAGATCGAAATGCTTCCTCAGTCCAACATTGACACTGGTAAAACCAAATCCGATTGGTGTCGTAGTCGGTCCTTTGATAGCGATCTTGTGTTCTTCTAGCAAGTCCAAAGTCCTTTGGGGCATCAACTCTCCCGTTGCATCATAGGCCGATTGGCCGATATTTGCTTCGATAAATTCAAAAGGCAGTTCCAGGGAGTCTAGCATTTTCAAGGTAGCGCCCATGATCTCTGGGCCGATACCGTCTCCTGGTAGTGCTACAATTTTTCGTTTCATTTTGTACTCTCCTTTAAATAGGGTAGATATCCTCCTGAGAGAAGGGTCTTACGCTCTCGCTCGGATACTTCCAATAGCATCTCATACTCTTCTCCGCTTCTCAGGTTTCTGACGAGTACATCTCCCCCTCTTTCCAGAGAAGCTCTGATTCCGTCTATCTCCAAAGCGTCAAATTCCTCCACTTTATCATAATCCCCAGGATTCACAAAGACCAATGGGAGTATTCCGGAGTTAATCAGATTCGATCGGTGAATTCGTGCAAATCCCTTCGCCAATACCCCACGAACACCTAGATACAGGGGCACTAATGCGGCATGTTCTCTACTGGAGCCCTGGCCGTAATTTGATCCCCCTAGGATAAAGCCGCCTCCATGCTCTTCCGCTCGCAAATGGAAATCTTCGATGATCGTAGAAAAACTGAACTTTGCCAAATGGGGCACATTCGAACGATATGGCAATAACTTCGCATGGGAGGGTACGATGTCATCGGTTGTGATATTATCTCCCACCTTGATCAGCACCTTGCCAGATACATTCTCCTCAAGGGCATGACCCATTGGAAAGGGCTTGATATTCGGTCCCATGACCACTTCCCCAAAATCTGCCTCCTCAGGGTAGATAAACCCACCCGATGCCTCGGGGTAGCGATCCGGCTGCTGGATCTCAATCTCCGTAAAGAATTCTGTTGGATCTGTTAATACACCTGCAACTGCAGAGACTACCGCCGTCTCAGGACTGACTAAAAACACCTCAGCACTCATCGTACCCGAGCGACCTTTGAAGTTTCGGTTAAATGTGCGCAGGGAAACTGCTCCTGTCTTGGGCGCCTGACCCATGCCAATACAGGGACCACAGGCCGACTCCAATATACGCGCACCGGCTGATACCATCGTCGCCAAGGCGCCATTTCGGGCGAGCATCTCCAGAATCGTTGCAGAGCCAGGTGAGATCACCAGGTCCACTTCTGGGGAAACGCGCTTACCCTCTAGGTATTTTGCCACCTTCATCATATCGGAGTAAGAGGAATTCGTGCAGCTGCCAATGGCCACCTGATCCACTTTGATCGGTCCGATCTCTCGGATAGACTTAACTGCGTCCGGGCTATGGGGCATGGCTGCGAGGGGCTGGATTTCACTTAGGTCCAGATCCATCCACTCATCATAGATGGCATCTGAATCCGCAGAGAGCTCCCGATAGTCTTTTCCCCGTCCCAGGGCAACTAGATATTCTCTGGTCTGCTCATCGCTGGGAAATATCGAAGTAGTCGCACCGAGTTCTGCGCCCATATTGCAAATCGTCGCTCGATCCGTCACCGACAAGCTCTTAATGCCCTCTCCAGAGTACTCCATCACACAGCCGACGCCACCTTTGACCGTCCTCTTCTTTAAGATCTCCAGGATCACATCCTTGGCATTGACCCCCGGTCGAAGGGCACCGCTTAGCCGAATATTCACGACCTTTGGCACGATCAAATTGTATTCGCCCATGGCCATTGCCACTGCTACGTCCAATCCACCTGCTCCGATGGCCAATGCACCCATCCCACCTGAGGTAGGCGTATGACTATCCGAACCGAGCAGAGTGATTCCCGGCTTGGAAAAACGCTCCAAATGCACTTGATGGCAGATTCCCCCACCTGGTTTTGAAAACACAATACCGCGCTTTGCCGCCACTGATCTAATAAAGACATGGTCATCGGCATTTTCAAAGCCCGCCTGCAGCATATTATGGTCAATATATGCAACTGAGCGCTGGGTCTTCAGTTCCTTGGGATTGAGCGCCTCCAGCTGTAGATATACCATCGTTCCCGTCGAGTCCTGAGTCAGGGTCTGATCCATTCGAATCGTAATCTCCTCCCCTGGAACCAGCTCTCCCCTCAATAAATGATCTTCTAATATTTTAAAGCATAGACTTTTTTTCATGATTCCTCCGGTACTTTGTTTTGACTTCAATTGAGTATACTATTAAAGCAATGACCGGTCAAGTTAAAAAAACCTACCACATAATACAGCTACTCTCGCTGACCAGTACAGGCCCTGGGTTAAACCAACAAAAAAGAACCTCTGTCGAACAATTTTTACAGAGATTCTCTCTTCATTTAAACTGACTACTTCGTCATCTCGTCGTAGCAGGCTAGTACCTTTGCGCTATATGCTAACGAGGGACCACCGCCCATGTAGATAGCAACACCCAGAGCCTCCAGTACTTCCTCCCTAGTCGCACCGGCCTTTATCAGACCATCTACATGGGAGACGATACAGGGTTCACAGCGGATCGCTACCGAAATTCCAATGGCGATCAATTCCTTCATCTTAGGAGTCAGAGCCCCCTCAACCGACGCCACATCGTGAAGTTCAAAGAACTTTGCCACCGTCTCTGGAAGGCCTTTTCCCAAATTTGTGCACTCTGCATTCGTTTGCTGCAGTTTTTCTGAATAAGTCATACTGTTTCCTCCTCAATATAGTCCTTTTTGTGATTTTACGGCTAATAATAATATATACCTATGCAGGTCATTTGTCCAATTTCTCTTTCTATAAGAATTATTGCATTTAATCTCCTTTTCGTATGCGGAATGCTAAAAAAGAAAAGAGAGCTCATTTTCTTTCGTTAGAAAGAAAACGAGCTCTCCATGAAGGAAGGAATTTAGGTAGTCTAATGCCATAATTAACTTCCAGTAGTTATGGAAATCAATTCTACTTGCCGAGTTTTCTTGCCATTTCGACGATTTCAGGAGTTGGTCCAACTACCACTCCTTCATCAAGTATTTGCACACCATCAAGCCAGACACTTGAGTTTAAGCAAATTCCATCAGAGTGACTAGCAGCTGGAACACCGCCTGGAATATCTGACGTAAGTTGTGGTCCAACGTTTCCAAATCCCCACTCAGTA
>JAUNUQ010000064.1 GCA_030538075.1 Tissierellia bacterium
TAGGCCAAGGTCAAGGACTGGGAACAGGCGTAGGTAATCCGGATAGAGTTAGAAAGATGGATGGCACCGGCGGTGGTGGACTTCGACAAATGAATCGAGATGCATCCTGCATCTACTAATACAGTAGATCGAGATAATCAGATTGATCAGAATGCGCATTCAGCTGAGGTTCACTCCCGTAGGCTGGATGCGCATTTTTGTATCTCCTGGAAGGAGTAATTCACAAAAAGGACGCAGCGATGTCACGAGATCGCCATAATAGAGCAGTATAATGGGCTTACAAAATCAAATACAGGAGGATTCCAATGAAAAAGGGAATAAAAAGGATGGCACTGGGTTTAGCTCTAGTGATGATACTCGGGACAACGGCGTTTGCGTCGGAGGACCTAGGAGCCCTGCTACGAGAGGAACTATCAGAAGAGATGAAGGCGAAGGCCATGTATGAAGAATTGAGCGCACAACACCCTGAGATTCGCTCCTATCAGAGGTTGATCCGTGCGGAAGAAAATCATGTCAATGCCGTGAAACAGGTGTTGGACTCGAAGGGAATCAGCTATGATGATGTCGTTGCAGGAGAGTATGAACTCCCAGAAGACAAGCTGGAGCAGGCGCAGTATGCGAAAGAGTTTGAAATTGATGACGTTGCAGAACTAACGGAACGCAGGGACAATACAGAGGATGAACAGACCAAAGAACTATTGGAGAGGCTTCGAAGGGGTTCGGAAAACCATGTGAAGGCGATGACTCGATTGGAAGAGAATCTGATCGCAGGCAAGGACCCTCAACAGGGTGGTGGTCAAGTTGGAGGAAGGATGAACAATCAAAACTCTGACATGGGTGGTAGAATGAATGGGAATGGAAATGGTCTTCGAGATGGCAGAGGAATGGGTCAAGGGAACATGGAAAATGGCCTTCGAGATCCATCCCGTAATGACTGTCCCAATCTAGGTGCCGGTGGGTTTCAAGGGTTCAGAAAATAATGAATAGCACTCCATCTGTAGATAATACACGAAAAGGTATAGCGGATTCGTCTGCTATACTTTTTCGTGCCTCTATGAGACAATACAAATAATATGAAGAAAGGATGGGAAGAGAATGACTAGGGTTCTAATCGCAGATGACAATATCCAAATAACCGAAGTATTAAAGGCCTATGCGCTTAAAGAAAATATGCAGATCGATGTCGCCTATGACGGGGAACAGGCTTGGACTTATTTTATCAATGAGAAATACGATATCCTCCTTTTGGATGTGATGATGCCAAAACTGGATGGATTTTCATTATGTAAGCGTGTGCGAGAGAAGTCCATGGTACCCATCATCCTAATAACGGCAAAGGGCGAGGACTACGATCGGATTATGGGCTTGGACCTAGGTGCTGATGACTATATCGTAAAACCCTTTGCACCAGCAGAGGTGATGGCTCGTATTCGCGCAATTCTGCGTCGGGTTGAGAAGAACGGCGAGGGGGAATCAGAGAGGGTCCGCTTGGGGAGCCTGACGATGGATACAGAGAGCTACACAGTTCAGGTTCGAGAGGAGATGGTGCCTCTGACGAAAAAAGAATTTGAACTGTTATGGATACTGGCAAAACACCCTGGTAAAGTATTTACTAGGGATAATCTATTGGATAGTCTATGGGGATTTGACTATTATGGAGATCCGAGGACGGTGGATACCCATATCAAGCGGATTCGGGCCAAGATCCCCGAAGGTGAGGGCTCGGACTGGAAGATTCAGACCATTCGAGGAGTTGGTTATCGATTGGATGTAATAGATGAAAATGGGGAGCTATCGTCATGAAAAGCAGATTGACTCGCCGGTTAATCCTGTATTTTCTCCTAGTCCTGATCGCCTTTGCAGTGCTTTTAGGCGGTCTTTTCGCCGTGCTCGGAGAACGCAACTTTCGTGAGCAGTACCGAAAGACTTTGCTAAAAAGAGCGGACTCCATTGCGACAACCATCGAAAGCCATCCCGACTTATTTACAAAGGGAGAAGACGAGAGCGATGGCATATCGAAAGAGTTAGCTACTGAAGATGGGGAAAATCCAGAAACCGTAGATTCTAACTCGAAGGAACTGCAGCTTTCAGAGTCGGATCCTGGCATTGATCAAAAGGGGATTGGTGGCAGTCATGGACAAGGCCAAGGGCAAGGCAGTGGCCAAGGGCAAGGCATGGG
>JAUNUQ010000045.1 GCA_030538075.1 Tissierellia bacterium
AAGTTGAACCTAGAATTATCTTAAGAAAAAGGAGCTATATTAATGAAAGACTATCACAACATAGATGAATTAGCAAAAAAATATGCTCTTACAAATGAACAGATGTTAGATTATTTACTTATGAATGTTGATGGTCTAGGAGACTTTGATACCATAGACGTAACTAATAGAGATATTGTAAGTATTCTTGAGAGGATTGATAATAAGACAATTCATGATCATACCAATTCTACCGCGCTAAATAGAATTGAAATAGTAGGGTTGTTTGGGAAGTTTAATTATTCTATAGAATTTCATGATGACATTTCTATATGGGTATCTGAAAACGGCATTGGTAAAACAACAATTTTGAATATAATAGTTGCTATACTAAGCGGAGATGTAAAAGCATTGATGGAGATCAATTTTCAAATAGTTCGTATTGTGGTTGGAAATGAAGAATATGTAATAGATAAAGAACAATATTTCCGAGTGAATAACAAGAGTAATCATTATTCAAAGAGAATAGACTATTTAATTGACGAACTATCAATGTATATACCTAAACGTTATGCTATTAAATTAAGAAATGATTATGTTCATAGGAAATATATTGATTTGGATTATCTTGAGGATCTGTTTTTAAATTATTTTAGGACTGATACATTTAATGATGATACACGAATAACTATACTTCACGAACTAAAGGAATTGCAATATAGAGATCTTTCTAAATTATTATTGAAAATCAAGTCTTCATTAAAAGAAGACATTGTTTTCTACCCAACATATAGGAGAGCAGAAGTTAGTTTTGAAAAAATATTTTCGAATAATCGTGACCGCTCTATACATTTTGAAGCACCTCCTAAGTATATGGGATTTGGAATGGATGATGTGAAAAAAAGAATAGATAGTTTGTTAAATAAGATGCGAAGAGATGCTAACTCAGCTTATATAGAGATGAATGCTAAGATTATTAGCGAATTATTGAATAAAAGCATTAGTAATTATATTAGTGCGAAAAATATGATAGATATGCATAAAGTTGATGTAATCATAAACAGAATTGGGGAGGATAGAATAGAGAGTATAGATAGTTTAAGAAGTTTCCTTGAAGGTTCAAATAATGGAAAAAACTCACCCAATTTTGAATTTCTACTGTATTATCTGCAAAAGCTTATGAAGATATATGATGAGCAAAAACCACTTGATACTAAATTAAGTAAGTTTGCTGAGGTTTGCACAAAATATATATCGAGTAAGAAGATAGTTTATGATGAAGCCTTATTGACTATGAATGTTTACGGTTATGATAATGAGAAGATTGATTTTGAAGACTTATCATCAGGAGAAAAACAGGTTATTTCAATTTTTTCTAAAGTTTACCTGGATGTAGTAACACCTTGTATATTTATCATTGATGAGCCTGAAATTTCATTATCAATTGAATGGCAGAAAGAGTTTTTGCAAGACATTTATAAATCTGGGAAAATTGGACTAATGATAGTTACAACACATTCTCCATTTATATTTAAGAATGAATACAGAAGATATGTCGTTGAATTAGAAAAGTACTTGGAGGTATAGCCAAATGTCATTATTAGAAATCATGGACAGAGAGTCGGATTGTATAGAAGCTATATTTCAAAGTTTTATTACATTAAGAAACAAAACTGAGATTTTTCTATTCTTTGAAGGTAAAGATGATTTTAAGTATTATATAAGTAGATTATCTCCATACACTAATAATAAGGATATTAAAGTATTTATTTGCAAGTGTAAACATAATGTAATAATAATGAATGAGATGATTAATGAACAAACCATAAACAAACCACAGAACAAGCTATTATTCTTTGTTGACAGTGATTATGATGAAAATGCAAATGTGCCAGATGATATTTATGTCACATCTTCATACTCAATAGAGAATTATTACTTTACAGATTCTGCAATTAACAGAATGCTTATCGGAATTATAGGATATTCTTCAGAAAATTCTGATGACAATAGAGATTTTGATAAAGTATTCAACTTATTGAAAACAAAAAGACGTGAAGTTATTGAAGAAGTTATTTATTCTAATGCATGGTATTTATTACAAATAAAAAAATCTAATAAAGGACTAGGTACACCAAATCTAACTCCGCTTAACGATTACCATGTAATAAAAAACATTAGCAAAATAGAAGAGTTAAAGATATTGGTTGACTCTTCTATAAGTATTAAGGATTGTGAAATAGAAGAAGCAATAATAGGATTAAGAGAGAAACCATTAGATAGGATTAGAGGAAAGTATTTTGTACAAGCTCTGAAACCATTTTATAAGACGGTATTTCAAGATGCAGGAAAAAGACAAGGTAGGATGTATTTTTCTAAGAAAAGAAAAATCCATCTTAATTTATCAGATCTCATATGTGAGTTATCTGGATACGCAGATACACCGGAAGATTTAATTGAGTATATTAAAAAGAAGTTATCAGCATAGATATCTTTGATAATATAGGTATAATGTGTGATTCTAATTTACTCAGCTCAAAAAGATAAAAATATCAAAATTTCAGTCGTTGGCAGTGGTTGTGGTATCTCGTATTTCACCGCAGTTATAATTCTTTATCAAAACTCCGTAACATTACCTTAAGAGTATTTGTACTTTTCAAAGGACTTTATCTCTTGCATTGGTAGATATGGAACACTGGTTCACTTTTATCATTACGAAGATACATTTCCTATTCTTTTGGTATTGGTGTCATAATAAGAGTGGCTTTTTAGTATCACTTGAATCTATAAGGCAGAGAGATGGACGCCAGTCCTTATAATTGTATATCAAGATATCGCTAAACCACAATAGTCGATCAAAGATCACGAAATATCTACGGATTCAATCTTGTGAGGATACAAAGATTTTCGATTCAAATTCAGGACCCGAGAACTTTTGCAATCCTCCATAATCCTCCATAGATCTCGAGGATCAGTTTTTATTGAAGAATTGAACCGGAAATGATAACTGCGTGTAGTAGCCGTCCAGCTCTGCACCCAACTATGCCTGATTTTCATTATACTCCAACCGATCTCCTTTAAAGAATCTTAGCTGAACATGCTTCTTTCCACCTATCTTCATCTATGTCTTTAGCTAAGAATCGTATTTGACGAGTTTCAGTAAATTTGGATAAGATATTCTCCTGTCTATTCGGTTTTTCGGCTCTTGCATTGGACATTGGCAATACTTGACGATCAGTATTTAAGCTATAATAAGATAGATTTTCTACGAACTGTTATACAAAAACTAAACAGAGGAGAACCCGAAATACTTTGATTATTTAAATGGATGAATTATCGGAGAAACGGATTCTTTTCACCGCACACAATTGTACTATCAAGCTACTATGTCACCTCCAAATCCGCACTCTCCAAATGGTAACTAATTCCTTGCACCCATATTTCTTTTTAGGAAAGCCCACTTCATCGATACACCTTGTATTACAGGATAAGAACTCCAAAAGATTTGTAGCAGAGTTTGTCTTAGCCTTATTAATTCCTCTTTGAATGCGCAGTTTGACTTCTCCTTCAACGTTCTATAGTGTAAAGGCTTTATGCTTGTTGAGCTAGTCTGATCCCAAAATCTGAATGACCTGTTTCCAGACTTCCTAGTGATAAGATCTCGATAAAATTCTAAGAACCGATTGTATTTAATGCTACAAGAAGTATAGATTTGCAGAAACTTGAACGATTCCTCCGATGTATGGCTACTATGATTACATAACGCTCGCTGTAAAATTGGAGATGTGAAAGTACATAAAATTCACTGTATAAGGGGGATTATTTATCTTCAGTGAATTAATCAGGCTGGAAGTGAATAATTCAGGATCTTGTTGAACATTTGTTCGATATATGATATAATTGCTATTAAAGAATTCAGACTATTGAGGTATGGATACAGATGATCCTATGTAAGAAAGATAAAACAAAGTAAAGGAGACAAGATGCCATTAATTTCTAAAGGATTATCTAAACAAGTCTAAACTGGAGATGCAATACATTAATAGACAAATGGGTTAGCTACGAGTCTAATAACTAGCATTCCCATGAGATAATCCACAGCAAGGAATTCAAAATTAACATCTTTAAATCCATCCTATCAGAAAGTGAACTCAAACGGTATTTACCATTATGCCAAACGCCTATGTTAATCAGCTACTTGCAAAAGAGATAGTTTCATTAGATGACCATAAAAGTTTTGTATTTCCAATGGGGAGGTTACACAACGTATTGGACATTACGAGTACAAATTTACGAAAAGCAATCAGAAGAATATTTAGAGTTATGTCAGTTACTGTGGAACAGTGAATATTGAATACAATGAAAAAAACAGGAAATGATTCAAAGTAATAAGCTAGCTATGAAAGGAAAATAAATGATGAAACGAGATGAAGCACTTCAGAAGTCCTTAGAAAATTTAGATATTTCTCCAACAATGGAAAAGAACGCAAGAGATAAATACGAAGCTCTATCCACATATTTAAACAACAACGGGATTAATTCGGATTTCTATCCGCAAGGTTCATTTCTTTTAGGAACAGTTATTAGACCACACAGAGATGGAGAAGATAAGGAATACGACCTAGATGTTTTATGTTTGATTAAAAAAGACAAAATGGTTACTACACCTACTATTGTTAAGACAGATGTTGGAACTTGTATAAAGAATAGTGATCAATACTCTAAAAAACTTTTAAAAGAAGATGATCATTGTTGGACACTAGAATACGCAAAGGATTCTTCTAATATCGGATTTACTTTAGATGTTGTTCCTTGTGTTGATGAAGGGGTTTCAGAAAAAGCAGAAATTATGTTATCTGGTGTAGTTGCAGAATATGTTTTTCAGACGGTTTCAATTACAAATAAATTGAATGGACGTTACAAATGGCTAACGAGCAATCCATTAGGATTCGGAAGATGGTTTAGCGATATAAGTGACAAGCATTTAACTCCAGATATGATATCTGATCAGAAAGGAAAATTCTCTACAGAATTTCGACAGATATACGCGAAAACTGAAGAAATTCCTCACTATTTTTACAAATCAAATCTGCAACGCGCAGTTCAATTCATCAAGAGACACAGAGATATATTTTTTGAAAGAATTAAGAAGAGCGAGAATAAACCTTCATCGATTTTAATTACTGCATTAGTGGCAGATGCTGTTAAAGACATCTATCCGTTAAGCATAGAGGATATTATAAAAACATTCATCAACAAGTTTAATACAAATACCATTTCGTTAATGCGTGATGGTGAGATTCTAAATCCTGTTGATTTGCGGGAAGATTTGGCATGTAGAATAAGCGAAGCAGACAAGAATGAAATCAATAAATGGATATCCAGTTTATCTGCTCTTATTAACAGTAAAGATGACTTAGAATTTAGAAAATCAATTCGAAACAACATAAACTCTTCGGTATTTGAGGACGCATTTATTTCTCCAAAAAATATTGTTCCTGTAAAGCCGTGGAGCGAGGAGGAATAACACAATTTTAAAAAACCAAATTAGAGAATTTCTAAAAAAACAAGAAAAACTAGATGTCATTGAAAAAGACAATGCCTTTGAAATTATTGGATTTTATCAATATTCTTTGGAATTTCATAACGGTCCAATATATGATGGTGAACATGAAATAAAAATCGTTATCCCTAAGGCATATCCTGATGATTTAATTCATATTTTTCTATCAAATATCCCTGACAAAATGGAACATATATACAACGATAAAAGCATCTGTATGGCAACAATAAGTGAACAGGTTATTTATTTACAAGAGAGACCATCACTAGGTCAGTATCTAGAAAAATTTTTAGACCCATTCATTTATTCAATAGAATATTTTAGAGAGTATGGAATATATCCGTTTGGAGAAAGAGCACATGGTTATAAAGGTTCTATGAGTTATTTTATGGAAGAGTGGAGTTTAACAAAAAACCAGATCGTAGAATTATTTATAATTGTTAGCAAAAATAAATATAGAGGTCATAGGTTCTGTTTCTGTGGTTCTGGAGAAATCACACGAAATTGCCATGGAGCAAAACTATTGCCAATATTGAAGAATAGTCAACTGCATGAATATTTTTTACAAGATTTATTTCGTATTGTAGATGGGGTCTGTGATGAAAAAAAATAGAACACCACAAGATAGTGATTTCAGCAATGCAAGAAAACTAGAATATTCAGAGTTAACATTATATATTCTTTCGTACTTATACTCATTATATCAAATCTGCACAAATAGTATCTCAGATAAAATGTTTTTATTGTGTTCTGGTCTTTTCTTACTAGCTATTTTCTTAGTTGGAGAGATTAAAGAAAAGTTGTTTGATTCTGCTACGGATGTGCGTAGGACATTTTTAATAGATAATGCTTACGGAACAAAAAAACAACCTCATAGCAACAAAGAGTTTTATGACAATAAAGATATTGAAAGTGGACTAAAAAGAATACTTGCTAATACGCATGAAAGTTCATTTTTTACTTCTACTATTACAAAAAAAATGTTACCGTCCTATGTTTTGAGTTCAGTGGTTTTATGCGGAATCACCGTAATATTCTTGTTTTGGAATGGCTTAGATGAAGTAAGTGCATTGCTATTAAACATGATTTTATCAGGCGGTTTTGTGAAAAGAACAGTTTCTTTGTATCAATTGAATAGATCAACTTCGCAAATATTTTCGGAATTCAATTCTTTAGCATCAGATTTCGAAAACAATCCTGATTTTTCGAAATTTGAAAGTAGAGTTATCGATCTTGTGATTAGATATGAAACTTACGTTTGTTCCGACAGAGTTTCTTTATCTAATAAAATATATAGGGAGAATAACGTTTTGCTCACGAAGGAATGGGAGCAGCACAAAGACTATTATCTTTTATACAAGTAACATAGTCGATAATGGATTGTAGAAGATTTCTTGTTCAAAAGGATTGAAAGCTACGAAAAAGCTTATTTTCACATAAGTGTAAATAAGCTATTTTTCTGCCATACACGACATTTTATTATGCACTATCGACCATGTCATATGAATTAGAAGTGAAAAACACAGTGTGATGGGAAGTAACGATTGATATTATACACTAAATATGATGCAATTTGTATCGGGAGGTGGAAATCGTGATTTCATACTTGCGTTTAAAAAACTTTATGTCCTTTAAAGATGTTGTACTTGATCTTCGAGGATCGAAAGAGATTCCAAAGCAGATGATCGCAATATACGGTGAAAATGGGTCAGGGAAAACGAATCTTATTCAAGCATTGGAAGTGATCTCAAGATCAACGATGTCTCTTACAAGTATCTTGGAAATTGACAATTTAAAAAAGCAACTTGAGAGGATGAGAGAAGAGGATACACGATCTGATGCGTTTCGTTTGATCGAATTTGATCGGGTAATGAACAACCACTTTTCGAATATGAGACGAGTTTTTACTTCCTATAAAACCAAGGAATCCACAGGCCATCTTTTAATAGAATTGGGTTTTTATTTAAATGGAAAGAATGGGTATTATTTTCTTGAATTAGATGAAAGAGGTGTCGTATTTGAAGAGTTAAAGTACGTCATCAATGAAAAGATAGGAAGCCATTATCGTATAACGCGCAAGGAAAAAGTACTAAGTCCTAGTATTTTCCAGGATGATAAGTACGTCGATGAGTTGTACGAATTAATGGAGAAGTATTGGGGGAAACATACTCTTCTAGCCATTATAGCTAATGAGTTTAAGATTAAGAATAAAGAGTATATTTCTAATCGTATTTCATCAAATTTACTCGATGTTTTGTACTGGATTCAATCGATGTCGATTTATAGTGCCTCAGACTATCATAGCATCAAGAGGTTTTCAACGCCATTCCCGGTCCTGTTCGGTCTAAAAGAGGGGAGTGTTAATGACCCGGATGATCATCAATTAAGGGCATTTGAAAGAGCACTTAGGAATTTCTTTCTGCCCTTGTATTCGGATATCAAAAACATTTACTATAGATTCGAAAAAGATGCAGATACCTATAGGTATGAAATCATATTTACAAAGCTGGTGGCAAGCAAGTTAATAGATTTACGTTATGGACAAGAATCGACGGGGACACAAAAGCTATTAGACCTTTTTTCTTATCTATTTATGAGTGAGTATGGAGGAACTGTATGCATAGATGAAATTGATACTGGCATACATGATCTATTGATGGTAGAAATCATTGAAAATCTTTCGGATACTCTTTCTGGCCAACTTATTATGACTACACATAATACAGCCCTTATGCAGCACTTGAAGAAAGATAATATATATATCATTAATATCGATGTTTACGGAAACAAAGAAATTATTTGCTTATCGGAATATGATTTTCGAACTCAAAAGAATCACAATATTCAAAACATGTATTTGAGGGGTATGTACAACGGAGTACCTGTCGTAGGCAATCTAGATATTCAAGAAATTGTAGATAATGCACAACAGGAATTAGCAGAATATACTGTTGATAAGTCAATCTAATGAGCCAAAAACCGAACGTACGTAAGCCTCTCTACCTTAGAATGATGGTAATTGTAGACGGAAAATCTGAGTACATTCAAGTAGAGTATATAACGAGTAACTTATCAAACATCCATTTTAGGGCATTATTATGGTATAATTGTCTCACGGGAAGGAGGGTGATTGCATGCCACAGATCATTCCAATTCGAGATTTAAAAAAAACAAGTGAACTATCTCTTCTTTGCAAAGAAGCACAGGAGCCTATTTTCATCACAAAGAATGGGTATGGGATATGGTCATCATGAGCATGGAGACTTATGAGAGAATCATGCTTAATAACGATATTTATAGGAAGTTGGCAGAAGGAGAACGTTCAATTGAAGCCGATGAAGTCATGGAAGGCTTTGATTCTCTGAAAGAGATAAAAACTAAGTATAGGCTATGATCTAATCGTATCTAAGGATGCGCACAACGACGTGGATGAGATCACCGGATATATGGTTCGTGAGCTGTGGAGAGTATAGGCAGCTTCTAGCTTTCTTGAAGATATTGAAGAAAGCTATCAAGCACTTGTTGAAAACCCTTATTTATTCGCCTTTGCTAAAATGTTCTGCTCGAACAAGAGGGATATCGGAAGATTGTCATCAAAAACTATCTCATCCTTTTCAGAATAAATGCGCAGAGAAAAACGGTTATGTTGTCCGTGTTGTTTATAGTCCTAGTAACTACCAGATACTACTTTAAATCTGCTGAAAAACCATAAATAATCCGCTAATTTGAGACAGAGGAACAGGCGATCAAGCGGGGTACCGAAAAGCGTATAGATAAGAGATATAAGAGCAAAGAGAATCTAAAGTGGTCATTTTTCTTGACTGGTTAGGTTCTCTTTTTATTGATCATTTTGTGATTAATCCTGTACCTCGAGATATAGAATGATTTCGTAAATATTTTTTTAGTTTAGAGTATGGTTTAAGCTTAAAACCCAATGCTGTAGATGTAGTGAAAGAAGTCTTTTCGAGTATTGAAACCACATTTGAAACCTTTATGAAAATTATTCAACATACCTTCCAAGAGGGTGAAATAATTGACGTATATTTAGCCCAGTGTCATAATAGAATGCAAGAGGACCATAATATCGAAAGGAGAAATACAATGGGCAGAATCATTCTGAATGAACGCAGCTATCACGGATATGGGGCATTGGATGGGATTGGCGAGGTCGTAAGGGATAGGGGATTCAAGAAGGCGGTTGTGTTTTCTGATGAATTCTTGAAGACGAGCGGTGTTCTCACCAAGGTGACGGATATATTGGATGGGATCGGCATGGGCTATGAGCTCTTCACGGCGATTGATCCGAATCCCTCGATTGAAAATGTGCTAAATGGTTTGCAAGCGATTGAGTCAGCAGGGGCGGATGTCATCATCGCTGTGGGAGGCGGCTCGGTGATGGACTGTGCGAAGGCTTCGGGCATCATTCGAACGAATCCAGAGTTTCGCGATGTGCGCAGCCTGGAAGGGGTTGCGGACACGAAGAACCCGACGACTCCCATCATCGCAGTGGCGACGACGGCGGGCACGGCTTCGGAAGTGACGATCAATTATGTGATCACGGATGTTGAAAACAAGAAGAAATTGGTCTGTGTGGATCCCCATGATCTGCCCATTGCAGCGATTGTAGACCCTGCGATGATGGAGACGATGCCGGCTGGCTTGACTGCAGCGACTGGTATGGACGCTCTGACCCATGCAATTGAAGGATATATTACGAAAGGGGCATGGGAGATGACGGATATGTTCCATTTGGAATCCATACGATGGATTGCAGAATATCTTCCACTAGCGGTCAAAAATGACAAAAAGGGCAGAGAGATGATGGCTTTGGCGCAATATGTGGCTGGCATGGGATTCTCGAATGTGGGCTTGGGGATTGTACACTCGATGGCTCATCCCCTGGGAGCCGTCTACAACACGCCCCATGGAGTTGCGAACGCGATTCTCTTACCGACGGTGATGGAGTACAATGCAGAGGCAACGGGGGACAAGTACAAGCATATCGCCCGGGTGATGGGTGTGAAGGGGACGGAAGAGATGTCCGTAGAAGAATACCGCGCGGCAGCTGTGAATGCAGTGCGAGAGCTTTCAAAATCCGTCAATATCCCCCAGAACTTGGTGGGGATTATCTCGGAAGAGGATGTGGACTATCTGGCTGAGTCTGCTATGAATGATGCCTGTACGCCGGGGAATCCAAGGGATCCAAAGAAGGAAGAAATCGTGGCAATGTATATGAGTTTGCTGAAATAGTGATCTAGTAGTACATGATAAAAGAGCAGGGCCCTCGCCGATGGTGGCGTAGGCCCTGCTTATTTTACTCGATTACCATTTAAATTTCTTTTGCAATTGCGGTGTGAAATTGGGATATGTATCCGGGCGCTTGTCGGTAATGATGGTGTCGATATTGGTCAGATCACTGATGGACATAAATGCGGAATCCTTGAATTTGGAGCTGTCTACCAACAGGATGGACTTGGTCGCATTTTGGATCATCTTCTTTTTTATGGTGGTCTGCTGAAAATCCGCTTCGTAGATCCCCGTCTCGTCAACGGCCTTGCAGGAGACAAAGCACAGATCCGGCTTGTAGTTTTTGATGAACTCAAAGCTCATGTCCCCGATGAGGGAGTAGGAATGTCTCTTCTGGACTCCACCTGTGCAGAACACGGTCAGATCATCGTGGTTGATCAGAGTATAGGGGATTAGGATGGAGTTGGTGATGATGATCAGGTTCTTGAATTTATACAGGTGATTGCAGAGGGCGTGGACCGTGGATGAGGAATCCATAAAAATGGACATGTCGTCCTTGATGTAGGTGGTGGCAATCTTGGAGATATAGTGTTTTTCCTTGGTGTTTTCCAGTGATCGGATGTAGCTGGAGAACTCCGTCGTATTTTTGGATACGAGCACCGCTCCGCCATGGGTACGCCGCAGAATGCCGGCCTCTTCCAGATCGATCAGATCCCGGCGGATGGTGGATGGAGAACAGAATAATTTGTCACATAGCTCTTGTATGCTGACGCTCTTTTGCTGATACAGGAGCTCTTTTATCTGTTCAATACGTTCTGATGGGATCATATTGCCTCCTTCTTCGTACGCAGGTCCTAGTTAATGGAAATTGTCCTTTTTTGCCTTTTTCTGTTGTTATATAACGTGACGAACCACAATGAAGAGATCTGAAGTGTTTCGGATTAATTATATCCAATAATGTGTAAAAAGTCCAAGGTATATTGCAAATCTTTACAAAAATTTCAAATGTATGTAAAATGAATTTAAGAACAGTAAATGAGCGAGAAAAACGATAGTCATAAGATTGAGGTGATGATGTGAAAAAGGTTTTAGCTATCGACATGGGCGCGACATCGATCCGAGGCATTTTAGGCTACATAGAAAATGGGATCCTGCAATTAGATGAAGTGATGCGAATCAATCACAAGATCGTGGAGGTCGATGGTAGGAAACACTGGGAATGGGACAGGCTAATCTCTGAGATTGAAAAGACAATTATTAATTACCATGAGGAAATCGTTAGCATTGGAGTTGATACTTGGGGGGTGGATTTCGGACTTTTGAACGAAAATGAAGAATTAGTGCAAGCCCCTCTTTCCTACAGGGATGAGCAGAGTCAGAAGGGCTTTGAATATGTAGAAAAGCAGATGCCCTTGTCTGAGCTGTTTTACAAAACTGGAAACCAGATCCTCTCGATTAACTCCCTGTTTCAATTGATTGCGATCCGGCAGCTACAGCCGCAGATCTATCATCAGGCAAAGTCCCTGTTGATGATGCCGGATCTGGTCAATTACTACCTGACTGGGGTGAAGAAGGGAGAGAAGACGATCTGCTCCACCACCCAGATGTTTGACTTAGGGCTGGGGGACTGGAATCAAGGGATCCTAGAGCGGCTGGAGCTGCCGATGGAGATCCTACCAAAGATCATCGAGAACCGGACTGTGGTCGGAACGACGAAGAATTCCCTGCTTCCCAATCTACGGGAGTTTGACTGTAATGTGATCTCCGTGGCTTCCCATGATACGGCGAGTGCGGTTGCACTGACAGAAGCCTACCGGGATCCAAATGTACTCTTTCTCTCCAGCGGGACTTGGTCGCTACTCGGCTGTTTCACAGAGGCGCCGGTGCTGACAAAAGAGGCCTTTGACCTATCTCTGACAAATGAGACGGGCTACAATGGCAGAAATATGTGCTTCCAAAATATCACCGGACTGTATTTGATCGAAAAACTGCGACATGAGCTGGAAATGGAAAAGGGAAGAGCCCACAACTTTGATGAGATCACCGAGTTCGTACAGCAGACCCCTGCCTTTGTAGGCTTTATCGATCCGATGGACGGAAGATTTGGGATGGAAACCGACAGCATGGTGAGGGATATTGAAGAGTATTTTCTGGAGACTGGGCAGTCACCCAGGGAATGCAAGACGGACTATTACCGGGTCATCTATGAGAGTATGGTCCTTGGGTACTGCGAGTTGGTAGACCTTCTAAACGGGATCTTGGGGAGGAGCTTTAAACGAATCCACGTGATCGGAGGAGGTTCACGTTCGGATCTGTTGATGTAGATGTTGGCCGACGGGCTAAAACTCGAAGTACTCGCCGGACCCCAGGAAGCGACGGCAATAGGCAATATTATGGCACAAATGGAGGCGAATACCGATGTTGAGGAAGAGCATCTGCGTGCAGCCATCCATCGAGCAATAGAATTTCAGACATATATACCAAAGAAAACTACAGAATGGGATCTTGCAATTGAAAATTTTAGGAGGAGAAAATGAAATATCCAAAGATTGGAATTCGTCCAACGATTGACGGTAGATGGGGCGGAGTAAGAGAGAGCTTAGAAGAGCAGACGATGAATATGGCAAAGACGGCAAAGGCGCTGATTGAAAAGGAACTGCGCTATGCGGATGGCACGCCGGTGCAATGTGTGATCGCCGATACGAATATAGGTGGCGGTGCAGAAGCTGCCAAATGTGCAGAGAAGTTCTCCACGGAAAATGTCGTCGCCACTCTGACGGTCACTCCTTGCTGGTGTTATGGCTCGGAGACGATGGATCTGGACCCACGCACGATCAAAGCGGTATGGGGCTTCAACGGCACAGAAAGACCGGGAGCGGTTTATCTGGCAGCGGTGATGGCGGCCTATGCACAAAGGGGATTGCCTGCGTTTTCCATCTACGGCCACGACGTACAAGACGCGGCGGATACCAGCGTACCGGCGGATGTAAAAGAGAAAATTCTGCGCTTTGCAAGGGCTGCAGTTGCCATCGGCCAGATGAAGGACAAGGCCTATGTGAATATCGGCGGCATCTCCATGGGGATCGCAGGTTCTGACGCACAGGCATCTTTCTTTCAAAACTACTTAGGAATGCGTACTGAATGGGTGGATATGACGGAAATTCTCCGCCGTATGAAACTGGAAATCTACGATGATAAAGAGTTTGAAGTGGCCCGGGCATGGGCCGAAAAGAATTGCAAAGAAGGTCTCGACATCAATGACGACGATTCCCTGCAGGAGAATATTCGCAGATCCAAGGTGGTTCCCTATGAAGAGGAATGGGATTTCTGCGTAAAGCATGCACTCATTTGCAAGGATATCCTCTTTGGAAATCCCGTACTAGCTGAGAAGGGTTGGCATGAGGAAGCCCTGGGAAGAAATGGGATCTCCGGCGGTTTCCAAGGCCAAAGACAGTGGACGGATTGGCTGCCAAACGCGGACTTTACTGAAGCGATCCTCTCCTCGACCTTTGACTGGAATGGAGCGCGGGCTCCGATTGCCTTTGCTACGGAAAACGACACTTTGAATGGTACGGCAATGCTATTTGGCACGCTGATTACGAATAGAGCACCCATCTTCTCCGATGTGCGAACCTATTGGTCACCGGAGTCGGTGGAGCGAGTGACGGGACATAAGCTGGAAGGCGTGGCTGCCAATGGGGTGATCCACCTGATCAACTCGGGAGCGTCCTGCTTGGATGGATCCGGAGCGGCTCTCAACGAAAATGGCGAAGGCTGCATGAAGGAATTCTGGAATATGACCGAAGGGGATATCGCTGCCTGTCTGGAGGCGACGGACTGGAGAGCGGCAAACCATCAGTACTTCCGAGGCGGCGGATTCTCCTCTCACTTTATCACAGAGGCGGAGATGCCGATCACGATGATCCGCGTGAATATCATCGATGGCGTTGGACCCACCCTGCAAATTGCAGAGGGTCACACGGCCCATATTCCACAGGAGGTCTCCAAGACCTTGGAGGACCGAACGGATACTACCTGGCCGACGACTTGGTTTGCACCGAGGACGGGTATGAAGGGCTTTGAAACGGTCTATGACGTGATGGCAAACTGGGGTGCAAACCACGGTGCCAGTGTATATGGCCATGTTGGCGCAGATCTGATCACCATGGCGAGCATGCTGCGAATTCCCGTGGTGATGCACAATGTGGAAGATGTAGATGTGTTTCGTCCCCATTCCTTTAAAGGATTTGGCACAAAGGACTTAGAGGGTTCGGATCTCAGAGCTTGTTCCTTCTACGGACCTCTCTATAAATAGGGCCGGGCATGTTAAAGAGGATCCCAAAAAACCTATCCCCAGAGCTGGTCAAGATCATGATGGAGATGGGGCATGGCGATGAAATCGTCTTGGCGGATGGGAATTTCCCATCTGCCAGGATAGCGCAGCGGTTGGTTCGCGCAGATGGACTGGATGCGAGCAGTCTTCTCAAGGGCATTTTGGAACTATTCCCACTGGATACCAAATACAGTCCCGAACAGGTATTTCTGATGGAAGTGACTCCAGGGGATGATTATCAACCGGAGATCTGGGAAGAGTATAAGGGGATATTGGATGAATCCGAGGAGGAGTACAGCATCGGATTTGTCGAGCGGTTTGCCTTTTATGAGCGAGCCAAGGAGGCCTATGCGGTGATCGCAACGGGAGAAGAGGCACTCTACGCGAATATCATCCTTAAGAAAGGCGTTTTGTAAGGGGGGTTGTCATGAACGAAGTCATTTTAAAGATGAACAAGATCAACAAGACTTTCGGGACGGTGCGGGCGCTCAAAGAGGTGGATTTTGAACTGAGAGAGGGAGAAGTCCACGCGCTGATGGGAGAAAACGGTGCCGGGAAATCCACTCTGATGAAGATTCTCTCTGGAGTGTATAGCTTGGAGACGGGAACTCTGAACTACTTTGGAGAAAACAGGGAGTTCCACACACCAAAGGAAGCCCAGGACGCTGGCGTAGCCATTGTACACCAGGAACTGAATATGATGAATGATCTGACCGTTGCAGAAAACATTTACATCGGCCGCGAGACGATGAATGGGCTGTTGATCAACGACCGACAAATGGAGAAGTTGGCGGCGGGGCTGTTTGAAGAACTGGGCGTCCATGTGGATCCGGGGGCAACGGTAAATGATATCCCGGTCGGCATGCAACAGATGACGGAGATTGCGAAGGCGATTTCGATGGATGCAAAAATCATCATCTTTGATGAACCGACCACATCCCTGACCGATGATGAGATTGAGCAATTGTTCCGTATCATTCGAGAACTAAAATCCAAGGGCATTGGCATCATCTACATCTCCCACCGAATGGACGAGATCGGGGTGATCACGGACCGAATCACCGTCATGCGCGACGGGGAATATGTGGGTACGGTGAACACGAAGGAGACGTCAAAGGACGAGTTGATCCGCATGATGGTCGGACGGGTGAGCTATGTGGAACCGAAGACGGCCTCCACTGTCGCTCCCGATGCGCCTGTGACCCTAGAAGTGAAGAATTTAAGTCGGGGAAAATATATTAAAGACGTGAGTTTTGAACTCAGAAAAGGAGAGATCCTGGGCTTTTCCGGACTGATGGGGGCTGGCCGCACGGAGGTGGCGCGGGCGATCTTCGGCGCCGATCCGATCGATTCGGGAGAGATCTACGTACATGGCGAGAAGGCAAAGATCCACTCCACGGCAGATGCGGTGGCCTATAAAATCGGTTATCTGTCGGAGGATAGGCGAAGCGACGGGATGATCACCGGATTTGATCTGGCGGACAATGTGTCCATGTGCACCTTACCGGAATTTGTCGAAGGACTTTTCATAAACGACAAGAAGATCGAAGTGGTCGCCAAGCAATATGTAAATGATCTGTCAATTAAATGCTCCTCGGTCAATCAAGTGGCAAAGACACTTTCCGGAGGGAACCAACAAAAAGTGGTCATTGCAAAATGGCTGCATGCGAAGAGCGATATTCTGATCTTCGACGAACCGACCAAGGGAATAGACGTCGGAGCCAAAAATGAGATCTACAAGCTGATGAATGCGCTGGCAGATGAGGGGAAATCGATCATTATGATCTCTTCGGAGATGGAAGAGATACTCAGATTGTCGGATCGAATTATCGTCATGGCAGAGGGGAGAAAGACAGCCGATTTGAAGATTGAAGAGGCAAGCCAAGAACTGATTCTGAAATATGCATCAATGGAGGGAGTGGTATAAATGACTGATTTATCGAAGAAACAGTCTAAGTTTGACTTTAAAAAATTCTTCAGTTCACAACAGGGCATAGCATTTATCGTATTGCTCATCTTATATGGATTCTTCTATGCGAGGAGCACGGCATTTCGCTCTGGAAACACGATGGCGAGTATCTTTGACTCCAGCTACTACGCGGGATTCTTGGCAATCGGGGTGACTTTTACCATCGCCACTGGCGGATTCGACATGTCGATTGGTGCCGTGATGAACACTTCGGCGCTTATCGGAGGATATTTTGCACAAAAAGCTGGTCTGCCCTTACCCGTAGCCCTATTGATCACAGTGGTGATCGGTACGGTATTCGGAGCAATCAACGGAACGCTGATCACAAAGGCAAAGATCAATCCCTTTGTCACCACCCTTGCAACCCAGATGCTGGCTGTCGGCCTCGGCTCCATCGTGACCAAGGTGCAGACGGTCAACTATCCACTCCGAAACTCACCGGAGGGATGGTATAAATCGATCTTTAAACTAGAAGGCGGTTTTCCAATCGGGATCTTCGTATTGGGGATCGTGGCCATCGCCATGGGGATTATTTTAAAGAAGACGAAGTTTGGGCGCTACTTATTGGCTCTGGGCAGCAACGAAGAGGCTGCCAGACTGTCTGGTATTGACACGGACAAATACAAATTTATGGCTTATACTCTGTGCGGTCTGTTTGCAGGTCTCGCAGGGATAGCATATGCAGCTACTTACACGACCATCATGCCGGGAGAAGGCGTCGGATTTGAACTCGATGCGATCGCAGCGGCGGTTATCGGTGGATCGTCCCTAAAAGGTGGCGTGGCAGGGATCGGAGGAACCATCGTCGGTCTGTTCATCATGACCATATTGAGAGTGGGTCTGCCCTTTATTGGACTACAAGCCCATTACCAAACCTTTATCACAGGCGGCGTGCTATTAGTTGCAGTATACCTGGATGTAATTCGAAACAGGAAAAAATAAGAGAGGAAAGTGAAGAAGATGAAAAAAAGAGGTATCGTATTATTGAGTTTGGCGCTGGTCCTTGCAATGCTATTCACAGCATGTGCTCCGAAAGAAGAGGCCAAGCCAACGGAACCGGCAGCAACAGAAGAAGCAGCTA
>JAUNUQ010000046.1 GCA_030538075.1 Tissierellia bacterium
CCCTCCAGTAGACCCACCTGTAGATCCGCCAGTTGATCCACCTGTCAAACCAGATCCGCCAAAGAAAACTCCTACGAAGGCAGTTACGGATACGAAACCCAAACTGCCAAACACAGGATCTGAAACGCCGATCATGCTCTATCTGGGTATGGCATTATTGACAATCGGCGCAGTGATCATTTTACAGCCAAATCGAAGAAAGAGATCAGCTAAATAAAAGATAACGGAAAATGGACTCCTGTACTGATGTATGGGAGTCCATTTCTGTTGTATGGAATTCTTCAGCTACTACAATGGACCGTCACTCCTGATAAAGTGAATAATACAGCCGATCGGATCACGACGATTATGGAATATCTGCTCTATATCCCTTGTCTATTGCCTTCCCTGATGATCATCTCAACCATCGTGCTCTATTTCGTCTATGGTCGAGGGTCTAAGGCAGCTGAACAGAGTGGTGGGATTGGACGAAAGAAGGCAAAACACGCAAAAATAGTGTAGAATAAGAGCAATGGAATGCTGCACTGCATTGGAACATTGCGCTATCTGTATGAGAGAGCAAAAATGCCAGTGTAAACAAAGCGCTGGCATTTTCTATTTAAGGAGGTCCTCTTTGAACTGGAACCAGTTTTTTACTAGTCTATATTAGCAGCCTTTTCTAATCACCGCCCACCGTGGACTTTGGGGTGGTAATGTCATCGAGAATACCCATGAGGCCATTGGCTTGGCTTACCGCATGGGTGCGGATATCGGAGAGATCGACATCTGCCGAACAATGGATGGCGATTACTATCTCTTTCACGACGGAGCGGAGGAAAAACTCTTTGGAGTGAGTGTGAATTTCAATGAATGGACGACGGATGAGGTGGAGGAGAGACAGCTGCGAAACACCTTGAATGGGCTATCAGGAAAAAAAACAGAGAGACTTGAGAGCTTCCTTCATTGGCTGCCAGAGGACAAATTGCTCAATATCGATCGATCCTGGTTCTATTGGGAGAGTGGATTTCTGGATTATCTGGGCAAATTGGGAAAAAGCGATCAGCTACTGCTCAAGTCCCCAGTGCGAACGGAATTGCTCGATGCAATGGAAAGATCTGCGGTGAAGTTTCCCTACATGCCCATCGTCAGCACCCAAGAGGAGCTGGACCAAGTGCTGGAGCGTGCAGGGATTCATACCATAGGAGTGGAATTGATCGCAGCAGAAGATTCGGATTGGGGATGGCGACGCGAAACCATTGACTCAATCCACATGGCTGGCCTGTTCTGCTTTGCCAATAGTGAGATACTGCATGCCCAGCGCAAACTCTATGCCGGTATTGATGATGACAAAGCCCTTTTTCAGAGCTATGAGTCCAGTTGGGGTGTATTACTCGATCGCGGGATCGACATCATCCAGACGGATTGGCCGATGTTCCTAGCGGAGTATCGGGATGAGAGATACGCCCCTCTTCACAAGATGATCTCCAAGGCTTGGGAGCCAGATCGTTGGCCAGAATTTCGAGGGGAATCCGGTGAGTGGAGCCCGGAGTCCATTGCGATCTATGGCCTTCAGTTAGACCCAGATGGTAGTCTCCCTGAAAAGCTCATCGAACGACTTGAAGTAGGTAGGGCTTTGGCAGAGACCTTGCCTGAATCGGTATTGATCCTCTCTGGAGGGAAAGTGGGGACAGACTGGACGGAATCTGGTAAGATGAGAGAATGGCTCATAAGCCGAGGGGTGCGGCAGGACCGGATCCTTGAAGATCCGAATGCCCGGGATACCGTAGAAAACAACGAAGGCATATTGAACATACTGAGGGAACAAGGACTCCATAGAGTTTGTTGTGTCAGTGGCGTTGATCATCTCACTCGCTGTGCATTGGGTTTAGAGCTCGCCTCTCAGCGAGAGAACTATCCTGTAGAAATCTCTATCTCTGGAAGCGGACAATCCGATCCACAGGCCAAGAGCTATGAACAATTCTTCATCCTACGAACGGCAATACGAAGCGCCGGCCTCAGTGATTGGTGGGAATGGGCTTGTAGAGAACGATGATCACGAGCTATAAAGAGGGTACTCTAAAATGTAATACTCGATCGCATCGATTTGTACACTAAATTGGATGCTGTAGGTTGGGTTTCTATAATATTTTATGGAAGGTGAGAGCAATGGATCGTTTAATCGTCTTAGGAACAGGCACTGCCATCGTTACGAGATACTATAATACGAGTTTTATATTAGATAATGGGGAAGGTTATTTCCTAGTCGATGGGTTGGGTGGCAGAGAAGTGTTGACGCAGTTTCAAGAGCTCAACTTAGATTGGACAAAATTACATCATGCATTTTTGACGCACAATCACACGGATCACCTGCTGGGAATGATCTGGGTGATTCGAATGATCGCATACCAGATGGTATGGGGGAAATATGATGGAGATTTTACGCTATTTGGCCATCAGGAGTTGTTGGACAGCGTTCGCTGCATCTGTAAAATATGTCTGCAGCCAAGGGAGTTTGCGATGATGGACCAGCGTATCCTCTTGGTCTGTGTAATGGATGGCGAGAGCAGGAAAATCATGGATTATGACGTGACCTTCTTCGACATTCGATCGAAGAAAGACAGGCAATTTGCCTTCGCATTGCGATATGGGATTGGCAAGAAACTGGTGTTTTTTGGGGATGAGCCGCCCTGTGAAAGTGGGAAGAGTCAGCTTTTGGATGCAGATTGGATGTTGGCGGAGGCCTTTTGTCTATATGATGAGAGACATATCCATACGCCATATGATTACCATCACAGTACTGTCAAGGAGCCCAGCGAAATTGCAGAAGCATATGGAGTGAAGAACCTAGTATTATGGCATTCTGAAGATACGACCACCTATGGACGTCGTAAAGAACTCTATTCCGAGGAGAGCAAAAGATATTACCGAGGCAATATCTGGGTGCCTGACGATGGAGAGATCATTTCCCTTGATGATACTGCTAATGATTCGAATCAATTGGGGACGTTTAATATTTGATCCAGAGTAAAAAAATGTGAATAATCAGACAAAAACATCTTATTTGTATGTGTTCACACTGTCGAAAGGGGATCTTTGCGTATTCAATCAAAAGGAGTCGTTTGAATTTGGACGACTCCTTTTGATTGTGCAACATTTGGTTTACAGAGGCTTGAAATGGGGAGAATACAAAATCATTTTTCAATCTATGATTTACGTGAAATTCATAATCGCCTCCTGACATTCTAGTATAATATTAAGGATGGGATATCGAGAAAGCTCCAAGATATTTAGATACATAGATTCTTCATAGGAGGAGATAATGAAAAGAAGTTGTAGAGTCTTAACCATATTGCTATTTGTCATTTTTTTGTGCCAGACAGATGCTCTTGCAGCGCAGCCTGAGCTGAATTATGATCAAACAGAGTTAAATGAGAAAGTGGATGCCTTTATTGATGAATTTGGCGAGAAGACAGTCGGCGCAAATCTCAGCTTATTTACGGCGGAAGAAGTACTACTAGAGAGATTTATAGGTTTTCAAGACCGGGAAGCTGACATCCCAATGGGCGAGGAGACCGTTGTGGAGTGGGGATCGGTGACAAAGCTATTGACCTGGATCAGTGTAATGCAGATGGTAGAGAAGGGAGAGATCGATCTAGACGAGGATATTCAAACCTATCTACCTGCAGGATTCTTGACAAATTTACGTTATCAAGGGCCATTGACCATGCTCCACTTGATGAATCACAATGCTGGTTTTCAAGAGGAATTGGTCGACATAATGGTTCAAGATATTGGGGATGTACTTCCTCTAGAGGACGCTCTGGCCAAGAGAAAACCTGCACAGGTATTTATGCCGGGTGAATTCACTGCGTATTCTAACTGGGGCACCGCGCTGGCGGCCTTCATCGTAGAGAGGGTCAGCGGGGAAGACTTTGCGGATTATGTCCACAACCATATCTTTGAACCGCTGGGGATGGAGAGTACGGCAATTCGGCCTGGCCTGTCAGACAATGCATGGGTTCTTGGACAGCGTAAGAAATTATCCTGTTATCGCGAAAATGGGGCTTTGTACCCAGACAGTTTTCTACATATCCCCCTGTACCCAGCGGGAATGGCAACGGGAACTCTAGGGGATTTTCGCCTCTTCGCGCAATCACTCCTCGTGCAGGAGGGGGAGGGCTCCCCTCTTTTTGATCGACCGCAGACCTTTGCGTTCATGGTTTCGCCAAGCTCGACTTTCACTGGTACGGAAATCCCCAGAAATTGCCATGGATTTTGGTTTCAGGATCTTGGCCGAAATATCATCGGTCATGGAGGAAATACCGCTGGATGTACTTCCCATTTGTTACTGGATCTGGAAGCGGGCGTTGGTTATGTAGTGATGACGAATCAGCAAAACGAAACCACCTACAATATTGATTTGCCGAAGCAGCTATTTGGAGAATTTTCAGAATCTGCATACTATGATCCGGATCGCGAATTACCGAAGAGTATGTTTTATTCTGCACGCGGCATCTTTGAGGGGCCGCTAAAATTCTCAAACGTGATGCTCGAAAGCATGGAAGAGAAAGACAAGACCGCCCTTTAGGCATATGCAGCTCCCGAGGGCATAGGCAGAATCGAAATGCCCTATATGGACTTGATCGAACTGACGACTCCCCAGGTGATTAGCAAGATTGCACTACCCGTTCTAGTTGCTATCGGGGCTGTTTATGGATTGATCACCCTAATTGTCGGAGGGCTGATTCTAAAACCACTGCAAAGACGAAAGCAAAAGAAGCTTGGGGTGGCACCAACTCCGATGCCATATCGAAAGTGGAACTATCTGGCCTGTGCTCTGCTGCTGCTATTCTTGGTAAATCTAACAGCGATTATTTGGCGGATTATGGAGTTTCACCCCGGTTCTAGCTACAGAATTCACCTCTTTATTGCGATAGGGATCGTAGTGGGAATGACGCTACTCATTTTGCTATTGCTGAGGGGGATTCGAGATCCTGAGCAGCCTAGAAATGAGAAATTGAAGTATATCGCCACCATCTTCTTCTTGATTGCAGTCATCACAGCCACTTTTGTCTATGAACTGTATCAGTTCTGGGCTATTTAGGAATCCATCCACAAGGGGAATTGGACGAGTGAGATTTCAAGCTCTCTATAAGACGAGAATAGAATATGCAAGAGCCAGAAATTCGATCTTTGATTTCTGGCTCTTCCTATTCGCTATGAATTGAATCTTAGGTCATGGACAATTCGTATTGGTGGAGGTATTCGAATTTCCGTCCACCCATAGCAAATATTTGCAGCAGTGGAGGCATTGGAACAGGTATCCAGATATTTGGCCATCCTTAATGAGCCAATCATGGATATCTGGACATTGATTTCGGGCCTCGAACTCAGCTACCACTTCGTCATAGACGCCCATTGCCTCCAATTCCTTCGTACCTACTGCCCCTAAGTATGCGCAATAGTCATTGCAACATGTCAGCCAGTATTCCCCCTGCCAATTGAGATAACCAGGAGTACGGGAAAAGAGCTCCTCTGTCTTCTCCCGATTCTCCGGATCGAGCATTTCCGCATCTTCAATGAAGCTCACTCGATATTTCTCAGCAGCCTGGCCTGTAGCGATGCACTCGGGGCAAATGTTTTCCAAGCCCTTTTGGCTATGGGGCTGCAGCACATAGAAGACATTCGACTCCCGCTCACAACAGGGACAGGTCTTCAGACCAAGTTCAAAGGCTCCGGTCGCCAATGGATCGGGATGATAACGAAAATAGGGGAGTTGGGATTGAATGATCTGCTTCTCGGATTCCAGGATACTTCCTCCATCATGGTACTTTTCATGATTTTTGTTTTCACACATTTGGATTCTCCTTGATCTTTCTAGTTGAGACACACTAATATGTAAGCATTACCATATCATATCTTGTGTTTTGTATCTATCGTCAGTATGTAAAACTTTACGTGGATCGCAGAAGATGACTTGAATGAAATACTGAGATTCCAATTGACAGTTTGTGTGATTTGGCATAAAATATAGTACTATTATCAATGTATTGAAATGAATTTACTATCCTGCAAACGGATAAGGGACTTTAAGCAATGGTTTTTTGGAATGGATTCTTTGATAGAATGGGATTCGAAGCATAAGGAGTATTCATGAGTATTAAGAGGGCATTTTATTTTATTCTGGGTTGTATTGGATTGGTTTTTGGTGTCATCGGTGCGATTGTTCCAATGCTGCCTGCATTTCCATTTTTGGTATTAGCTGCCTTTGGTTTTAGTCGGAGTTCTGAAAGTCTTCATCGTTGGTTTCTCGATACGAATCTATATAAGGACAATTTGGAATCCTTCCTCAAGGGAAAAGGGATGACAAAGGGTGCAAAACTGCGAATTATCCTGACCGTAACTGTGACCATGACAATCGGTTTTGTGATGCTGCGAGGGATATGGATTGGCCAAGCAATTCTCAGTGTGATTTGGGTTGGACATCTCATCTATTTTCTATTTGGAGTTAAGACGATACCAAATGACGAGATGATTCCCGATCAACCGATAGAAGAGATCGACTCCTGAGATTTCTTTGGAATGCCAATAGATTCTCTTTTCACCTTTTGATTGGTAGTTTCTCGGGAGTAGGGGTTTGCGCTTTTTTCACTCCAAATAGCCCACAAACGAGGGGAGAGCCCTACTGAAAAGGAACTGCTCACCCCAATTCTCATCGGTTTATTGCCATGGCGAAGGGTGCAGAGATCCTTCTTTTCCAAGGGGGATTTTATCAATACAGATCTCATTATTCCGCTTTTGATTTAGAAATCTTGGCCACTTATGCCAAGGAGAATATTGAGGAATCGTCATAATACTGGTTGACAGCAATTGATGGGTTCTGTACAATGATATAGGTAATATATTACCTATATCATTGGAATATACGGAAGTTTTAGATTCCGAGAACTGATTTTCATGGATACATAAAGGAGATTACGATGACAGAGCTTAAGTCCAACCAAATGCAATCCAATCTCTCATCTGTCGGAGAGCGGCATTATCTAATCGCCATGATAACCGCCTTGGCCAACCGCATGCAGGCTGTTGGGGATACGGCCTTTGAAGAGCTCACCTGGAAACAGTGGTTTGCGTTATTAGGGGTCAGTGTATTTGAGCGTCCACCTGCCATCACCCAAGTGGCAGAGCTGATTGGCACTTCGCATCAGAATACCAAGCAGCTGATGCTCAGACTGCAAAAAGCGGGTTTCGTGAATCTAAGCAAGGATCCTGAGGATCAGAGGCGAACCTTGGTCCATATCACCGAGCGGGAACAATCATTTAAACAAAAATATCAGAAGGGCAGCGAGGAATATATACAGTCTATTTATAGAGGCATAACCGAAGAGGAAGTGCAGATTACCCGTTCGGTACTGGCCCGGATGGATCGAAACCTACAATCATATGCGAATCGGCAGAAGGAGGAGTGAGGATGATCACCGTATTATGTGATGGCACAGGCCATCGTATTGGAGAGCTGCTCAAAGCAGCTTCAAAGAGGCGAGACGTGGAATTGGATTTGATATCTCTGGAAGACAAGCATATATTACCATGTACAGGTTGCTCCAGTTGTGGCGGGGCCACTTACCGTCAATGTGTCCTCAAGGATGAGATGCAGCAGATTTATCCGCGGCTGGCACGCTCTGGTCCCCAGGTGATCATAACCCCGATCACCTTTGGAGGCTATTCTTCCATTGCAAAGACCGTTCAAGAGCGTTTTAGCCCCTTGGGTGATCCCAGATACTATATTGAAGGTGGAGAACTAGTCAAGGGTATGGGCCTTAGCAAAGGCAATTATTATGTGATCGGAGTGAAAGACGGTTGTACGGATCGAGAGAGGGAGGTCTTTCTTCGTTTTCACAGTGAAAATCTCCGTATCATGAACCGAAAGGGAGCAGCTTGGATTCTGGATACTGAATCTGAAGATGCTGCACTGGATCAGATACTGGAGGTGATTTGCAATGGATAGACCCCAGAGTGGACCAGAGTCCCTACTGCTAATCAATGCCAGTCCCAGAGCCAAAAGCACGAGTTTCATGCTCCTGAAACGCATTCAATCGAAGCTGGGAGGAGAAATACTGCAGATTCGAAGAGAGGATCCGGACCTGATTTCCAAGAGGATTGCACAGGGGAGCACCATTGTCATCGCTGGTCCCTGCTATATCAACAGCTGGCCAAGTGGCGTGATCAAGCTGATGGAGCATGCAGCAAAACTTGCCCCCTATCGTGGTCAAAAATTGTATGGCATCATCAATGGCGGTATGCCCTATATTCACACCCACCGCTCAGGAGTCGATAGCCTTCAAATCTTTGCCGATGAATGCGGACTTTCTTGGATGGGTAGATTTGTACTAGGCGGAGGGGCCATGCTAGATGGACAGCCATTGGAAAAGCATATATCAGCCGGCAAAATAGTCCCGGCATTTGATCGTTTTGTCGAACAGATCGCGAAAGGAGAAGCCTCCCCGGATTGTCTCTATCAAGAAGCCCAGCCAGCTCCTGGATGGCTCTTCACCCAAGTGACCTCCAAAATGCTCACATTGATGGTGACCAGACAACTGAAAAAGCATGGCCATCATCCGGATGATAAAGGACCTTATATGAATGCTGAAGATGCGGGAAACCAGTAGGTTTATCAAGAAAATCAATGAAACATAAAATGGGCAATGAGGGTGCAAATCCATGATCTAAAAATGGGCTTGTACCCTCATTATTGACATTTAGGATGTAAATTAATATGATTGATTTCGATGAGTGGACTAAAGATTGATGTTAAATGCTCGTGTTTTCTTTTTACTTGTCCACTGAAGGCGGCCGTATGACAAGGTAGATTCATGATCAAGTTGCGGCAACTTCTATGAAATGGAGGTAAAGAGTGATGAAATATTATCGCGAATTGTTTTTGAAAGATGGGAGGATCTGTATATTAAGAAACTCAACAGCTGAAGATGCAGAAGAGATCCTAAGTCTAATGAGGAATATATCTCGTGAATCGGACAATCTACTGCGATATCCAGAGGAATGGGCTAATATAACCAATGAGGACGAAGCTCGTTTTTTACGCGATTTGGAGTGCTCGGACGATGCAATTATGCTGGTGGCAGTAATAGACGGGAGAATTGTTGGGAGTGCTGGACTCAACCCAATTTCTAGACTGGAAAAGTGTAGGCATAGAGCAGATATTGGGATGTCTATACGAAAAGAATACTGGGGCAGGGGAATTGGGAGCAGCATCATGGAGGCAATTTTGGAAATAGCGCAGAAAGCTGAATTCAAGCAGTTAGAATTAGAGGTACTCACTGAAAATACGCGGGCGATATCCCTGTACGAAAAATTCGATTTTTCCATTTTTGGGACAAATAATCATGCATTTTCAACCCGAGGCGGACAATATAAGGGGTCTTATTTGATGTCAAGATATATCAAATAAAGTGATGCAGATAGAACCCCTTTGAAAAGAAATACGCCGGATTGATGATCTCGATCAGACGAATCTTGTAACATTCTGTTTGTCTAATCTTCGATATTGAAAAGTGTTACTGTGATATAGTATAATGAATAGAAAAAGTTTACGAATATGACACACTGGGGGTAAATATGAAAATAAAACCATTTAAGCGAGTACTCGTCGCTAATCGCGGAGAAATTGCGATCCGCATCTTCAGTGCCTGTAAAGAGCTGGGGATACGCTGTGTGGCCATCTATTCAGAAGAAGACAAGACCTCACTGTTTCGTACCCGTGCAGATGAGTCCTATCAGGTAGGTGGCGAAACGGATCCGGTTGGAGCTTATCTGAATATTGGCGAAATCATCGACATCGCAAAGAAAAAGGGCGTAGATGCAATTCACCCTGGCTATGGTTTCCTAGCTGAAAATGCTGAGTTTGCAAAGAGATGTGAGCAAAACGGAATTACCTTTATTGGTCCATCCAGTCAGGTCATCAACAAGCTGGGTGATAAGATCATGTCTAAAATAATCGCAAAAAAAGCTGGAGTGCCTACGATACCAGGAGTGGAAAAACCGATTCACTCAGACAGGGAAGCATTTGAATTTGCAAAATTCTGCGGTTTTCCCGTCATGGTGAAAGCAGCGGCAGGTGGTGGTGGACGTGGTATGCGCATCGTCGATCGAGAGGAAGATCTCCTGCCCGCATTTCGAAGTGCGCAGAGCGAGGCGAAGAAGGCCTTTGGCAATGGCGAGATGTTTATCGAGAAATACCTGTATAAGCCAAAACATATCGAAGTGCAGATCCTCGCTGACAAATATGGGAACACCGTACATCTCTATGAGCGCGATTGCTCGATTCAGCGGCGTCATCAAAAGGTTATCGAATTCACTCCTGCGTTCTCGCTCAGCGAAGAAAAGCGCCGACAGATCTGTGACGATGCAATCCGAATTGCAGAATCTGTAGGATACACAAATGCGGGAACGGTAGAATTTCTGATCGATGCAAATGGAGATCACTACTTTATCGAAGTCAATCCGAGGATTCAGGTGGAGCATACAGTCACGGAGCTGGTCACTGGAATTGACATCGTACAGAGTCAGATCCTCATCGCCCAGGGATATGCTTTAGATTCCCCTGAAATCAGCATCCAATCACAAGATGATATACGCACACATGGATACGCCATTCAGTGCCGTGTCACCACCGAAGATCCGGCGAATAACTTCGCTCCAGATACTGGACGAATCGACGTCTATCGTTCCTCCTCTGGCTTTGGTGTTCGACTCGATGGGGGCAATGGCTTTGCTGGTGCAGTTGTCAGTCCCTATTATGACTCCCTGTTGGTCAAAATCAGCACCCATTCGCGAACTTTCCCAGATGCGATCCGTAAGTCGATCCGCTCCCTCAAAGAGACGACAGTGAATGGCGTCAAGACGAATATCGGCTTTCTGCTGAATGTATTAAATACGAGGGAATTCCTAGAAGGGCGCTGCGATACAGGCTTTATTTCAGAGCATCCTGAGTTATTTGATATCACTGCCAAACAGGACGTAGAACTGCGCATTCTCAGCTACATAGGAGATAAAGTAGTCAACAAGTCCTATCATGGGTCCACACAGTTTGATGTGCCCGAAGTGCCCTTCGTGCAAAAACTGGACGACCTCACAGGCAGCCGGAGTATCTTTTTGGAGCAAGGAGCAAAGGGACTCATCGACTGGGTAAAAGCCCGTCCAAATATCCTCATCTCCGACACGACGATGCGGGATGCTCACCAATCATTGATGGCGACGCGTATGCGTACGAGAGATATGGTGAAAATTGCCGATGCATTGTCCGTCTACGGGAAAGATCTATTCTCTTTGGAGATGTGGGGTGGAGCGACTTTTGATGTCGCATACCGATTCCTAGGGGAATCTCCGTGGGACCGTTTAAGACAGCTTCGAGAGAAAATCCCCAACATCCTCTTTCAAATGCTGCTCCGAGGAAATAATGCCGTCGGATACAAGAACTATCCGGACAATGTCATAAAGGCCTTTGTAAAAGAGGCTTCCAACGCTGGCATCGACGTATTTCGTATCTTTGACTCCCTCAACTGGATCGATGGAATGCGATACGCGATGGAGCAGGTATTGGAACAGGGGAAAATTGCGGAAGCAGCCATCTGCTATACAGGAGATATCCTGGATTCCTCCAGAGATAAGTACTCCCTCGATTACTATGTAAAAAAAGCAAAAGAGTTGGAAAAGGCTGGTGCCCAAATCATCGGCATCAAGGATATGTCCGCACTGCTCAAGCCCTATGCGGCAACCAAGCTCATCAAGGCGCTTAAAAATGAAGTCACAGTGCCAATCCATCTGCATACCCATGATACAACGGGGAACGGCGTCGCCACGACCCTTACGGCCGTCGCAGCTGGCGTGGACATCGTCGATACGGCATTTGATGCCATGAGTGGACTGACGAGCCAACCTGCCCTTAACTCTGTCGTCGCCGCATTGGAAAATACCGAACGCGAAACGGGCATCAATCTACATGAAGCCGAAATCATCTCCCGTTATTGGGCTGCGGTACGACCCGTCTATGCACAGTTTGAGTCCGATCTGAAGTCCGGATCCACCGAGATCTATCGCTATGAGATCCCGGGTGGGCAATACTCCAACCTCAAGCCGCAAGTTGAGAGTTTCGGGCTTGGCCACCGCTTTCAGGAAGTAAAGGAGATGTATCGTAAAGTCAACGACATGGTGGGAGATATCGTCAAAGTGACACCTTCATCCAAATTCGTAGGGGACTTTGCCATCTTTATGGTCCAAAACGACCTCACTCCAGAGAATATATTGGAAAAAGGTGCCGGTCTCGACTATCCAGACTCCGTACTTGCATACTTTAACGGAGAAATGGGACAACCGGAGGGCGGTTTCCCATTAGATTTGCAGGAGATGATCCTCAAAGGAAGAAAACCAATCACCAAACGCTCTGGTGAATACCTGCCCGACGAGGACTTTGATGCGATAGAAAAACACTTGCGAGAGACGCATGGGATCGAGCCAACGATGCAGGACATCGTCAGCTATGCTCTGTATCCAAAGGTGATTGACGAGTACTATACAGGTCTGAAAAAGACAGGGGACCTATCCAATATGGGAAGTGACATCTTCTTCCACGGCCTCAAAGAAGGCGAAATGAGCGAAATTCAGTTCGAAGAAGGCAAGATCCTCGTCACTAGACTGATCGAAATCGGTAGATTGAACAATGAGGGCATGCGAACCCTCACCTTTGAAATCAATGGCAATCGGCGTGAAGTCACCATCGAAGATCGAAGCAGTGGACAGACCTTTAGCAAAAAGCCCACGACCTTAATGGCTGATATTAGCAACCCACTGCATATTGGCGCGAATATCCCGGGAACGATCGTCAAATTGCTCGTCGCAGTAGGGGATGAAATCAAAGAACAACAACCTCTGCTCATCGTCGAAGCGATGAAAATGGAGACCACTATTTTGGCGCAGCGCGCTGGAGTGATTGAATCCATTTATGTTAAAGAAGGCGAACTAGTTGAAGCGGAGGAGCTATTAATCGAACTCAGCGATACCAAATAGAGACCGAGTAATCACCGGTTATGGATCAAATACTCCACCACTGCAGTTACATTAAATATTAAATGGGAACCATCAATCGAAATGAGAAGACTTCTCCATCTGACTTTACTCAAGAAGAGTCATATGGAGGAGTCTTTTTTGCCAAAATCTAAATTCTTCATATCATCCAACTGCTCTTATGAGCATTTAGAACCGAGTTATTAAGATTATAGTTTGACTCTGCGGCGTCTGGATTGAGGATATAATGAATTAGATGTTGTAGAACAGAGCACTAAAACAGGGTGGGATTCGGTAGAATCCTGCCCTGTTTTTTGGTGTTTATATCGTGATGCGCATTATCAGGGTGAAAGCCATGAAGTGAAGAATAGGACATAAAGGGATTGAGGGTATAGAGGAGAAGAAAAAGAGTGCTGACAAATACCAGGGGAAAGCCGCTGAAAAAAAGATGTAAATTCTTGGGAAAATACATTCAGTCATACCGCCAAAACCCGTGAATTTTCCCGTTTGTCACGTACTCCTACAGATTGTGAATCCTATGTAACTAAGATATAATACAGATGATATCATTATGTTGAAAGAGCTTAAAAGGCTCAAGAGATACGAAAGCATTCTGGGAAAACAGACGAGAATGAGGTTGATATTTCGGAGAATCTCATCAAGACGGAAAAGGAGAAGAATATGGGTCTTGATATTTACACAGGTACATTGACGCGGTACTATACTCAAAATTGGAAAACAGCAACCCAGCAGTTTGCAGAAGCCCATGGCATTCAGTTTCAAACGGTCCGATTTCAACCGGAACAGGAGAATGGACAATCCATTGAGGAGATCAAGGGGATCGTAACGGAATGGCGTGATAATATTATTAGTGGTTTGAAATTAGATCCAGCTCCTCTATGGAATGAAGATTATGATACAACTCCATATTACACGAATAAACCGGACTGGGACGCGCTGCATGCTCTGATGCTCTATGCAGCAGCAAAATTTAGCAGCCAAGAAGTTCCAGCGACGATTGAGAAGAATTTTGATGTATCTCGGCATTCCATTGTGGAAGAATTTCTAAAATCAACAGAATTCAACCTGACCTTCTTTAATGAAAATGGTTGGTGGCTTCCCATTGAAGATAGATTTATATTCCGCTATACTCTACCCAACTCACAAGAGAACACCTTGGCTACAAGTGCATTACTACTCGCGGAACTGAGTAGCTTAAATGCTCTAGAGTGGAAAGCAGATTCGATGACGATAATCTCTTGGAGTACAACGGAAGGTTATCCTGTCGAAGGTGTATTTAGTAAAGAGGATGGATTCAAGGAATTGGCTTCCCATGAGACATTCGAGACAGAATCTTTGGCGAAATTTGCCTTTTCTATTCTATGGCAAGCAGCAGAGTTTTCCCTTGAACATGGCGCCGTTATGCTATACGATTATTAAAACAGATGGTCAAATTCCTTCAACGAGATATGTGGAACACAAGCGATTAGAGTAAACTAGTCGCTTTTTATTTTGAGGATATGTCCCGAATCAATGGGCGAAGTGTATCAAAGCAGAGTTGGCAGTAAATCCTGATGTGCTTGAGGTGATTATGACGGGGCTTTAGGGGACAGGAGGGAGGATTCGCACTAAAATCTCAGTGATGACCACAGATAAAGCCGTTTTTCTCTAAGCCTATGATACAATAATCTTATAAAGCATTCTCCATTATTTGATAGAAAGCAAGAGGTGAAGCTGATTCAATGGTTTGGTCGAGAACAATTTTAGACGGAATTGTCATGTGCCTTATCTTTAATATTTCAGTCGGAATGATGTGGTTGATCATACCGAAAGCCTTCTCCAATATGATGCCGTCTGAAATACGAAAAGCCGCTCCCATAAGAGCCAAGAAAGATATTGTGACACTATCGGTCTTTTTATACCCCTTGTATATTTTTCTAATAGCATATTCCGTCCTCAGTGCCTTTTTTGCGGGCGTGGTCGGGTTTTGGAATCTGTTTTGGATGGGATACATAGAGATGTTCTTTGTGAACATGGGCGATTTCTTCGGACTTGACTGGTTGTTTCGTGAGAAAATGATAAGCAGGATAATGATTCCCGGTACGGAGCATTGCAAAGCATGGCAGACGAAGGAATGGATGTTTTCACTTGGAATTGTGGAACATTGGGTTTTGTGGCCCCTTATCGTGTGTCCCGCTTTCACATTTGTCTGTGCCGGAATCGGAATGCTGATCAGGTAAAAAAGATGCAGGAGATTTCATGTCTTTTGCATTTTTTATTAGCGAAAGATACCCTAAAAACTTGTACGATTATTATGGGGTTTATGAACCGTAAGCTTCTAAACTATAAATGAAAGGAGGGGTTCTTAGTGAATATGATTAAATCTTTCAATAACACGATAGATTATATTGAGACAGTTCTAGACGATGAAATAGATGAGAAGAAAGTTGCTCACTTATCCGGTTATTCCTATCCGATGTTTAGTCGTCTGTTTTCGATATTAACGGAAACAACTCTCTCAGAATATATCAGAAGCAGAAGATTAACGGAAGCGGCTACTTTATTAAGAGACACAAACGAAAAAATAATTGATTTAGCTTTTAAGTTTGGGTATGAATCATCTGATTCTTTTGGGACTGCCTTTAAGAACTTTCATGGATTCACTCCTTCCGAGGTGAGAAATGGGAAACCATTTAAGTTAGTTTCCCGCGTTCAATTAGTACTAAGCATAAAAGGAGGAAGAAGTATGAAGGTTACAATTCAAAAGAAAAAAGCATTTACTGTTGCTGGAATTAATGAACAAAACATTAACTCATCTTTGTGTCCTAGTGTATGGGGGAAACTTTATTCCAATTTCAGTCATGATCAATTATCTAAACTAGGAGAAGGGCAGAGTGTGGGTGTATGTCATGATGTAGAAAATCCCAACTCCATTAATTATTTAGCTGGTTACATCATAAGAGATCTAGATAAAGCTAAACAAATAGGTTTAGATATTTTGGAAGTTGAAGAAGCAGAATACGCTGTCGTTCAATTAGTTGGTAGTGTACCAGAATGTATTCATGATGGTTGGAAATATGTTATGGAAGTATTCTTTCCAGAACATGGTTATGTTCATTCAGGAGCTCCGGACTTTGAGTACTATTGTGATGGAGACATGAACCTTGATAATTATCAGATGGAATTGTGGGTTCCGATCCAAAAAGCATAGGTTTCAGTTGTTGATGTGGTAGGTGTTTTGATTGAAAGTGATAATCCAAGAAAGTACTAGAGCGTTCTTAAAAGACGGCTTAAAACAGAACGGAGTCAACTGGCTACAATTTGTAGCCAGTTGAAATTCGATGCTTGATAAAGCAATAACCGAAGATATTACAAACTTCGATCATCCTCAAAAGATGAGCGAGCCCATCGAGGTTGCTAAAAAAGGTGGGAATATTGCAAGAGCAGCAAAAGCTATCTTAAAAATGAAACAGGGAAACCTGTAATTACTATTAAGAATGCGATTGATTTTTCAAAACTGGATGAAGAAGTTGATGATAGAGAATGATATCTGGAACTTGATGAGGTGATTTAGTATGAATTTCAATAAAATGATTCCCGAGCTAAGTGTTTTTGACATTGAAGCGACTGTAGATTTTTATTTAAAATTGGGTTTTGTTGTTGAATATGAAAGACAAGAAGAAAAATTTGTTTTCATGTCCTTCCAAGATAGTCAGTTTATGTTTGAACAATTACATGATGATGGATGGAATATTGGAGAATTGAAGTACCCTTTAGGCCAAGGAATAAACTTTTCAATAGTTGTGGACAACATTGAATGTCTATATGGAAAAGTAATGGAAAATCAAATCCCGCTATTTAAAGAACTTAACACGGTTGTTTATTTAGTTGGCTCTATCGAGGATGAGCAGAGAGAGTTTTTGTTGCAAGATCCAAATGGATATTTGTTGAGATTTACAAATTAATTGCCCTAAGTTTGTCTAGCTAAAACTCGAATGCACTGATGTCAAACAAATGATATATCCAATGAATCCGCATGTTAAGATATTTCGCTCATTCAAAAACATACAAATATATGACTCCGCAAAGGGGAGTATGTCAGAATAGCTTTATTTTAGGTGATCTAAGTAATTTTGATAGGTAGAGAAGTTTATGAAATTAGATTTACAAACATATAAATAATTAGCAAGCCAACAGAGTAGCGCTTTCATCTAGGTGCAGAAGTATTGATTTTGCTATAACTTTTTCTTGTGGGTCTCGTGTCATAATTATGACAACGGCAAATAATAACGGTGGTGGCTGGGTTTCAGGACCTCAACGTAAAATAAACAATTGTGGAAAAAGTTCAAATTAGATTATTTAGTTAATGGGAGGTACAAATGGAACTAATACGACCGAATACAAAATACATTAATCAATATATGGATGCTATGGTAGTGTCAAATAAATTGTGTAACCTCTCTTGTAAGACAATCCGTTCATACAAT
>JAUNUQ010000047.1 GCA_030538075.1 Tissierellia bacterium
CGATCATCAACATACTCATCATCAACATGATCATTCCCATGGGGAGCATCGAAATATTTACGATATTGAGAGGTTGATCGATGCGTCAAATCTATCGGATCCTGTTAAGACCCTGAGCAAGAGGATTTTTTCCTATGTGGCGCGAGCTGAGCAGAAGATCCACAACAAGCCCTTTGAAGAGCTGCATTTCCATGAGGTGGGGGCAGTGGACTCCATCGTGGACATTGTTGGAACGGCCATTCTTATTGAGGCATTGAACGTCGGTCGGATCTATTCTTCTCCCGTCAATACAGGTGGTGGAATGGTCTACTGTGCCCATGGTTGGATGCCCGTGCCGACGCCGGCTACCTTGGAAATCGCAGCAGAGGGAGGGATTCCCATCTTCGCCAATAGCCGTGAAGGGGAGATGACCACGCCGACGGGTGCGGCGATTCTGGCGGAAGTAGTGGATGAATTTGCGAATCTACCGGAGATGACGATTGAGAAAATCGGTTATGGAGCGGGATCAAAGGACTTTTCCATTCCCAATATCCTCCGAGTATACTTAGGTGAGGTAAAAAAAAACAGGAAAACTCTATCTTAGAAATTAGTTTTCAAGTCGATGATATGACCGGAGAGGAATTGGGCTTTTTGATGGAAATGCTGTTGGAGAATGGAGCGGTTGATGTATACTATACTCCCGTACAGATGAAGAAGAATCGGCCAGGGACCTTGATCAATTTATTTGCTAGAGAAGAGGACTTGGAGGATCTCACAGAGCTGCTCTTCACCCATTCAACGACCCTGGGTTTTCGAGTAAAGGAAGTAGAGCGCCGGGTTAAGCTGCGCAGTGAGGAAATCCTGGACACAGAGATTGGCCGGGTTCGTAAAAAGATTGCCTCATATGAGGGGATAAAAAATCACAAATACGAGTATGAAGACATCGCGGCGATCGTTCGAGGAGCAGACCGAGAGTCTAAGGGAGATTAGAATTTAAGATGAGGGGACTGGGTACTTTGGCCAATGTATTGGCCGTATTATTGGGAAGTGGAATCGGCATGGTGATCCAAGGGGGCATCAAGGACAATATTCAAAAGGTCCTGATCCAGGCCTGTGGATTGGCCGTCCTATTCATTGGCATTGGGGGAAGCCTATCGGAGATGCTGCTGATCACGGATCGCAGACTGAAGACCCAAGGCACTCTATTGCTGGTGCTCTCATTGGTATTAGGGGGCTTGATTGGGGCTTGGCTGGATATCGAAGGCAAGATGGAGAAGGTGGGGGAAACTCTCCGCCGCATGATCGGCAAAGAGGGAGACAATCGATTTGTCGATGGATTTGTCACCTCCACCCTCGTGATCTGCGTAGGGGCGATGGCAGTGGTCGGATCCATACAGGATGGACTGACCGGCGATGCCTCCATGCTCTATGCTAAGGCACTTCTGGACTTTGTCATTGTGATGGTCTTTGCCTCCACCCTAGGGGTTGGCGTCTTATTCTCAGCGATTCCCATGGGACTCTATCAGGGGGGGATCACCATCTTGGCAGTAGTGATCGCACCTTTGCTAGGTGATGTCTTGATTTCTCAACTGTCCCTAGTAGGCAATGTCCTGATCTTTGGGGTTGGCGTCAATCTCTGTTTTGAAAAGCGGTTTCAGGTGGGGAATCTATTGCCCGCCCTCCTCATTCCGATTGGATACCGAATCCTAACCGGCCTAATATGAAACACCTGGGAGCATCGTAACTCCCAGGCGTTTTTTATTCGATGGCCTTTAAAGCCTCCACCATATTGACTCGCTTTAGTTTTCTGTGCATTAGGATCATGACCATGAAGGACAGGGCGAGGGTGATGGCTGCGGATAGGATATAGTTGGTCCAAAGGGTTTTTGGGGACATCATGACAGAGTCTGGGACGATGATGGTGATGATAAACCAGTGAATGAGCTTACCCACCGCATATCCCACTAGAATGCCCATGATCGTGAGGGTCATAGTCTCCCGGTAGACATATTCCGTGACCTCCATGGGATAAAAGCCCAGCACCTTGATGGTGGACAGTTCCCTGATCCGCTCGGACACGTTGATATTCGTCAGATTGTATAATACGACGATGGCCAGGGTCGAGGAGATGGCGATCAATACCAATACCACCAGATCCAAAGACTTCATCAGCTCCGTTACCTGATAACTGACTCTGCCAGTATTGACGATGGACTGAACGGCATCCTGGGTGAGGATTTGCGAGATGGTCTGTTCTGTCTTGCTGTCCGATGAGTCTCTGAGACGGATCAGGTCAGCATTGGGGACCAGTGGTTTTGCAAAGGCCTCCTGATAGACATCCTCGATCAGATAGACATAGTGGTTGACATAGTTCTCCGCAATACCGCCAATGATGGCGGTGTGGATATTCTTGTCGTCGTCCTCAAAGACAAAGGGATCACCGATTTTGACGTCGAGCACAGTAGCCAGTTTTTCGGTGATGACCACCTGAGCTTCCTTGAGATCAATGATTTCACTTTGGTTGCGCGGCCGAAGAGTGATCAATTCGGAGATATCTCCGTCTTTGGGTACTGTGACCACTTGAATCTCCAGATCCGGTTTATCCGTATTGGTGATCTTTCCCATCTCATAGCGAACTTTTTGACGTGAGGAGAGATTTGCATCATCGTCAAGCAATCGCTCATAGGAATTCAGCTCCTCCGGTTCGGCTTCGGGATCGTAGATGGATATCAGATTGTAATGCATCAGCTCACCAAACTGGATGGGGGCTATTTGAGAGATCGAATCCTTAATGCCAAAGCCCATAAAGAGCAAGGCGGTGCAGCCGGCGACGCCGATGATGGTCATGGCCATGCGCACTTTATAGCGGAAGATATTCCGTGCGGTCACCTTTTGCATAAAACTGAGGCGAGTCCATAGGGGCTTGATGCGTTCCAAGAAGATTCGAGTGCCGCCCTTGGGTGCTTTGGGCCTCAGAAGGGTGGCCGCATTGTGCTTTAAGGTGTTATTAGAGGCGATGGCCGCGGATAAGATCGTCACGGCATTACTCACCACCAGAGTCAGTATGATGAGCAGGGGATAGGGTCTGAGGACCTGTTCGCCGATGACAAAACCGGTGGAATAGGCTTCAAAGATCAGATCGCTCAGCACAGTATGTCCTAGTAATAATCCAAATATGGATCCCAGGAGACTGGGCACTGCCGAATAGACCAAGTATTTTTTCGACACCTGGGAAGAGGGGTATCCCAAGGATTTCAAAGTTCCAATTTGGGTCCGCTCCTCATCTACCATTCGGGTGATGGTGGTCACCGTCACCAACATGGCGATCAGGTAGAAGAATACTGGGAAGATCATCGAGAGCAAGTCCATGCGTCGGGAGTTGGAGATATAGGTGTAGATTCCATAATTGTCCGTAATATCCGACAGGTAATATTTCGGGATCACCAATTTGGCGATTTCTTTTTTTGCATCTGCGATATCCGTTTCGCCATCTGCGATTTTCGTATCGGCGTCGCCTTTTTCCGTTTCGAATTCCCTTAGCCCGTCACTATACTCTTCTTCACCGTCTAGGATCTCTTGATAGGCATCCGCCAGTTTCTTTTCCCCGTCGGCTTTTTCAGTGGCAAAAGTATTTAATCCATCTTCCCATTCACTTTGGCCTTTTTGGTATTCTACTTCACCATCTTGAAGTTTTTTTAGAGCGTCTTCGAGTTCATTTTTTCCCTTGGCCCTTTCGGTCTCTAAGGTCTTCTTTCCGTCCTCCAACTCATTTAAGCCGTCGTTGTATTTCTTTTTTCCATCCTCGAGTTTGATTCGGGCGTCCTCTAGTTCCCTTAGGGCATTGGCTTTCTCTTTATTGAACTTCTCAAGGCCATCTTGGTATTCAGAAAGGCCTTCATCATATTTTTTTTGTCCATCCTTTAATTCTATAAGTGCATCATCCAGTTTTTTTTGCCCGCTGGATTCCTCACTAATCAGGGTCTTTCTTCCATCTTCAAGATCCCGAAGCCCCTGTTCATATTCCCTGCGTCCATCATCGAGCTCCCGCTCTGCTGCATCCAACTGGCGAGTACCATCTTCAATCTGCTGTTTTGCAGCTTCTAGTTTTCGCTCTGCCGCTAGAAATTCTTGATAGCCAACATCAAATTTCCTTTTTTCTTCGTCAAGCTCTCGTTGTCCAGCATCGAGCTCTGACTTCTTGGCCTGAATAAACGCCAATCCACCTTCAATCTTCAGAATCCCTTCATCGATTTCGGCCAGGCCTGCCTCCATTATGGGGATTGCACCTTGGGCTTCGGCGAGTCCCGCCTGCAATGGAGCCAGAGCGGCTGCCTTCTCTTCCTCGGACAGTTCGGGATTCGACTCAATCTGGGCGATCTGGGACTCTAGATATTGAATCTGTCCCCTCGTTTCATCCAATTGACTGGCAAGGTTAGTACGCTGCCCCTGGAGATCTGCTAATTGGCTCTCCAGTCCAGAAGCTTCTGCATTTAGCTGAGCATATGCCCCGTCAATTTGCTCCTGTGCTTCTTCCAATTTTGCCTTCCCGGCTTCTAGCTGTGGCCTTTGTGCTTCAAGCTGGCTTAGACCCTGCTCATACTCTCTTGTTCCGCGGGTGAGCTTATCGCGCTCTTTGGCAATCCGGTCATAGCCGTCGTCGATCTTCTTCTTGGCATCCTCCAGCTCCCTTTCTCCACTGGCTATATCTGCTCTGGCTTTTGAGATCTCTGTGCGAAATGCCTCTAAGCCGTCATTGTATTCCTTCCAACCATCAGAGAGCTTTATCTCACTGTCATCTAAGGTCTTTTTTGCATCCTCTAGTTCGGCCTGGGCGCTGCCGATCTCACGATTGTATTCAGAAAGACCATCATCGTATTTCTTTTGACCGTCATCGAGTTCAACCTTGGCGTCGAGGAGTTCTCTTTGCCCATCGGCCAGTTTCTTCTCTGCATCGGAGATCTCCTTGTTAAAAGTGATCTCACCTGAGCGGTAGTCGGCCCAGCCATCATCGAGTTTGACTCTGGCATCCTTCAGTTCTCTTTTCCCATCGTCTAGTTCCCGTTGGGCTTTTTGAATCTCCTCATGAAATTCCGCTTTTCCATCGTAGTATTCCACAATCCCATCATCGAGTTTTTGTCTGGCATCGGCCAATTCGATTTCGGCGTCGCTCAGCTTCTTCCTGGCATCGGAGATCTTTTCTTCTGCGTCGGTGATCTCATCATTGGCCTCTTTTTTGATCTTCGCCAAGCGAAGTTCTGGCCTGGCGACGAGACTGGATTCCATCGCCTGTTTATGGCTGAGCATACGCTCCGTATAAGTCGGATCAGAGTGGTTGAGCTGGTAAGTGTCGGAATAGGTCAGTCTGGCAATGGAATAGATGTCCAGCTTAAAATTTCCAGCTGTGACGACTCCATAACCATCCAACTCACCCTTCCCAAGGGAGGAGCGTCCCTTGACATCGACGATCATATATTCAGGAGAATTGACTAGACCTACGACTGTAAAGGTATCCGTCATGAGATCTTCCTCGATCTCCTCCTTATTTCCCTTTAGAAAATGGAGTTGATCTCCAACCCGATAGCTATTTTCATAGAGCGTAGCATCAATGGCGATCTCTCCGATTATTTCTGGCAGTCTGCCCTCGACGACCTCATAGGAGGGGGCATTCTCTTTTAGGGATTCCAATCGGATCAGTTTATCGTCCTTTGAGCTGAGCACATCGTATTGGTGGCTGAAGATGATCTCTCTGGCTCCCTTGGCTCGCTGAATTGCCACCACATCTTCATAATCCAATCCATAGGTTGACACTACGGTCAGATCGGGCATGTGGTAGTCCGTGAGTTTTTTATCGAGGGTCTCTCGCATGCTGGGGCCGGTGACCGTCAATCCGATAAACACCAGAGAGCCCAAAGCAACCATTGCGATAATAGAGAGGAAACGGGAGGTGGATTTGAAGAATTCTCGCCAGATGTCCTTATTGAGTGCTGAAAATTTCATATTTCATCACCACTCTATGTCATCGATGGACATGGGACTTGTATTGATGCGCATATCGCGGACTCGAGCATCATTGATCTCGATGATGCGATCAGCAATCGGAGTAATGGCTTGATTATGAGTGATGATGACGACGGTCGCCCCATAGACACGGCTCGTCTCCTGCAGGAGTTTGAGAATGGATTTTCCCGTCTGGTAATCCAGGGCCCCAGTGGGTTCATCGCATAATAGCAGCTTGGGTTTTTTCGCAATCGCACGAGCGATTGCCACCCTCTGTTGTTCTCCGCCGGAGAGCTGAGATGGGAAATTGTCCATCCGATCGGTGAGCCCCACTCGCTCGAGGACCTTCTCCACATCCAGGGCCTCCGTGACAATCTGGGATGCCAATTCCACATTTTCTTTTGTAGTCAAGTTGGGAATCAGATTGTAGAATTGAAAGACAAAACCCACGTCATATCTGCGGTAGGTGGTCAGATCGTGGTCATTTAGCTCTGATATGTCCTTGCCGTCTACGATCACCTGTCCCTCGTCGTTTCGGTCCATCCCCCCTAGGATATTCAACACGGTTGATTTTCCGGCACCAGAAGGCCCGACGATAACCACCAACTCACCCTTTTCAATCTCAAAATTGATCTGGTTGTTCGCGAGGATTATCGATTCTCCCATAATGTATTTCTTTGTCGAATCAATCATTCGTATATAACTCATAGTATCCCTCTTTTAATTAGATCATGGACCTGTATTATTTATCTGATATTATATACCCATTCAGTGGAGAATTGAAAAGGATTTATTGAGAAATTGGCCGTTTAGGGTATATAGATAAGAGAAGATTCCAAAGTGCTGGGCAAAATTGCAAAAAACTTATAAAAAATAGTTGTATTTTGCAAGGAAATCAGTTATAATAACTATAGGTCAAAGATAGTCAAAGACGGAGGGCTATATGGAGTATAAAGATTACTATAAAATATTAGAAATAGATAAAAAAGCGACCCAAGCGGAGGTCAAGAGCGCCTTTCGTAAGTTGGCCAAAAAGTATCATCCAGATATGAACGCGGGCGATGACGCCGCAGAGCAAAAGTTCAAGGAGGTCAACGAAGCCTACGAGGTGCTGGGGGATGAGCAGAAGCGGAAGGAATATGACAACTTCGGCTCAGGATATCAATTCACTGGCGGACAGAACTTCGATCCACGCCAATATGGCTACGATGGCGCTTCTTACACCTATACCTCTGGTGAGGGCGGGGGCGACTTTTCGGATTTCTTTAACCTGATATTTGGGAAAACGGGATTTGGAACGCAAGGGGGCGGATCAAAAAATACCGCGAGGGATTTCTTCTCTGGCTTTGGTGGCAGCCGGTCTCAGCCGAGAAATAGCTATGAGACCAGTTTGACCATCACTTTGGAAGAAGCCTATCATGGCACAGAGAAAGTGCTCAACTTGGATCTGGACGGAGCTGTAAAGACAGTGCGGATCAAGGTCCCGAAGGGGATTCAGCCGGGCAAGAAGATCAAGATCAAAGGGGAGAAATTCGGAATACCAGGAGATCTGATGGTGAAACTAGACGTCGTGATGCATGGGAGGACCTTGGAGGGGCTCAATGTCGTCACACAGACGAATATCTATCCATGGGATGCCGCATTGGGAAGTGACGTGATCGTCGATACCTTAGCGGGCAAGGTCAAGGTGAAGATTCCGAAAGGGATTGAATCAGGCAAGCGGATTCGTATTTCTGGCAAGGGATTTACGGATATGAAGGGAAAGACAGGGGATCATTATCTACTGGTTCGCATTAAAAATCCCAGTCATTTATCCGAGGAGCAATTAAAGCTCTATGAGCAGTTAAAAGCGGTCAGTCAATGATCGAAAGAGGAGTTCACAAAGGAGCAGATCGGAGGGAATGAGATGCTCCTTAGTCATGTAAAAATTTGAGAGCAGGTGAGAATGTGGATTTAAACAGATTTACAAAACAAAGTGTGGAGGTCATTCAAAACTCCCAAAATATCGCCATTAAAAATGGGAATCCCGAGTTGACAGAATTGCATTTGCATCTGGCACTCGTGGAAGGAGAGGACAGTTTTGTTCGGCGGGTACTCCTTTTAATGGGCGTTGATACCAATCTCTACGAAGCTGCACTGCGTGAGGAGGTATCGAAACTGCCTTCGCAAGATGGTGGTGGAAACCTCTATCCGACGACTCAGTATCAGAGGATTCTACTACGAGCAGAGGACGAGATGAAGTCCCTGGCGGACAGCTATGTCAGTGTAGAGCATATCTATATGGCTCTTCTAAAGGAGAGAAATACAGAGAGTGAAGGGATTCTGCGCCGATTCAAGATAAACTACGCCGCCTTTAAGGACACCCTCATGGGCATTCGGCAAGGCAAGACTGTGGATTCAGACAATCCGCAACATGGAGAATCCGTCCTAGAGAAATATGGGCGAGACTTGACAGAGGAAGCTCGGTCCGGTGCGATTGATCCGGTCATCGGAAGGGATGATGAGATACGTCATGCGATTCGGATCCTCTCCCGCCGTACGAAGAACAATCCCGTGCTGATCGGAGAACCTGGGGTTGGCAAGACGGCCATCGTCGAAGGACTGGCCATGCGCATCGTCAATAACGACGTGCCAGAATCCCTACAGGATAAGCGGGTTTTTGCTCTAGATATGGGTTCCCTGATCGCCGGTGCCAAATTCCGTGGAGAATTTGAGGAGAGATTGAAAGAGGTCCTCAAGGAGATCAAGAACTCCGAGGGGAAAATCATCCTATTCATCGACGAATTGCATACCATCGTAGGGGCAGGTAAGACGGATGGTGCATTAGATGCTTCCAATATGCTCAAACCCATGTTGGCAAGGGGGGAGATTCACACCATTGGCGCGACGACCTTGAACGAATATCGGGAGTATATCGAAAAAGATGGAGCATTGGAGAGGAGATTCCAAAAGGTCTTGGTATCGGAACCGACCGTGGAGGATACAATCTCAATTCTACGTGGGATCAAAGAAAAATATGAGATTCACCATGGTATACGCATCTCCGACGGTGCAGTAATCGCCTGTGCAACCCTCAGCGACCGCTATATCACAGATCGTTTTTTACCGGACAAGGCCATCGACTTGATGGATGAAGCCTCCGCCATGGTGCGAACAGAAATCGACTCCATGCCAGCGGATATGGACGAGATGCGTAGACGATTGCTCCAAATGGAGATCGAACGAGTCTCCTTGAAAAAGGAGACGGATGAACAGTCCAAGGATCGGCTGGATCATCTGGAGAGGGAAATCGCCGAGATGAAGGCGGAATATGACAACCGCTTTGCCGCATGGGAAGAGGAGAAGAGGAGCATCAACAAGGTGAAAGATCTCAAGGAAGAGATTGATGCGGTTCGCAGACAGATCGATGAGGCCAACCGCAGCTACGACTTTGAGAAGCTATCGGAACTAAAATACGGGAAGCTGGCCCCGCTGGAAATGGAATTGGCAGAGGCAAATGCCAAGAATGAAGAGCGGGAGAGCATGCTCAAGGAAGAGGTGACCGAAGAGGAGATCGCAGAGGTCGTCTCAAAATGGACAGGGATTCCCGTCAAGAAGTTGGCAGAGACGGAGCGCGAGCGGATTTTGAACCTGGGGGATGAGCTTCACAAGAGGGTCATCGGACAGGAAGAGGCCGTTGTAGCCGTCACCGATGCCATCATCAGAGCGAAGTCGGGGATGAAGGCCATTAATCGACCCATCGGCTCCTTTATCTTCTTGGGCCCCACGGGAGTTGGTAAGACAGAGCTTGCGAAGACCTTGACCCAGGCCATGTTTGACGATGAACGCAATATGGTTCGCATCGATATGAGTGAATATATGGAGAAGCATTCCGTATCTAGACTCGTGGGGGCGCCTCCGGGATATGTGGGTTATGATGAGGGCGGACAATTGACGGAAGCCGTGCGAAGAAAGCCCTATTCCGTAGTCCTCTTCGATGAGATCGAAAAGGCCCATCCCGATGTATTCAATATCCTGTTACAGGTCCTTGACGATGGGCGATTGACAGATAATCAAGGCCGGACTGTCGACTTTAAGAATACCATCATCATCATGACCTCAAATATCGGGTCCCTATACTTGATGCACAGCATGGAGGAGAGGGGCGAAATAACCGAGGAGGCCAGAGACCAGGTGATGGAGCAGATGAAACAGGTATTTCGACCGGAGTTCTTGAACCGAATCGACGATATCGTGCTCTTTAAGCCCCTATCGAAGGAAGACGTGACCGGCATCATCGACCTATCTATGGAAGATATATCCAATCGACTGGCAGAAAAGCAGATCACCATTCGGCTGTCAGATGCTGCGAAGGCTCTGGTATTGGACAGAGCATACTCACCCCAATATGGAGCCAGACCCATTAAGAGGTATTTACAGAAATATGTGGAGACCGAATTGGGAAAAGCCATCCTGTCAAATGAAATTGTCGAAAAGGATCATGTGCTAGTAGAAGATGTAAACGGCGAGCTGGGATTCACCGTCGAAGCATAATAGAATCGAAGAATAGTAGCCCCTAGGTGGAGAATTCTACCGAGGGGCTGCTTTTTTTGTTAAAAAGCTGTCTCAGAAGTTAATTTATTGTAAAAAATGGTACCGAAATTCAATCCTACCTGCGTATTATGTAGTGAAACGGAGGGAATTACGATGACGAATTTACAAGCCAGTTCCCAACTGGCAGTCTACCGCCGGGAAGTGAAATACCTATTATCCCTGACGGACCGACTCTATTTACTCGACGCATTGGATGCTCTACTCACACCGGACGCCTATGGAGGATACAATGGCTACACGGTGCGCAGCGTCTACTTCGATGGGATCTGGAACAACGACTATTTAGCAAAAGAAAATAAAGAGGATGAGAAGAAGAGGGTTCGATTACGGGTTTATCATCCCGAGGACGAGACTGCCAAGTTTGAATTGAAATTTAAGAGCTTTGGGAAAGAACTGAAAGAGAGCTTGGTCATTTCAAGAGCTGATGCCATTCGGATCCTTGAGAGGGACTACTTTGCATTTTTGAACTACGATAGCGGAGTCGCTCGCTATGCATTCAATCTGATGAGCGGAGCCCAATACCGTCCCGTGTCCATAGTGGAATATGACCGCAGAGCGTATACGCACCCGGATTTCAACACCAGGGTCACCTTGGATAATAATTTGAGAATCTCAAAGTTCAGTCTGGATCTCTTTTCACCCCAATTAAATTTTGAATCCGCAATGCCAAAAAATCAGACGATTCTGGAAGTCAAATACGATCGATTTCTATTTAAACAGATTCAAGATGTACTCACAAAATGCGACTTGACAAAGAAACCGCCCAGTAAATTTGGATCTTCACGGGCAATATTAAAAGACTTTTACTCATGAGGAGGTAAGAAAATGAATCAAATCATGGTGCAATTTGCATCCCCCTTGTTTATGACACCCCAGGAGTTCACGGCGATGGGAATCGCTATAGATTTATTATTCACCAGCGTGATGACGGCAGTTCTCCTGTTCACGTATTGGCTCTGCCACGACGCATTGACCTTTAATCGGAAATTTGCAGTGACTCTGGTCATTCTGGCCTATATCTCCACCTTACTTATGGCCTTGGTACAGAACAATCCACTGCTCTCCATAGGCGTAATGGGATCTTTATCTATCTGCCGGGTGCGGACGAATACAAAAGATGCCAGGGACATAGGCTTTGTATTCTGGGCGATGGCCATAGGGATCACCTCGGCGGTAGGGGCCTTTTTAGTGGGACTGATCAGCTCCTTGTTGTTGGGGATGGTCATCCACCTGCTATCGGCGGGGATCCAAAAAAAGGAGAATCAGCTCGTGATCGTGAGGGGATTGAATCTGCAGATCCAACAGGTGCAGGAGCTCTTGAATCGGATACCGGGCAGCAATGTGTGCAGCCAGAACTTGACTGCTGAGTCCTTCGAATTGGTCTACGAAATCCCGACAGAATCCAATGCAGAACAGGCGCTCATTCAGAACTTAAATAATATGGACGGGATCTTTGGTGTCAATATACTGGCGCCAGAATCTCAGATTGTCCACTAGGAGGCTTAGATATGGAACAAAATACGGTTTTTCAGCAGAATATGCAGCAATTGATCGAAGTCTTGGAGTCGGGCCCCACCCATTTCGATATCGCATCGAGCTTATTGGCGACATTACTGCTATCATTTCTGATGTGGGGTACTTACAAATTGGCGCATAGCAAAGCCACTTTTCAACCGGAATTTGCGATTACCTTAGTCACATTATCCTTCGTATCGACGCTCTTGATGATTTTAATACGGTCCAATCTCGCCCTTTCATTGGGGATGCTCGGCTCGTTGTCCATCGTCCGGTTTCGTACCAATATCCAAGATCCCAGAGACATCGGATTCATATTTTGGTCCATGGCCATTGGAATTGCTTCTGCAACGCAAAATCATATGATAGGGGTGATAGGATCTTTGGTGATGGCCACAGTATTCATCACGACGAGAAATGGAAAGCAATGGTTGGCGCCAATGCTTCTGGTCATACGGGGCAGTGCATCCGATATCGACGGTATTCAGGGGATCGTGGAGGGAACTGCGGAGGGAAGCCAGGTTAAAGCCAAGAATATTCTTTCGGATTCCTTCGAATTGGTCTTTCAGATACAAATCCCCTCAAAGGAGGAGAATGCGCTGATCTCTAAGCTCTTTGGCTTAGATGGAATCGACAGTGTCAACCTCTTGGCGGTCAATGCAAAGGATATTTAATTGGCAGTCTTCACCATGGATATGGTACTATTTAGAAAATGGACAGAGGAGGGGTGGTTTGCATTGCAAGTGGATGAGAATATTTCAATGGATAATCTGAATCAATTATTGGATTGGCACAGGCCCTTTATCATCCGAACCGTCAGTAACTATACCGGAAGGTATATTTCCGTCGAAAACGACGAAGAGTACAGCATCGCGCTGTCCGCCTTTGCAGAGGCAGTGGAGAGATTTAATCCCGAAAAGGGGAAGTTCCTTTCTTATGTAAAGCTAGTAATCGAGAGTCGATTGACCTCCCATTTTCGAAAAAAGAACAGAGAACCCCAGTCGGTCTCTCTAGATGCCCTATATGAGAGTGGCATGGATTTTACGGACTACAACCCAGCGATATCGGAGGAACAGGACAATATTACAGAAGAGATCGAGATCTTCAAATCCGATCTAGCTCTCTTCGGCATGACTCTGGACAGTTTGGCCGATACGGCGCCGAAGCATCGAGACACAAGACAGATGTCTTTTGTGATTGCGGAGACCACCTCAAGGGATACTCCGACCGTGGAGTTGACCTATCGCAAGCGGAATCTACCCATTCGGCAGGTGGCCAGACTGGCCAGTGTCACGGAGAAAATCGTCAAGGGGAATAAGCACTATATCACTGGAGTACTCATCGTTTTTGTACGGAGATTGAACTATTTTATTGACTGGATTAGGGGAGGGAGGTAAGAGCATGATCCAAAAAGTTATTATTTTAGAAATAGGTGAAAAATATGCTCTGGCCCTCAATCAGGAAGGGGTTGTTCTTCGGATTCAGCTCAAGTCGGAGATGAAAAAAGGAGATAAGATCTTCGTATTGGATGAGGACCTTTACGAGGAGCAACAGGCAGCACCGACCCTGATCACCACTGCCCGAAAGGCATCGGGATCAAAGAATAGCATGATGCGCATATTGGGAGCTGCTGCGGCTTTCATCCTAGTCTTAGCCGCCATCTTGATCCCCTTCACAACACAAACGGCCTATGCCACCGTCTCAATCGATGGACAGCAGCGCCTAGAACTGTTGATAGATGGAGATACAAGGATTCTAAAGGCCAATTTGATTCAGTCTGATGGGAAGAGAGTGGAAATCAAGGATTTCAATGGAAAGCAATTGGCCGAAGCTGAAGCGGATATCATGGTTCTCACCGGGAGCGAGGATAAACAGCTGATTATTGGATATGCACTAGATGATGATGCAAAATCGGACAGTGAGAGTCTCCATAGATGGCTGACGGATGTCAAGGAAAATGCAGCTCTGATGATCCTTCGAGGGGAGAAAGCAGATCTGGCAGCAGCAAAAGCTGAGCAGAAGTCCTTAGGCACTTACCTGACAGAAAAACTCATTCGAGAAGACCGCCTGGAGGAGGTGCTCGATGAAATGTCAGTAGAAGAGCTGATTCAGCATCTGCTCAACCATCCAGATCTCAAGGACAACTCCGGCGCCCTACAGATACTGAAAGAGAAGCTCGATGAAATCACTAGACAGCCGATTCATAAGCCCACAAAGAGTCCCACGATGCCCGTCAAGCCGCCAGTCTCTAAGCCGGCACCCATTGTCACTCCGAATGATGATGATGACAATGGTAGCACCAATGTCCCTTCAGAGCAGCCCATATATGGCGATGATGATGACGATGATTGGGATGACGATGATGATGACGAATATGACGACGATGATGACTACGACGGCGAATGGGATGACGACGATGAATACGATGACGATTAGTCAGCGGGGTTCAATGGGAAAAAGCTAAAAACCCGCAAGCTGCGGGATCTGCCCTCTGTCAAATTGACAGAATATTAAAAAATTGTCAGCAATAACTCTTCACCTTCCCAGGGGCACTCCCCTGGGAATTTTTTTACCGCAAGCCCTCGGAAATCTGCGGTGGGGTCTTTCTTCCGCGCCCGGGGGCGAAGCTTCCGAATATGAAATTGTTCAGCGCCCTCAGCTATGGGGGCTAGAGAACCTGCGATGATATTGCTCGGGGCTGTCAGTGCAAATTCATATGATATCCTCTCTGCTATGGACCAACTCGTTTGGCCCCTAGAAAGACTCCTAGCTTCGAGTCCCAGTGGGATAGGATTTTGCAATTAACCCATTTTTTACAAATCTGAAATATATCGGATCCAAGATAGGGTACAATGGGGGTGACGGGCTGCAGCCTCTGTTTTCGTGAGGGCATAGGTATTGCCATATCACCAGGTGGGGTATCACCCGAACCCATAGCCTCACCAAAACACCTGTTTATTTAACTCCTGTCAAATGCAGGCAAGCAAATCGCAAAAAATGCACATCCGATACCGCAATTAGAGAGGGGAAAAGAAAATGCAATTGAAACGCCTTCCTGCTTTTCTTACAATTACATATCTGTTCACTTGGACTTTTTGGATTGCGCTGATCGTACTTGTGCGGCGGGGGGCGCTTATAGTGGGAGAGTGGAATTATACGCTGCTGTTTACGATCGGCGGGTTCGGCCCTTTTGTTGGCGCAATCGCCGTATTACCTGGAGAAAAGTCGCTTAAGCGCATATTAGACCGAATCTTTTTTTCACGTGATGGGAGCTGGATATGGCTATTTGCAATGGCTCTGGCCTTGCTCATCACAGTTGGCGCCTCCTCCCTTGAGCTGGCCATGGGCATGACGCTCTCATCTGCCCCCTATCTCTTGTTGATCTCGACTTTCTTTCAAGGGGGGCAGGAGGAGATCGGTTGGCGTGGTACCCTGCAGCCGATCCTGGAAGAGCGGTTTTCTTATCCCATCTCCACTTTGATTACGGGATTGATCTGGGCTTGTTGGCATCTGCCCCTGTGGCTGATACCGGGCACTGGGCAGAGTGAGATGCCCTTTTTGCTCTATGCTTTCCTCGCAGTCCTGCTCAGTTTTTGGCTTGGGGGATTGTATAAGAAGACGGGGAGTGTCTTCTACTGCTCTTTATTCCATGGATGGAACAATCTCTTGTTTATGTTTTTCGTGATCAAACCGAATCTCCTCTTTTTCATTGGGTTGATCCTGATGACTGTCTTTTCTTCTCGACTGGCGATTTCAGCCTCTCGGTTCGATTGATCCTCTCCGCCTTCCCTCCACCAAAAATCGGACAAGTTTTTTAGTGATCCCAGCTTAATGGAATCCGCGCCATTGACCGGAAATAGAGAAGGAATGCGGTTATTCAAACTTTACGCTTATCCTTACGAGAAAACAAAACGACGAAACCTAGTTTTTCTTTCAAATTGAAGACAAACCGTGAATCCAAGATGATTCACGGTTTTTTTCGCCTGGGATATCATATGCTGCTCTATGGGCGAGGCGGCAGATCTGCCGCTACTGCAAGGCCTCTGCTATTTGTGTGCATGTGAATACATTATCAATATACGCTTTAAGTCCTCTATACCTAGGAGCACTGAATGGAGATCCTCTGGGAGCTTTCCGTAATACTTAAGATGAATAAGGGCAGACATTATTCAAAAATGGTACCGAAATTGGGGAAGACCTGCGTATTATGTAGTGAAAGGGAAACACAAACCATATGAACACAAAGGAGGAAAAAATGAAAAATATGACAAAATGGTTCCGTAGGAACGGAATTGGAAAGTACTTTGGTATTGGGTTGGCACTGGTCTTATTATTAACGGCAATTATCTTGCCATTCACGCCGAAAACGGCCTATGCCACGGTGTCGGTAGTTGGGGAACAGGGGATTGAGCTCGTCGTTGACAAAGATATGAGAATACTCCAGGCCAAGCAATATATTGGAGCAAATGAGTGGGTTCATCTCAAGGAACTTACAGGGAAAAAGATCACGGATCCAGATCCAACGGTTCAAAAACTGTTGGCCTCAAAAGGTGAAAATTTACTGATCGCCTATGCACTTTCTGATGATGGCGAAAAAGACAATTCCAAGATTCAAAATTGGCGCGATGAAACAGAAAAGAATCATTCCATGCGCGTATTAAAGGGAGACAAGGCGGATTTAGCTGCAGCGAAAGCTGAAAACAAGAGTTTAGGTGTCTATCTCACAGAAAAGCTGATCAGAGAAAACAGATTGGAAGAAGCGATTAAAGATGTGCCGCTGAATAAGCTCGTAGAGCAATTGGCAAATCATCCAGACCTGAAAAAGAATCCCGAGATCGTGCAAAACCTCATGAAGAAATTAGATGATGGGAATGCAGCGAATATTAATCAGATAAAACATGACCGTGGCGATGACAATGGCATGGACGACGATGATCGAGGAAAAACCACGCTCAGTAAGCCACCGGTCCCAGCTGTTACTGTTCAACCCGTCTACAG
>JAUNUQ010000007.1 GCA_030538075.1 Tissierellia bacterium
AGATTAAAATCCAGGCAGATCGGCCAATCCAGTGGATTCAGATCCCGCCGAATCACCTCTTCGATGATGTCCTCATCAGAGCCAAAGATCTGGATGCCCACGGTCTTCTCTTGGGGATCGTGGAGCAAAAGCTCCCGAGATCCCCTGTCTCGGTAGTAGAGACCCTTGACATTGACCATTTCCGTAAAGGTCAAATCTGCGCCGTATTCCTGTACCAATCGCCGAAAGGCGATATCCGTGATACCTGCCAGTGGCGCCATTTGGATGGTTGGAAATGAGCTCATCTGGGCTCTCTCTTGTTCTTCTCGTATAGAATCCGAAGGCCGTCTAAGGTGATCATGGCATCCGTCTCCTGAATGTATTTACTCTGGTTCGCTAAGAGGCGGATAAATCCTCCCGTACCCACGACCTTGACCTCAGAGGCAGGGCGGTCCAGTTCTCGGATGATCCGTTCAATAATCCCATCGATCAAGCCGATATACCCAAAGACGATTCCCGATTGCATGCTCTGGACGGTGTTCTTGCCGATGGCCTTGCTCGGCTCCGTCAACTCCACCTTGGGGAGTTTGGCCGTGCGCATAAAGAGGGCATCGCTGGAGATGCCAATCCCAGGGGCTATGGCTCCCCCCAGGTAATTCCCCCCTTCGTCCATCACATCAAAGCTGATGGCCGTGCCGATATCCACCAGGATGAGGGGACCTCCATAGCGCTCGAATCCCGCCACGGCGTTGACGATTCGGTCTGCTCCGACCTCTTTGGGGTTATCGTATTTGATATTGATCCCCGTCTTGGTGCCAACGCCGACGATCAATGGTCTTTTCTTTAGATATCGCTCACACATGGAGGGAATCGTATGGGCGAGGCTGGGTACGACAGAGGCGATCATGATATCCTCGACTTCATCGAATTCCACTCCATTGACTTCAAAGAGCTGGGTATAGATCAGCCCGTATTCATCTGAGGAACGGTTCGTATCCGAGGAAATTCGCCATTGGTGTACCAAGGTCTCACCGTCAAAGAGACCGCTGACAATATTTGTATTACCTATATCGATGACTAAGAGCATTAGAGCCTCCTATAGACCTTTTTTGCTGCGCCAGCGACTGCACTGACGACTATGGTTGCCACGATGACCTCCGGAATTCCATTGACAACGGCAATGGTGGCGATGGCAGTCAGGGCTGAATCCGCGGACTGTCCGATGACCTCCATATATCCCTTCGCGTGGAGGATGTAGATCATTCCCAATACGCCGAAGGTGTTGATCAAAGTGCCCAGCGCTGCACTCAGATAGATATCTGAGCGCTCCACACGGCTCTTCCACAAGAATAGGAGCAGCGCCAAGGTCAGAATTCCCAAGGACCCAAAAGCCCAGGGAGATCCTCCCGATCGAAGCTGCATCACTGCCTGGAAGACCATATAGCCCATCAGCAGAATGCCGAGGACATAGGTGGCAATTGTAATCCGAGTTTTATCCATTTTTTTCAAGAGCGCATAGAATAGCCCGGTGCCATATCCCATGAGTACCCGTGGCAATACTGCGACCATGGGATCCATAAAGATGAAGGAGGTCACTGTGGGGGTTGTGTATGCTCTGAGCATGGAATAGAGTCCAAAGAGCAGCCCCATCAGCGCCCCGATCTTCGGTCCCATCAGCACTGCGCCGACCAGCACAGGGATGTGCAAAGTGGTGGCGGCGATAGGTCCTATGGGGATGAATCCCAGCGGGGTGTTTGCCAATAGAATGGTGATGCTGAGTAAGAGCGACACCGTGGTCAATGTGCGAAAATATTCTCTCTTTTTCATTTTTCTCTCCCGTAAAAGTGTAGAAGTCGCTACGCGATCTCCTCATGGGTAATGCTTTTAATCGATTCTCTCAGCCAAAACTGCATTGCTGATCGCCCTGCTGATCACTTCCACTGCCATGACCAAGACCTGATTGAGATCCGCCTCTACCTCGCCAGTGGCCAAGGTGAAGATGGCGTCCCCGTCAGCCATGGTGTGGACTGGTCGGATGGAATGGGCATAGCCGTCATGGGCTACAATCGCCATGCGATTGATCTGAGCGGAATGTAGCTTTCCATTGGTGGCGATCACTCCAATGGTGGTGTTTTCCATCGCGCCGCTCTTTCGAATCCCTCCGAGGAGCAAACGCTCTGTGGACAGCATCTCCCCGCTGCCCTGTGACAGGGGGCCCGCCAGCTGCTGCCCCGTCTCATGGTCGAAGATATCTCCCAATGCATTGACGGCCACAATGGCGGAGACGATTAGGTCTCCAATTTGAAGCGATGCCGATCCAAGACCTCCAGGCATTGCGCTGTTTTGTCCCAGGAGTTTTCCGACGGTGGCGCCTGTTCCAGCTCCTACCGCCCCTTGGCGGTCTTCATCTGCCCTGGCATTCTTACAGGCAAGGTAGCCGTCCTGAGCGGTGGGTCTGATTTTGGGATCTCCCACTGATAAGTCGTATAGCACCGCTGCTGGTACGATGGGTACAACACCACTCGCCGTTGGGAACCCGATACCCCTCTCCTCGAGATACTGCATCACTCCACCGACGCTATTCAATCCATAGGCAGAACCGCCGGATAGCACGACGGCATTGATCTTCTCAACGAGATTTCCCGGCCTCAATAGGTCCGTTTCCCTCGTTCCCGGTGCAGCTCCGCGGACATCGACCCCACAGGCCATCCCCCGTTCTGAGAAGACGACGGTCAGTCCTGTTCGCCCCAGGGGGTCTGTATGATGACCGACTTGAATTCCCGGCACATCGGTGATATAGCCTTCGTATTTGATCATTTTTTCGCTCGTTTTTTGCTTTTTCTCGTGCGCATCACCTTGTTGACAGCATCCTGATCTTCTGCCCTCGTGGGGATTACCCGCACATCATTTGGTTTTGGGTTGTTCAATGCAAGGATCAAATTGCCATTTTTAGGGCTGAAGGACCATTGCTTGATGTCATTCCATTCGGTGATCTTGCCGTTAAAATAGACTCCTGTATCCGAAAAGGAGATCTGTTCAAAGAGATTATAGACAAAATACGTGGTGATTCCCGCCAGCATCAGTTTGAAATACATGCCCTCTACCATCAGGATCATAGACATCAATAGTCCAACCAAGACATATTGCAAAATCCGCTTGTGCTGTGGAAATAAGTCCTGTTCCCCTTGAATTTGCTTTTTGGCTATAAAAATCTTATAGGCCGTATAGCAGACGAAGGCGAACATCATCGTGTAGAGCATTAAAATAATGTCGTTCTGATTCATTTTCATCCCTTTCCCTGTTCCGCTCTCAATTGAATAGGGCGCTCCCAATTGTCTGATCGATGGGTATGCGGTGTTGAGCTTCCCATTACCCATCGATTCGGACTTTTGAGTGCGCCCCCACTTTGTTAATCTACTGGCGGATGCTCCTGGCCAGTTTGATCTGATTGGTCTATGTTGAAATCCGGTGGAGCCTGGGCTTCATCCGTGGGCTCACCATGCTCCAAGTTCTCGTCGATCCGATGGTCCATTTCCAGGACTCGATCCAAATCCTCATGGGGGGTGACATCTCCATTTGGACTTGTGAACTGTTGGAACAATCTCTCAAATTCATCTGCATCCAAGGTCTCTTTGTTCAAGAGCTCCTTAGCTACACCATGAAGAGCATCGATATTATCCGATAATAGGTTGATAGCAAGATTGTAGGCATCGCCGATCAATTTGCGCATCTCATCGTCAATCTCTGCAGCAACTTCCTCTGAGTAATTGCGGGATCTCCCAAAGTCTCTTCCGAGGAACACATCCTCTTCGTCAGTACCGTATTTCATCGGTCCCAGTCGATCGCTCATTCCGTAGACGGTGACCATACTGCGAGCGATCTTCGTGGCCCTTTCAATGTCATTGGATGCACCTGTGGAGATGTCATCGAGAACCAAGCTCTCCGCTGCCCTTCCCCCCAATAGGGAAACCAGACGATGTTCCATTCCCTTTTTCGTGTGGTAATTGGTGTCTTCCTCTGGGATATATGCGGTGAAACCACCTGCCATCCCCCTTGGGATGATGGTGATCATATGCACCGGATCCGTATCCGGCAAGAGCCTTGATACGATTGCATGGCCAGCTTCGTGATAGGCGGTGAGTACTCTCTCCTTCTCCACGACGACTTTGCTCTTCTTCTCCGGTCCAGCAACGACTTTGATCGCCGCCTCCTCGAAGATCTCTTTGGTGATGGCCTTCAGTTTTTTCCTGGCTGTGAGCAGTGCCGCTTCATTGCAGAGGTTCTCCAGATCCGCTGGAGTGAAACCAGAGGTGGTCTTGGCGATGGCACGTAAATCCACGTCGGGTTCTAGCTTCTTATTTCGAGTATGAACCTGCAAAATAGCCTCTCGTCCCTTGACATCGGGCAGCCCCACATAGACTTGGCGGTCAAAACGACCAGGTCGTAGGATCGCCGGGTCCAGTATATCGGGTCGGTTCGTTGCAGCCATCACGATGATTCCCTCGTTGGTGCTAAAGCCGTCCATCTCCACCAGAAGTTGGTTTAGGGTCTGCTCCCTTTCGTCATGACCTCCTCCAAGTCCCGCCCCTCGGCGTCGACCGACTGCGTCGATCTCGTCGATAAAGACGATACAAGGAGCGTTCTTTTTGGCTTCATTGAATAGATCTCGCACGCGGGACGCCCCCACGCCGACGAACATCTCGACGAAATCAGAACCACTGATGCTATAGAAAGGCACCTTTGCCTCTCCGGCGACGGCCTTTGACAAATAGGTCTTACCGGTCCCCGGGGGGCCAACTAGGAGCACTCCCTTTGGAATCCGCGCACCCAATTCGGTAAATCGTCTGGGATCCTTCAGAAAATCGACGATCTCTCCCAGTTCCTCTTTTTCCTCTACCAGCCCCGCAACATCGTTGAAGCTGATCAATTCCCCTTCTTCCCTATGCAGCTTGGCCTTGCTCTTTCCAAAGCTCATGACCTTGTTGTTGCCGCCCTGGGACTGCATCATAAAGAAATACCAGCCTGCTCCCATCAGCAATAGTAGTACGAGAGTTGGCAAAATCTGCAGGTACCACGGTTCCGGTGGAACCTCCCCCTGCATTAGATCTAGTTTTCCTGACTCTACAAGGGGCTTTAAATTATTATTATAGATATCCGTGTCCTCTGCGATATAGACAGAAAACTCGTCATTGTTCTTTAATTTACCGGTATAATACTGTCCGCGCTGGGTCAAAGTACCAGCAATCTGATCCTGATCGACATATTCCAAGAATTTTGTCGTGGAAATTGACTGAACCGCTGGCGCATTTTTGCCGATCTGTGTGATCAAAAACGCCATCAACAACAGCAGCAGTAGATAGACCGGCGTTCCTCGTAATGAATTCTTCAATCGTATCCTCCCTTCCCATGAATAGTTTATAGTACATTTTAATATTTTAGCATTGATACACCGAAGGTGCAAGGAATTATTGACCCTTGGCTAGTCCCCTTCAGAAATTGGCCCAAGGAGAATTTACCCATTCCGTTGGGATTAAATCCCCTGAGCGCCTATTTAATAGGCGATAAATAAAGGGTCCTCGAACAAGCTCCGCACTTGGGCATAAGAATACGGCAGAGATGGCGAAGCCGATTCTGCCGTATTCTATAAACTCTGCAGTTTTACTTATATACGCTCTCTTTGAGTGCTCCAATATAGGTCAAATGACGATAGGTTTCGGAATAATCCAAACCATACCCGACGATGAATTCATTTGGAACTGGAAAACCACAGTAATCGATCTTCACTATATTGACTCTCCTCTCCGCCTTATTGAGCAAGCTGGCAATCTTGACAGATTTAGCCCCACGTCTGACCATGATGTCACTCAGATAGGATAGGGTCAGTCCTGAATCCACAATGTCCTCCACGAGGAGCACATGCTTGTTGAGGATGTCCTCGTCCAGATCCTTCAGGATTCGGACGACGCCCCTGGATTCCGCCTTGCCCTTTCCATAGCTGGAAACGGACATAAAATCGATATAGACAGGACGTTCAATCTCTCGAATCAGGTCTGCCATAAAGACCACTGCCCCTTTTAAGATGCCGATCAGAATCAGGTCCTCCGAGTGATCGGGATAGTCCCTCGTGATTTCAGCTCCCATCTCGGCCACACGGCGGCGAACGGTCTGTTCGTCAAACAACACGGTCTTGATGTCTTCGGTGATTGTCTTCAATGCTTCTCTCCCTCATGGATTTCTAGTAGGATGACCTCTTCGGACTCCTCGGATAATTTATTGGTCTCGCAGCGGCGAAGGCCGCCCACCCATATTATAGCATGGTTTAATTCAAAAATCGGAATAGTTGCCCTTTGGGAAGCAGGAACTTTTGCATCGATAAAGAGTTCTTTTAACTTCTTATGCCCCTTCATCCCATCGATCTGCATCCGATCCCCCGGTTCTCGCGGCCGAATGATGAGCTCGGTCTGAAAGCTGTCCCCATCGAAGAGCGCCATATTCTTGGGGATATTCTTTGGAATCGAGCTAAATTCGCTGCGATACTCCTCCAAAGAGAGTCTTCGTATGCAAATCTTGAACTTTCCATAATCATAGCATCCCGTATGGGGAGGGGGGATGGATATGCTCTTCGGACCATCCTGGCTCCGCTGTACAAAGAGGCGCAGTGTATCTGACTCCACATATAACTGGAGCCCACCCAGGCTAGTCTGTTTCCCCGTTTTTCGCTTTGCAGTGCGCAGGAATTCTTCGATATGCACGCTGTCGAAGCCCTTTGTACTTCCCATCAGCTGTGTAATCCCAAATCTGATGAGTCTCTGTTGCTCTGGCGAAGAGAGGGAGCGGAAGCCCTGCAGGTCCCATTCAATGAAATCCTCGCCCTGCCCTTTGGTAATCTGCTCCATTGTACTCTGGGTCCAAGACTCCAAAATCTCCAGTTCCCCTCGAGCATGTTCTGAGAGCCTGAGGAGCGCTTGATCCACCGCCGGGTTGAACTGCTCTCTCAATTGTGGGAGCAATTGGTTTCTCAGGGCATTTCTCCGATAATCGTTGGATTGATTGCTGGAGTCCTCACGATAGGCGACCTCCTTCTCATCGGCATAGGCTTCAATCTGCGCCCTAGAAAAATGAAGCAGGGGCCTGAGCAGATGTCCACTTTGTGGCTGCATCCCACACAGCCCCTCCAATCCCGTACCACGCAGGATATTCAAGAGGATGGTCTCCACTTGATCGTCTTGATTGTGAGCGACACAGAGAAGGGTCCCAGGCTGTTTCATGACCAATTCCTGAAAAAAACCATACCGAATCCGGCGACCCGCATCCTCTTCAGAGATCTTTAGCTCCTGGGCCATTTTAGGCATGGATTCACGCCGGAGCGCAAAGGGATGGCCGAGCTGCTCGGCAATGCGTTTCACCAAGGCCTCGTCGCCATCGGATTCTGTCCCTCTGGTGAGGTGGTTGATATGGGCAATGACAAGGGACAGTTCCCATTGGTCTTGGAGTCGGTGAAACAGATCCAGCATCACCATGGAGTCCACCCCCCCGGACACACCCAGTACCACTCGATCCCCCGGTACGATCGATCTAGTCTGTATCAATTGCTCTACGAATGCCTCGTACATTTGATTCCCCTAAAAGTTAAAAACCGGTTTTCACCGGTTTCCGATCCCCAGCATAATTCTGCCGGTCTATTGCGTTATCTCTGTCCAACTTTCCGCTTGCCATCTCTAGAGCGAATCTCATCGATGCGGTCATTGCTATCCTTTAAGAATCGACTCATCATATCTTCGAAGCTGAGTTCGGCCTTTGGCGCCCCAAAAGAAACCTCTGAGGGTTGCTTTATAATGCGCTTTTCCTTCTGCTTAGGCTCAGCTTGTCGAATGGAAAGCCCGATCTTTCCGTCTGATCCAATGGTCAGAACCTTCACCTTCACCTGATCGTTTTTCTTCAGATAGTCTTCGACTCTCTCCACATAGTCCTTTGAGATTTCGGAAATATGTACGAGCCCGCTCTTTCCCTCAGGCAAAGCGACGAACGCTCCGAATTTCGTAACGCCACTTACTTTTCCCTCTACAATGTCACCAATTGCAATTGGCATAAACCCTATACTCCTCCTGATTGGATACTTTGCGATAATTATATAATATAGATCATCCGTTGTCAAACGTTTCTACGAGTGTAACTCGCTACTCTTCCACAGGGGCGTTCTCATCAATGTAGATGATGTCCCGTGGCATTACCATCTTTAGCTTCTTTCGAGCGATCTCCTCGATATAGTCGACATCGTTTACCCTCTCTAGTTCTCCTTCAAGGGACTGGATCTGTGTATTCAGTGATTCGATCTGCGCCTGCTTGTTCGAGATCTCTTGATTGATGTCCGTCATCATCGAGCTCTGTTCAAAGAAGGTGATCAGAAAATAAATGGATATCAAGAGGACAACCGTCAAGATAAAAGTAAAAAAGCGGCGGTTTGCCCTTTGTGTTGCATTTCTCTGTTTTTGTCTCGCCATGGTTCTCCTCCTCTTCACTTTTATTATATGCGATACCTGCCCCTCTTTGCAAGTCTATAGGGCTTCCACCATCTTTTCGGCATTGTCCTTGTTCGAGTTTTCGATCAGTTCCTTTACCCGAAAACGGGGTCTGGATTGGCCAAATCGTATCTCAATAATGTCACCTACAGATACCTGATCCCCCGGCTTTACTACCTTGTCGTTGATACTCACCCGTCCAGCCTCACAGGCCTCTTTTGCAACGGTGCGTCTCTTGATGATGCGCGCATTTTTTAAAAAAATATCGATTCTCATAATACCTCCCAGAAAAGAAAAAACCGGACATTTGTCCGGCTCTGACCTTCTACTTGTTAACAGCTTCTTTAAGTGATTTGCCGGCTTTGAATACAGGCGCTTTCGATGCAGGAATCTTGATCTTCTCTTGAGGATTTCTTGGATTTCTGCCTTCTCTAGCTTTTCTCTCTCTCGATTCAAAAGTTCCAAAACCAACCAACTGTACTTTTTCACCCTTAACTAGGGTCTCTTCTACTGTCTCCAAAAATGCGTTCAGTGCCTTTTCGGACTCTACCTTTGTCAGACCGCTTTTTGCAGCGATGCTAGCCAACAGCTCTGCTTTGTTCATTTGTTCATCTCCTCCTAAAATTCGTAGCGCAAGCTCTATTTCAATAATAACTGCCTTTGATCAATTTCCTATCGGAAATCTAACAGGATCAGGTCTCACACCAGTTATCTCAATCGGTATGATACATAGATTATACCCGAGAAATCCCAAAAGTTCAACCAGAAATCGCGAAAAATGGGGTTCTTTCGTAACTTTCTCGGCTTTGATGAATCAGAAATATAAGGATATTTATTAAATCGTCAAAGATTCACAAATGTCATCTATTGAATATAAAACAGGGCCCATAGGCCCTGTCATTATTCCTTCTTCTCTTCTGTTGTGGCCTGTGTTTCCTCTGCAGCAGGTGCTTCTGTTACGGCCTCCTCGGTGCCAGCTTCCGTATCAGTGCTCGCAGGCTCTTCGGGAGTGACCTCTACTGGAGCGAATTCTTCCGCCTTGTAGTTCTCTATCTTGGCATTGGCGCTCAGTTCGCTGATATAGGTATTGTACGCCTCTGTGGTCAGCGCCCCTTCGATCTGCTCGACGAAATTCTCTTCTCCTGTTGTGATCTTGTTCAGTTTGATGAGATGATAGCCGTATTGAGACTGTACCGGTCCAGATGTCTCCCCTTCCTTAAGGGTCTTCACTGCCTCCAGGAATTCGGTTACGAAATTTGTGGCCATAGTGATGTCCCCTAATTCTCCGCCTCTCTCAGCCGAACCAGTATCTGTGGATTTTTCCTTAGCAATTGCCGCAAAATCAGCTCCGCCATCTAATTCAGTCTTGATTGCAGCTGCCTCTTCTTCAGTATCCACTAGGATATGGGCGACATTGTATAGATCCATGGAGTCTTTGTTCGCCTCGTAATACTCCGTTACAGCCGCTGCTTCTGGTTTATTTTGAGAGAGATACCACTCTTGGTGTTTCTTCTGTAGGGTCTGTTTTTCGACGAGGGAAGTGATGTCTTCTTCCGTCATACCCATGGCTTCGACTTGGGATTTAAATTGATCGGCCCCACCGGCATACTCTTCTAAAGAGGCCTTTTCTGCCGTCTTGTCTTCTTCTGTGATCTCGATCTTATTCTTTGCGAGATCTTGGCGCATCAACTCTTCCATGATCATGACTTCGATGGAGGTCTTGGACATCTCCTTGCGTAGGGTGCTACCACTGGCATCCACAGCATCCATTTCTTCGTCAGAGATGTCTCCCAAGTATAACTTGGTAAACAGGCTCACGTTTTGATCCAATTCCGCCTGGGTTAAGTACTTATTGTTTACTTTAACCACAGCATCCTCTGGCTTTTGATTACAGGCCGTCATAAACAGGAGCAATCCTGCCAATAACACTGCAATTTTCTTCAGTTTTAAATTCAAATTCTCTTCACTCCAATTCTTCAGTTTATGGTGTACCATCCCATTCTACATCAATGACCTTGTTCCGGCAAGGCTGAATTTTTTTCTTCCTGAACAAATTCCCTCAGATTGGCCAGCAATTGAAACAACTTGGTCAAGCTGCCCGTACCCACGGGGATCTTGAGGGAGGGCGGGTTTACTAGGCTCAGCTCCAGCTGCCCTTCCATCAGATCGCTCAGCTGAAAGAGTACCTTCGGGCTGAAAAGGCTCTGCTCTTCGTACTCGGCGACCAGATGCTGCTGTGTCTCATAGAGCTTGGAGAATCCGAGCTGCACCGCAAGGGTTTTGACCAATGACAAATACATGATATTCAATACCGATGCGGGTATGTCACCATAGCGGTCGATGAGCTCATCGATCATATCATCCATCTCCGCCTTGGTCTCCATATTTGCAATCCGCTTGTATATGTCGATCTTGTCCGTGGAGTCGTGGATATAATCCGAGGGGATGTAGCTGTCGATGCCCAATTCGATGGTGACTTCCGTCGTTCGCTCGGGCTCTGTAATCCCCTTGGCCTGTTGAATGGCCGTCTCCAACATCTTCACATATAGGTCATAGCCGATGGCTTCGATATGGCCCGATTGGCTTTCCCCCAGCATATTCCCTGCACCTCTGAGCTCCAAGTCTCGCATGGCGATCTTGAAACCGGAACCAAATTCCGTAAAGTCACGAATGGCCTTTAGCCTCTTCTCAGACACTTCGGTCAGGGTTTTGCCCTTTTCATATGTGAAATAGGCATAGGAGCTGCGCTCGCCTCGGCCAATTCTCCCCTTGAGCTGATAGAGTTGGGATAGTCCCATGTAATCCGCATTATACACGATCATTGTGTTGACATTTTGTATATCCAGTCCCGTTTCGATAATTGAAGTGGACAGGAGGATGTCGTATTCCCCGTCGGTGAAGTCCATCATGACTTTTTCCAATAGGCGCTCGGTCATCTGACCATGCCCGATGACAATTCTAGCCTCGGGTATGAGCTCTCTTAGGCGATAGGACATCTCCTCGATGTCTCTGACCCGGTTGTAGACGAAATAGACCTGTCCCCCCCTCTCCATCTCCTTTAGGATGGCCTCTCTCACTATGCCCGCATCATATTCGAGCACATAGGTATTGGTGGGGTATCGCTCCTCCGGAGCCTCGTCGAGAAGGCTCATGTCTTTGATGCCCACAAGGCCCATCTGTAAGGTCCTGGGGATGGGAGTGGCACTTAAGAACAAGACGTCGATATTCTTGCGAAGCTGTTTGAGCTTATCTTTATGGCGCACGCCAAATCGCTGTTCCTCATCGATGATCAACAAGCCGATATCTTTGAACTGCAGGTCCTTGGAGAGAATCCGGTGGGTCCCGATCAATAGATCCACATATCCCTTTCTCGCTTCTTCTAAGATGACCTTTTGTCTGGCTGGTGAACGAAAACGCGAAATCATCTCCACTTTCATCGGGAAATTTCGGAATCGCTCCACAGCCGTATTGTAATGCTGCTGGGCCAAGATGGTGGTCGGAACGAGGAAGGCGACCTGCTTTCCATCCATTATCGCCTTGAAGGCGGCGCGCAGGGCTACTTCGGTCTTGCCATAACCCACATCTCCGCAGAGGAGACGCTCCATGGGCTTATCGGATTCCATATCCCTCTTGATCTCGTCAATGCAGCGCAGCTGCGCATAGGTCTCCTCATAGATGAATGAATCCTCGAACTCCCGCTGCCAATGGGAGTCCTTCGAGAAGGCATATCCCACATCTTGGGACCTGCGGGCATAAAGTTCCACCAGATCATCGGCAATCTCATCCAATGCCTTCTTGGCCTTTTGCTTGGTCCGATTCCATTCCATACCTCCCAGCTTGTTCAACTTCGGGAGTTTGGCTTCGGCGCCAATATACTTTTGAATCAGATTCATCTGATCGGTGGGGATATAGAGCCGGTCCGCCCCTCGGTATTCGAGCAACAAATAGTCTTTGACGATACCGCCCACATCGATTTGTTCCAGTCCCTGATATCGGCCGATCCCATGGTTTTCGTGGACGACAAAGTCCCCGATGGTCAGATCTGAGTAGTTGATCAGGTCCTTGGTGGTCTTTCTCTTTTTCGGAGCGCGGCTCGCCGCCTTTCCAGTGGTGCCATAGATCTCGTTGTGAGTGATGACGACGAGTTTGAGATTTCGATATTCAAAGCCCCTGCTCATGCTGTATGGAGAGATCATCACCTGCCCCGACTTCAGTGGCTGATTCAGATCCGTCCCGGTCAGTACCGGGATCTCCTCTAGAGCTAAGGCGTCCTTTAGACTTAGCATGCGCTCCTCACTCTGGGCGAAGAGGATGATCTTGTGTCCCGAGAGCATGTACTCCCGAAGCTTCTCTGCCATTAAGCTGAAGTTACGATGATAGGTCTGGGTCTCAATGGTGGTGATCGGATAGCTGTGGTCTGGATTGAGCAGTCTCGTACGGACCCTGAGCTGCGTCACATTGATGGTGCTGAAACCCTTTGCACTGTGCAGAATCTGGGCGAAGTCATAGACCATCTGCTGATGGGAGGAGAAGACCTCTCCCTTTTCCAACTGATAGGCGAAGTCGCTGCGAAAACTCTCCTCGGTTCGAGTCATCCGATCATAGATCTTGGCCAAGTCCTCAAATAAAATGACGGCATCTCGATCCAAATAGTCCAGAATCCCCGCATAACTCCCCTGCTTGATATAGGGCATGACCAGATCTGGGTTGGACAGCAAGATGTCGTTTGCGATGTATTCTCGAATCTTATTGTATTTTTCCGCCAACAATTCCTTGTCGACACCGTAGAGGAATTTCCCCTGCATCTCCTCAATGTCTCCATCCAAGCCCGCTAAGATGCTGTTTTTGTCCTTCTGATTGATCAGAAACTCCCTGGCAGGGGTGATGTCAAAACCATCGATATGTTCGATGGAGCGCTGATCACTGACGCCAAAGGTCCGGATGGAGTCGATTTCCGTGTCGAAGAGCTCGACCCTAACGGGAGTATCTCGGTCGATCGGATAGATGTCGATGATCCCGCCCCGAATCGCGTATTGTCCTTTAGATTCTACCGTGGACACCCTCTCGTATTGAAGGAGCATCAGGCGGTTGGCCAAATCGGCAATATCCACTTCATCGGTGGCATCGATATGTAGGGTCAGGTTTTTGAAGTAAATGGGGGTGGAGATCTTCTTGTGAAGAGCCTCCACAGAGGCGATCACAATGAGTTTTTCTCCGCGGACCAGCCGATTCATAACCTCAATGCGTGCTAGGTCTGAAGAGCTCTCCAGGGGTTTGATGTCGTGAAAGCTGATCTCCGACTTCGGGTAGTAGCAGATCCGATCGATTGGCAGGCCGCTCAAACTATCGTACATGGCCTTTGCCCGAAGCTCGTCTTCGACCACGACAAAAATGCTCTTCTCCAGGTCATGGTTAAGAGCATAGATAAAGTGGGGCATACTCTCCCGGATCAGCCCGTAGAGGTAGATGGATGCATTGCCCGCCTTCAATTGGTCCAACATGTCCACATATTCAGACAGGTTTTTTAGTTGATCAATGATATAGTTCATGCTTGGTTAAAGTCCATTCCGTTGTATTCGTTCATGGCGGCATCGACTCCTCGCTGTATGATTTCTTTGACACTAGCGGCTGCAGCGTTCAACTGCCGCTCTAGCGTCTTCTCTTCTGTTTTCGCGAAACTGCTCAGCACAAAATCCGCCAAATCCATATAGCTGGGTTTCTTCCCGATGCTGATACGCACCCGCGGAAAGGCTTCATCCTGCAGGTGAAACAGGATGGATTTCATGCCATTGTGACTGCCAGAGGAACCCATGGGTTTGATCCGTATGGTGCCAAAGGGGATGTCGATATCGTCATAGATGACGATCACATCCTCTAAGGGCAGCTTGAAGAAATTCACTGCTTCCATTACGGCGATGCCCGAGTTGTTCATGAAGGTCTGGGGTTTCAGCAGGATGACCTTGTCACCGGCCAACCTGCCCTCCCCATATAGTGATTTCCATTTGATCTTATTGACTTTGATCCCTGCGTCCTCGGCCAGTAGATCCACGACCCGAAATCCCACATTGTGGCGAGTATGCTCATATTTCAAGCCGGGATTCCCCAGGCCAACGACCAGTTTCATTTGTACTCCGGCGAGTGGAATAGCGCCGATACGGATTCATTGTTGTTGATGCTGCGAATGGTATTGGCAAATATATCTGCCACGCTGACCACTTCGATCTTGTCATTTCGGGTGCCTTCTGAAAGGGGAATGGTATCGGTGACGACACATTTTTTGATGCTGGAGCTGCGGATCCGCTCGAGGGCGGGACCGGAGAACACACCATGGGTGGCAGTTAAATACACTTCTTCCGCCCCCCGTTCCAGTAGCACTTTCGCAGCATTGGTTATGGTACCAGCAGTATCGATGATGTCGTCGATGATGATGGCCTTTTTCCCATGAATATCCCCGATGATATTTAACACCTCAGACTCATTTGGTCGAGGTCTCCTCTTTTCGATGATGGCAATAGGGAGATTGAGGTAATTGGAGAAATTACGAGCACGACTGACTCCGCCCAGATCAGGGGATACGATGACGAAATCCTCGCCTTTGACGATCTCTTTGAAATAATGGGCCAGAGTCTGTACGCTGGTCAGATGGTCCACGGGGATATCAAAATAACCCTGGATCTGTCCAGCATGTAAGTCCATGGTGATGACACGGTCCGCGCCGGCTACCGTCAATAAATTTGCGACGAGTTTGGCACTGATCGGCTCTCGACCTCTGGTCTTACGGTCCTGTCTAGCGTAGCCATAGTAGGGAATCACTGCATTGATGCGCGCTGCCGAAGCTCTCTTGGCCGCATCGATGATGATCAGCATCTCCATCAGATTGTCATTGACCGGTGTGCAGGTGGGCTGTACGATAAAGATATCATAGCCCCTTACCGTTTCATCAATGACTAAATTGATTTCTCCGTCTCGGAATTTTTCGATGGTGATCTTTCCCATCGGAATTCCCAGTTTCTTACAGATCGCCTCTGTCAGTCTCGGGTTGGCATTTCCCGTAAATATTTTCATTTCCCCAATAAACAAGGTATCATCCCCCTAGTGTTTTTTCTTCTTTATATAAACCCAATCCAGAATATGCTTCTCTTCGGGACGCGTAATTGCCAGAGCGCCCTTCTCCACATCCCGCGTTATCGTGGAACCAGCGGCTACAAAGCCATCTGTCTCGATATGCACCGGCGAGACGATATTGGCATTGCTGCCGATAAAAGCTCCGTCTTCAACCGTGGATCGATGTTTTTTCACTCCGTCGTAATTCACGAACACGACGCCGCAGCCCACGTTGATATCTGCACCTAGATCTGCATCGCCGATATAGGCCAGATGACCGGCCTTGGTCTTATTCCCCATCTTTGAGTTCTTCACCTCGACGAAGTTGCCGATATGGACCTGCTGTCCGAGAACCGCTCCAGGTCGCAGCCTCGCATAAGGACCAATATCCGTATCGTCCCCCACTTCACTGGACTCGATGTCCGAGCTGCGGATGACGACGCGATCGCCAATCTGGGCGTTGTGAATATGGGTGTCTCCCGTGATACTGCAATGTGCGCCAATGGACGTCCTGCCCGTAATCGAAACCCCCATTCCGATTCGAGTGTCCCTTCCAATGGCAACTCCCGGTTCGATCAAGATCGTCGCCGGATTCTCCATGATGACGCCCTGCTTCATATACTCCGTGTTGACCCTCTTTCGCAGTAATTCCTCTGCTTCGGCGAGTTGATCCTTTGAGTTGATCCCAAAGACCTCCCCGGCATCCGCTACTGGATAAGTGGCCAATTTATGACCTCGAGTAGAGAGAATGTGGACCACATCGGTGATATATAATTCGCCTTGGTCGTTGTCAGCATCGAGCTCTTCAAGGGCTTCCTTTAGGAGTTTTCCATTAAATAGGTAGATCCCCGGGTTCCACTCCTTGATGGCAAGGGTCTTTTCGTCTGCGTCCCGATGTTCCACGATGGCCTTGAGATATCCCTCTTCGTCCTTGACGATTCGGCCATAGCCATAGGGATCATCCATAAAGGCCGTCATGAGTGTACCTGCTGCACCAGATGCGAGGTGATGTTCAATCAGCGATCGCAGGGATTCTGCTTTGAGCAGTGGGATGTCGCCGTTGAGGATGAGTACTTGATCTTCGTCGCTCACATGGCCCATTCCCAGCTTCACCGCATAGCCCGTACCATAGGGAATGCCCTCCCCGATGCGTTGGATTTCAAAGACAGCATTGGGTATCTCTATGGTCTGTTCAATAATCGGACGATTCTTTTCATTTACGATGACAATATTCTTTTCGATGCCCGCCTTGGAACTGGCCGTTGCCACATAATTCAGCATGGGCTTTCGAAGGAGTGTATGGCAGAGTTTTGAGATATCGGACTTCATCCGCGTTCCCTCTCCAGCTGCCAGGATGACGGAAACGATCATAGTAACACCTTCCTCTCTTTTCCGGTTTCTATTATACTACAACGAGCCGATTATACCAAAAAAAACCGGGGAAAAACAGGGCTATTCGACATATTTCACGGTCCATCTTAGCAGGGTCAACCCACGGGACTCAGAAAGCAAAATGACATCGATCGATACTATTGAGATTTTGAATTCCATAAAAAGAAATTACAAATATCTTGTAATAAAATCATATTGATGTATAATATTAAAAGTTAAGCGACTATTTGAGGAGGATTTTGTGTGTTTACCTTTAATCTAGATGACCATTCCATTAAAAATATTCATTTTATCGGCATTGGTGGAGTCAGCATGTCCGGTATTGCAAGGCTATTAGACAACTGCGGATTCCATATCACCGGCTCTGACCGGGACCACAATGAGCATACGAAGCTGCTGGAGGAGCTAGGGATCTCCGTCAGCTATGGGCAAAAGCCCGAAAATATCAACCAACCGGATCTCGTCGTCTACACCGACGCCATCCAACCGGACAACCCAGAGCTGGTGTTTGCTAAGACCCTAGATATCCCCGTGGTGACCAGAGGCGTCTTCTTGGGCGCTCTGATGAAAAACTATGTGCATTCCATCGCCGTATCTGGCTCCCATGGCAAGTCATCGACGACGAGCATGCTCGCCACGATCTTGTACAAATCCGATATTAAGCCCTCTGTATTGCTCGGCGGGGATTTGGATCTGATTGGAGGCAATGCCCTCGTTGGGGAGAGGGAGTACTTAGTGACGGAAGCCTGTGAATACAAGGCCAATATCCTACACTACTTCCCTTCTATTGCCATCGTGCTGAATATCAGTGTCGATCATCCAGATTTCTTCCGAGATCTAGACCATTTGATCGAGACCTTCCAGCAGTATATGCGCAATCTAGGCGAAGAAGACACCTTAATCGTCAATATTGATGACGAGAACTGTCTGCCACTGATCGAGCATGTCAAAGGCCGCGTGATCACCTTTGGCGCAACAGATCCCAATGCGGATTTTCATATCCAAAATATCATTCTAAACGAAAATGGCAAGCCGGGATTCGATCTGGTCAGCAAGGATGGCCGCGTCGAGCATTTTCAACTGGATGTGATCGGCGAGTTCAATGTCTTAAATGCAACGGCGTCCATCATCGCTTCGGAGCTCGTCGGCATGCCGATGGAAGTGATTCGAGAACAGATCGAAGGCTATCACCCCCTCCATCGCCGGATGGAAGAAGTCGGCAGCTACAACGGAGCATTGGTCATGACGGATTATGGGCATCATCCAAAGGAGATCAGAACCACCCTTGGTGCACTGCGCAGAAGCACGAACAAGCATATCATCTGTGCATTTCAGCCCCATACCTACAGCCGAACGAAACGACTCTTAAACGACTTTGCGGAATGCTTCTATGATGCGGATGAAGTAATTGTAACCGATATCTATGGAGCCCGAGAGTCCCTAGATCCTACGATCCACTCCCTGCATTTAGTTGAAAAGCTAGAGGCCAATCAGGTAAATGTCAAATACTTGGCCACCTTTGAAGAGGCGAGAGATTATCTTCAAGCCAAGTTAGGCGCTGACGACATCGTGATAACAACTGGTTGCGGGATCCCGCATTTGCTGGCATATATGGTGGCAGAAGTCGGAGACTATGCCCCCACCCAAAAAACTGGATAAGCTCTTTCTATAGGACTGCGAAAGTGGTCCTTTTTTTATCCCCTGATCGAAAATGAACTTTCATCATCCCACGGGAGCCTACCATCTCGTTAAAGTAAATAAAATTTCTCATTACTCAGTTGAGCTTTGTCATTACTATGCTATAATTTAGTTAGAGATTAAACTATCTACCAATGGACTTTCCCCATTGAAACCGAAGTATTGACTGTTTAAACGAGGAGGATTCTCATGAAAAATACCATCAGGCGACTTAGTGGACTACTGGCATTCTGGTTCATATTGCAAACGATGCCAGCTACTGTCCTCGCCATCGGCGCTGTGCCAAATGTGCAGACGGGCAAGATCACATCCATTGTGAACTGGGTGGACGGACCGGAGCAAAGACCTCCCGTTCAGCTAAAACTCTATCGCAATGGATTAAATCCCAATGACGAGGCGGATAAAGTCTATAAAAAGGAGCAAGCAGCCTACGATACGGCAATGAAGGACAGAGCCGAGAAGCTCAAGAAAGGCGAAGCGGTCTCCGCTGAACCGACTAAACCAATTGCCCCTAAGTCCGATCCCCTCTTTGCCCCTGTAAATCTCCCAATTGAGGGGAAATGGGAAAATACCTGGAATAACCTTCCTCTCCAGAGTGCCGACGGCAAACTGAAGTACGAATACAGCATTCGAGAGTCGATCCCAGCTGAGAATTATCAGACGAATATCAAGGTAGATGGGGATTCGATACAATTTATAAATACCTACCTGGGCGAGCTGCCCCAAACCCAAGATGGGAATCTCTCCACAGCTTGTGAGCTGAAATGGTCCGCGGAAACCCTATTCGATACCCATACCCAAGACCCCGAAAAGAGCCAGACCCAACGGGTCCGCAAGGAAACCGATGGGGTCATCGAGATACAGGCGGCGACAGAAAAAGACCAGCTCCATTGGAGGATCCCCATTGCCACAGCAGCCGATGTCAAGGATGCACAGCTGATTATCAAACTACCCGAAGACAAATGGACCTACACGAAGGGCAGCGCCGTCTTTGTAAAAGCAGCAGCAGAGCTGGAAAAGCTGAATGCTCTTCCCCATTTAGCTGGCTATCAATTGCAACCTGGAGAATTTGAAGCCAAATATGAGGACAATACCCTCACCATCGAGATCCCCTATCTCCAAGCCAAAACCGGCGTCGTCCTAGAACTCGTAGGAGCCGCGAAATCGGGAGAGACTGGAATTCAGAGTGGCGAGAGATTTAAACTGGGAGCTGAGCTGACTGGGAAATATAAATGTGTGAAAGTGAATGCAGAATGGAAGGGTGGGGAAGCTCCACGCCCAGAGCTGAGGTTCGGCTTGGAACAAAATCGAAAACCCTACGGCGAACCCGCGGTAATCACCCATCCTGAAATGACGACCTCCTGGTCTCGTCTCCCTTGGAAATTGGATGGGGACTGGGCTGAATATCAGGTGAAGCTGGCTTCAGAGCTCTCCAGTTACAAACTAGAAGGCGAAATAGCCAGGACCCAACCACAGTCAGAAATGGCCAGTCCAGAAGAGTGGACTGCAAATTTTGTATTCGAACCGGCCTTGATCTCGGTCACCGGAAAAGTCGAATGGAAAAATGCCGACCCTGGTGCACTACCCGCGGTGTATTTCTCCCTTCACCGTCAAGTGGAGGGGGAGGCGGCGAAGCCCGTTGAAGGCGCCCAAAACCAGCAAGTCGATACCAAGGGGGAGGCCGTCTGGAGAGATCTGCCAGAATTCGATGCCTCTGGAAAGAAATACAACTATTCCGTCAAGGAAGTAGACGCGAATGGCGTGGACTTCACTCCCCATGGCTATACGAAAACCGAACAGGGTTTATATGTTGTCAATACGAAAGCTGAAGATCCACAGCCACCGAAAGCACCACAGACCGCTGATTTTTCTGCAGAAGTGCTCTGGGTCGATGCCCCTGCAGAGAAGCCCTCTGTATGGTTGAAGCTATATCGCAAGACAAAGAGCACCACAGAAGAGGCCGTACCAGAGCTCTCCATCCTGCAAGCAGGAGCAGCTGGGGCAAAGGTCACCTGGGAAAATCTACCTATACAGGATGCAGAGGGCAATCCCTACAGCTACTCAGTCAAACAGGTCGATTCCAATGGCTTAGATTACACACCGGCGGGCTACGACAAGGTTGAATCTGGACTAACTGTGACCAATACGCGCAAACAAATCCCCAGCATAGATGTCACTGCGGAAAAAGTCTGGGTGAATGCACCAAAGGAAGTGCCGACGATCTGGCTGAAACTATATCGAAAGACGAAGGATACTGCGGCCACAGCCGTTCCTGGCGCCGAGCTGCTCAAGTTTGAAGATGGTACGACGACTGCGAAGTGGACCGGACTCGATAAGACAGATGCCAATGGCGCGGAGTATATCTATGAAGCACGCGAAGTCAACGAGAAGGGCGAATCCCATACCCCCAGTGGCTATGTAAAGACCGAGAGCGGTTTAAAGGTCACAAATACCTGGAAAGGCGCAGCGGGAGAGAGCATCAAGGCGACGAAGAAGTGGTCCGGTGGGATCACCCCCAGACCGACGATCTGGTTTAAACTGTATCGCCAGGTGTCCGGCGGCAGACTGGAAGCTGTGCCGAACACGAGTATCCTCAAATTGGAAAATGGCACAACAGAAGTGGTCTGGACGGGACTGGACAAGGCAGATGCGGACGGGAAAGTCTACACCTATTCCGTCAAAGAGGTCAACTCCAACGGCGTAGAGTTCACTCCAAAGAACTATACGAAGAAAGAAAATGGCCTCACTGTCACCAATACCTATCGCACCAGTGGCGTATTGCCTCGAACCGGTTTTGAGGATCCGACTGCACTGTATCTGGGAGCGGGAATGCTGCTCCTAGGGGCTGGGCTGCTGCTTCACAGCCGCAGGAAACCAAAGACCCCAGTGAAAAAATAATAAGAGCGAAGAGATATCCCTTCGCCTTTTCATGGAAAACTCCCAGCTTGGCCAATGCCTACTGCTGGGAGTTTTCTATTCCAATATGATCCGCTCGAGTTCGATTTGTTCTCCGATCTCCAAGATCGCATAGCTCTTATGCTTATCTGGATATCTGGGCAACACAGGGCTGCCCGGATTGATCACTCGCACGCCATCGACGAGCAGATCGCGAAAGGCATGGGTATGTCCATATAGGCAGACATTACAGCCCTGCTCCTTCCCATGGGCCACTAGATCCTCGACACCATGATGGACGCCAAATTGGTGTCCATGACAGATGAAAATCCGGTACTCCCCAACTCGCAGAGTCGTAAATTCCATCGGTTTTTTTTCGAAGAAATAGTCATTATTCCCCTTGATACTCAAACCCTCTAGATGGGTCTCCTGTAGGATCTGGATGCCATCCACATAGTGGTCGCCCAAATGGATGAGATAGTCGATCTGGGGCATTTCCTTTAAGCTCTGTACGACATCCGACGTAAATCCATGGGTATCCGATAGGACCGCTAGTCTCATTTGCACATCCTCTCCAATAGCTCCAAGAGGGCATCGAGAGCCCTCGCCCGATGACTGATGCTGTTCTTTATCTGTCCATCCATTTCGGCAAAGGTCTTGTCATAATCCTTCGGGATGAACACGGGATCGAAGCCAAAGCCCCTCTCACCACGCTCCTCCTCTGAGATCATCCCCTCGCAGACTCCCTCGGCTAAGTGGAGGATGCCCATCTCGTCTATGATTACGATGCAGGTGACAAAGCGAGCCGACCGCTCCTCTAGGGGCAGATCTTTCAGCGCATTCAATAGCTTTCTGCGATTGTCTTGGTAGCTGCAATTCTCTCCTGCGTATCTTGCAGTGTGAACACCAGGTGCTCCGTCTAAAGCATCCACATAGAGCCCCGTATCATCTGCCAATACGATGGCCTCTGGCGCCTTTTCCTTGATGGATCGAGCCTTGATCTCTGCATTTCCCTCAAGGGTCTGTGCGTCCTCTACTACTTCAATATAGGACATGCCCGCCTGCGCCTTTGACAGCACAGCAATCGGTAGGTCCTTTAGGATCTCCCGAATCTCATGGACTTTGTCCTGATTGTCCGTCGCTAGAATCAATGTCTTCACGAGTTTTTCACCCCACGAAAATATCCGCCATTGATCGGATCTATGGCAGAGGTCATCAAAAAGGCCTTCTTGTCGTGCTGATCGATGATTCGCTTCAGTTTTTTAAAGTCCTTTCGCTTGATGATGATGATCAGATAGTCTCGCATCCGAGTCCTGCCCTGACCTTCGATGACTGTGACTCCAAAACCATTGTCTCGGATCTCCTTAATTACATCATCATTGTCCGTATCGCTCAAGACGACATTGACCGCCAATTCACCTAAGGCCAATTTCTCTTCCAGGACCAATCCCACGAAGTTCCCTGCGGAGAAACCCAATCCATAGAAGATGATCTTGAAGGGATCATTTAGATCCGATACGATCTTACCTAATACGACGACATAGACGATGGCCTCTACGAAGCCGATTAGCATGACCGGGAGCTTCCTCCCCTGGACGACGAAAATCGTCCGGATGGTGGTCAGGCTGACGTCGCAGATTCTGGCAAAGAAAATCAGTAGATAAATAATAATATTTCCAAATTCCAACTCTAATCCTCCTAACCCTTCATACTCAGCCGTTTCATCGTGCCGCCATTCGCATAGACGGAGGCGACGGACACGAAGGCCTTTGGTTCTCGACTGGTGATCAGCCTTCGGAAGGTGATTAAATCCTTGCGGTGCAATGAGACGACGAGGACATCTCGAATGCCCCTCTTCCCCTCCCCTTGCAGCACTGTCACACCCAGTCCCGAATCCCGAATCTCTTTGATCAATTCTTCGTTGTCAATACTCGGCAACATCACCGTTGCAACCAGCTCTCCCAATCCGATTTTCTGCTCCAGCATCACAGCCAGAACCCCTCCCAGGGCATATCCCCCTGCATAGATTCCCAATATGACCGGATTTTCTAAATCACTCATGATCTGCATGACGATGACGACGAAGATCGTCGCCTCAAAGAAACCGAAAAAGGAAGAAAGGAGCTTTCTTCCTTGGAGTGAATAGATCATGCGAAAGGAGACGATCATGGAGCTGATGACCCTTATGACAAAAATGGCGATGAGCAATTTCCAATTCAGCATATCTATCCTTTCATTTTTTCGAGTAGCAATTCGTTGAACCGCTGGGGATTTCCCTTTCCACGGCTGGCCTTCATACACTGCCCTACTAGGAAGCCCAGGGCTCTGTCCTTTCCATTTCTGAAATCGACAACAGATTGCTCATTTTGAGCCAATACCTCATCCACGATCGTCGCCAAGGCATCTGTATCCTGGATTTGGATCAATCCCCTCTCCTGGATCAGCCCTTCGATATCCGCTTCTTGGGCGAAGACCTCACGTAAGAGCTTTTTCGCGGTGTTCTGATTGATCTTCTGATCCTTGACATAGTTGATGAGGACGGCGAGGGTCTTGGGTGCCAACACCATATCCGCTGCATCCAGCTCCTCTTCGTTGAGACGGCGCAGGACATCTCCCATCACCCAGTTGGCCGAGAGTTTCGGCTCTCCTGTCGACCCGCTGACCTCTTCGAAGAAATCGGAAAGGGCTTGGTTCTTCGATAGCACATTTGCGTCGTATTCATCCAATCCGTATTCCCGTTGAAACCGAGATGCCTTCTCCTGGGGCAGCTCTGGGAGCTCCCCTCTTAAGGCCTCAACCCAAGCCTCGTCTATATAGAGTACGGGCAGATCCCCTTCAGCAGAATAGCGGTAGTCTGCTCCCTGCTCTTTAAAGCGCATCCGCTGGGTCGTTCCCGTCAGATCATCCCATCTTCTGGTCTCTTTTCGGGACTCCCCATTGGACTCCAGAAGCTCACGGTGACGTTTCTCTTCATATTCGATGGCCTTTCCCACTGCCTTGAAAGAGTTCATATTCTTGATCTCTGAGATGGCGGTTTTGATCCCTCGCTCCGAATCGACCACGTTGATATTCACATCGCATCGCAGGGATCCCTCTTCCATCTTGACATCGGAGACGCCGATGTGTTTGAGGGTCTCCCGCAGATTGGATAGGAAGAGTTGCGCCTCTTCAGCCGTCGTCATATCCGGATAGGTGACGACCTCGATTAATGGAACTCCACTGCGGTCATAGTCCATCAGAGTGTGTCCATCTTCGGTGTGTATGGATTTTCCCGTGTCCTCTTCGATATGGATTCTCTGGATCCCGATTCGCTTGGTATACTCCTTGGTATTGACTTCGATATAGCCATCGTAGCAGAGGGGGTCCCCATCTTGCGAGATCTGATAGCCCTTGACCAGGTCGGGATAGAAGTATTTCTTACGATCCATCCGCACCTCACGCTCGATGCCGCAATTGAAGGCGAGACCCGCCTTGATGGCGTATTCCACGGCTTTTTTGTTCATCGTCGGGAGAGTCCCGGGATAGCCCAGGCAAATCTCACAGACATGGGTATTCGGAGGAGCGCCGAAGACATTTTTACAGCCACAGAACATCTTTGTCTGTGTGGATAGCTCCACATGTATTTCCAATCCGATTAGTGTTTTTATGCTCATTTGATCCCCCTGTAAAATGCATCTGCAAAGCTGAGGAGTCTGCCATCATCCATTCGATCTGCCATGATCTGCACCGATCCGCCGATGCCCTCATTCATGGGCACGGAGATGGCGCATCGTCCCGTCAGATTGGCCAGCACGTGGAAGTCCCCACTACTGAGGGTAGACAGGGTGTCCGCATCTAGGCCGAGGGGATAGGGCAGCCGGACTGCCGAGGGCGTCATCAAAAAATCCAGTTCTGTAAAGAGCTGTTGCACCCATCTGCGAATCTTCTCACGAACCTTTAGCGCTTTTCTGTAGAGTTCCACTTCGTACTCAGAGCCCAGATAGAACATGCCCACGGCAATGCGCCTCTGGGTTTCCTCTCTGAAACCCTCTGCTCTGGTCTTTTCGTAGAGCTCATCTAGACCCTCGTAGTCCTCGCATTGGTAGCCGTATCGAAGACCATCGTATTTCGACATATTCGAACCCACTTCTGCTGTACAGACCACGCTATATGTGGGCGATAAATAGCGGTACAGATCCATTTCCACTTCGATGAGCTGAACGCCCAGTTCTCTTAGCCGCTCAATTGCCCGCTCGTAGTCCTTCACTACCACTGGATCACAGTGATATCCACTCAGGTCCTTCAGGATGCCCACTTTTATCTTTGAGGGATCCAGCTCCCCAAGGTTGAATGTCAGCTGGTTGATGGGCACAGAGGTGGCGTCCTTTGGATCATTTCCCCCTATGATTTGAAATACCTTTGTAATATCTACCACACTATTGGCCAGGATGCCCACTTGGTCCAATGTATTGGACATGGAGGCAACCCCATGACGTGAGATCATTCCATAGCTGGGTAAAAAACCTAGCAAGCTGCAATAGCTGGCGGGTTGGCGTACACTGCCCCCCGTATCCGAGCCGATGGAAACCACGGATTCCCCCAATTTGAGGGATACAGCCGCTCCTGAGGAGCTCCCACCAGGTACGAGGGTGGGATCCAATGGGTTTTTAGACGGCCCAAAATAGGAAGTCTCTGAGGACCCTCCCATGGCGAATTCGTCCATATTGGTCTTCCCGATCAACACGGCATCCTCTGCCAATGCCCTCTCCACAACGGTGGCTTGAAAAGGCGGTACAAAATGCTCTAGCATCTTGGAGGCGCAGGTGGTTCGAATTCCCTCGGTCATTATATTGTCTTTGAAGGAGATGGGCACGCCGAAGAGGCTGCCTAGTTCCTCGCCTCTGGATAGCTTTTGATCCAGCTGCCTTGCCCTCTCAAGGGCTCCTTCTGTGTTTATCGTGATATATGCATTATAGTCTCTATTCTGTTCGATCCGCTCTAGCACTTCGCCGATAAAAGTCTCTACACTTTTTTCGCCGCGGATCAACATCTCTCTTACTTCGTCAATTCCTCTCATGGCTCCCCCTAATCCAATACCTTTTGGAGCTTAAAATAGCCGTACTCCCGCTTAGCTGCCCTCTCTAGGACTACATCTCGGTCCAGTCCTTCCACCGGTACATCCTCCCGAAGGACCATCCGATTTTCAGTATTGCGCTCCATGGGCTCCAGATCTTGTGTGTCCACTTCCATCAATACTCTGTTGAATTCGATCAGTGCATCGAATTTCCGTGCTAATTCCTCGGCTTGGCTAATGTCCAAAGCGATATGGGCTGCCTTGTAAATATCTACGATCTGCTCTTTTGTTATCATCTGATCACTCCCGTTTCCTAACCTATCTAATAATGCTCAAAACCTCAAGTTCTTATAACGAAATAAGTATATCATAAACTCGTTCAACTACCTAGAGGAGCACCCCCTCCTCATAAAAAAAGTCGTGGGTGCTCCATTCTCTACAATTTTGTCAATAACTTAGGGAGATCCCCTTCTGTTAAGATCTCGATGCCCAATTGCTGGGCTCTATCCAGTTTGCTCCCTGGATCCTCTCCTACCAATACCAGATCTGTCTTCTTGGAGACGGAGGAAGAGACCACAGCCCCTGCTCCCTCCAGGATCTCCTGGAGCTGCTTTCGGCTATATTCTGCAAAGCTCCCTGTAATGACGACCCTCTTATCCCGAAAGGGGCTATCTTTTGCAGGGGGGACAATGTGCTGCTCCTCAATTTGGATCCCATGGCTGAGTAGATCTCGAAGAGCCCCCTGAATATGTTCGTCGTGAAAGAATTCCTCTACACTCTCTGCCACAACGGGGCCGATGTCTGGAATCTCCATGAGCTGATCCCTGGTCGCCTCCATCACTCGCGCAAGTGTCCCATAATTACCAGCCAAGCCCTTGGCGGTCCGAAGTCCGACATTTGGGATGCCCAGGGAATACAGGAAGGCCCCTAAGGTCACTTCCTTGCTCTGTTCGATTGCCCTCAGGAGATTATTGGTCTTTTTCTCCTTAAAGCCCTCCATGCGGAGTAGATCCTCTGCTGTCAGCTCATAGATCTGGGCCAAGCTATTCAGTCCCTTCGATTCCATCAGCCTCTCCACGGTTTTCTCGCTGAGACCTTCTATGTCCATGGCATCCCTTGATGCGAAATGGACCAGTCTCGAAACCAATTGGGGTTTGCAGGAAATCGAGTTGGGGCAGAAACTATGGACGCCCACTTTTACCAATTCGCTACCACAATAGGGGCAATGACTTGGAAGGAGGATTTCCGTAGTATCCGGCTGCAGGGCATCTACCACCCCCAAAATCTCCGGAATGACGTCATTGGATCGACGCAGCAGGACTTCCGATCCGATGCGCAGCTGTTTTCTTTGGATATCCTCAAAATTGTTTAGAGTCGCCCTCTGTACTGTCACGCCGCCAATGTCGATTGGTTCGAGCAGTCCAGTTGGGGTCACCTTTCCAGTGCGCCCCACATTCCATTCGACCTCTCGGAGTATGGTGACAACTTCCTCTGCTTCAAATTTATATGCGATGGCCCATCTGGGAAATTTTGCCGTATAGCCCAGGATTTCCCTGGTGCGGTAGTCATTCACTTTGATGACAATGCCGTCGGTCAGTATCCCCAGGTCATGACGCAGGCCTTCGATTCGCCGTATCTCCTCTGTGAGCTCCTCTGGTGATGCAATCAGCTTGCGGTAGGGATTGACCTTGAACTGATTGTCCTCGAGGAAGTCCATCATTTCCATCTGACTCTGAAAGACCCGGTCTTCAATATAGCCAATATTATAAAAATAAGCGTCCAACTTGCGCTGCTGCGCTACGGCTGGATCCAGTGCGCGTAGTGCTCCAGCCGCTGCGTTGCGGGCATTCTTTAACGGGACGAGGGCTTTTTGATTGTATTCCTCAAGGGCTTTTAATGGCATGACCCCCTCTCCCTGCACCTCCATCGTAGCCTGATGGGGGATGGAAAGGGGAATGGACCGGATGGTCTTGACCTGGCTTAAAATCTCTTCGCCGACGGTCCCATTGCCCCGGGTGGAAGCCATAGCTAAACGTCCGTTGCGATAGGTCAAGTTGATGGTCAGACCATCAAATTTATATTCCACCACATATTGAGGCCTTGGGATTTCCTCTCCCGTTGTCGCAATATGCTGCATGATTAACCGATCGATCCGGTTCATCCAATTGATCAACTGGGCTGGGCTCTGGGCTTTGTCCAAGCTCCATAGGGGCGCTAGATGGATATGGCGTGCAAAACCAGTGAGGATCTCGCCTCCAACTCGGCCAGTAGGAGAATCGGGCTCTGAATATCCCAATTCTGCCTCTAGAGCGACTAATTCATCGTAGAGCAGGTCATATTCACGGTCCGATACCAGGGGCCTATCCAAGGTGTAGTAATGATAGGCCAGCTCATTGACCCGCTTCGTCAGCTCCTTTAACTGATCCTTCATCTGATCACCTCAATTGGAGCTAAGTCTGTTCGGAGTTTTTTTATGCCCTTTTTCTCAAAGGAGATCATGATCTCCTCTTCTCCATTGTCGTTGGAGGTGAGGTTTAGCACCACGCCAATGCCAAAGGCCTTATGCTTGACCTTGTCCCCAATTTTATACGCGTCCTTTTGTACCCTTTTGATATTCTCCTTGCGATCCTGCAGGCTGTATTTCAGATATCTCCCCGTATCTCCAACTGGTGGTTCTCCCCGCTTCCAATCCGTCTGTAGGCTATAATCCACTTTTTTCGCTTCGAATACAGGTTCTATCGTGTCTTCCAACTCCTCGATGAACCGAGAGGGCTTCGACTGGATCAGTTCTCCATAGACGCGGCGCAGTGAAGTGGCGGTCAAATAGAGTTTCTTTCTCGCTCGTGTGACGGCGACATAGAATAGCCTGCGCTCCTCTTCCAATCTGCCCTCATCGAGGGCAAATTTACTCGGAAATAGCCCCTCTTCTAGGCCAGTTAGAAAGACCACGTCAAATTCCAGGCCCTTGGCCGCATGGACAGTCATCAGTTGGACTCCGGACTTCACATCACTCGTCTTGTCCACATCCGCCATCAAACTGACGGAGGCCAGATAATCCTCTAAATCTGCGTCAGGGTGATCCTGAAGATAAGCGCCAATCGAAGATATAAAGCTCTCGATATTCTCCAACCGAGACCGGGATTCAACGGAGCCATCCATCCGCAGCTCCTGTGGAATGCCCGTAGACTCCACGATTTTACTGACGCCCTCTACCAAGCCAAATTTCTCCAATTTGCCCTCAGCAGCTTCAATCAGGGCGATAAAGCTCTGGACTCCCTTATCAGCCTTGCCAGTCACGGGTAGTTGGTTCCTGTGGGCCTTAATGTAGGGATAGATGGAAAGACCCAAATCTTCCGCTTCCCTCTCCAGCTTGTCTATGCTGGCAGCTCCAATTCCCCTTCGCGGCTCGTTGATGATGCGCTTTAGAGAGATATTATCCTCTGGGTTGATGACAATCCGCAAATAGGCCAAAAGATCCTTGATCTCCTTTCGATCGTAGAACTTAAGACCTCCGACGACCACATAGGGTATGCCTCCACGAACCAGGGCCTCCTCAAACTGCCGAGACTGAGAATTGGCTCGGTAGAGGATGGCCATATCGGAGAGGCGCTGTCCGTGATAGACTAAATGGTCGATCCATTCGACGACACTTCGCCCTTCGGCGTCCTCGGCATCCATCTGCTTATACCAAGGGCGTTCCCCTTTGTCATTGTCCGTCCACAAATTTTTCTCTCGACGCTCCTCATTATTTCGGATCACCCGATTCGCCGCATCCAAGATGGACTGGGTAGAGCGGTAATTCTCTTCGAGTAGCACCGTCTTCGCACCGGGATAATCCCGTTCAAAATCCAATATATTGTGGATATCGGCGCCTCTCCATCCGTAAATCGACTGATCCGTATCCCCGACGACGCAGAGATTTTTATGAAAGCCCGATAGGAGCTGGACCAATTCATATTGGCTGCGGTTGGTGTCTTGGTATTCATCGACGAAGATATATTTGAACTTTCTCTGGTAATAGTCCAGGGTCTGGGGATCCTTTTTTAGCAATTCGATGGCCTTGATGATCAAATCATCGAAATCAAAGGCGTTGTACTCCGCCTTTTTTCGCTCATATCTCTGATAAATCGCACCGATCCGAGTCGCCCATTGATCATTTCCATAGACTTCCCAATACTCCTCAGGAGTTACTTCCTTATTCTTCGCATCGGAGATCGCAGAGATGACGCCGGAGTACTTCAAATCCGCATCTTTCAGCTGCATCTCCCCATAGATTTCCTTTAATAGACTCTTTTGATCGTCCCGGTCATAGATGGTGAAATTCTTGGAGTATCCGATCTTCTCTGCGCCCATCCGCAAGATGCGAACGGATATGGCGTGAAAGGTGCCGATCCACATCCCATCAACGGTGGAGCCCAATAGGGCACCAACCCGCTGTTTCATCTCCTTTGCCGCTTTATTCGTAAAGGTGATGGCCAAGATATTCCCGCTATACACCCCAAGTTTTTCGATTAAATAGGCAATTTTTGTCGTGAGCACCCGGGTCTTTCCAGAACCCGCACCAGCGAGGACCAGCATCGGTCCCTCTGTGTACTCCACCGCCTCCAATTGCCGATTGTTGAGTTTGCTTAACAAAATAGTTCTCCTTACCCTCTGGCATCCATTTCTGTGCCATTTTGAACTAGGACCTGAAAATGGATGATCTGATATTATTGGTCTATCGATTTTCAAAAATTCTTCAATGATCTGATTGGTCCCCCAGGTTTTGGACCGCAATATTCCATGACCTCCACCCTTAATCACCGCCAATTGAGAACCGGCGATGGCAGGTGCCTCCTTAGGCTATGCTCCACCCGCATCAAACCATCGTTATTGAAATCTACCTGCCCACTCTAAAAAGGCATCGATGACCTTACCCATATACTTTTCACTTTTACTGTCGATGAAATTTCCATTTTCATCAAAGGAATTCTGCACTTCTGGTAATTGGACATGGTTTCCAGGCAAGCAGAGGGCAGCCACGCCCGGGGCATTTAGGATATTTCGCAGATCCAACTGACATCTCGCAGTGCCCACATTTCCCGTGGAGGCACCGACGATAAAACAGGGTTTATTCGCCAATGGGCGGTGCACCCTAGAACACCAATCGATGGCGTTTTTTAAACCACCGGGGATGGAATGGTTGTACTCTGGGGTCACGAAGAGTACCCCTTCTGCCCGATCCACTTTCTCCTTAAAATCCAAGACGATCTGTGGTGGCTTCTCTTCCATATCTTCGCTGAAAATCGGCAAGTCGATGCCGACGATCTCCAACTCCAACTTGTCTTGAAATCGCTCTTGGATGAATTTCGCGACCTTGTAATTCCACGATTCCTGTCTTAAACTGCCAACAATTGCCAATACTTTCATCATAATCTCCTCATCTTCTCATCATTTGTTCGCACTCTTCTCATAGGGCTCAAAGACCAGAGTGTTTTCTTTGTAAATATGCAAATAGATGTCCCTCACCAGCTCCTCGAGCTCCCGGACCATCATCTTATAATACTCGTCTTCCCCTTCGGGGACGGCGAAGTCATCGGTCACCTTGATCAATTCGTTGACATATCCCCCAATGGTGCTCTGGTATTCCTTGACCCTCTGTACGGAACGGGTGACCCTCTCAGGGAAGACCCCCGTCTCACAGGAAAAGGCGATCGCAGGGAACAATCTCTTCTCCTGATCGATAAAGTGGATCTCCAGCTCCACTTTTATCATTCCAAGATAGCGAGCCAGTTTCTTAAGATGGCCGCCATGGGTAAAGAAATACAGATCCATCAAACGTTCGATCTTATGGCTCAAATCCTTGAGTAATTCCTTTTCATAGTGGTGGTGTACGATCTTAATATGGTCTATGGCCTGAGGGACGGACATCTGTTCCAGATCCTCAGGAAAGGTGTCTCTGCCATAGTAGTGGTCAATATACCCCGCCAAATTCGTCAGACAGACTTCGGGATCCAGCTGCTTGTCTCGAAAAGCCCCTTCCAATGTGAAGTCGGCGTATTGATCTGGGTCTATTCCATGACGTAAAAAATAGTTTCCAGATCGAGGGTATTCACGAAGGAGCTCCCTCAGCTTTCGATCTCTCATTCACAGCCCCCCTCCCTCGGCGGCAGTCCGGTCTTTACATCTACTTCGGGATATTGGGCTCTTGGTCCACCGATCAATTTGGGCCGAGACCGCAAGGAAGTCACATGGGCATGGCCGATCTGTTTCACCTTGAGCCGAGTTGGAATCTGGACGAATTGGATATGCATTCCGATTGAGGTATCGCCAATATCCAATCCCGCTTTCGCCGTGATATGCTCCACCATGACCGGATCTTCCCCATGACGATAGGCGGCTAGACTACAAGCTCCCCCTGCATGAAGAGCAGGGATGACAGTGACGATTTCCCATCCGTATTTCTCTGCTGCAGCTCGCTCCACCACCAGAGCGCGATTGATATGCTCACATCCCTGGACCGCCAAAAAGATTCCCCTCGGGCGCAGCTCATCTAATAAGGTGGTGACGATGGTCTCTCCCACCTCTTCGCTCGAGTGTTTCCCGATGGTAAAACCCAGGACTTCGCTGGTGCTCGCTCCGAGCACAAAGACCTCTCCCGGACGCAATGCTGACCTCTCTAGGAGCTCCCTAGCTGCCTCTTTCACTCTGTTTTGAATATCCGATAATTCCATTTTGGCTCCTTCCCTTTTATCGATTCATCTTTAGATTTCCAAATGGTTTCCTGCATCTCATATACCCATTTCCCAGGATTTTGTATCATGGGGATCGATGAGTCCAGAACCAAAGATCGGGTCCATTGTATCAGATGTCAGGGGATTGGAAAACTAAATTACAAATGTAGTCTTTCCCCCGAATGAAATCGATCCCGAGGGGGTATAATCCATCTAGGAGGTGGAAGGATGACCGATCGAATTACCGTGTGGACCAAACAGCATGAGAGAATGCTGCAGGAGTTAGAGGAGACGGGACGCTACACAGCGAAATCACGCTATGTGCGCCTGGATTTGGGCGAGCTCGCCCCACTGGTGATCTTCGCCTACGAATGGCTCGCTGCAAACACGCCGAACCAAGAGAATCGGCCTGAGGATGCCCAAACCCCCATCTGGATCTCCCTTACCCAGGACTCCAGAATGAGTCTGACCCCTGGCACCGTGCTGCTGGAGCTATCCATTGATCCAGAAATCGTCACCCCCATCAATATAGGCAAATGGGGCGCCATCCTGAATTACTCCTATATACCGAAGGATCCCGTGGACGCGAAAGCGCATAATGAGCTCCTCGCCCAACAGGGTATCAACGATGCCAAGGCGGTGATGACCCCATTTTATCCCGTCATCAAAAGGCAGGTCACACAGAGCTGGAAGCGGCTGTTCGACGAGAGCGTCTCCTTGGGAGTCGACAGTTATTATGGAAATATTTGGGAGGTAAGAAGGGAATGGATAACACAGATCTATCGATAAGGCTGTACTCAGCACAGACTGCCGTCGTACAAAATAGGTTGATGGAAGATGGCGTTTGCTTCTCCAAGCGCCGATATGTAATCCAGAAATATGAAGAGAGTGCGCCTGTATTCATTGCGGCCTATGACTGGTTCGTACAGGAGGCAGCGAAAATTGTCCCGAAGCCAGAAAAAGCGGAGTATCCCTATTGGGCTTATGCGGATCTGTATAATGCAGATGCATCTAAAGAAGAACTGCTCAGACTTCAGGTCCCCATCGACGAAGTGCTCCTCTTCGACATGTATGATTGGTACAAGCTTCTTAGGCTTCAGTATATCGGCGAAGACGAGAGAGAAGAGGCCGCCTTCCAGAGTATTCTAAAGGATAGAGGCATTCGCAATGAGAGCGATGTGATCCTGACGCATTTCTATCCGGACCTCAAAAGACAAGTCCAAAGTAGCTGGAAAAACCTATTTCGTCATCATCATGCACTAAAAATCGGCAGCCCTCCAAAGTCCATAGAGGTTATGGCCGGCCTGTGGCAGATCAAGAGGGAATGGATAGTAGACCCAGAGGAACACCAGCTATAGACTGGTCTGGAACATAAAGAGAAAGTAAAATATTTCGCAATTTCATTTGCATTTTTTAGCCCCGGGCATTATAATATATCTCAGCGCCGGGGTGTGGCGCAGCTTGGTAGCGCGCATCGTTCGGGACGATGAGGCCGTAGGTTCAAATCCTATCACCCCGACCAGAGTGAAAGTACGGAGATGGAGATCATCCCCGTGCTTTTTTATATGGAACAACAGCTGCATATCCTACTAATCTCTGGGTATATAGAGTTTAGGAGGTGCTAAAATGGAAATAATATATGAGAAAAGAGTGAACCTAACCTTATCAGAAGCATTGGAGAGTTTGAAAGCAGAGCTTAAGGAGAGAAAATTTGGAGTGCTCTATGAGCTGAATTTTAGAGATAAATTGGTGGAGAATGATCTGGCATTTGATCATGACTTCTATGTACTGGAGGTCTGCAACCCAGGCTTTGCAAAACAGGTGCTGGATCAACATCTGGATATGGGCTATTTTATGCCCTGTAAGATGGCAGTATACGAGGATGCTGAGGGAGTTAAGCTGGGCATGCTAAAACCCAGTCAGCTGATGTCCATCAGTGGATACACAGATCTGGAACAGATGGCCAGCAATGTGGATGATATCCTATCAGAGGCCATCGATGCGGTGGTGAAACGAGCAGATGGTTAATTGGTTAGAAGCGTCTAGCAAGTGGAGCTTTCGGCTGGGGATCAGTTTGACGGCAATCTATCTACTCCAGACGGCATATAAAATGGTGAGCTCTCCCCCTGGTATATGACCCACCAGCGGCAGCAGGTTGCTGCCGATGTTGGCGATTGTACTCATGATACTATCCCTCATTACGGAACACCTGGCAAAGCGCAAAAAGTCCACTTCCCAGTAAAACAAGGTCTACCGAAAACTCGGTAGACTTTTCTTATTCTCTTTGGTTCCACCGAGCTTCGAGAGGGCAGGACCCATAATTACAGTTTTGTAAACTTCATCAGATGGGGTTTGAAAAGGGTATAATATACTCAGGAAGAAAACTCAGAATATATCCTTGGAGGTAGCATATGTTTGGAACGATATTGTTTGGCGCAATTTTCATCATTGCAGGAGCTTTTTTGGTATTGACGCAGATCTATCAACCCCTTCTCTTTAAAGAGATACTACGTCTTTGGCCCCTTGTCCTTACGGCGATGGGAATTGTGCGATTGATTAAATACCGAGAAAGCGATAAGAAGGTCAATCTCTTTTTGTTCTTCTCGGGGATCATCCTCACTGCACTCAGCTTGACTGGAAAAGTGGACAATCTCTTCGTTTTGGCCTGGGGCGCCGTATTGATCATTTTGGGACTCGTCATGTTGATTCAGCGCAAGAACAACAAAGGGGTCACCAATTACGAGACCATTGATGAAAAATCAGAATACAATTTTGAGTTCGATCACGATCCCGAGGAATTCCACGCCAAGTGGGAAGAGATGACCAAGGACGCCAAATGGGACTTTGACGAAGCCAGACCCGAGCCCCCAACAGAGGATCCTCAGCCCCAACGGGAAGAGCCCCATGGCAAAATGCCCGAAGACGATCCGGGAATGGATGAGAAGAAGCGCAGAAAGAACTACGGCATCTACGACAACACCATCCAGTACACAAATGTGAAACAGGAGAAGCGCAAGGGCTTTCATGTCCAAAGTGAAAATATCCTGCGAGATGACTATCTCTTTTCCGCTCAAAAGAAGATCTACCAATCGAACCGTTTCAACGGTGGCCGAATCTCCAGTGTCTTCTCGGAAGTCTGGCTGGATCTATCCAAGGTGGTGCCCCAGTCCGATGTGCTGACCATCAATATCAGCGTCATCTTCTCCTCCGTCCGCATCAGAGTACCGAACAACTGGGTGATCTATATGTCGGGCAATACCATATTTGGGGAGACAACCATCCCTGAAAATCCGGCAGTCAGCCCCAAGTACAAGCTGTACATCTCCAACAATGTCACCTTTGGAAGCCTCCAGATAGAATACAAAGAGATCTAAAAAATGCCAAATGCCCTCTTGATACAAGGAGGGCATTTTTCTTTGCTTTTATTTTTCTAGGGACTGGATCTCCTCCATCAGCTTGGCAAAGGCCTGTAGAGAGCCAATAATGGTCTCGTGGGAGACGCAGTAGGCCAGTCGGACATAACCTGGGCATGCAAAGGAACTGCCCGGTACCATGAGGATATTGTATTTCTTACCCAAGGCGACGAATTCCCGTTCGTCTTCCATGGGGGATTTCACAAAGAGATAGAATGCCCCTTCTGGCTTTACGCATTCGAGACCCAGCTCTGTCAACCCATTGTAAAGGGCCTTTCGGTTTTTATCATAGAATTCCAAATTGACCTGAACATCGCAGCAACGGGCGATGACCTTTTGGATGAGGGACGGCGCATTGACAGAACCTAAAATCCGATTTGCAATCGCCGCGGCATCAATGACATCTGAACTATCCTCTACCTCATCTGGGATGACCAGATAGCCGATCCGCTCCCCTGGCAGGGACAGGGATTTGCTATAGGAATAGGCGACGATGATGTTGTCATAGTATTTTGTCAGATAGGGCACTTCCGCCCCTTCATAGACGAGTTCCCGGTAGGGCTCATCGGAGATCAAATAGATGGCGCTGCCGAATTTTTCCTGTTTTTCCCGAAGGATATCTGCGAGTTTGATGATGGTCGCCTCACTGTAGACGACTCCAGTGGGATTGTGGGGGGTATTGATGATTACTGCTTTTGTGTTGGGGTTGATCTTCTGTCGAAACTCCTCGAGATTGGGTTGAAAAGTCTCTGTGTCCGGTGAAATGGTCACCAATTTTCCATCGTAATTGCCCACATAATTGCCGTATTCCACAAAATACGGGGCGAAGACGATGACCTCTTCTCCTGGATTTAAGATCGTCTTCAAGATCACATTCAATCCACTTGCAGCGCCTACGGTCATGATCAGGTTTTTAGCTGAAAAGGCGGTGTCAAAACGCCGATTTATCGACTCTGCAATGGTCTGCCGAACATCTTCGAAACCCACATTACTCATATATCCGTGTAGGACGACTGGATCCTCGTTCTGAACGAGATCGATGATCGCTTCATTGACCTCCTTTGGAGCAGGCACATTGGGATTTCCCAAACTGAAATCAAATACATTTTCTTCCCCATATAGAGCTTTCAATCGGTTCCCCTCTTCGAACATGGCTCGTATCGCAGAGCCCTTCCCGAGGAATTCCTTCATTTTTTCTGATATCATCACTCTTCTCCTTTATTCTATCCATTTATTAAAAGGCCGTTCGGGTCAAGATGGCGACTGCGCATAGGACCACTGCCAACGGCACATAGAGATATCTCCCCAAATTATACCAGAAGTTTCCATATTTGTATTTGGATGCGAGATTGATCTCTTCGAGGAGTTCATCCTTTTTGAGGACCCAAAACCAGCTTATCGCTCCCAATGTCGCTCCCAGAGGGATGATATAGATGGAGATCATATCCATCCAAGGACCCCAGCTGGAGATTGCCTCCAGATTGACTCCCACCCCAAAAATGATCACACCGAGTAAGATCAAGGCCATCTTGCGAGAGAGAGCTGGGATTTTATGCATCAGGGACTCCGCTACTACTTCGATCATGTTCTGCAGGGAGGTCACCCCTCCAAAGACGACTGCTGTAAACAGGATAATTGCAAAGAATTGTCCTCCGACCATATCCTGCAAGATCGTCGGCAGGGTGACAAAGAGTAATCCTGGACCTCGGCTTTGTTCCAAGCCGTAGGAAAACACAGCCGGTACCATCACAAAGGCGGATACCATGGCAGCAATGGTATCGAAGAATGCGGTCTTTTTTGCGCCATCGACAATGTCCTCTCCCTTGGATAAATAGGCTCCACAGACGATCATCCCCGATCCCGTGATCGAAAGGGAGAAAAAGGCTTGTCCCATGGCGGATACCCAAGTCCTCGGGTTGAGTATTTGGCTCCATTCCGGTTGGAACATAAAGGCATATCCATCAAATGCATTGGGCAGCATCGCCACTCGAATGGCTAGGATGACGAAGAGCACGAAAAAAAGGGGCATCATCACCTTATTTGCCTTCTCGATGGAATGGGCTCCCGTCACGCAGGTGAGCAGGGTGAATGCGACTACAATCAGATGATAGGGTACCACGGAATAATCACTGAAGGCAAAGCCCTCAAACCATTCACCAGGTACGACTTGTAATAGACTGCCGTCAATGGACTGTACCAGAGCCTTTAACACATAGGAGATGATACAGGCATATCCAATGGCGATCAATATTGAGCCCGCCAAGGGCAGCCAACCTATCACTTTGCCAATCGCCCCCATTCCCCGGGATTTCCAAGCATATTCATAGGCACCGAGGGTCCCCGTCTGCGCCCTTCGTCCGATGGCGTATTCTGCAGATAGGCCACAATAGCCAAAGATCACGATAAATACGAGATATACGAGCAGAAATGCTCCCCCTCCCTCAGACTGTAGCTTGTAGGGGAATCCCCACACATTTGCCATCCCGACAGCGGATCCCACCGCCGTTACTAAAAAACCCCATTTTGAGCGGAACTGCTTTGATTTTTGTTCCAAACTTCCCTTCACCTCCAGATTATTTCAACAATCTCAATCTAATTATTTCGATTCTATAAATCTCAGAAATTATTGCGCTAGATTCGCAATCCATTGCGACTAGAGCTTTCTCTTCATCCCCCGCAGTTGAGATTTCATCTCCTCTTCGATTCGGCGACTCTCGATCGCCTTTTGAATCGCCTTATTGTGTACCCAAGGATCGAGAATTTCCCCTTCTAGCACATTCATCGCCGCAGGTCTCTGTTTGACCAGAGCAGTGGCAAAATACCAGGCGACCATCATGCGAATATAGTATTCATCCGAGTCCAATCCCGCTACTCTCTCCATGGATTCCAGTGAAAAGTTCTCGTCCAGATAATTGCTGAGTAGCAGGCCGATCCCATAACGAACGGTGTAGACATGCTCAGACTCCATCCACCTCATGATATTCTGATAGACTCTCTTTGGATGATTTCGAAATACCCTAGGTGAAAAAGAATCTGTAGTCGCCCAATTGTCTATATGGGGAAGAAACAATTCCGTTCGCCTCATCGCTTCATCATAGTCTCGAATGCCCTCGATAAAAAAGGCATGGAGATTGTCCTCATCAAAGTACCGATGGGGTAAGGAGTCTAAAAAGGTAGCGGCCCGCTTTGGGTCTTCTCTGCCCATCTTTCTGGCATATGCCCGTAAGTTTGGGACACGGATTCCCAGGATCTTCTCTCGTTTCATCGTGGGGATCAATCGACTTTGAAAATCCCCATGGGATATTTCTGCCATCTCCATTAAATCACGGCGAACTTCGTCTACGGTGTCAGGATATCCCACTTGATCCGATATTATCATGATCCTATATTCCTCAATTTTTCAATATCAATTTTCTTCATTTTCATCATCGCCTGAATCTGCGCATCTGAGCGAATGAGCTCATTCATATTCCTCGGCAGAATCTGCCAGGATAGACCAAATCGATCCTTTACCCAACCACATTGTTCAGCCTCTGGGACATGGCTGAGTTTATCCCAATAATAGTCGATCTCTTTTTGATCCTCGCATTCAATCGTGAAGGAGATCGCCTCATTAAAACGGAAATAAGGCCCTCCATCTAAAGCGATGAAAGGCTGTCCATTCAGATAGAAAACTGCAGTGATCACCTTACCCGCCATCCCTTCAAAATGGGAATCTAAGGCTTCATCTGGGTATTTTCTCATCTCTTCAACCCAAGAATTTGGAAAGACCTCCATATAATATCCTATCGCTTCCTCACAGTTGTTGTCGGCGAACCAGAGACTTGGCACAATTCCCTTCATAATCCACACCTCCGCTTTTAATCATAACCGATTTGCCGTACTAAAGGCAAGGAGTACATGAAAGGGGAGCTATCCAAGGAATGATCGCCCCCCTTTTCGATTAATTAAAATAGTTTACCAGTGACCGCCTCGACGGCTTCATATAGTTCTCCTGATTCCACCAATGCCACCACAGCTTCGATGTCCGTATTCATCACACGGTCTTGATCGTAGAAGTCAACGACTCCACGAATCTTCTCATAGGCGACTTCACTGCCCTTGCCCAATTGCTTTTTACCCCTGAGGTCGATCGCCTGGCAGGCACAGAGCAGCTCCATGGCCACAACCCTTCGAGCATTGTAGAGGATCTCCGCCGCCTGTCTGGCTGCGATGGTTCCCATGGAGACATGGTCCTCTTGATTCGCCGATGAGGGGATGGAGTCCACGCTGGCAGGATGAGCCAACACTTTATTCTCGGATACTAAAGCTGCTGCAGAGTATTGAACGATCATAAAGCCGGAGTTCAGTCCGCCCTTCTCGATCAAAAATGCAGGTAGATGTCCGTTTAAAGCGGGGTTGACCATACGCTCGATCCGTCTTTCAGAGATATTTGCCAATTCCGCAATGCCGATCTTCATATAGTCGAAGATCTGCGCCATCGGCTCTCCATGGAAATTCCCCCCAGATATGACCCGATCCTCATCGACGAGGATGATGGGGTTGTCCGTCACCGCATTCATCTCCAGTTCCACCTTTTCCCGAACAAAACTCAAGCAGTCATGGGAAGCGCCGTGAACATGGGGAGCACATCGAAGGGAATAGGCGTCTTGAACCCGGATCTCGTTTTGCCTAGAAGTCATTTGACTTCCCTCTAGGACATTGAGGGTCAGAGCGGCAGCTTTTTGTTGCCCCAATTGTCTGCGGATTACATGGGTCATTGGCTCAAAGGCATCTGTGATCCCATTTAAACCCTCCATGGTCAATCCCAGGGAGATCGTAGAAGTCTTAAATAGATTGATCGCATCATATAGAGCATGGGCACCGATGGAAGTCATTACCTGCGTTCCGTTGATCAAGGCCAGACCCTCTTTAGAGGTCAGTTCGATGGTCTCAATCCCAGCTTCCTGCATGGCCTTTGCGCCGGCCATGCGCTCTCCCTGATAGAAGGCCTCTCCCTCACCCAACATGACCAATACCATATGTGCGAGAGGCGCCAGATCACCACTGGAACCCAAGGAGCCCTTTTCTGGTATGATGGGGTGTACGCCCCTGTTTAGCATCTGAATCAGCGTTTCAATTGTGGACAGACGGATGCCAGAATATCCTCTAGATAGAGCATTTACACGCAGAGCCATAATCCCCCGTACCACGTCCTCTGGTAGGGGATTACCCACACCGCAGGCATGGCTGACGATGAGATTGTGCTGGAGCTGCGTAGCATCATCCTTCGATATGATCACTTTGCTGAACTCTCCAAATCCGGTGGTGATCCCGTATTCCACTCTATCCTCTCGAACATAGCGGTCCACGAGTTCCCTTGCCCTGTGCACCTTTTGGATTGCCTCTTCCGTCAACTGTACTTTTGCCTGACCTCTGGTAATTGCAATGAGGTCTTCTAAGCCCAACATTTCGCCATTCAGTTTAAAACCGGGCATACACTTTCCTCCTATTTGAGTCTTTGGTAAATAATTTGTAACAATTCTTCCTTGATAGCTAGCATTTCTTCCACGAGATCCATCGCCTCTTGGGTGGTCTCGCGGATATAATCCTCATCCTTCATAGCCTGCAGATTGATCAGGACATTGAACACCGCCCCCTCTAATCCTGAAGTGGACATCAAGATGCCGACTCCGATATCACTGACGGCGCCCTTTGTGCCATATTCTGCAAATACTCTCTGCAATTTGAGCACTTCCATACAAGCAGCGGCGCAGCGTCTGGGAACTTCGAGGGCAATCTTGTATCCATCCTGTACAGCAGCTGAGCGAGCTGCTTTTTGCTCATCTGTATCCTTTGGCATCGCAAATGCCTCCATCACCTTATCAAAGGCATTGGCATCCTTGTCTACGATCTCCTCCAATTCCACCTTTAGGGCTTCTAATTTCTCCTTCGCTTGGATCAATTCGTCCTGGGTCTGTTGTGGAAGCTCTTTAAAAGCCTTCTTGTTCACGGACAGACTGCCCACCATCCTCGCCAATGCAGCGCCAATGGATCCAGCCATAGCCGATACAGAGCCACCGCCCGGTACAGGTTCATTGCTATCTACGATCTCGATAAAATCATGTACACTCTTTTGAACTAACATATTCCCTACCTCCTAATTAAATATATGCACAGGTCTTATCATAGACCAGCATGCCTTCTTTGATGACCTTTTCCACCGTATTCACTGCAATTGTATAGGACAAATGCTTATATGCAGGTGCATCCAAAAGGATGACATCCCCCTTCTTGCCGACTTCCAGAGACCCTACTTGATCCGCTCTGCCAATGGCAGCTGCGCCATTTAAAGTGAGGGCTGTGATCGTCTCCTCAACTGTCATCTTCATATAGATCGTAGCCAGGGCGATCATCAATGGTATGGAATTCGTATGACAGCTGCCTGGGTTGAAATCGGAGCCCAGAGCAACGGCAGCTCCTTGATCGATCATATAGCGACCACGGGCATAATCCTCTTGTAGACTAAAGGCCGTCGACGGGAGCAGTGCACAGACGACGCCAGCTTCAATCATCTTTTGAATCCCCTCGTCTGAGGCCTTTAACAGATGCTCTGCTGAAATGGCCCCCATCTCTCCCGCAAGCTCTGCACCGCCAATTCGAACGATTTCATCTGCGTGAACCTTGAGCCCATAGCCCATATCCTTTGCTGCCTGGAGATATCTACGGGATTCCTCTACGGAGAATACCCCTTGCTCAGTAAAGATATCGGCAAATTCTGCCTTCCCCTTCGCAGCCGGTAGGCCTTCTGCGATTAGAAAGTCGATATAGTCCCCTTCACGTCCCTTGTATTCCTCTGGGATATCATGGGCGCCCATATAGGTCCGCACCACGTCCATGGGATGATCTTGATCCAGCTTTGCCATCACATCGAGCTGTTTGTTCTCTGTGTTTATGTCCAGTCCATAGCCGGACTTTCCTTCGACTGTCGTCACTCCATAGGACAACATGGAGTTCAGACGTTTTCTGCCCGCTTCGTATAGCTCCTCAAAGCTAGCTTCTCGAGTGGCTTTCACCGTGCTCTTGATGCCGCCGCCCGCTTCCATTATCTCCACATAGGTCGCACCCTCTAGGCGCATATTGTATTCGTTATCTCGGTAGCCACCAAATACGAAATGGGTGTGGCAGTCTACAAAACCAGGTAAAATGGTTTTCCCCTTGGCATCAATCTGATCCGTCCGGTCCAGATCAATCCCCTTTATAACTTCCTCCGTTGGACCCACCGCTGCGATGCGCCCGTCCTGAATGAATACTGCTGCGTCCTCGATGACTTGCAGCTCGTTCATCTCTTTGCCACAGCGTTTGGTCTTTCCCGTCGGAGTCACCAACTGCTCTGCGTGTACAATGACAATATCTTTCATCTCTATCTCCTTTACCATGGTACTATAGGATCTGATTTTGATAGTTTTTCATTTATTAAATAACAAGGTGCATTTCATTTCGTGCTTTTTCTATTAATATTATATCATAGTTCTCGTCGATCTTCCAGTGCTTTATACAGGGTCGTCCCATCGTAGAATTCGAGGTTTGCCCCGAAGGGAATACCACTTGCAATCCGCGTAATCTTCACGTTTTTACCCTTCAACAGCTCCGCTAAAAACAAGGTGGTCATCTCGCCTTCCACCGTAGGATTAATGGCGAGAATAATTTCTTTTACCTCTGGATCCTCTGCCCTCTCCAAAAGGGTATCCAAATTGATCTGTTCGGAAGAGACTTGATCCAGTGGGGAGATCAGTCCCTGCAGCACATGATATAGCCCGGCGTATTCTCTGGACTTTTCGATAGCCAGTAGATTTGGGGTATCCTGCACGACGCAGATCGTGGACTTGTCCCTGCGCGGATCCTCACAGACAGAGCACAGCTCCAGATCTGTCAAATTTCCGCAGAGTTGACAGGGATGTACCTTGGTCTTCACATCGGTCAACGCTTCACAAAGGGCATCTACCTCCTCCCTATCCATCTCAACGAAGCGGAGCGCTAAGCGCTCCGCTGATTTTCGTCCGATGGCGGGCAGCTTCGAGAGTTTTCCGATCAGCCGCTCAATCGGTTCTGGATATAAGTCCACCATTTTAGAATCCCGGGATATTCATGCCACCCGTCACCTTCGCCATCTCCTGATCGGAGACTTTTCCGATCTCGCGAAGGGCTTCGTTGACTGCTGCCATTACCATATCCTCTACCATTTCCACATCCTCTGGATCTAAGATCTCAGGGTCTAAATGGATTTTCACCACTTCTTTTTTGCCGTTTACCGTCGCCTCTACAACACCACCTCCTGCGGATGCAGTCGCTTCCATTTCTTCGATCTTCTGCTGGGTCTCTTCAATCTTCCTCTGCATTTGCTGCATCTGCTTCATCATATTGCCCATGTTCCCGCCACCGCGTGGAAATCCACCTCTTGCCATTTATTCTCCTCCTTTTTTCACCTGTACATTGTCTTTGCCAAAGAGCTCATAGATGACATCTAAATCGCTCTTCGCCTGTTCGCTGGGATCCGTCCCTGCGTCCTGTTTGGTCAATTCGATGGTAAAGTCCATCTTATAGTATTCCTGGAGCATCGCCTGTAGTTCAGCATGCCCCTGGACTGCCTTTTTATATCCGATCAGTTGTGACGGGGCCATATTGAGGTAGAGCACACCCCCCACCAGCCGCATGGGGGTCAAATCCCCAAGCCACATCCCCCAAAACCGTTTCTTGGACACCATAAATTCCACACAGGCTTCCCAGTTGTCGAGGATCTGCTGCATTTTCTCATGAGCTGAAAGAGCTGGCTCATTCTGCGACTCCGATGAGCTAGGGCTATTCATTGGGGGCTCTGGCGGCGTCTTATCCTTCGTCAGTCCCCTCTTCCCAGTCCTGGACACAGCTTCCTCTGATGGTATCTCTTCCTCTTTCTCCTCGGATTTTCCATCGGTCTCTACAGGAGAAGGTCCATTTCCATGGGATACCCTTCCCTTTGGAGTCGACTGAACCGCCGTCCCTCTGGCCGCTTCCCTAGGACCTTGGGCCAGAAACTCCTCCAACCTGCGCTCCAGTGCATCGATCCGGGACAGGAGAGCTTTTCGGTCCGTCTGTTCAATCAGCCGGACAATTCCCACTTGCAGCATCGCCTCGGGCGCTTCCGTCAACCGCAGCTTCGATTTTGTCTCGATGAGGACCTCTAGGCAATCGGCGATTCGAGCAAAGCTGTACTTGGCTCCATAGAAAATCAAGCTATTTCGTAGCTGCTCATCGCCGGTCAACATCTCCGGTGCCGTCTTGGCCAGGAGAAGCCCACGATAGGTCTCCGTCAGGGCATTGACCAGATCCGCAGCCGTGATGCCCGCTGCTAGCTTTTCTTCTGCTAAGAGGAGGGCGCCTTCGTAGTCCTGCTCGAAGATGGCACCTAACAGGGGCCCCATATCCTCTTCTGTGATCAAACCCAATATGCCCGCTACTTGTTCGAGGGTGATTTGTCCTTCGCCTGCGGAGAGAGCCTGATCTAGAATACTCTGGGCATCCCTCATTCCCCCTCCTGCCGCCCTGGCGATCATCTCAATGGCCGCAGGATCCGCACTTCGTCCTAGATCCTCTAGGATTCCCGCCAGACTCCCTTCGATCTGTGCTTGGGAGATCCGTTTGAACTCGAAGCGTTGACAGCGAGAGAGGATCGTCGCTGGGATCTTCTCCAGTTCCGTCGTCGCCAGGATGAAAATCAGATGCCGTGGAGGTTCCTCCATGATCTTGAGCAATGCATTAAAGCCCTCATTGGTAATCATATGGGCCTCATCGATGATATACACCTTGTATTTCAGGGCGGCAGGCGGGTATATCACCTTGTCCCTGAGATCCCGGATGTCGTCGATCCGTCGATTCGATGCGGCATCCATCTCGATGACGTCGAGATTCGTCTCCTCTAGAATGCCCCGGCAACTCGCACATTCATTACAGGGATTGCCATTAATTGGCGTGAGGCAGTTGACCGCTCTAGAGAGGATTTTTGCACAACTCGTCTTTCCCGTCCCCCTCGTACCGGAGAAGAGATAGGCATGTCCAATCTTACCAGATTGGACTTGATTTTTTAATACTTCAATAATCGGCTCTTGTCCAATGACCTCGTCAAAGGTCTGGGGCCGAAAGGCACGATAGATCGCTTGATACATGATAATCCTCCCAATGATCCCATTATACCATAGGACTTATGCAATTTGAACCGCGGGACTTTGACGATGATGCAGTATATATTTCTTAAGCACTTTGTTGATTATTTGGTAATAATATGATAGAATTCTAAGTAACAGATCGTGAAGAACTTCGATCAAAGTATATCGTATAATATATAATTCCAGATGCAAATTCATCTTCGTTTTATTATGCATTATGTTTTGTGAAAACGTTCTTTGATCGTTCTGAAATCCAATCTAGGAGGCAGAAAATGCTTACCAATCCTGTTGTCATATCGGTTCTAGTCATGACGGTATTGGCGCTATTGAAGTTCAATATCTTGCTTGCGATCTTCATAGCAGCCCTCACTGCTGGACTTACAGCGGGTATGTCCATCAACGACACGATGAGTACTCTGATCGGTGGTATGGGAGGAAACTCCGAGACCGCTCTATCATATGTACTGCTTGGTGCACTGGCCGTAGCTATCAGCCACACGGGTGTAGCAAACTACTTAGTAAGAGCTCTGAGCAATTCTCTACAAGGCAAGAAAAAATTATTCGCACTGATTATTGCCGGAATCGCTTGCTTCTCCCAAAACCTCATTCCCGTTCACATCGCCTTTATCCCCATTTTGATTCCACCTCTATTGGGGCTGATGAACAAGATGAAAATTGACCGAAGGGCCATTGCCTGCTCGTTGACCTTTGGACTAAAGGCACCCTATGTCATGTTACCCGTAGGCTTTGGATTTATCTTCCATAACATCATCACACAAGCCGTTGTAGAAAACGGAATGGAGGCCACCATCGACCAGGTATGGCCAGCGATGATCATACCGGGAATCGGAATGATTGTAGGACTGTTTATTGCAATTTTCTTTACTTACAGAAAGGATCGAAGCTACCAAGACCTCGCCGTAGCAGGAGAAGAAATCCAAGAACCTATCGATACCAAAATCTCCATGCCACAGATTGGTGCTCTCGTCGGTGCAGTCGTCGCCTTTGCAATCCAAGTCGTATTTGTAAAATTCGAATGGAGCGGTGGTCTTCCCATCGGTGCTCTGGCAGCGCTCATCGTCATGTTCCTATTCCGCTCCTTTACCTTTAGAGATCTCGATACCATGATGGACGGCGGAATACGTCTGATGGGCTTTATCGCCTTTGTCATGCTGATCGCAGCTGGTTATGGCGCAGTACTTCGCTCCACTGGAGCCGTTGAATCTCTAGTCGCCTCTGCAGCGAGCATCCTAGGCGGCAGCAAGTTGATCGCCACAATCATCATGCTCTTTATCGGGCTTCTCGTCACGATGGGGATCGGTAGCTCCTTTAGTACCATTCCAATCGTCGCAGCGATCTTCGTCCCCCTCTGTGCTCAACTGGGCTTTTCCACTGCGGCAACCATCTGTATCATCGGTGTAGCTGGTGCACTGGGCGATGCTGGATCCCCTGCTTCTGACTCCACCCTTGGACCCACATCTGGGCTCAATGCAGATGGACAACATGACCACATCTGGGACACCTGTGTTCCCACCTTTATCCACTTCAATATCCCGCTGTTGATCTTTGGCACAATCGCCACGATGATTCTGTAAACAGCTACCGACAACCGCCCTTCGGGGCGGTTTTGTTTTGCCAGTACCGGATCCTTCCTAAAGATCTCTCATGCAAAAAACCCGATTCGAAACCACCGATCATCGGAATGGATTCCAAAACATAATTATAACCGGGGTCTTTACAATAACTTCACCCCCAATTTTTATTTCTTGACAAAGTAAAATTAATACCCTATAATGTATATCTGTAAGTCGCGTGGAGAGTTGGCCGAGCGGTCGAAGGCGCACGACTGGAAATCGTGTAAACGTTCAAAGCGTTTCGAGGGTTCAAATCCCTTGCTCTCCGCCATCCGTACTAGATGGGGAACTAGCGGTGCCCTGTAACCTGCAACCCGCTACAGCAGGATCGATGCCCGGCCTAGACATTTCTGCAGTCTGGTCTGCCTTGGGCAAGTAGTGTTGACAAATGGGTCTTACGCAACAGAAATCTATGAACCTCGTCAGGTCCGGGAGGAAGCAGCGATAAGTAGACCCTTTTGTGTGCCGTGAGGTCGCCTGTTTCGAGCTAACTACCCAGGTACCGCAGGAGGCGGATCTGGCAAAGCCGGGTGTACGGTACATATGATCATAACGAGCAAGCCGATGGGCTTGTTTTTTTATTGCACACAAAAGGGAGGCGATTTGGATCCGCCTCCCCTACCTATTCTTCTGATTAGTCAAAATTACTCTCGAGCTGTAAAAACGCAGATGCACCGATGGATCCACTGCCTCCCAGCACGACGATATTCAACGGATTCTTTGACGAGATATAATCGCCAGTGACTTTGGTCAGGGCCGCCGCATCGCTCAATAGGATTGGAGCGGCGTATTTGGCGGCCAAAGGTGCGCCTACCAATGCATCCGCTAGGGATTTTCCATTGGATACGGTGAATACCCTGGTATTCGGATACAGCTTTTTTGCCACCTCTACCGCCGTAGCAAAGCGATTGCTCCCTGCAATTCGATGAACAGTGATGCCCTTAGATTTCAGATCACTCTCGATATTCGCTGAGACCGATCCAGTGCCACCGATGATGATCACCTTTTGGCTACCCTCTAGTTTCGCCTTGGTGGCGCTATCCAATGTCTTTCCGTCCGTGAGTAGGATGGGCAAATTCTTGGTGGCCGAATAGGGCGCGATGGCCAATGCGTCAGCGTTATTGATGCCATTGACCAGAATATACTCCTTGGAAGCACCCAATCTCTCAGCGATCAGATTGGCTGTGGCATATCTGCTCTGTCCTGCAATCCGGGTCACTTCCACCCCCGAAATACTCCGCAAATCTGCGAGGACCTGATCCGGTATATGGGTGGCCCCACCCACTGCGAGGACGCTGCCTGCGCCAAGTCGAAGGATCTCGGCTCTTACCATGGGATCCAGGCGCTTGCCCGTATTCAGCAAAATGGGGGCATAGGTGCCGTTCTCTGGGTCATAGGTGAGCAGCGAAGCGACGAGGGCATCTACATAGGTCTCTCCATTGGCTAGAATGACTTGATCCGCGCCGACGGTTAGGGTCTGGCTGACCTTGACAGCCGTCTCTATGCGATTCCCTCCATAGATACGGAGCATGCTGCGATCCGGTAGGATGCCATTTGCACCTATGGGCACGAGGCCTTTGTCGATGGGAGCTGGCTCCACAGGTGTGGGTTTCACTGGAGTAGGGTCTGGTTTGACCGGATCCGGAGTGACAGGTGCTGGTATTACTGGCTTCCCATCGGCATTCGTCGCCCATAGCTCCTTCATCATCCTCACGATATCCGTCCCATAGCTACTGCTCGGCGCCCAACGCCCCCCTAAGTCCTCAACATTTGGCGCAACTCCGTAGATGCTGGCAAAATGTCTGGGGTCCGGGGTATCCGCTTTCGGAAAGTCCTCGTGACCAGCATATAGGGCTAAATGATGTACTTGTGCCGTGATTCCCTCTTCCCAGCTACTGAAAGTCTTGTGGGCAGCTGGATCGTAATTGCCGCCACCCTGGGTGGTCTTCAGCCCACAGGGATTCTTAAAGGTCTTGTTCAAGACGCCGGTAAATTTGAAGAAATTGGTCTCCTTTGCGGATTGGGTATATGTGACCGCTGGGTCCACTCCCCATTTTACCGAGACATTATAGAATACCTCTGCCAACTCGATAAATTCCGCATCAGCTCCCTTGCTTCTCGCCCAAGACTGCATTTGCGATACCGTAGTCGTCGGTGGTCCGAGGATTGGATTCTTATCCTCTGGTTCAACTGCTCCTGCGCCCGTCGTCAAGACAAAGATCAAAGCTAGCAGGGCACTTATCTTTCGAAACATTCAAACACCTTCCCTTTCATATCTTCTCATTGTGTTCTTCCTCCGATTTAAATTATACTGGAAAAACCACTTTAAATCAAAAATTTGTGAATAAAATACATGGGTTATGGAGTTCAGAGTACCACCTCCATCATTTCTATTCATAGTTCCTTTTATTGATAATCCACCCATACTATTATATAATGCAAGAAAGTGAGCCAAAGACTTAGAATGGATCACTTAGGAGGTTTTCATGTCAGTTATCCAAGTCCAAAACGAGATCGGTGTGCTAAAAAAAGTGTTGGTGCATCGACCCGGGGGCGAACTACTCAATATGACCCCTGATATACTAACAGAATTACTATTTGATGATATTCCCTTTCTAAAGAACGCCCAACAAGAGCATGACGCATTCGTGAGGATCATGGAGGAAAATGGAGTTGAGGTCGTATATCTCGTAGATCTGGTCGCTGAAGCGCTAGATGCTCACGAAGGGCTCAGGTTTCAGTTTGTCGATCAACTGATCGCAGAGGGAAGGGTTTCCAATCGGCGATACAATCAGGCGACAAATGCTTTTTTAAAGGGCATTGCCGATAGCCGTGATCTGGTATCCAAGGCCATAGCCGGTGTCAATCTCAAGGATATTGACATGGTCGATAAGATCTCATTGAATGATCTGATCTCAGATCCCAGTCGATTGATCCTACCGCCCATGCCCAATCTCTACTTTCAGCGGGATCCGATGGCCACCGTAGGAAATGGAGTTGTCATCAATCACATGCAAACCTATACTCGTTCCCGAGAGACGATTCTCGCCGAGTATATCTTCAAATACCATCCCGATTATCTGGATCATGTACCGCAGTACTATCACCGCGAAGACCCCTTCACCATCGAGGGAGGAGATATCCTAAATATTAGTGAACATGTACTCGCCGTTGGACTCTCCGAGCGAACGGAGGCAGATGCCATTGAAACCTTGGCGAAAAACCTATTCCAACATCCTGAATGCGCCATCGATACCGTACTCGCCTTCGATATTCCCAAGGCCCGTGCCTATATGCATCTGGATACGGTATTCACACAGATCGACCACAATCTTTTCACAGTGCACCCGGGCATCCTGGGAACCCTACGGGTCTTTGAGTTGACCAAGCCGAAGAGATCCGAACAAGGGGATTTGCAGATCAGAGAGATCGAGGACACCCTAGAAAATGTCCTCAGCCATTATCTACAAAGGGATATTGAATTGATCCTATGTGGTGGCGGGGACAGGATCGCAGCAGAGAGAGAACAGTGGAACGACGGGTCCAATACTTTCTGTATTGCCCCTGGGACCATCATCGTATATGACCGGAACGAGATCACCAACGAGATCTTCAAAGACCGCGGTCTACGAGTGATCGAAATGCCCTCTGGAGAGCTCTCTAGAGGCCGAGGCGGCCCGCGCTGTATGAGCATGCCCTTAGTAAGAGAATAATAGAGACAAAAAGACCAAATGCATCTTTTGCATTTGGTCTGTTTTCTATCTTATACTGCACTTCTCTATAGGAGAGTACTTCGAATTCGATCCACAAAGACATCGATATGTTCTCTGGCGCATCTTTCAGCGAGATCGGGATCATGGGCTTTGATCGCATCCAACACTGCCCTCAATGTAGAGTAAAAGATATCGGGCGAATCAAAATATCGATTACAATAATGCCAGAGCCTCTCTGAATGGAAATGCAGCTGTGTTACTATTTCCTCCAGCCAGGAATTCTCACATTTCGCCAGAATGATCTCATGGAATTGCTCGTCGTCAATGATGGCTAAGCGGTAATCCTCTTCCATGTGATAGCTCCGCAGTCGTGCTACGATCTCATCTAATTGCTGAATCATCTCCTCGTCTGCGTTGATGGTCGCCAGCTTTGTGGCATAGGGATCGAGGACTCTCGTCGCTTCAAATAAGCTCTTCATCTGTAAAAAATCGATCTGGGGCACTTGGGCACCATATCTCGGTACGATCTGAATGAGTTTGTTTAACTCCAATCTCTGAAAGGCTTGCCGAATAGGGGTTCTGCTGATACCAAATTCCTCTGCGATCTCCGCTTCATTTAATATCTTTCCCGGTTCGTAATCCAACCGAACAATCCGATTCTTGAGTTCTTCAAACACGCCATCTTTTTTTAGCATCTTTTCACCTTTCAGCCTAAATTATAACCCATCAATTTTCGCTTACAACAACTGCATAGTCGCTCATCACATAACCATAACCACTACCACTGCCGGGAGCCATCGTCTTTAACCATACCTTCCCATTGGCGTCCGTCACTTTTTCAAAGACAGTGAATTCGGTGAAATAGGTGAGCTCACCGAGAATTTCGGATTCCTCACTGGGTTCCTCTCGCACATTGAGGGTGTAAATGACCACCCTGTAAATCGCAATGGGATCGTCGGCAACATCTTTGGAGAGATATCTGGCAGCCACAAAAGCGGTGGTTCCCTCGTATTCAAATTCAATCCATCGTTCGCCATCATCCCCAATGGTCTCTGCCTTCTGAACGATCTCTTCTCCTAAGGTAAGAGCTCCCAAGAGAGACGCATCGGACGAGGCTAGGGAGCGAACATTCAGCGATGGAGCTACGACAAACCAATTTGCGGTCTCCTGGGCCTGAACTGCTGTATCTTGAAGGAGCTGCTCTTTGATCGCCTCCAACTCCTTGCTTCTCTCTTGAAGCAATTCATCGGATTCCACTAATTTGGTGAGCTTGATCTCCTCCACCTCAAAATTATAGTCCTCCCGTTTGGAATAATCTATATCTTGCAGCGCTGTACATCCACTGAGTAGCACAATACTAAAAAAAACGAAGATGATTCTCAACTTATTCATTCTGGCACCTCCTTAAAAAATTATATCAGAACCCAGTGTTTTTTTAAAGAACCTTTACTGGATTATTGCATTCTAATTGCAGATAAGTTATAATAAAACCAAATTTATTGAGAACTATTATCATTTATTACTAGGAGGCATCTATGGAATACATCCCACTATCCGCCATCAGCGAAGGGGAGACCTGCCGTATCATCCGCATTCAATCCCAGGGACCTTCGACGAAACGCCTCTACGAGATGGGCTTACACACCGGTGCAGAGGTGAAAGTGAAGAAAAACGACCACAAGGGCCCCCAAATCTTGGGAATCCATGGTGCCAATATCGCCATAGGACGAAATTTAGCGGATGGAATTCAAGTACGCAAGGGAGAAAAAGCATGATGGAAATTGGCCTAATAGGCAATCCAAATATCGGAAAGACGACCCTCTTTAACGGTCTCACCGGCTCCAATCAAAAAGTGGGCAACTGGCCTGGTGTCACTGTGGACAAAAAAGAGGGCATTTGTAAATACCGGGGACAGCAGTTGAAAATCGTCGACCTACCTGGAACTTATAGCTTAGGGGCCTTTTCTGAAGATGAGGTGGTATCCCGTGACTATATTCTACAGGGCCATCCCGATGTGATCATCGATGTCGTCGACGCCACAAATCTAGAGCGAAACCTATATCTGCCCATGCAGTTACTGGAAATGGATATCAATGTGGTCATCGCATTAAATATGATGGACGAAGCAGAGGCGCAGGAGTTGACCTTTGATCTGGAGGGCTTATCAGAAGATCTAGGCGTTCCGGTCATCCCCATCGTCGCCTCTCGTAAAAAGGGCTTAGATCAACTATTGGCCGCATGTATCGAAGTCAGGGAACAGCCCCCATCACGCAAGCGAATCCCCTATGGTGAGCTCCATCCCCTATTAGCTGAGTTGACACAGATCTTCTCCGAGGTGAATACTTCCTATCCCCCCTATTGGTTAGCAGTCAAATATGTGGAGGGAGATCAACGGATGATCGAGCTGACGAAAAATCTGGGAGACCTCAAAAATAACCAAAAATTCCAGGAGCTTCTGTCGGGTATTCAACAGCGCAGGGAAGAACATGAGCTCCATATCATCGATAAGCGATATGAATACATCCACCAGATCATTAAAAAACGCGTATTCAAGCCCTTGACGGGTGTGATGAACACCTCTGATCAGATCGACCGGATCGTCACCGATCGATTCCTAGGAATACCGATCTTTGCGGCTGTCATGTTTTTAGTATTTCAGCTGACTTTCCTGATCGGTCAAAACTTATTGGGTGGTTTTATTGAGACTTTCTTAGAGAGGGTCTCTGAACAATCGAGCGCGATCCTCTATAATTGGGGTGCAGGTCCCTTTGTCACTGGCTTTATCATCGACGGCCTCCTCGCAGGAGTGGGCACCGTGCTGACCTTTATCCCATTGATCGCCATTTTATTCTTGCTGCTGGGCTTTCTTGAAGACATCGGCTATATGGCAAGGGTTGCCTATGTGATGGATCGCTGGATGCGCAAGATCGGCTTACAGGGCAAAGCGATCATCTCCATGATCGTAGGATTCGGCTGTAATGTACCTGGGGTCATGTCGACGAGGACTTTGGAGAACAAGCGAGACCGAATGATTGCACTTTTGATCAACCCCTTTATGTCCTGCGGAGCAAAGGTCCCAGTTTATGCGGTCTTCACAGCAGCTTTCTTTCCTCGATATGCCGGTTTGGTCATGTTCGGAATCTATGCACTGGGTTTTATCATCGCCATCATCTTTGCAAAACTCTTTTCGAAAACCCTGTTCAAGGGCGAGAGCTCTGATTTCATCATGGAACTCCCACCCTATCGAGCTCCGATCGCCATCAATGTCCTCAAAGACATGTGGGAAAATCTGGCCAGCTTTATCAAACGCGCTTCCACGACGATTACCCTGGTCATTGCCGCATTGTATCTATTGGCCCACCTGCCCTTTGGAGCAGAGCCCTATGGTCTGGATTCAGTGCTAGGCATGATCGGCAACACCATCAAACCCCTGCTCGCTCCGATGGGAAATGATACTTGGCAAGCAGCTGTGGGCCTAGTGGCGGGAATGCCCGCAAAAGAAGGTGTCGTCGCAACTTTGGGAATGCTCTATGCCGGCGTCGGTGAAGGAGAGGAACTCATCCGATCATTGCAGTCGAATTTCACACCCCTTAGTGCCATCTCCTATATGGTCATGGTGCTGCTCTATACCCCCTGTGTCGCCGTCTTGGGCAGTGTCAAAAATGAAACCAAATCCATCAAGTGGATGCTCTTTATGGCGTTTTACACCTTACTCGTCGCCTATGTCGTCGCAGTGGTCATCTATCAGACCGGGCTACTGCTCGGATTCCAATAGAGGTGGTCATATGTTATTTGAAATCTTAAAAACCCTCTCCCAAGAGGGAAAGTATTCTCCCGAACAGCTGGCTCGCAGTATGGATACCACCCCCGAACTCGTAAGGGAGATGGTGGATAAGCTCGTTCGACTAGACTATTTAAAACCCAGCTTGATGAGCAGTTGTAGTGGGGGCTGCAGCGGCTGCTTGAGGACCTGTCCAGAAAAATCTCCACTGAAGCTCTTTTCCCTGACGGACAAAGGGAGACGTGCAATCCAAAAATGACTCGGAAAGCAATGCTGCAAGAAAGCAAATAAAGGCCTCGAAACCCGGAGAAATCCGGGTTTTTCTATTGGGGGCTCACTCCGATTCCATTGACATCCCTCTCGTGAGAATGTTATCATAATGGTAAGAACCGCATTTTGCGGGAAAGGGGGAACATATGAAGAAACGATTTTTAGCCATTGTGTTGACGCTGTGCATGCTCTTCACTGCAATGCCAGCCTTCGCAGAGACCACCCTGAATGTTGAGCGCGTCAGTGGCGCCGACCGATACCAGACTGCTATTGAAACCAGTAAGGAAGCCTATGACCAAAGTGATGCCGTCGTCCTCGCCAGCGGCGAGAATTATCCCGATGCATTGGTAGGTGGATCCCTGGCGGTACAGATTCAAGCCCCACTGATACTGACCAAATCCGGTAGCTTACCCGATGGATTCCATGAGGAACTGGAGCGATTAAGAGCTGAGAAGATCTATATCATCGGTGGAGAAAATACCATCTCCAAGGAGCTGATGGAATCTCTGGCTTACCGATACAACCCGGTTCGACTAGCTGGAGACGACCGACAAGCCACGGCGATGGCCGTCTACCAAGAGAGGAGACTGATCGCCGGTGAACTCAAAGAGATCCTACCCCTCAGCGCTAGGCACACCGTCAATGGTTGGGACTTCCCCGATGCCCTGTCTGCTGGTCCACTCGTTGGACGTCAAGCCGCAAGTACTGACAATATTAACTTTCTATTCCTCGCAAAAGAGGCGCCCGATACGGATGGCGTTATCATTGGAGGAGAGAATAGCGTAAAAGGAAATGTCAAGAAACGCATAGCTGGTGCAGATCGATACGCCACCGCCGTCGAAGTTGCCAAGGAATATGTCAATCGGTTCGGTGCCTTTGATACGGTGGTCCTCGTCGATGGCACCAATTATCCAGATGCACTATCCGCTTCCAGCTTGGCCGGAGCAAAAAATGCTCCCATCCTACTCACAAGGCCCGGAGGACTGGATCAAGCCACTCTGGACTATATTCGAAGCAGTGCCAAGACCGTCTACATCGTCGGTGGCGAAAACTCCGTCTCCAGTGGTGTCATCACAGAACTGTACTACAATACGGACTCCCTCTATGCAGAGCTGAAAGCCGAGCTGCAGAAATATTCGAAACAGGACTATCAAACTGCACTCACTGGAAATGAACGCGCAGACATGGTCACTCTGCTCCTTGAAGACCGCGAGATGCTGGAGCTGGCAAATACCTTTACCAAGGAAAAGACCGATCGCATTTTAGCTGAACTGACCCTACCCACGGGACTCAGCGAATTGGAACGGGCAAGAGCAGCAACTCTACTCACCATCGTCGACATCAAGCCAGAGGACTTCGAGAGATTCTATTCCGCTGGGGCCTATGTGGCACAATCCTATATTCCCATCTTCATAGATGCGATCCACGGGGATCTGCCCTGCGAGCTCTCTCTGACGGGAAATACGTCGGATGCCAACATCCTCTGTTATCTACCCAGAGCCTTTAACCAGGTCTCCCTATTTATGGAAAATGAGATGCTCAAGGTGGGTATCAAGGGAATCTCCGAAGGGTTATCCACTGGCTTCAATATCAAGAAGGCAGAGTACAATGCAGACTATGACCCAACACTGTCCCTGCGCTATGGCCATAGCAGCATCAAGCACGCCATGCAGCTGATCGGCCTGTTGCGCTCCGAACAGATCGAGGCCGAGGTATGGCTGGAGCCCAAGACCTCTTCCTATACCTATATGCTAGAATGGGGCCCAATCCCTGAGCCATCTCGGGATTACGAAGTGGTCAAGGTGAGAGACGATCTATATATTGCCAATGCTCTAGAATACGATATGGTCTTTGAATTTAAAGATAAGGCCGGTAAAGATGCCTTTGATCAGCTGATCAACACCTACTCCAAGAAGAGTAGTGCCAACCCAACTGGAGAGGGCATGTTAGCAGGAGCATGGTGGCAACCCCTCTATACTTCCGAGACGGAGATGGGCAGTGGCTACACGCCGATCACCGACAACTTTATCGAAGAGGATGGCTATGAACTCCATTCCTTTACAAAAACGGAAGATTCCAGCGCCTTCCAAGAGGGCTACCAAAAGATCGACGGCGACCTATCGATCCAAACCAAACCCCTCTGGACCAATGACGCCTTTTATCGCTATCTAAACGACGAAGCAGAATAAGAGCGAATGCATCAATGAGAGCCCCTGTCCCCAACCTATGGTGACAAGGGCTCTTATTGTGCATTCTAGCCGCTACTACATCATAGATTTGTTATAGTTTCAGGGGATGCGTCGGCTGAAATCCCCGTTTTCTCCAGTTCACCCTTGTTGGAAAGGAGAGAACCCATTATAATGGTTAGGGGAGAAGGATCATTCTCACCGACTGAGGAAGAAATTTACAAAATAAAATTTCAGAAACGGAATAGGAGGAGCGCAGAGATGGCAAGTAAGATTGAGACAGTATGTACCAGAAATAATATTTCCTATGGAGATATTCGAAAAGCGATGGTGACGAAGGGATCCAGAACGAAAGAGGACCTCGTTAAAGATGCAGGTGTATGCGGCGAGTGTGAAGGTTGCCAGGAGCATTTGAACTATATGATCACAGTGCTATGCGGTTGTAAAGAAGTCAAAATGAAGGAAGTGCAAGATCTGGTAAAGGCAGGGGTCCGATCTCTAGACGAGATCATGAAGAAGACCGGCGCTGGCACAGGAGAAGATTGTGGCAAATGCCAGGGTTTAATTGAAGGCATCATCAACCAGGGCTATTAATTTATCGGCCTAATTCATCTAATCATAAAGAAGCCCTTGTAAAAAATACAAGGGCTTCTACTATTTATCTATTGAACTGAGGATACGATTGAGCCTTCTCCAGTACCCTTGGTCGTCTAGACCAGCTATTAGGCATAAGCCGTTTTCAGCCGAATTTTGGTCTCCAGGGCCTTTTCTTCACCTCGGAGCATCCACAGACCAACTAGAAAACTAAGACAATCACTGACCGGATAAGCCAGGAAAATACCCATCTCCCCCATACCCAGTCCCTTCACAAAGAAGATGCTCATGGGTAGCAGGAGTAAGAGCTGTCGAACCAAGGCCAGGCTGACAGATTTTTTCGCCTCGCCGATCGCCTGCAGATAATAAGTGGCACAGTAGTAGACGGTGATCAGAGGAAAACAGGCAATCATCCAGCGGAAGGCCTTTACTGCATAGTCGATTAGGGCGGCATCTCTCAAGAAGAGCATCACCAAGGGCTTTGTCCAAATCATACAGATCGCCCAGATCACGGTTGAGGTCAGAGCTGCATAAAGGGTGGTATTGACCATCACTTTTCGAATTCGGCCATAGTTCTTCGCCCCATCGTTAAAGGCTGTGATCGGCTGCATCGCTGCGGCAATTCCACAGAGGGTCACAAAGAGAAACATATAGAGCTTGGTGGCGATGCCCAATACGACAATCCCACCTTCTCCCACACTGCGACTCATCAGATTATTGAGTACCGTCATCAAGATCCCATCCTCCGCTTCGATGATGAAGGCTGAGAATCCGACTTGGATGATGGCCAAGGCGAGAGCCCGATCCATTGAAAAGGTCCAGCTTAATTTTAGTTCTCGTCGATACTTTTGAAAGATTTTGAGGGCCAAGGCAAAGCCCACGATTTGGGAGACTAAGGTGGCAATCGCCGCGCCGGCTACTCCCATCCCAAGTTGCCCTATCAATATATAGTCTATCAATATATTTAGCAGTGCACCGACGCCATTGGTCAGGACCGCCACTTTTTCATTTCCAAAGGAGAGCATTACATTCGATAAGTACATCGTCAGCAATATGAACGGGAATCCGACTGCAATATATCGCAGGTATTCCCTTCCTAAATCCATCATCTCCCCAGTTGCCCCCAAGTAGCGAAGCACCACATTTGGCGCCAATAGGACGATTAGAGCTACTGGCAATGCAATCAATAGGATCAGATTTCGGCCCGTGCCGACCATGGCCCCGGCACTTGGATAATCCCGATTGCCCAAGGCTCTACCCAGATTGGTCGAAGTGCCAATGCTGACCATAATCCCCAAAGCCACCACAATCCTCTGAAGTGGATATACCACGAGCACGGCACCCACCGCTCGGTCTCCGACATATTTGCCAATAAATAGAGTGTCCACCATCCCATAGAGCTCACTGATCAAATAAGAGATAATAATCGGTATAGCAAACCGAAATAGTAGTTTTCCAATTTTTTCTTTTTCTAAGGCTGCAATTTTTGCACCCATAATAAAACCTCCGTTTCCAAGAGAATCATATCATTCACATCGCGAATGCTTCATTCCCAATTCAACGGAGATTAAAGGACCAATATTTGGTTTTGGGGAATTGCTCAATATCTAAAAATCCGATAATTCTGGTAATTTTTCTAGGAATTGTACTTTTTCGACCATTTATACTGCAGATTCGCTCCCATTTAACTCCTCAAATTGGACCAGCAAACAGCCATCCTTTGGAATATGGGCCAAGATATTGTAGACGGGCTCAGGCTTTGCCTCATTTCCATCAATCCCAGGTCGGCATACCTTGAATAGCTCAATGAGGGACCGATCCATTTTCTCGGGGCTACCCATTTTTCTCCATAGATCATAGATGGATCCATGCTTCGAATTCAGTGTATAGCTGAACACCCGATAGGTCTGGTTCAAATGGCGCAGATTCACGGAATACCGAATCTCCCCCATTCCAGGGATAATCTCTCCCTGTTCGTCGATTCCCCTTGGGTTGTAGAGTAAAAGGCTGTAGCCCCTGCGGTTTTTCAGTAGTACAAAACCCTCTCCGATGCTGTGAATTTTCCCCTTGGCCATTCTCATCAGCTGATGAGCAAAATAGAGGGGTTTTTTCAGACCATTCATCGTAAAGATTCCATTCCCTCCGATGAAGGTGTCACTGCTTAGACTCCTGCCCATCTCCGGAGAATCCACCAGAGCAAAGATCTGGTTGTCTTTTTTCAACAGCCATTGGTGAAACAGATAGGGCACCATTGCCATCGTGTCGAAAAGAGGATTTCCCCTCGTTGCCAATGTTTTCTTCGACGCCTTCCCCCTCTTTGTATCCAGCCAGAGCTCCATCTCCTCCTTGGAGAATCTGCCCGTAAAATACTGCTGAAAGGCCTGAACAATCCCCTGCTCTCTTCTCCCATGGAGGATCAGCGGGGTCAGCCCAAGGGACAGCAGAAAATCAAGGGACTTCTCCACCCGTCTCCAAGAGATCTGCTCTGGATCCAGCTTGGATTGGATGCCCATCTCCTGCGTGAAGAACTGGTCGATCAGGACGGTTTGAAAGCCTATTTCCCGGATGGCTTCTGTTAAAAGGGCTTGTCCCTCTGTCTCCAGCAACAGCCCAGGACGATCGATATAGATCATTTTGGAGCGGAGCACCCCTTCCACTGCCTCTGCTGACAAGTCCAAATTGATCCTGCGGATGCTCCGGTCGCTGGAGTAGCGCTCATAATCCCACAGATAGCCCTCTACTTCCGCCAGGGCATCCTGTAGATCCAGCTCTGAAACCTCCGTCTTCTCCCGGTACTCAGACAATTCCATGCTATAGCGTTCTCGGTATTCTTTGGGACTGATCCCATAGTGGAGTTTAAAATGCTTGTTATAATAACGAACATGGGAGAACCCCACTTCCAAGGCAATCTGTGTGATATTCCTATCGCTGTCCAATAAGAGTTTGGTACTCTCCTCGCAGCGGATCTGATTGAGATAATCTGTAAAACTCTGCCCAAAATACTCCTTCATCTGAGTGGAGAGATAGGGAGCAGACAGGAACTCCGCATCGGCTAAGTCCTGCAGGGAGACCTTGCTGTCATAATTGTGATAGAGATATTTGATAATACGATGAAATCGGTCCCTCTCCGTCTCATCTTCCTTGAGGCTCTCCTCATCATAATACAGATAGTGAAAATGGTTTAATAGATGGTACATCATCTCCAAGAGGGTTTGATCCATCTGCTCTTCCTTGTCGTCGAGTTCTTGGGTGTATTCGAAGAGCAGAGTCGCAATAAATCGCCGAAGCTCCTCATAGCGCAAATCCCAGATATCATCATCGGGCAGATTTGTATAATAGAACAGATCAGCCGCTTCTTCATAGTATTTTTGAAAAAACTCTGGCCGAACCTCCAGTACAATCACGCGATTTCCCTTACTGCCTTGAAGGGCGTACATCTCGTCACTGTTGATGACCTCAATCTCACCTTCTCGAATGGTATAGCTCTCCGTCTCCATCATGATCTTCAGCTCTCCACTGAGAAGCCAGAGTATCGTGATGGCATTCTTCCAGTGTAGTGGTTGGGAAACCACTGATTCGTAGCGAAACCGCAGCTCATGACCTCTTTCAAATACAATATTTTCAAAACGCATGACAATCTCCTCGATTCTTCCGTCGCCTTAACTCTCCAATTCGCCGTTCGCCCTGTTCTTCCCCATCCAAAGATCTAAAGGCAGGAGGGAGAGAAGACCCATCAACAGCATCACCAATAACCAAGTGAGTCGACTTTCCCAAAGTCCGTAAATGGAGTCAATGAATTGGGAGGAGAGGTGAAATCCTCCATATAGCAGTAATAGCAATAGGCCAGGTCCGTCTTTTGCCCGTATGAGCACAGCCGCATAGCTCAATACGGCGAGCACCGTTAATGCGGTTAACCCCAGCTTGATGACTCCTCCATTTAAAAAGTCTACAAAGATCATAGAATGGGGGTGTTTGGGCATCTTAGTACCCTCGGGTCTCCCCTCGGGAAATAGTTTTATCTCTGAGGACTCCCCGGACAGCAGATCCCGCTGATAGGATCCCCCACGCCCGATCAGCCATTCCTTTGCGGAAAAACTCCCCAGTTCATCCATTACCCTTGTCCATATCCGCTCTCGTATCCCTATGGCATCCCCCGAGGCGATGGTCTGGGTCTTAAATTCGAGTCCCTGCTCCAGTCGAAAATCCTGTACGATCCCCTCTCTATTGTCCATCGATGCCGAGACCATCTCTTGGCCATTCCCAATGGCCTCATCTTCCATCTCTCGGTAAATCCTAGTAGAGCGAAACTCGAAATAATCGATGAGGACAAAATGCAGAGCAGCGGCCGATAATACACAGATCATCGTCCCTATGATCAGACCTCGCCTATGCTGCTGAATTGCCCACAGTAGCATGCTCACAGCTATGATGCCAAAAACGGGCATATAGAGGAGCATCGTCCGGCGGGATCCGGAAACATAGAATAGGGGAAGGATTAGGACAGAGTATAAGAAAAAGAGAAGGAGCTGACGCCGGCTGTCTCTGATCGAGTGGATCGCATAGATTCCGCATAGGAACCCCAAGAAGATAGAGATGATATATTGATTGTAGTCCGATTGCAAGGACATTCGGAGAATATAATAAGTACGTCCATAAAAGAGGAAAAGTCCCCAGCTGATCAGCGCCAATGCCAATGCCATCAGTCCGATGGTCCCCGTTAAGCTGCGAAATCGACCATAGCGCATTGAAAAACCCAGCCTAGGATCGAAGAAATAGTAGCAGCCATATAGAGATAAGACTACCATTGGTAGGATCGTGATATATTTTTTCAGTGCAAACCAGACGTCTGCCGTCCAAAACAAACTGACTAAATCAAATAGAAAATACAGCCCCAAAGGAACTAATAAGCGCCTCATGCGCTGATACATCTGGCCGAGGGCGTCGAAAAGACGATTACGGTATAGGAGGGGGGCCCTCGACACCAATATAATCACTGTTGAGATTAACAACAATAAAAATAGCTTGTAAGGTGTAAATATCCTTCCAATTCGCAGATCAACCGCCAATTCCATCGGGATAAAAAACACGGTGATCAAGAACAGATAATTTGCTATCCTCTCTAGGGTTTCTCTTTTACAGTCCATCTTCATCCCCTTCTCCAGTCGTCCCCTTCACTTCGTCATCCCATTCCCATCCTACCATATCCGGCCTGTTTAAGACCAAATGTAAGTGAATGGGATCAAAGGAAGAACTCATGCTCTCCCCTCATCGCCATGTGACAAATTGGCACTCGCCTTCCATCTACCCAGCCTATAGCTCGCAAAAGAAATGGTCAGATTTGCAAACCATCCTAGGGGCACAGCATACCAGATGAATTCCACCCCAAAACGCGGAGCGCAGATCATTGCCACTCCAACGCGAACGGACAGATTTACCAAGTTCGCAGCAGTGAACAAAAACATATGCCCCGCACCGCGCAACAGCCCATCCGTCAGCATCTTCAAGCCGATCAGGACGAAAAACCATCCCATAAAGCCCAGTATACTCGTCCCCGTTTGGATGGATACCGTGCTGGCATTATCCCCTAAGAAACTTCGTATCAGGGGATAGCGAAAGCCCACCAGCAGAACACAGGCAGAAAATGCAAATCCAGCGACAATCTTCGCTCCAGCATGATATCCATCGACAACCCGCTGGACTTGTCTCGCTCCAATATTTTGTGCAGTGTAAGAAGACATGGCATTTCCAATGGCCACCATGGGTACGACGAAGATCCCATCGGTTCGCATCGCAGCAGAATAGCCTGCCAATACTTCCGAGCCAAAACGATTCACCACGGATTGCACCAGCATCATGCCAATCATCACCGTGGATTGCTGCAGAATCGAAGGCAGGGCCACTCGGGTCATCTCCTTCAGTTCGCGCTGATCAAAAAATACCCTCTCCGGCATTTCATATTCCCGTATCTGCCGAAGAAATAGGACTGAGGAAAGGATCGCGGCCAGTCCCTGGGCGATTACCGTCGCCCAAGCCACCCCTGCAACCCCCATATTCAGCTCGACTACGGCATAGATATCCAGCAGGATGTTCAACACTGAGGAAAAGATCAGTAGATATAAAGGCGTCTTCGAATTTCCCAAAGCCGTAAACATCGAGGAGAGGACATTGTATAAGAATAAAAAGGGCAGGCCAATGAAATACACCTGCAGATACTCCGCAGCCTGGTCCAACACATCAATGGGCGTGTTTAGGAATAGAAGCATCTCCTGGGTCTTCCAAGCTCCAAATATCGCCAATAGGATCCCAATTGTGATAAAAGTGATGATCGCCGTGCGGATGGATCGGATCATCTGGGGATAGCGGCGGGCTCCGAAATGTCTTGCTGTGATCACCGATGCGCCAATCCCGCCGCCAATTGCGATGGCGATAAAGACCATCGTCAGGGCATAGGATGCACCCACCGCCGCTAAAGCCGTCTCTCCCACAAATCGGCCAACCACAATAGAGTCCGCCATCGTGTAAAATTGCTGAAATAAATTCCCGATGATCATTGGGATTGCAAAGATAAATAACGCCTTGCCTGGATTTTCATTCAATAAATACTCTTTGTCCAAATTGATCTCCTAGTCGCCATCGGGGGATAAGTAAGCCAGATAGCCCCTGCAATAGCTCCAAATATCTCCACGGTCAACATGCTGTTATTCCAAACTCTTTTCTTGTAGTATATCAATGCTTTGAACAGAGAACAAGGACCATAGCACAAAAACCGGCAGCTCACTGGATATGAGAAAGTCGATCAGTGATAATATTCACATTTTTTTACAGTAGATCAAAAATTAAACGTCCCCAATTGATCTATTTACCTTTCCGGTGATTTGCCTGTTGAATGATACGCAGATTACGCCTTGTGTATAGGATCAAGGAGAGCAGAATCATCCCGGAGCTGGCGGCGATCAAGAGATTGGACTGGGAATTCGGGATCTCCGCCCAGACCACGTGAATAAACAGGAGTGTATATAGCAGCACCGTTGAGGCTTTTCCATGCCACTCGGAGCTATAGGCCTCACCAGTACTGCGAATCACAAACAACCCAGAAAGGCCGTTTAGAACTTCTTTGGCTATTAAAAATAGCAGTGGCCAGATCAGCATTGTGAATCGGTCGAGTAGTACATAGAGGACCACCAACTGGGTCAGTTTATCGGCGATAGGATCTAGGATCTTGCCTAGATTCGTGATAGAATCTAGCTTTCGAGCGATGTACCCGTCCACCACATCCGTAGCTCCGGATAATACCAATACGAAACCCGCCATAAGATATTCCCCTCGTCCCCTGTATAGGCAGATAAAGAGCGGGATCATGCCCAATCGCAGGATCGACAGCAAATTTGGTATAGTGAATATTCGGTCTTCTTTTTTTCGATGCACGATCTCCACTTCCTTTCATAGAATAATTCTAGGTCTCCAGCTCGATTCGAAGATGGGAGAGGTATTTCCCCAGGATATCAATGGCCGATTGCCTCTCCTCATCAGTCATAAAGCTCAGAGCACGCATTTGGGAGGAATAGATTCCATCGAGGCGCTCTCTGCAAAAGTCCATTCCCTCTTGAGTCCACAGAATATATTTTCGGTTTCGATTCTCTGGAACCGGCTCCAATCGAATAATCCCCTTATGTACGAGTCCACTGACGGCAGAGCTCACAGTCTGCTTGGGAAGAGACCATCGATCACAGATTTCCGATTGAGTGCAGCTTCCCCCTTGAATGAATAGACCATAAAGCACCCAAAACTCCGTATCCGAGACCCCAATCCGGGCTGCCACCTGGCGGTAGAGAGCAACCATTCCCTTCTCCAACTGATTGAGCTCATCCACCTGCTCCATTATGATTGGCCTCATATCATCCCTCCTTCATCATTCCATCTGTTTCAGATATTTTCATTTTAGTCCGATTTCGGACTGCTGTCAAGAATTTCGAGGGGAAACCGATGAAGAACTGCGAGAAGGTGAAAGAATTTAATGAGGGATTCAAGCTACGACGAAAGAAAGAAGAGACCCCTCCCCCACTTATACCGGGGTCGAAGCCTCCTATCCAGTCTCCTAGACATACCATTAAATATAATCCAAATAGTAGTCAGCTCCACCAGATAAAAAATCCAGGCCAAATACTGTCATAAAACTGATTACGAAGTTTGAAAAAGCTCTAGACAAATGCCGCTGAAAACCATAAAATCTAGCTATCACTATAAATAATTAAAGATTAGAATCGCCAATGTGATCAAGCCAAACAGCAGCATCCCAATGATACCAATTCCAGCTTTTCTTTTTCTCTCATTGATGATCTGTTGTTCCGAAGCAGAAATCGTCGACACATATTTTCTCCTCACGATCAGATAGGGTATTAAACCTCGTGCATTTTCCTGTCCAGATGCCACAAAGGCCCAAAGCCTAGGGCGTTTCAAGCCCCTACTACCCGCATCGATCTCGACGATTTTATACAGTTGATATCTGAGATAGAAAGCGCAGACCAGAGTGATGCCAATCAAAGATAGTTCATACCATTTCATTTCCATGTCCTCCTAGATTTTTTGGATTAGTTGATAGAGAATACTTCCTGCGATCATTAGGATGATGGCCACCCCGGCAAATGTGAATAGTGGATTGGATAGGGGAAATATGAATAGGATTAGGGCTGCCATCAATAGCATATTGAGCACCAAGGAAATAACAATCCTCTTATTGCTCTTAATAATATCCGTACTCTCCTCTAAATGCTTGATCATTTTCTCATCTCCTTTCAGTAATACATCTAGGCTCATTTCATATAGATCACTTAATTCTATGATGCTGATGATGTCGGGGTAGTTTTTTTCATTCTCCCAATTCGAAATGGACTGACGCGATACACCAATCCTCTCCGCTACTTGCTCCTGGGTCATCCCGGACTTTAAACGAGCCTCTCTTAATTTTCTTCCGATCTCCATCTTTCCTCCTGTTCCATTATGGGACATTGAGGCCTCCCATATTATTCATAGCCTACCAAGCCGCCGTCGGTTTGGATCGGGTCTACTCTTCCCTTTCAATTTAGTTGATTTGATGGCAGTTGTCTAGCAAAGATCTTTCCCATTGGCGAAAAACCTATGTAAAAATGATTGGACATGCTCCCTTAATATTGAAATCTCTGCATTTTCTCTGTATGAAAAGGCGATCGGAAATGGAGAACTCCATGAAATGCATATTGGAAATGACCTTCGATATTGCTATATTGTAGTCATTCTTTTACAGTAGATCAAAAATTAAACGTCCCCAAATGATCTGGGGCTTTATAGAGTCTTTAGACTTTCCTGTTATCCTATGGCTATGAAAGGAAGGGAAACAGATGAAAAATATGATTGAAATTCAAAATCTATCAAAGGAAATCCGAGGTCAAAAGATCCTCTCCGAGGTCAGTATGGAGGTGCAGAAGAATTCGGTTTATGGCCTATTGGGACCCAATGGAGCTGGTAAGTCGACTCTGCTTAAGATCCTATCCGGGATGATGGAAAAGACAGATGGGGAGGTCCTCTTTGACGGACAGCCCTGGAAAAGACAGGATCTGGCGAAGATCGGTGCCTTAATTGAGAGCCCACCCCTCTACGACAATTTGACAGCCGAGGAGAATCTCAAAGTTCGAACCCTACTATTTGGGTTGCCGGACAGCCGAATCCATGAGGTCCTTCAAGCAGTTGATCTATCGAATACTGGGAAGAAAAAAGCAGGGCATTTTTCAATGGGCATGAAGGAGAGATTGGGCATCGCCATGGCTCTCCTGAATCATCCTAGGCTCTTGATCCTCGACGAACCCACGAATGGACTCGACCCCTGCGGTATCCAAGACCTGAGGGATCTGATTCGCTCCTTCCCCGCACAAGGGATCACCGTGATCCTCTCTAGCCATATTCTGTCCGAAGTGCAGCAGATCGCAGATCATGTCGGTATTTTGGTGGGAGGCCAGCTCTGGTATCAAGATGAAGTAAAGGCAGAGGTCGATCTGGAGGAGTTGTTTATGAACATACTAAGAGGAGGAGAACGGGATCATGAATAATGTCATTCGCGCTGAAGCCCTAAAACACAAGGGGCGATTTTACCAGCATCTCCTCTGGATCCTGCCCTTCTTGGCCGTGACACTCTCCCTAGTTCTGATGAGCGGAATCAATTTAGTAAGCGGAGCGATCAACTGGTTCTATACTCTCCTCTATCCGGGGGTCATCACCATATTGATTGCATTTTCCATGGGAATGGACCGGGAAAAAAACCGGCATGGACTGATGAGCGTCTTTATCAATAGAGAGGAGCTCTGGTTGGGAAAGATCATCTATCTGCTACTCTGTTCGCTCTTTTCTTCGATGATCTTTTTCGCTCTATTACAGCTTCTGCGCCTGGTATTTCCAACCACCATTCCCCTGCTGAATATTTTTATCTCCTGTCTCATCTTGTGGATCACCTTCCTCTGGCAGATTCCCCTTTGGATGTGGACTACGGAAATCATCGGTCCCTATCCCAGTATCCTGCTCGGGCTGGTCTTAAATCTCGGCATGTCCATCATCTTTTCTGCCTCCCGGCTATGGTGGCTTCCCTTTGCCATCCCAGCAAGACTCATGTGTCCCGTGGTGGGGATTTATCCCAATGGTCTTTGGATTGAGGCAAATAGCCCTCTTCTCGATCCAGGAGTCATCCTGCCAGGGCTACTCATCAGCCTATTGATGTTCGCATTTTTAACCATGATGACCTGGATCTGGTTCTCTAAGAGGGAGATGTGATGATGGGGGCCTTTATCCGATGTCTTCAATCCGAGTTTTATAAACTTCGACGCTCCCTCCTCTTTCCAATCCACTTTGGGGTTCCGGTCATAACGGCCAGCCTATTTCTCTTGTATTTCTGGGCAGTTGATCGAAGGGCGGAGAGTCAAATCACGGGCTATATTCAACTGATCGCCGTCGCCTTTCCCCTAATGGCCGCCACGGTCCTATCCATCAGTCTGGATCAAGAGGCAAAAGCCGGCGATTATCAGGGTCTTTTCCTGCCTTCAATGGCTAAGTCAGGGGCCCATCTCGCCAAATTGATCACCCTTTGGACTTGGGGCGGGATCGCCTGCATGTTGACTGTATTGGGTTTTGGTCTGGTCTATCTGCGCCTTGGCAGGGGAGGACTGACGACTATTGATTACGCATTCATGACTCTCCTGCTCTGGATAACCAGCCTTCCCTACTATTTGTTGACCTATCTGATAGACTTGTCACTGGGAAGAGAAGCGGCGGTTGCCTCCGGTTTAGTGGGCAGTTTGCTGTCCGCATTATTGCTCACCGGTTTGGGAGATGGATTATGGGGAAATCTGCCTTGGGGAATTCCCGTTCGTTGTGCTAGTATATTCTTAGAAGCCATGTTTCAATCGAAGGAAAAAACCTCCCACGGTCTATTGACCAACTATGGCTGGTCCTTCCTCTTTATAAGCCTACTGCTCTTCGGCATCTTCATCCTATACACCGGCCGATGGGAGTCCAAGGGTAAAAAATGATGAAAGGAGACGACTATGGCAGAGATCTATATCATCGACGACGAGGAGGGAATTCGCAGCCTCGTAAAAACCGCATTGGAAAGGGATGGACACAGCGTCATTATGAGAGAATATGCCCAAGACCTTAAACCATCGGACTTCCAAAATACGGATCTCATCCTCTTGGATATAATGATGCCGGGCCTAGATGGCAGGAACTTTTGCAAGGGGATCCGAAACGAGGTGGACTGCCCGATTCTCTTCCTGACCGCCAAGACCTTGGAGGAGGATTTGGTGGAAGGTCTTGCTTTGGGCGCGGATGACTACATCAAAAAGCCCTTTCATATCTCTGAACTGCGGGCTAGAGTAGCAGCACATCTTCGAAGAGAGACTAGAGACCGCCAGCAGAGCTTGATTCTAGGCTCTGTTCGCTTTCACCTCTTAGAGAAGCAGGTCATCATCAACGGACAAGCCCTTCCCCTCACCAAGAGCGAATATGAAATCTGCGAACTTTTGGCCAGACACCGGGGACAGGTCTTCTCGTTAGAACATATCCTTGAAGAGGTGATGGGCTACGATACGGACTCCGATATCAGCGCCATCCGAGTCCATGTAAAGAATATAAGGAAAAAATTCTCCCTTTGGGGCCTCAGCCCCATTGAAACCATCTGGGGGGTGGGCTATCTGTGGAAATGAATGAAAAAAAGAAAATCGGTCTACAAGCTCTCTTTCTAAAATACTTAGTAGGTTATTGCCTTTATATCGCGTTAATTCTGGCTCTGTCGATCACCGCTTTTATGACGGCCATTCATGAGGGGATCATTCTACCCGCCAACCATATAGAAGGTCTTTTGCATGAAAGAGCGGAGCAATTAAAGGCCATTCCCTTTCAAAAAGAACTCCTGCCCGCTAAGACGAGCTATCTCCTCATAGGAAAAAAAGGAGAGAGTTTGGATACGAATCTGAACCGAGAAAAGGCGGAGCAGCTCCTGGAGATGATTCAGACAGATCCGGCGTATAGAGGAGACAATCCCCTAATATTGAGCCGAAAAGATGGCAGCCGTCTGATCATCCAGTATCCGATCGCCGCTTACTTTGCAGACCCCACCTTGGATCGGATCTTTCCCCATCTGGAGCTGATGCAGCTATTGCTATTCATTTTTATCTTTATCAGCCTAGCCCTCATCTTTGCCTATGGCTTTAGTAAGAGATTAAAAAAAGACCTAACGCCTCTATTGGCTGCAACCCAAGCGATTCAAGAAGAGAACTTGGATTTTTCCTTTCCCCCTGCTTCCATACGAGAGATCGGAGATATTTCCCGAGCTTTGGACCAGTTAAAAGAGAGCTTGTCCTCTTCCCTCCGGAGTCAATGGAATCTGGAACGCAGAAAACGAGCACAATATCGAGCTCTCGCCCACGATATCAAAACTCCCCTGACCATCATCCGAGGAAACGCCGAACTCTTAGAAGAGGGTGCACTATCCAACGGAGAAAAGACCCATCTTGCCTATATTATTGAAAGTACAGAAGTCATCGAAAAATATCTTCATGTACTTCTGGACATCTCCCCATCAAAGGACGAGAATGCAGTTAAAAAAGAGACCTTTCCCCTAGCACCATTCCTAGAGGAAGTGGAAAGTCTGGGACAAATGCTGACCCAAGTGCGAGGACAAGAGTTAATCGTCAAAAGCAAAAACTTCCCCACTGCCTTCTTTGGGGATCGGAGCCTTCTCTTTCGCGCCCTATCCAATCTGCTGGACAATGCCTGTGAGCATAGTCCGAGTGGGAGCCAGATTCAGCTCAAAATCCAACAAAGTCTGGATGGTGGCTTGACCTTTACCCTGGAAGATCAAGGTCCAGGATTTTCTTCTGAAGCTCTCAAATATGCCACCGATCAATTCTACACAGGAGAGCTATATCGCTCCGGAAAACACTATGGCTATGGACTCTATCTCGTCAAACAGATTGCAGAAATCCACTTCGGCAAAATTATATTGTCCAACAGGGCGGAAGGACCTGGCGCTTTGGTCACTCTGCAGGTTCTTGGCAACCTTACGGATGAGTCAATCCGAGACAGAAGCATCTAACCAGTTTATTAAAATAGTTGTGATCTCAAAAAAACCACCCATCGATATTAGCTTCAACTCGATGGGTGGTTTCATAGATACGAATTAGCAATTCGAATCCGAAATTGTTTACACTATTTTATTGTGATTTATTATTCTATCTTTTACAGCAGATCAAAAATTAAACGTCCCCAAATGATCTGGTTATTTTGTGGTTAGATAGAGGGTGGTGGGAACGACATTGTACTCGAATTTTGGATGCTCCTCATTGCCTTGATATCTGGCGATGCTGACCCGTTGGAGTTGGAGGAATCCCGTAAAGTCGGGTGTGTCGATGGGGACCTGGAGATCGGACGCTAAGAGTGTTTCCTCTCCCTTGATATCACTGGATTCATGGACATATTTACGACTTAATCCATCCAAATAGCCCATTAAGTCGAGGTTGAGTAGCTCCTCTTCTCCGCTGAGGATTCGGAGGCGATGGGCTGATCCCTTTTCTTCCGACTTGGTCTGCCATTGTAGTTCATAGAACTTGCCGTCCATCTCAAAGGAAACAGGCTGATTTCTGTACTCAACACTGCTGAGTAGAATGGCCGTTTCATAATCTGCGATTGAAAAGCTAGACGGAGAAGCCACGAGCTCCACCCAAATATTCTCTTTTGAAAGATCAATCGGCTCAGGTGATGTGACTATTTCAAATCCCATCGTCTTTTTAAAAATATCCGGATTATTCAGATCGGAATCAATCCAAACTGGCAATTCGATCTCCGATTGGTAAGTCAAATACTGAATACTTGAAGTGATCTGATAACGCGTCTTCCAATCCAGCTCCTCTGTCGCAGGTGACAGATGATCATAATGCAGCATGCCCGCTTTTTCCAAGCGAGTCCTCAGTCTGGAAATCTGGTTGTTCACAGGTAAATCCCGATAATTGGTCACGGGAGCAAAGCTCAAGACGAGAACTACTCCAGCAAAAAGAAGCAAATAGCGATAGCTTTTTTCCTGCTTGAATAGCAAACCGATTATCGACAAGATGGAAAAGATCCAAATGAGCAGGAGTGGATATTCATTGATCCGAATTCCAACGAGTTGGATCTGCTGAAACAGCGCATAGGCCTCGAACAGGAGCAGGATCAGGGCTAGGGGCGGAAAGAACCTCCGAAAACCCTTTACTAATAGATGCTGTTGTTCGGTCACATTCAAATAGAGCCAGATCCCTCCAAGGGAGTAAGCGGATACGACGGTGCTCAGCTGCTCAAAGGGCAGCGCCTGTCTGGTAATAAGGATTTTCCCCATCCATAATAGCAGGACCACACTCAATATACCAATGATGGGAATGAGGATGAAACAAAAGAGTTTCTGTAGGATCTGCGGCTGCTCTTTTGCATCCATTCGCACTTTTGGCGGTGCAGATTTCGAAAAATCCGGCAATAGCCCAACAAAGACGATATAGGCTATCAAGAAGGACAAGACTGCCAAGTGCTCCATCAATCTGCTATCTATAAAAAGACCGAGCAGCCCTTCCAGTGCGATGATGATAAAACGGCCCCCGATAAAAACTGCCACTCCATATAATAATGCAATCCAAAAGGATTTTTGAAGAATGAAAAATACTCCGGCTACCCCGCCTGCACCCTCTAGCTTTGATGAATAATAGAGTGCTATGACAACGCAGAGGAGGCATATGGCATAGATTGTGTAGTTGGCAAGACCGGATACCCTCGGTATCTGTGCCTGGTAAATCCCAAAGGTAGCCAATAGAAAATAGGTGACTACTGCTACGAGAATTCCACTCCCATTTTCCAGCTTCTCGGACTCCTTTGTATCCTTTGTGCTCTTTGCATAGATGACTGCCATCATACTAAAGCTGATGCCCATATACAGCGCCAGTTGAATCAAACGATGTGTATGACCCGGAACTAACTCCGATGTCCGCCGAATGATCTCGACAGAAGCATTGATTGCCGCCAGAAAGGCCAGTAATAAGGGAATCGGATAGGCCTGCACTCCTTTTCCAATTTTGCTAAAAAATTTTTGTAACATAGATTGGTTCTCCATAGGATCCTCCTTCAAGGTCGTTTACTAATTCTAAATCATGATTTCGAAATCTCATTTCTCTTGTACAATGAAAATTCATATATTTCTAGGCACTGGGTATATCATCCTGAAAGCCTGCTAAATCTTCGATTTGAGTTCGGAAAGTCGGTGCTCATAAACAGACCGGTGACAAAAAAGAAGAGTATACCGGCAGAAACGGCCTGCAACCAATCTCCACCATGCCATATTGGAGACTTGGATTCATTGATGAGCATCATCCCCATTCCCAATACGACCATAAAAACGCTGTACCATTGGTAGATCCGCAGCTTTGCGATGATGGGTGTCATGGGCTCACCCCGTCGGCTCTCTTCGAGAAAACGCAATACGCCACTTCCAAAGAGATAGAGCCCAATGATCAGCGAGCTTCCAGCCCCAGATTTCCACCAGCCGATTAATACCAATCCCAAACAGGTATTTCCCAGGATGGAATAAAGCTGCGTCGGATGGATGGGAATGCCCTGCAAATTTCCAAGTGAACAGACCCGAGAATGGGGATTTGTGACGATGATCCCCTTTTCAGCCTCTGTCTGCGCTCCGTGACAACAGCCCTGGACCAGACACCTAAGACGGCCAATCCCCTGTACCCATGGTGCAGCTAGAGAAAAGGCTGCCAAAATAACAGAGGTATTCTGGTTGTAAAATGATAGAATCAGCCCAGCGATCCCGATCCCTAAGAGGCTACCGAAATAGCCAAAAGGCCGGCTGAGACCATTTCTACTCACCAGCATCAGCTGCCCAAATAATGCAGCGCCGACCAATCCGACAAATATCAATGTCCCCGTCGTGACGAGCTCAGCCCGTCCGGTCCACATGATGACCAAATAGGCACCCAATCCCCCTGCTAATGCCGAGTAGAGGAAATGATTGATAATACGAAATCGGCCGATTTGCTTGGCACTCCAGCTATTTGCCAAAATCTGCGACAACTGGATTGCCTTTTCCCATAGGGTTCTCAGTCCAATGACTCCAAAAAACGGAGACAATATCCCTCGATACGAGAGCAGAGGACGAGGCAAAGTGCCAAAGGTCCTTTTCAAATAGAGATCTTCGTAACCAACGCTCAGCGCAATACATCCCAGCGCAGTAAGTGGCGTGGTCAGCCAAAGACCTGTTGCAGAACCCAATGCAATGGATACACCCAACACCCCCATGCAAAAACCAAAGTAGATCGGATGGGGGAAGATCCCGTAAATCCCCGTAGTCACCAATTTTTTGGGAGGAAAGGCATTCATCGGATGCCCTTTGCCCACAATGTATATCTCCCACATCCCACGAAACATAATCAGCAGACCTATGGCAGTGACCAACCCACCAATCCCCTGACTTTGGAATCCTCGAAAGGGCACTTCTACTTTAGCGGAAAAGAAAAACAAAAATACTGGAACAACTGCAATAAAGAATAAGCCGTATAAAAACTGATATAGTGCGATCATATCCATGTCACCTCTTCAAATAGTAGTGATCCAGGTCGATCACCCAGAGTTGCCGATGCGATATATTTTTCCTCTCTCATCTTTCGAAGCCTAAAAGGGAGTAAACCATGCAAGGCACTCAGCCGACCTAAAACCGAGTCGGATACATCCGCTGCGCGTAGAACGACACTATTTTTCCATAATAGTTCTGTCTTCCCCAGTCGCATCCCGTTCTCAATAGGACTGGCGGTAAAGCGCTCACCCTTTTCATTTATTGCCATTGATAAGGGGAACCTGCCCTCCCACCGAATCCATGTGAGTCCAGAGGTCCCATCGTCAGAAATCCATCGACCCCAATAGAGCTTATCCATCGGAAGTCTCCAAATGGGAACTGTGATTTGCGTGCACTCTGCGTATCCGGTACCTTGATAACTATCTCCACCAAAATGGACCTCTGTACAGGCATTTAGAGAGAGGCATTCCCAGCGGATTACCCCATCTGAAGAAGAGTATAGCACCTGAGGTTGCAGAGAAGTACCGCCTTCCCATATACCATGAAGGGACAAATCCGAGTGCTCAACCTGAATGGCATCTTTGTGAATCATCAGCTCAGCTTCTGATAAGCGCTGAGATTGGACTAGATTCTCGCCATTCCTTTGAAGTAGAACAGCGCCATAGGGAATGATCATCGGTCCAATCTGCATCTGTGCTGAATAGACAATCATGGCAGTTCCATCTGGACTGATCAAGTCAAAATAGTATTTTTTTAGTCTCATAAGAATCCTTCCAATGATTAGGAATCCACTTTCTCCTTCGTCTGCGTTTGGGGATGCTCGCCTATCATTTCAATGAGAATCCCTCGGATATCTTCTATGTTGAAAGATGCATAGACCCGTCGATCCTCCCCATCCAACAACCGGTAATGCTGTGTGAATAGATTCTGCTGGATTCGGTACCCCCGCTCTTGGTAAACTGTGTCCCACCAAACCCTACCACCCCAGGTTTTTGGATAGTCCACCTCCACATCCTGAAATGCCAATGCCACGACTATATCAGAGATGTCGCCACCGATCGCATCCCGAAGGACAGTACTATTGGAAAAGATCGTAGATACTGCAACTGCATTCGTCCATCCCAGGCTCTTTCGGCTCTTTTCGATTTCCACGAGGGTTTTTTTGGAGATTCCTAAAACGACAGCCATCTTATCCTGTGTCAAACCATATTCCGTACGGATGAGCTTCAGTTTTTCATCGAGAAGTCGAACAAAATCATCTCTTTTCATCGCCGCCTCCTTTTAGTGTAATTATACACTATTCGAATACTTTTGCCAATATTTTTCGACAATGGCTTGCATTCGCCCGTATCGCATCATATAGATCAAGTAAACTCTTCTTCGTGCTCTCCATCTGTTTAAACTAAGATCTTGAATACAAAAACTCACCGCTCAAAATCTACAGTATTAGTACAGATAACTGTGCATCGAGAAGCCTCTATATGTTAGCAGACTCTGGGATAAACTAGATTTGCAAGGACATATTATGTACTACAATATAAATATAATGTTTATCATTATATTTATATTGCTTATCATTTCTTTTCATGTTATACTTATTTACAAAGGGGGTCGCTATGGAACAAAAACAGTATATTGAAGAATCAACACAGGAAATGGTACAATTTTCAAAGGTGTTTCGTCGAATTTTAAATTTGGGAATATTTGTCACGGGGATTCACTTCTTTACTCTGATCCTCTTTGTGCTCTTTGGTCTCAAACAGCCCGAGTGGATAGAGCGTCCGACAAACACATTGGTCAAAGTCCTCTATTTACTGAGCATTTCCATCTGTTTTATTGGATTTCTCGTCATCAAACGCCATAAAAAACCCTTTTCCAATCTGTTTAGCAAGCTATTGATCTCAATCGGTGCATTGTGGGCGCTTTGTTCCCTTGTCATCGGGCATCTCCCCGACTATCAGGGTTCCTTTCAGATCTTTTCATCCGGTCGTGGCGCCCTAATCGATGGGAGCTGCCTCTCGATCTCTTCCATCATATTGATCTTTGGATTCCTAATCAAATACGGTTTCCAGTATCAGTCCAATGATGATGACACCATATAGGAGGGATTCCCATCGCACTGATCATAAGACTGGACCGCGTCATGGCGGATCGAAAGATGTCCCTCAACGAACTTGCTGAACATGTGGGCATCTCCTATGTAAATCTCTCCAACCTAAAAAATGGCAAAGTCAAAGCCATCCGATTTTCAACCCTCGAGGGGATCTGTGATGCACTCGACTGTCAGCCAGGAGATCTGATTGAATATGAGAGAACGGATGGTTCAATGAAAAGTCGAAAATGAAGAGTGAAGCACAGATATCTTACAATAAACAACAAGCCGGTGATTCCGATTGGTTATGGAATCACCGGCTTTACTTATACTCCCTCATCGCGAAGTTTTTGATTGCAAAATAATAGTGCATCCCCGCTACCACTGCGAGTAGTAAAAAACCGACAAGCATCGAGCTATGTACAGCCTTGGCGCCAAGTGAAATATCTACGATTTGTCTAAGCTGCGATACTCTACTCCCAAAGAGCAATAATAATATGCTCTAAATGGATACAAAGGTCGATATGTGCTCAAAAAAGATGACTACGCTCCAAAATATAAAAAAGATCAAAAAAGTATAAGACAAAGGGCAATATAAGCTCCGATATGCCGTAGAGGGACGATATTGTTATTAAACGTCCCCAATTGATTTGTGAGTCAAATCGATCACCTGATCAAAGGTATCTAAAAATTCTCTATTGTGATCATGGGTGATTACAATTTTAATGGGGACTTGTAACTCTCTGATCAGTTTTTGAATGGATTTTGCGTTAACAGGGTCTAGATTTGCTGTTGGTTCGTCTAGAATTAACACAAAAGGATGATCTACCAGGGCTCTAGCTATGGCGACTCGTTGATATTCTCCGCTTGATATATACTTACCACTATGTCCCAGAGACTCTTTGTCGATGAAAGCAGCGTCGAATCCAACGAGCCTTGCAACCTCGATAATCTGTTTCTCTGGAATATCTCGATACATTCGGATATTCTCTTTGATCGTATCGTTTAGCACAAAAGTATTTGCCCCAATATAGCGTACATATTTGGAGAGCTCATCGGGATGCAGATCTCTTTGTTCCGTTTCACCATATGTTAATGAGCCCGTATATTCTGAGTAGTATCCTGCGAGAGATTTCGCCATGGTACTCTTTCCGCTTCCAGATGAACCAATTACAGCATAGGACTTTCCCGGTTTAAAGACAAAGTTTAGATCATTGAGTATCTGTTTCGCTCCAATTTGAATCCCAAAGTCTTTTAGCATAATATCCCCAGGGGAATAATCCTCACCATGAATCTCGTCTTGCGCTAAAAGTTCAGAGACCTTGTCACGTAGCACTTTGTTTGCCGTCAATAGATTGTTATTCCTTGCGATCGTCTGTATTGGTGGAAACACAAAATTAAGAAGCTGCACAGCCATCAATAATTGGCCAGTAGTAATCTGGCCTTTAATGGCAAAAACCGCCCCTATAAACATACATCCTACCTGTGAGAAGAAGGAAGCACTGGTGATTCCATAGGTGGAAATTCCGTTCACAACGCTCATGTTACGTCGTGCTTCTTCCATCTCTCGGTCTTTTCCGAGTAATTTATTCGTAATACTATTTGCAATATTTAATAGTTTGACGGATTCGAAGCCAGCTAATGTCGTCTCCAACTCCTTTAGGAACTCCTCGTATCGTGAAGAAAACCCCTCGGCTGCCTTCGTCTGGGCCCCAATAAAAAAACGCGGAACCACCATCACCAATGCCATCACAAGGATAAAGAGAATCGCCATGCGGTAATCAATCCATAGTAGTGCCCCCAGGCTGATGATGAGTCCTAATGTATAGACAGGTGTATCATAGCTGATGATAAAAAAATGGTCCAAGATCTGATCCATATCTTTCGTCAAGAGATTAAAATAATAAGATACATCCCTCTCCTGGAATCGGTAGATTGGATTTTTCATTAAATGCTGAAGAACTCTCTCTTTACTATTCGTCATACACATATACTCGTATTTAGAGGAACAGGCTGAATACAAACTGCCACAAATAAAATACGCAGCCATCAGCATCAGAGAATACAAACCTATCATGGATAGTTTTTGGAGATCACCTTTTCCAATACTGTCAATGATCTGTCCGATCACAAATGCGACTCCCACATTAAGCGCCATAATCCCTGCACCCAGAGAAATGGTCATTATACGTAGGGCTGTGTGCTTCTTTAGTATGTCATTCAAATGCAACCTCCTGATTTGCTAAATCATTCGATGATTATTATAATGCTATCATGTTTACAAAAGAGTATCAAGCAAAGCCAAATTACTGTCTATTGCGAATCGCTATAGGTTGGCATATTTTTCACGGCTCCCCCATCCCTAGCAGTTGACTATACTGTATCAATGATATTCTGGCATTTTGCAAAAAAGTTCTTAAGTTTCTCTGGATTTTCTATTAAGTATATTCGCTTCATGGAATGTCCCTTTTCCCTCTTTCATTATACGATTCTTATCATTCTCTATCTTATCTCCAGCTAAACTTGTCCTGATCTGTCTCAATCTGCCATGTCCTGACAGTTCACTTATAGGACATGCATAAGGATCATTACTAAAGTGCAACCCCATCTCTAATTGCTATCGAAGTATATCAATAGATAGTATTATTGTTAACATATTTTTACACGAGATCAAATATTAAACGTCCCCAATTGATCCAAAGACAAAATCCCCATGCCTTCAAGGTATGGGGATACTGTCTTGTTCATTCTCTGTCGGAAATGAACTGATCTATCTTGTTTTCAATTCCTCAAGTCGATTATCTCAGCTCCAATTCCACTCTATTTGAAACGCTCTTTGCACCGCCGATAATGCTGACATTCTCAATATCACTACCATTTAGATAGTCAAGTACTACCGTTGGGACTTTTCCTGTTTCAACTAATAGGATGGGGGCTTGCAGTTTGGCTGCGTAGGGGCCGGCGACTAGAGAGTCGATCAGTTCCGTGCCTGATGCAGCAATGGCATTTTTTGCCTCTGGGAATGAAACGGCAGCCAGTTTGGTCGCTGTTTCGTAGCGGTTTTCCCCTGCGATACGCTCTACCTTGTCACCTAGACCGGTTTCAATTCCTTCGGATACAGATGCCTTACCACCGATGATGGTGACTTTTTCGATTTTTTCTGCTTCGATAAAGGCTTTTGTAGCCGCATTCATTTCATCTGCTTTTGTTAAGAGGATGGGGGTGCCGTTTACAGCTGCATAGGAACCAGCGGCTAGGGCATCTGGAAAATGCTCTCCGTTTACCAATAGAGCATTCTCAGCTTTTGCCTTCCCATTGACAGTCTTTGCCACTTCGATCGCCGTTTCATAGCGGTTCTCTCCTGCGATTCTAGATACTGTATAGCCAGCTGTCTTCAGCTCTGCCTCTTGTGCTTCAGAGATGGAGGCTACTCCTCCGATCAAACGGATTTCTTTGGTATCTTCAGACTTGAGCTTAGCAGCTGTTTCGGTTGGTAAGCCGCCTTCATTGGTCAATAAGATGGGAGCTCCCAGTTGATGAGCTAGCACACCTGCTGTTAAGGCATCCGCTTCTTTTGTTCCATTTACTAGGATCACAGTAGATGAACCTTGATCCATTGCATCTTCTACCGAATTTGCCGTTTCAAATCGGTTTTGGCCAGCGATTCGCTCAACTGTGCGGAAACTCTTTGGTATCGAAGCCCCGCTGATCTCCAAGACGCTGACCGTACCCGATACTTCGTTGGCGACCAGTACCAAGGGTTTCCCCGTGGGAGACTGCTCCTCAGAAATGAAATCCAGTCCTTCCGGTGCAACATCTCCGGCAATATCATCTGTAAATTCTCTGGTGTTCAAATATTCGATGTAGATAGGAGCCGATGGATCCGTCACATCATACATCATCACGCCGCCGATTCTCTCTAGACCGATAAAGGCATAGATCCGATCTCCAATCTCCCCTGTGATCACTCCCTCCGGTTCTGGACCTTTTTTCGACGAACGATGATCTAGGGTCAGATTGTCATTGGAGATGTTGAAATAGTCAGGGAGCAGTGCTCCTGTGATCCTCTCGAAATCGGATCCACTATCATAGACCTGCTTCATGGTCTCCGCTTCATAGATGCTGAAGGAACGGGCGCCGAACAGGTAATTCTTGCCGGTTTCAAAATTCCCTTCTTCATAATCCTCTGTGGCGATCACGACGATGTCCTTTTTATAGCCACCCAGATCTACTTCGTTTAGGTATTCATTGTCCCCTTCTCCCCATTCTCGGCCATCCCCTTCATTGGCAGTGACGACGTAGTTCTTACCGCCTACCGTATAAGTGGCCACAGCGTCGGGCATATTGATCCCGTAGAGGGGTTCCGTCTTGATGATAATTTGATCATCTCGATTTACGTCGATGGCGTTCTCTTCCTTGGAGTGATCTTTAAAACCCAAACCATCGATGGATAGGACCTCGCCCTTTGCGTAATCAATGGTTGCAATGGCGTTGTTCTCCTGTAGGGATACATATGCAAAGCTGCCATCTTGGGCTGCTGCAATGTATTCTGGCTCCAGATCCTCTGAGACTGCAGCATCCTTTTTGAGAATTACACCTTTTTCTACCAGCTCAGCCCTCTTGTCATCAAAAGCAGTGAAATCTAGAGTATTTACCGTTCCATCGCCCAGATTGACAATGGTCACGGAACCCTTTGGATCCGTAGTGTTCTCCCCGTATCCTTCCCTTGGCTCCCCTTCATTGGCAGTGAAGACATAGGCCTTATCCTGGGAGAAAGTGACCATATCCGGTTGTACACCAGCTTCAAAATGCTTTACATAGTTTCCACCGTCATCCAAGAGGATGATTGCGCCATTCTCAGTGTATTCAGCGCTTTGTAGGGCAATGGCCACGACGTCCTCGCCACCCACGGCGATGCTCGTCATATCCATATTCTCTTGACCCAGATGTTCCTTCGTGATCGCACCGATATCGATGACCTTTGCATCCTTTAAAGTCGTCTCCTGCCCAGTTGTTAAAGCTTCTAATGAGACGATGTGAACCTCTTGCTCATTGCCATTGACGACATAGAAGCTCTTATTGCGCGGATTGTAGGATACGATTTCGGCAACCGCTCCGTCTTCATCCGCCTCCCCTGCACGGTAGCCTGCGATCTTTTGCATCACCGTTGCCGCATCCGCTTGAACGGGCAATACACAGATCAGCATAGCCAATACCATGAACATAGATATTACTCTCTTTTTCAAATAAATCACTCCTTTCGCTCGATTCTACCATTCGAATCCGTAAGGAGTGATAATTGAGTGTTAAGATTGTGTGAATTTAAGAGGGTGCTCCATTCGATTGATCGCAATAACGATGTAGCGTCACCCCTGGTAATCGAGGGTAGTCCCTTGTAGCTGATCTATGGATAAACAGATTCCATCAAGATCAAATCTCCGTTCCCGTTCTCAAAATACTTAGATATTCGTCGTAGATATACGCTCGATTTCTCTCTTGCTCTTTCAGTTTACGAAGAATCCCTAAATCTTCAAAACGTCTAATCCCACTAGCAACCGTATTGTAACTGAGTTCCAATTCTCTTGCAGTTTTTGGAATTTCAATAATGGGGTAGGACTGGAGATATCGAAAAATCTTTTGCATTGTCTCTAGAGTTCTCTTAGTATAGCCCTGTTTTTCTAGCAACTGTTCATTTTTTATCTTCAATGTGATGAGTTCTTCCGCTGTATTAATGGCTGATTCTGCGGCAACCTTTACCGCTCTCACAAAGAAATCAATCCACTGCTCATAATTCCCAGTTTCTCTAACTTCAGTCATTCGATCATAGTATTCCGTTCGATTCAGTTTTAGATAATACGAAATATATAGGGCTGGAGAGTGTATTACCTGTTGTTCTAGAAGGAATAGTATGATCAAGAGCCGACCAATTCGTCCATTCCCGTCTAAAAAGGGATGGATCGATTCAAATTGATAATGAATGAGCGCTGCTTTGATCAGTACGTCTAGGCCGTCTTCCTTATGTATATACTTTTCTAAATCAGATAATGCCTCCTTCATGTCCTCCTCGCTCGGCGGGATATATCTAGCCGTCTTTAGAGTGGAACCAAATCCCCCGATCCAATTCTGACTTTGTCGGAATTCTCCTGGATTCTTATCCTGGCCTCTTACACCTGACATCAGTTCACGATGAGTTTCAAGCAACAGACGATTGCATAGCGGGAGAGTTCGTAATCTGCGAATTGCATATTTAGTGGCTTTTGTGTAGTTTACGACATCATTCACATCGGAATGAATATTTGCATCAATGGTTGGATCAAATAAATCCTCTAATGTAGCTTGTGTTCCTTCAATTTGCGAAGACAACAGAGCCTCTTTCTGAACATACATAGAGATAAACAAGTCAATGTCTGGAATGCTAGTCGCGCGCTCATCCAATACGGCGAGTTTTTTGTGGGCTTCTATGAGCAGTCTCATCAGCTTATCATCGATTTCAATGGCAGGACTAGGCGGTAATTTCGCTGGTTGAAAAGAATGATATGCAATTTTTCCGGATAGATTCTTTTTATACTTTCCGGCTCGATCTTTTTCAAACATGATTTTATCCTCACTTTTGAAATACTATCCTAAGAATAGCATCCTTATTTCAAATTGTAAACAGTTTTTGAAATTATTCGAATTCTTCTGATTCCATATTTCAAAATCGACCGCATAGGATTATTATTGCTTGGTTTTTTCAGACGAGAGTTCTCCATTTACGAAACGATCTGATCGCGTCGCAATTGAAACAGAGGGATATTAGGCATAAGCGGATCCGTAACCCAATCAATTCAATTCTATTCTTCAGAATAGTAGATCAGCATACTGAGTAGCACCGTATCTTCTCCAATGTTTTTGTAGGAATGTAATACATCTGCCTTGAAGCGAATGGAGTCTCCTATCTCGAGCTGAAACGCTTCTTGATCAATCCACATTTCCAAACTACCATTGAATACTGTAATATATTCCTCCGTCCCTGCCATATGCGGTTGTGCTTGCAAGAAGCCGCCTTGCTCAATTTGAATGCGATATGTCTCAAACAACTGCTTTTCTTGAAATGGAAATGCTGGATAGTTTTTGTATTTTCCATCATCTTCACTCAACGAGGGGACAGTAGCTGCGCGGATGAGCAGGGGTTTCTCCTCACGGTTGTCGATAAGCGTAGTAAACGATACTTTATATCCATTGGCAATTTTCCAAAGAACAGAGATGGTCGGGTTTACATCACCTCTTTCGATTTGTGCCAGCATACTTCTCGAAACTCCGGTCAGTTTAGCAGCAGCATCCAAAGTCAGCTTTTTTTGTTCTCGGATTTCCTTCATATTATTTGCGATCACGTTTTGTAAATTCATAAATTCCCCCATTGACATTATATTGATACCATAGTACAATATAAAGCATATTCAGTATATTGTACTTTTGTATTAGTTTATCAATATAGCTTAAGGAGGTCAATATGTTTAGTTGGTTTCATTTTCTATCTTATGCAGTGGTCACGGCTGTGACCCCAGGGCCAAATAATATTATGTCGATGTCAAATGCTGGAAGCATGGGTTTTCGTAAATCATTTCCCTTTAATTTGGGTATTTGGGCTGGCTTTTCGATTGTTATGCTCCTGTGCACTTTTTTCATTAACACATTAGCAGCGATCATTCCGTCGATAAAAACGCCAATGCTCATCATCGGAGCACTCTATATGCTCTACTTAGCATATAGCACATACCGAAGCCCATCCATCATCGAAGAAAACCACACACATAGCAGCTTTTTTTCCGGCCTAGTGCTGCAATTTATCAATCCAAAAATCTATATTTATTGTATTGTCTCAATGGAAGCCTATATCCTACCCTATTACCAGGGAAATTGGGGTGCGCTTATTTTCTTTGCCCTACTGTTGGCATTTATCGGTTTTGTCTTTACACTAGCCTGGTCACTTTTTGGATCTGTCTTTAAGCTTTTGTTCTCAAAATACGCAAAGACCACGAATACCATTATGGCTCTACTGCTCGTTTATTGTGCGGTTTCATTGTTTTTGTAATCTGAGAATCCTTTAGACTAGTCAAATGGATAAGAAAGATCTCACAGACTAGAGTAAAATAGCGCGAGAATTAAGACAGTTCCAATTGCAATACGTAAAAGCACCAATCGGACAGACCTACTCCGATTGGTGCCTTATTTCCAGATTGATGTGCTATATAATTTTATGGACCATGTTACTCTCTTTGAGTTTGCAATACTTTATATGCATGATCATCACCTCTATGACTTTGTGATGACAAATATGTATGATGCTCTGGTAGATAAAAGAGAACTTTCGAGCGAATGCTAAATGAAACTGTGACAGTACACATTATAAGGCAGACAAGTACGAATGGTTTCACTTCAATAAAGACTTCGTTTCTCGTAAATCTCTAACCAGTTTGGGTAGCATAACGAATCCTCCCATTCTCACATTAATATGGAAGGCTTATTTATGAATATCTCGGTTACTATTACGAAAATACCAGTGTACAATGAATGTTATTGTAGTGCTTAAGAGAACAGCCAAAATACACAGAAGTGGATTTACATCATCGAAAAACAACCTCAGAGACAAACTGATTAAGTAAGTGAAGCCAATGCTAAGCAAGGTGATTATTTGCATGCTGATTTCAGGAAACTGAAGTCGATTCACAGTGTAAAATATTATGTGTAACCTCCGGTTCAAAAAGATAGAAAAAGAGGA
>JAUNUQ010000048.1 GCA_030538075.1 Tissierellia bacterium
CTTCTGTCTTCTCTTCCGTTGCTGCCGCTTCTGTCGTTGCTGGTTCCTCTGTCTTAGCTGCAGGCTGCGCACATGCTGCAAGCGCTACCATAAGCATTGCGACTACCAACACCAGTGACAAAATTCTCTTTTTTGACATTTTGAATCCCCCTTGTTTTCATTAGAAAACGATTGACACCATCGATTTAACTGATTTCATTTATCTATCGTTTTCTTGTAATTTTTATATTACCATAGAAATAAGACATTGTCAATAATATTTTTGATGTTTTTTACATAGAGATAAAATATTTTAACTTGATTCCCTTCAATCAAAAAACCCGCACATTGATTGGCATCTTCCGATCCAATCAACCAATATGCGGGCTTTCATTATTTCAAATTCTTGCTCTTCTTTTCCTTGTTATTCCCCTTTTTGGAATCTGCGTCCTTCTTCTTCTCAAAATTCAAGGGGATTTTCACTGTGAAACTGGTTCCTTGTCCGGGCTTGCTCTTAAGATCGACGCTTCCCCTATGGCGCTTCACAATATGCTTGACGAGGGACAGCCCCAATCCAGTACCTGAATGACGGCTACCCGTATTGTCCACAGTATAGAAGCGTTCGAATATCCGCTCCCTGTCGTGCTTGGAGATCCCAATCCCATCGTCTACGACCTTTAAGATCGCATCCGTTCCGTCCTCGGCGATGCTCACATATACATTGCCCCCGGCGTAATTGTACTTGATAGCATTGCTGACTAGATTCGTCACCAGTTCCATGACCATCTTGCGGTCAGCATAGATGATGAAGGGCGCTCCTTCGTATTCCAGATTGATCTCCTCTGAAACCGCAAAGGCGTGCATATCGTCTATGACCTGCTTGATCAGGTCCAAATAGTCGAACTCCTCACAGATCATAATATCCCGGTCTCCAGAATCATATTTGGACAGCTGCAGAATTTCATTGATCAGGCGCAGGAGCCGGTTGCCCTCCGCCAGGATGATCTTCGCGAAGCGGATGGTGTCCTGCTTGTCGGTCATATTACTGGAGATCATCTCCGCATAACCATTGATTGAAGTCAAGGGCGTCTTCAGCTCATGGGTGACATTGGTCGTAAATTCCCGCCTTCTCGTTTCAGCTTCGATCAACTGGCGAATGCCCTCTTCGAGTTGGTAGTTGTCCAGTTTTTTCTCATCCAAATAGGGTAGAATCCCACTGTAGACTTCCTCTGGGTCCGCTTCGATGCTATTGCCCGAGAGGATTTGGGCGATCATATTGGCCAGCTTTTCAACCGGCTCCAGCGCTCTTTCCATCTGATCTTTTTTGAAATTTCCGATCAGCATGATCAGTCCAGCCGACGCCAGTACAATACTGAGCATTGCGACTAGAATCGGATACTGATAATGCCCACCCTCACGGGAAATATAGTAGTTTTGTCCGTTGGAATGGTGAAAACTCCCCACTATCGGTGCATCTGGCTCCTGTTTTGTCACGCGATAGCCAGAAATAGACATCGAATCGATGTCTATTTGATCGCTGGAGAGAATCTCTTGTAATCCTGCTATTTGCTGATCTTCATAGTAGTTACTGAGGAGCAAGGTGGGGATGACAACCACTAAGATGACAATTCCTATGACCCACGCATACAAGGTGTTGGTGTGTTTCTTTTCCATCTTATTCACCTATCTTGTAGCCCACATTTCTCACTGTCTTGATCAGGGTGCCATAGTCACCCAGCTTTTGCCTAAGAGTTCGAATATGCACATCTACTGTGCGGGACTCTCCCTGATAGTCAAAGCCCCATACCTGGTTCATAATGCGGTCTCTCGTCAGGACGATGCCCGCATTGACGATCAGGAAATACAAGAGCTCATACTCCTTAAAGGTCAGCTCAACAGTCTTCCCTGCCACCTCAACACTGCGTTTTTTGAGATCCATGACGATCTCTTGATAGGAGACGGGTTGATCTTCTTCCTCAACGGGTCCCTCCGTCCTGCGCAGTACTGCCTTGACCCTTGACAATAGCTCCATTACGCCAAAGGGCTTGGTGATATAATCATCCGAACCCATATCCAGGCCTTTGACTTTATCGTATTCAGCAGCTTTTGCCGTCAGCATGATGACGGGGATATCCTTCGTCTCCGGTCTCTTTTTCAGTTTTTCTAGGATTTTGTAGCCATCGTCTCCATCGAGCATGATGTCCAAGATAAAGAGCCTGGGCTTTTCAATTGCCAATCGCTCGTACAAGCCCTCCGCAGAGGGAAAGCCCTCAGATTGATAGCCACCTGTGCGCATGGCATATACGATTAATTCTCTGATATTGTCGTCGTCTTCTACGATGAATATTCTGTCCACGAATTCACATCCTATCTCAGTTCTATAAGCGTACTTCTCCCGTTATAGAATAATTTACCCAATTTGCGATGTTTTCCGCATGATCTCCAATTCTTTCGAAATATTTCGCAATCATCAAGTAATCAATCAGAATTTCAGGATCCCCTGCGTCGTCCTTGATCCGCTTGAGCAATTCCCCTTTGACATTATTGAAATATTCGTCAACTACGTCATCCATCTTGATGACACTGTCAACAAGGGCGGTATCGCTGGTGACAAAGGATCGGATACTCTTTTCAACCATCTCCGAGGCTGCGTCGCTCATCGCGATCAGATTCGTCATGTCCTCCGTCGGCTTGCCGTTGCTAATGCGGGTCGTCACTTCGGCGATATCCGCGGCTTGACGGCCGATTCTCTCCATATCCGTGACCATTTTTAGGGCGGAGGAGATGAGTCTTAAGTCTCCGGCAACTGGTTGCTGCTTCATCAACAATTTGATACAGCGATTTTCAATGCCATGTGCCATATTCTTGATCTCTGCTTCGTTTTCAATGACGGACTGCGCCAGATTCCTGTCCCCCGTTCGAAGGGCCTGAATACTGTCGCGGATGGTATTCGTAATCGCAGAACCCATTCCCGTCAGTTCCATATTGAGTTTGTTTAATTGCCTATTAAATTCTATTCGCATCTTTTCTCCTTTTAACCGAATCTACCGGTAATATATCGCTCGGTTCTCTCGTCTTTCGGCGTCGAGAAAATTACATCCGTCTTATCAAATTCCACTAGATCGCCTAAAAGGAAAAACCCTGTCTTGTCCGAAATTCGGGTTGCTTGCTGCATATTATGGGTTACGATGACGATGGTATAGGAATTCTTCAGCTCTGCCAACAGGTCTTCGATCTTTGCTGTAGAAATCGGGTCCAGTGCAGAGGTGGGTTCGTCAAGCAGTATGACTTCTGGATCCACGGCCAATGCTCTGGCGATACAGATCCGTTGTTGCTGACCGCCGGAGACGGCGATTGCATTCTTCTTTAGGTCATCCTTGACCTCATCCCAGATGGCTGCATTTCGCAGACTCTTCTCTACGATCTCATCTAGAGCCGCCTTGTCCGAAACGCCATGGGTTCTAGGTCCATATGCAATATTATCATAGATGGACATGGGAAAGGGGTTTGGTTTTTGAAATACCATGCCGACTCTTCGGCGCAGGTCGTACACGTCCATGTCATTCCACAGCTCTTCGCCGTCCAGACGGATCGTACCATCCTTGCTGAAGCTCTCGATCAGGTCATTCATACGGTTTAGACTTCGCAGCAAGGTGGATTTTCCACAGCCAGAAGGTCCGATAAAAGCAGTTACCCGATTCTCTTCAATCTCCATATTGACGTCTTTTATCGCATGAAAATCTCCATAATAGGAGTTAAAGTTCTCAATTGTGATCTTACTCATTCATAGATTCCTTTCCGACTTTTTTCGCTAGCTCTCCAGAGATGCCATTGACTAAGATCACGACTAGGAGCAAGATGACCCCAGCTGCATAAGCCTCATTTTTGTGCATCCCCTCAGAGGACAATACATACATATGAATTGCCAAGGATCTCCCGGAACTGAACAAATTGGTGGGAATCCTTGGAGCGGTGCCCGCTGTAAAGATCAGAGCAGCGGTCTCTGCGACTATCCTGCCCACAGCCAATACGATACCTGCTAAAATCCCAGGCATAGCCGAGGGAATGACCACCTTAAAGATGGTTCTCAGGTTCATCGCGCCCAGACCAAAGCTCGCCTCTCGAAGGGAAAGGGGAACGGCCAAAAGGGCTTGCTCAGTGGAGGTGATAATCAAAGGCAGGATCATCATCGCCAGGGTAAAGGCCCCTGCCAATAGACTGTATTTCCATCCTAGGAAGGTCACGTAAAACAGCATCCCAAACAGACCAAATACGATCGATGGGATCCCTGAAAGGGTCTGCGCTGTAATTCGAACTGGTTTGATCAATGGATTCTTGCTATCCGCATATTCTACTAAATAGATGGCGGAGATGACTCCAATCGGACCTGCGATGAGCAGTGCCAGAAATATGATGATCAGCGTATTGATAATCGCAGGCATCATGGACACATTATCGGAGGTGTATTCAAGGGAGAACATCTGTGGGTTCAGATAGGGAATGCCCTTTAGAAGTAAGTCCGCAATGATCCAGACCAAGATGGCAAAAGTCAGAAAGGCCGCGGCATACACAGTGAATTTTATGATTTTACTCTTCGCTCTCATCGGTAGCCTCTCTTGCTCACAAGGTTAAAGGTCAAGTTGATAATCAGGATAAAAACAAATAAAACTGCGCCTGTTGCAATTAGCGCTTCTCTATGCAGTCCAGCTGCATAGGACATCTCCATGACGATATTCGCCGTCATCGTTCGAACCCCTTTGAAGATGCCAGCTGGCATTCTCGGTTGATTACCTGCGATCATGATGACAGCCATCGTCTCTCCAATGGCCCGGCCGATACCCAGTATCACACTGGATAGAATGCCCGATCCTGCCGCAGGTGCGATGACAGTCATCACGGAATATTCATGGGTTGCGCCCAATGCGAGGGCGCCTTCGTAGTAGTTTCTGGGGACTGCTCTGAGAGCAGCTTCGGAAAGTCCGATGATCGTCGGAAGTATCATGATTCCGAGGAGTACCATTGCCGTGAACATACTCATTCCATTTCCACCGAACCAGCCTCTGAAAATTGGAACAATTACCATCATAGCAAAAAATCCATAGACGATGGAGGGGATTCCTGCCATCAGATTCAGCGCTGTCTTAAGCGGCTTATATATCCTCTTCGGACAAAAATGGGACATGAATATCGCCGTTAATAGTCCGATCGGCACTCCAATGACAACCGCTCCGGCTGTAACGAGTACCGATCCGACAATCATCGGAAAAATGCCAAACTGGGCCGGTGACCCAGTTGGCTTCCATTCCGTTCCGAATAAAAACTCCACAAATCCTATCTCGGCCATCGCCGGGATCCCGCCTGCAAAGATAAACAGGCAGATCAGAGCGACGGACAAGATAGAACCAAAAGTCAATACGAGGAATAATATCTCAGCCGATTTCTCCAGTAGGCGCCTTTTCTTTCTGTATTCAGAATTATCATTTTTATTCATCGCTACTGTTTTCATATCGGCCATCGTATTATTTTACGTCCTCCCAGTTAGTTGTTTCACCAGTAAATACAGCTTTGATTTGATCCATTGTGATCGTCTCAACTGTGTTTTCTGTATTGACGATAACTGCAATACCGTCAAGTGCAATTACTTGGTCTTTCAATTGTGCTTTCTCTTCGTCTTTAAGCTCTCTAGATACCATTCCGATATCCAACATGCCATCTACTGCGCCAGTAACGCCAGCAGTAGAACCAGTGGACTCGATGTTGATTTCAACTTCAGGGTTCAATGCTCTGTAAGCTTCAGCCAATTTCTCCATTACAGGAGTTACAGAAGTGGATCCACCTACAGTCAGTTGTGCAGAAAGACCTTCTTTTTGCTCATAAGCAGGAGCTGCATCATCAACAGTGATGTACTTCTCGCCAGCTACGATCTCTTGTCCTTCTTTGCTCATGATGAAGTCCACGAAATCTTGAGCAACTTCACTTAGTTCGCCATCTTTGTAGCAGATGTTGAAAGGTCTAGCGATCTTGTAAGTTCCAGCTTTGATGTCTTCTACAGATGCTTCTACATCTTCTACCTTCAGTGCCTTAACTGTGTCGTTTAAGGAACCCAAGGAGATGTAGCCAATTGCTGCTGGGTCAGTTGCTACTGTGGACATTACAGCGTCAGTGGAGTTTTGGATCGTAGCTTCAGAATAAGTGTTGTCCGTCTTGTCTTCTTCTACGCCAGTCAACTCAACGAATGCGCCACGAGTTCCCGATCCTTCTTCTCTGGATACGACGTTGATTGTACCAGTCATGCCATCAGCTGTTGCCTCTTCAGTCTCTGCTTTTTCAGTCGTAGTTGCTTCCGTTGTCGCCTCTGTCTTTGCTGCTTCTGTTGTTGCAGCTTCTGTCGTTGCTTCAGTTTCTGCAGTCTCCGTTCCGCCACATCCTACCATGAAAATTGCCAACATGGTTACGAGTAACAGACCTTTAATCCAGTTTTTCATTTTTAATCACTCCTATGCTTATAGTTAATTCGAAACCATCATATATTCCATATGTAAAATATGGATGAAGTCATATGTTAACTCTATGTTAAGTCCTGTAATTGGAAGCGTTTCGAGCATGCCATTCGACTTGTTATGTAAAGTAAATGAGAGGATAACCCTACAATCCTCCACCTTTGCCCATCCTTGGATAAATCCAAGGGGAAATATCGGAAAGCGTTTGAAAATAGTTCAAAAATAGGTTTTTTTGAAAGAAAAGAGAACCAGAGGCAAATCCATCTGGTTCTCTCGTATTGATGAGGGACTAAAATGCCCAGTTCCCGTTTTCAAATATTGGAATCTCCGTGCCATCTTCTTGGATGCCGACTATGGATAGGTCTTTGGAACCCACCATAAAGTCCTCATGAATTGCAGAATCATTGATCCCGATGCCTTCCAGTTCTTCCTCAGTCATGTCCACACCGCCCTTAACACAGGTCGGATAGGCCTTGCCCAGAGCAAAGTGACAAGAGGCATTCTCGTCGAATAGCGTATTATAGAATAGGACATTTGTATTGGAAATAGGAGAATCATGGGGAACAAGGGCTATCTCACCCAGTCTCTTCGCATTTGCATCGACCTTCAATAGGTCCGCTAATACCTCTTTCCCCACCTTCGCATCAAAATCCACCACCTCGCCATCTTTGAACTCAAGGTGGAATTCGTCGATCAGATTGCCTCCATAAGCCAAGGGTTTTGTGGAATACAGGCTACCGTTGACCCGTCTGGCATCAGGTGCAGTGTAAACCTCTTCTGTCGGCATATTGGCCACAAAGTCCGTCCCTCGAGAATTCGTACCGGCCCCACTCACCCAGATATGGCCTTTGGGCAAGCCAACGCTCAGATTCGTACCATTAGAGGACCTGTAGATCACTCGATCGAAGGCCTTTTCGTTCAAGTATTCCCCACGGAATTTCAGATCCGCCAGATGCTCTCTCCACAGCTCCACTGCATCCCCTTCTCCGATTCGAGTCGCGGCAAAGATCGCCTCCCACAGCTTTTGTACCGCTTCCTCTTCCGGCAAGCCGGGAAACACCTTCTTTGCCCAACCCACTGTGGGAATCGAGAGGATGCACCAGGTATTGATGTCATTCATAGCATACTTCATCACATCTTTCATCGCCGTGGATTTCGAGAGATTGTCTGCGGCTATTTTTGCCTGATCCATTCCCTTTAACAGCTCGGGATTCCTAGCGGAGATGCTGATGGTGGCTGCGCCCTTTTCGCCATAATATCGAATTCGCTCCACAGCCCACTCTGGAACCTCCTCAAAGACCTCCAGAGGCGCATATTCATAACGAAGCCTTTGAATCTCTTCATCAATCCAATTGACAGAGACATCCTTAGCCCCCAGCGCATAGGCGTTTTTCGCCAGCATGCGGACAAAGTCCACAGCCTCTAGTGGCGCATTGATGAGCAGGGGTTCGTCCTTTTGAATATTCGCACCCACACTGGTAATCAATCTGGCATAGTCATCTAGTTTTTGTTCAAAAGTCTTCATGTTTCCTCCTTATATATAGTTGGCTCTTCAGAGCCCCTTTTCAAAGTTTTTCATTACGCTACTATTATAGCATAATATTTGACGATTATTGCGGAATTCGTCCAGTAAACCTACTAAGTTGAAACACAATTGGGTATAATAAAAGAGGTTGAATTGACAATCTAATGACTAGGAGGTCATCATGAAAATAGTAAAGAGACAGGAAGTAGAAGAAAGACTGACCTGGGATCTCACCCATCTCGTTCAGAACGACCGTGAGCTAGAGGCACGCTTTGCGAAATTGGAGGTCGAGACACAGGATTTTGTACGGGATTTCTCTGGAAAACTCGCAGAACCTAAAAAGTTGACAGCAGCCCTATGTGAATTTCGGCGCATCACCCAAGAAGCGGGAACCCTATATGTCTATGCCCATCTCGCCCAGAGCGTCGATATGGGAAGCCCTGAGGCAAATCGCCGCTATATGGAGGTCGCCGGGCGGATGGGTGGACTCTATGCCCAGCTCAGTTTCCTAGAGAGTGAAACGGCCAGACTCGATGATCCGATCTTAGAGCAGGCCAAAATCGAGGAACCAAAACATGCCCCCTATCTCGACGAAATTCTGCGAGCCAAACCCCATATGCTCAGCCCAGAAACTGAATCCGTTCTGGCAGCGCTCGACCACTCTCTAGATGCTCCCTACGAAATCTATCAGCAGAGCAAACTGGTCGATATCTCCTTTGAAGACCTCGTCATCAATGGGAAAAATATCCCCCTCAGCTACAATATCTTTGAAGGCATCATGGAGTCCGAGGGCGATACGAAAATCCGCCGCGCAGCATATCAGGCATTTTATGACAAACTCGCCGATTACCAGCACACCACAGCTGCCTGCTACAACGCAACTCTTCAAAGGGACAAGGTCATGTCTCAGCTTCGAGGTTTTGACAATATCTACGACTATCTCCTCTTCGATCAACAGGTCGATCGAGAGCTCCACGACCGCCAGATCAATCTGATCATGAATGAACTGGCGCCCCATATGCGCAAATACGCTTCCATCATCAAGAGAGTTCACGGCCTAGATAAGATGACCTACGCAGACCTAAAGCTCAATCTGGATACCGAAGTCCCCGCTACCATCAGCATTGAAGAGGCGAAGAACTTCATCTTAGAGGGGCTGTCCGCCTTTGGTGAGGAATACCAGCAGATGGTCGAGCGCGCTTTTGAGGAGCGCTGGATCGACTTCGCCAACAACGAGGGCAAATCCACAGGAGCATTCTGTTCTAGTCCCTACGGCGTACACTCCTATATTCTGATCAACTGGACCGGACTGATGGAAGAAGTCCTCGTTCTCGCCCACGAATTGGGACATGCAGGACACAACTATTTGGCGCAGCAGGAGCAGAGCAACCTAACCACCCACACCTCCCTCTACTTCGTTGAAGCGCCTTCCACAGCCAACGAGATCATCATGGAGACCCATTTGCTGAAAAACGCAAAAACCCCAGAGCAAAGACGCTGGGTCCTCTCCCAGATCATCGCACGCACCTATTACCACAACTTCGTAACCCATTTGCTGGAAGCTGCCTATCAGCAAGAAGTCTACCGCATCATAGACGCAGGCGGCTCCGTTCAAGCGAGCACCCTAAATGACATCTTCCGCCGAGTATTGGAGACATTCTGGGGCCCCGATGTCGAGATTCCAGAAGGCAGCGAGCGCACCTGGATGCGCCAGCCCCACTACTACCGAGGCCTCTACCCCTACACCTACTCTGCAGGGCTTACCATTGGAACCCAAGTGGCCAAGCGGATCACCGAAGAGGGTGAACCCGCCATCCAAGACTGGCTCAAAACCCTTCGCGCCGGAGGCAGCCTACCACCCGTCGAGCTAGCCAAATTGGCCGGCGTAGACATCACCACCGACCAACCCCTCCGAGACACCATCGCCTTCATCGGCGAAACCATCGACGAACTCGACAGATCATTTGGGGACGTTTAATTTTTGATCCGCTGTAAATATTCGATATATATTTAGCGATACTCCCTGCTAGGTGAAGTGGATTCCATGATCATTTCATCTCGATCGCGAAAAGCTCCCCATAGAGCCTTTGACATTGGATTCAGTGTCTCAGCTTTATGGGGAGTTTTCTGCTAAGAAATTGGAGTAGCTTCTAGACGACTTGATTTTCTATTAACGATTTCTTACACGAGATCAATAATTAAACGTCCCCAATTGATCTTGACCAAATCCGTCTTCTTTCGATATAATAACTTCTATACTATTAGGGAATGATGTCTCCCTTGGGGTCACCCAGAACCGCATGCTATGCTGATGACTTCTACGATTATTTTGTCGTGGAGAAATCAGCTTTTTTATTTCCGCCATACTACATCTGGAGGTTGTTATGCTATTATCCCTAGCTCTGCTTTTTCTCGTCGGAATGTCCCTTGGGGCAATCTTTGTCCGAATCCACCTGCCCAGTCTGATCGGCATGCTCCTCACTGGGATCCTCTTGGGTCCTCATGTCTTGAATCTACTGGATCCCTCTCTTTTAATGATCTCCACCGAGCTAAGACAAATCGCTCTGATCATCATCCTCACCAGAGCAGGGATGAATCTGGACATAAGAGAACTAAAAAAAGCCGGTCGACCAGCCCTTCTCCTGTGCTTTGTCCCAGCTTGTTTTGAGATCCTAGGTGCAGCCCTCCTCGCCCCTATGCTCTTTGGTGTGACTCGATTGGAAGGGGTATTGATTGGGACCGTACTCGCAGCCGTCTCTCCAGCGGTCGTCGTTCCTAGGATGCTCCGGTTGACAGAGCATGGTTACGGTACAAACAAGGCAATACCCCAGATGATCATGGCTGGGGCTTCAGTAGATGATATCTTTGTCATCGTGTTGTTTACCGTAGTCTCCTCCCTGCTTCAAACCGGTGATATAAACGCATTGCAGTTCCTCAAAATTCCTACATCTATCGCCCTCGGCATGGCAGGTGGAATTCTATCTGGACTTTTTCTCTCAAAATTCTTCTCCAGCTATCATATGAGGGATACCATAAAAGTGGTGATCATACTGTCCATTGCCTTTTTATTGGTGACCCTAGACCAGTCGATCGTTGGCCCCGTAGGTTTTTCTGGACTATTGGCCGTAATGGTTCTAGGCGGCAGCATCCGAGCTAAGAGGGAATTCGTAGCCAAAAGACTCTCTCTCAAATTCTCGAAACTCTGGGTGGCTTCTGAGGTTCTCCTATTTGTGCTAGTGGGAGCAAATGTGAATATCTCCTATGCTCTAAGAGCTGGCGGTGCGGCAATCCTGCTCATCCTATTGGCACTGCTCTTTCGTATGATGGGCGTCTGGATCAGCACAATTCATTCTTCCCTCAATAATAAAGAGCGGCTTTTTACCGCCGCAGCATATATCCCAAAAGCCACCGTTCAAGCCGCAATCGGAGGACTCCCCCTGGCCATGGGTCTAGCCAGTGGCGAACTCATCCTCACCGCTGCCGTTCTTTCCATCCTGATCACCGCTCCTCTAGGGGCATATCTGATCGATCAACTATACACCCGATGCCTGGAATCATTTGGGGACGCTTAATTTTTGATCCCTTGAAAACCTTCGATAATTCTTTGTCATTTCATCAACTAATAATATGCAGTTGTAAAATAGGCGAAATACAGAATTTACATAGAAGTGATCATTGAATCATTTCCATCATATATAATTTACAATAGATCAAACAAGGCAGTGGGATCTTAAGGAAAAGACCTAAGAAAGCCCCTACTAGGAAAGGAAGGATAATGAAATATCGTCCTGTAATCAGTAAATCAAATAGGATTCCCCATTATAAAAAAGAAAGGAATAATCATGGACCCACGCAAAATTCAACTCTCTATCTGCTGGATTGCTCTGATGCTGATCTACTTACTAGGAGATATTCTCAGAGCCTATGAAAAAGGCCAGGGCGCAGCTGTGATCGACGGCAAGCCCATGGATGCAAATATGTTCGTGCTAGCGGCTCTGATGATGACGGTACCAATCTTAATGGCCATAGTTTGCGTATTTTTCAATTATCCAGTCGTCCGCTGGAGCAGTATCATCGCCTCCCTCGCTATGTTCGCCATCAATGTGGCCGGAGTGATGAGCTACGACTCCACCTATGACCGGATGCTGATCATTTTCAGTCTGCTCCTAAACGTCTTTACTGTCTACTTAGCCTTTACTTGGACAGACCCACTGCTATAAACAGCCAGGAACTATATCCTAGCTACATTTCGGCGCAGTCAGGATAAAGTTCCTTCACTCCCATTCTATCTCATATAGCCATTAACATCATGAAGAGATAGCTCTACATGATGAGAGTTCCATTTTCTAAAGTCTTATAGAGATTTCTATATTGAATTGTTATAATTTCCCCAATTTCTTACAGTAGATCAAAAATTAAACGTCCCCAAATGATTTGGTGAGGCGGTAGAGGGTTCGGAAGAGGGCTAGCCATAGGACTATGGTCAGGGCGAATAGGCCCCTTTTTTTCCATAGGATGGAGGGGGCCACTGCTTGCTGTCTGTCTGTCCTATCTGCTGATGGCTCCTCTGCTATTGGCGTAACGGATTCGGTGGAGTCCGGCTTCGCTGCCGGAGTCTCGTCCGAAGTGTTGGTGGGTTCTTCTGCCGTTGATACAGGCGCATTTACTCGAACAGCATTCACCAAGAGCCTCTCTGTAAATACCATATAGGGGGTACAGGTCAGCAGAGTCAGGGTATCCTGCCCCGGAATGACGGCGAGCTTTCCGTATTCTGACGGGGCGATGATCTGCGCATCCGTGACGGCGTACTCCAGCTCTTCTCCCAGTGCATGGATGAGGATCTGATCTCCCGGCTCCAGCACATCCACATCCCGAAAGATCGTCTGGGTCGCATATCCCCGATGTCCTGCGATGACGCTACGGGTATTCACTCCACCTATGGGCATATTTGTGCCATCCACCTGGGCAGTTCCAATCGACAGATGATACTCTGATGCGCCGATATAGATCGGCAGTTCCTCTCCGATTCGAGGAATAGACAGATATCCAAACACCTCCCCCTCGCCGAACTCCAAGGTTGACGCTGGGGTGTATCCCTTCACATCAAAGGGATCCACAGCGGTGTCCGCACTGCCGTCCAGCCCCGCATTATAGGACTGGGTCTGCTGCCTCCTCGTCTCCATGGTCCCTTCCGAAATCGACCGCTCTCGATCGAGAAACCGCGCCTTTCGCATCTCCCCGGAGAGATCATGGTATACGATCGACGTCAATGGATATAGGAGAAGGGCCAAGCCGAGGGCGATGATCCCCAGCCCAATTCTCTTCTTATTCTTTCTGCGTCCTGCCTTCGTCATCAAATCACCTCGAATGACCTTTCTTTTTCCTGCGAACCCTGCGAATGAGCAATGTCAACAGCAGGAGGACCAGTAGCGTCAGCGTTCCAAAGAACAAATACTTGTATAAATTCCCTTCCCGGTTTACGGCGATCTCTCGCTCCTGCACTGCGGGAACATAGTCAATCCGTTCCCCTCGCACTAAGAGCCGATGGGAGTTGATCATATAGGGAGTACAGGTCAGCAGCGTCGCATAGTCATATCCGTCCACGACCAACACAGGGTCAAAGTCCGACGGTCCCACCGTCAAAATCTGGTCCACTTGATAGGCGAGCACTCCCTGGATATTATGGATAAAGAATCGATCCCCCACCTCCAGCTTGTTCAGATCCGAAAACAGCTTTGCCGTCGGCAGCCCTCGATGGGCAGTGATCACAGCATGGGTGCTCTCGCCACCCACGGGAAGGCTGGTGCCCTCCAAATGCCCGGCGCCCTTTTGCAGCACGAACTCACTCGTACCTGCATAGATGGGGATGTCCTCGTCGATCTTTGGAATCTCCACGTGGCCAATCTTCTCCCTGAGCTCCAGCATCCGAGCGTATTCCGCAATCCCCTCCTGATGTTTTCGGGTGTATGGGTCGCCGATCTTGGATGGATCTAAGGTCTCATTATAGGCCTTGGCCAGCTCCATTCGGCGGAGAACCTCTTCATCTACCAGTTCTACTTTTTCTCGTTCAAAAGCCTCAATCTCACCCTTGGACTCAACTCGGTAATACAGGCGGCTGACAAGGGGATAGATGGTGATCACAAATCCTAACAAAAACACCACCGCGTAGACCAACATCCGGGTTCTGGGTTTCCAACCTCTCATCTAATCCTCCTTGACGCCCTTCTCTGGCTCAATGGAATCCACTTTAGTCTCCTGAGAAGCCGCTTCCTGCTTCACCATCGCCTGCTTTGCCTTTTTACTGGCTCGGCGCTTTTTTATCCATCCCACAAATAGAACAAATAGTACAAATAGCAGCACTCCTAGGGTTGCAAAGAATGCGTATTTATAGAAATAGGCGGCTTCATTCTCCGCGATAAATGCCTCCTCCACCTCTGCTACATAGTCCACCTGATGTCCCCGGACTAAAAGCCGATGGGAGTTGATCATATAGGGGGTGCAGGTCAGCAACGTCACATAGTCATGTCCCGGCACCACGAGGAGATCTGAAAAGTCACTGGGCTCAATCACCTTGACCTGGTCCACCTGATAGGCCATCGTCCCAGCCAGGTTGTGGATATAGAACTTATCCCCGACTTCCAGCTGATCCAGCTCCGAAAAGAGCCGAGCATTGGGAAGTCCTCGGTGAGCCGTCAACACGGAATGGGTGCTATTTCCCCCAACAGGCAGAGAGGTCCCCTCCAAATGGCCGACTCCCTTTTGGAGGACGACCTCTGAAGTTCCCGCGTACATGGGAATCTCCACATTGATCTTGGGGATCTGCACATAGCCCATCTTCTCGTGGATCTCCAGCATCCGCGCATATTCAGCAAGCCCGGCAGCATGTTCCTCTGCGTAAGGGTCATCCAATGAGGTGGTGATGATCGCCTCATTATAAGCCCTGGCCAGATTCAACCTCTCCTCGACCTCTGCAGAGTCAAGCTGGCTTCTTCCGGCATCAAAGTCTCGGATTGCCGAAGTCGCATCGATCTCATAGTACCAGCGGCTGATCAGGGGATAGCTCAGAATGGCTAGTCCCAACAGAAAAACCAACACCAGTGGCCATCTTCTATTTTTTCGTCTTTTCTTTTTTTGATTCGGATTCACTTCCGTCATCATAACCTCCTGGAATTGCCTGATATGTAATAGAATTGAGTGCGATCCAGATCTATTTTCGTTCCAGTAAATACATAGAGCCAGTCCTATACTACTGTATTTATCAATTTATACCCTTTGTAAAGCAAAATAATACCTGGCGGCTACTCTTTAGAGCCTTAGCCCAGATATTATTCTGCTAATTTCTATTTATCCTCAGGGATAAAGGATTTGTCCGCTCTTCTAGCAAAGAATTAATCTGCCCTACTTCGCCTGCGCATCCCGGGTGATCCAAGCCCCCAATAGGATCAGCGCAAATCCGCTCACCATAAACAGGTAAAGCTCCACATCTCCCGTCTCTGGGATCACTACCTTTGACGGCGTGGTCGGCTTGGTCGGTGTCACCGGAGGCTTCGGCTTTACAGGTTCATCCGGCTTCA